>JAJDBF010000031.1 GCA_029261535.1 Nitrospinaceae bacterium | reverse complement strand
ATCGTTGTTCGTGGGTAAGTTGCGTGTAACCTCTCATCGGTGCACCTCTCGCTTTGGTCGGTGGGAAAAACCACGATGTTACCGCAGCTTATCCACTTTCCCAATCGATAGAAGTTGCACTTACTATTTGAATCTAAGTATCATTAGAAATTATATCCACACTACTTATAAGAAAACTTAGTCTTTGAATATCCAACTTGGGATAACTTTTGGCAAATTCCTTGACTTCTAAGTTGTAATTTTTATTTGCGTAAGAAAAGTTCCAAATTTGTTTTTTTACCCTATACCCGATTCCTACTATTTCCGGATATTTTCCAGCAAACCCAGAAAGCTCCTCCAATTTGGTCAATTCCATAAATATAGGCTCTGGACTAATCTTTACCAAACAATTCATTGTAAGAACTCCCATTCTTTCTTCATTGGGAGGTTCGCCTTTTATTAGAAATTTTTTTAGTTCAGGAATTTTTTTTAACTCCTTTACCTCCGCTAATTGGGGTATTGATATATCTTTTTTAAAATTTACCAAGGTCTCTAGGTTGGCACCTAACGCCATTTGGCAATAATTAATTATTTGAATTTTTCTCTCCAGTTGGCTTTTGTTCTCATTATAAATTTGATAATGAAAAGCTGCCCAAGCCCCCGCAAATGCTGCCCCAAAAGAACTCAATACTTTAATTATGATTGCTTCCATTCTTTATTTTTACTCTCCTCTTCTCATTCTTTGTTAATTTCAACGGTTCAACTGAATGTTCTAGGGGCGAATGCCCCAAGGCTAAACCTCTGTCTAACTAATTAATACTTCAGTGCTTTTTGAAAGGCATTGAGATCTCTTGTTATTCTGGCCCCTATTTTTTGAGAGACAACGATGTCGCGTGGTTGTTTTTCGTAAAAATAATAATTAGAGTTTCCATTAAATTTACAGGTCGACCATAACATCCGGTTCGTACTGTTTGAGTTGATTGGACAGGATGGCTTTGATGCTGTCGAGTTTTTCTGGCGTTGTGGCTTCGGCTCTCAGGACCAGCACGGGTTGCGTGTTGGAGGCGCGCACCAGTGCCCATCCGTCTTCAAAGTTGACCCGCACGCCATCGATATCGATCACATCATAATTTTTGCGGAAGTGTTCGGTCAGTTCGCCGACGATTTTGAATTTCAGGTCGTCCGGGCAATCGACCCGTATCTCCGGTGTGTTGTGCAGGACTGGCAGGTCCGACAACATTTCAGAAATCGTCTGATCGCTGTTGGCGACAATCTCCAGTATTCTGCAAGCGGCAAAGATGGCGTCGTCGAAGCCGTAGTAATTGTCTGCGAAACAGATATGCCCGCTCATCTCGCCTGCCAGCAGAGCCTCGGTCTCGCGCATTTTCTTTTTAATCAGCGAATGCCCGGCGGCGGACATGTGAGCCGCCCCGCCATGACGTTTGATGTCGTTGAATAAGTTTTGTGAACATTTCACCTCGCCGACCACGGCGGTTCCCGGATGCTCTTTCAACACGGCGCGGGCGAACAGGATGAGCAGTTCGTCGCCCCACAGCAGGCGGCCTTTTTCATCGACCACGCCGAGGCGGTCGGTGTCTCCGTCGAATCCGATACCCAGCTCTGCGCCTTCCTGTTTGACGCGGTCCATCAGTGGGAGCATATTTTTTTCGACGGTCGGGTCGGGATGATGGTTGGGGAAGGTGCCGTCGGGTTCGCAAAACTGTTCAATCGGGTCGAGCCCGAGTTCGCGCATCAGGCGCGGTCCGGTGATGCCGAAACAACCGTTGCCGCCGTCCAGCACCACTTTAACCGGACGTTTGATATTGATGATGCTTTTGATTTTGGCGCAGTAAGCATCCTGGATATTTTCTTCGCGCGCGGTGCCGCTTCCGGTTTCAAAATCGTTATTCTCGATGAGGACGCGCAAATCCTGAATGCGTTTTCCGTAGAGGCTGTGTTTGCCTTCGCTCAATTTGAATCCGTTGTACTCCGGCGGATTGTGACTGCCGGTGATCATGATGCCGCCATCCGGATTGAGATGGTGCAGGGAGAAGTAGGCCTGAGGAGTGGCGACCAGCCCGATGTCGATCACATCACAGCCGGTGGAGTTGAGTGCGCGTGTGAGGATATCGCGAAACTCTATGGAACTGGCGCGCACGTCCCAGCCGAGGGTGAATGTTTTGCCGCCTTGGCGACGGATGGTGGTGCCGACCGCCTTGCCGATTTTTTCGACCACGTCGGGAAGCAGTTCGGTCTTTACCAGACCGCGAATATCGTACTCTCTGAAAATCTGGGGATTCATTTTATTTCCTGTTGTTTAAAAGTTGTTTTTAGCTAAAAGGAGACCTTTGCATAAGGTGCTTTTTTGAGGAACTGAAAAGCGGAGGTCGCGCTTTCCTTCGACAAGCTCAGGACAGGCTATCAGCTCAGCGTGACACATAAAATCAACGAACTGTCATTCTGAGCGAAGCGAAGAATCTCGCCTTTGCTTTTGATTTTAGAGTTATACAAAGCTCTTCTGTTCAAGACTCTTTCGGGTTGGTGATGAGTTCGGCTTCGATGTCGATAATTTCTCCGTCACGGAAGATGCCGAGCAAAATGGTTTTGCCCGGTGTCAGGCCGAGCAGTTTGCGCCGGAAGAGTAGAAAATCGTCCATGGTCTGACCGTTCAGTTCGATGATGATGTCGTCTTTTTTCAGTCCCGATTTTTCCGCGGGGCTTTTCTCCGACACTTCCCGGATGAGGATGCCTGAGGCGTCCGGGTAATTCAGGCGGACGGCTTCTTTGGTGGTGAGTGGAATGCCCGAAGCTCCGAACCATCCGCGTTGGGTTTGATCTGTGATCAACAGCGGCATCACTTCCTTGACCGTGTTCATGGGGATGGCGAACCCGACCAGTTGCGCATCGGAAATGATGGCGGTGTTGATGCCGATGACTTCACCGTAAAGGTTGATCAACGGTCCGCCACTGCTTCCGGGGTTGATCGCCGAATCTGTTTGCAGGAAATCGAGCACCTGTCCTTTTTTTTGTCCGGGGATCACCCTCTGCTTGGCGCTGATGAGTCCCGAGGTCATGGTGTGCGTCAGTCCCAGCGGGTTGCCGATGGCGATGACCATCTCGCCCACCTTGAGCGCGTCGGAATCGCCCAGCGGCAGTGCCTGCAAGGGATACCCGGCCTCGGCTTTCAACAGCGCGGTGTCTGTCATCGGGTCCATGCCGATGATCTTCGCCGGAATCTGTCTCTCACCTCCCGCCAGCACAATCCGGATATCGGTGGCGTTGGCGGCAACGTGCGCGTTCGTTAAAATGTAACCTTCTTCATTGATGATGAATCCCGACCCCAGGCTGATGCCCTGCGTTTGTTGCGGCAGGGGAACTTTCCACGGAACGACGTCGATCAGATCGGACAATAATGGAATGCGGAGTGGCAGGATATCGTTGGGTGACAAGCCGAAACGGATATCGTGTTCCTCCAGCCGGAGGGTGTAGATGTTGACGACTCCGCCTTTCACGTCTTCAAGCAGTTCCGAGTACGTGCTACTGCTGATGATGATGGGTTCCCGTTCTTCGGAGGATGCCGGGTCCTCGTCCCAGAACTGGGCCAGGTCGATGTCTTCAATATTTATTTTGCGGAATCGTTTGTCATACACCTCGGCAGAATCGGGCACCAGTTGTTTTGTTGGCGCGTTCGGATTGTGTCTCATGCTACAGGCACTCAGCAACAGCAGACCGGACAATAATGTAATGGTGAGGAGTTTTGCATAAACCGAAAAATCAAAAGCAAAGGCAAGATTTTTCGCTTCGCTCAGAATGCCAGTTCTTATATTTAATGTGTCACGCTGAGCTTGTCGAAGTGCGACAGCCCTGTTTTTGAATTTAAACAAACGCATATGCGAAAGTCGCCATCTAATGATAGAAAACATTTTCCGTTCCTTCAATAAGGTTGGCGCAGAACGCCGCCGTCGACAACAAAATTGGACCCGGTGATCCAGCCTGCCCGGTCCGATGCGAGAAACAGGACCAGCCCGGTGACATCCTCTGGCAGGCCCATGCGCTTGAGCGGCACGGTTTCAGCGGTGGAGGCGCGGATTTCGTCTGCCATCTCGGCGATATTTTTCCCGCTGACCTCTGCCGCTTGTTCGGCTTCCAATTCCCAGGATCGGGTCCAGACCGGCCCCGGCGAAACCGTGTTGACGCGGATGCCATCCGGCGCAAGCGTGGTGGATAGCGAAGAGGACAGGGCAGACATGCCAGCTTTCATCGCTGAATAATGCGGAAATATTTCGCCTGGTCGGCTTGCGGCGATGGACGATATATTGATGATCGCTCCAGCAGACGATTTTTTCAACGCCGGAATGAAGGCGCGTGATAATCGGGCCGCCGACAACAGGTTGACCTCGAACGCTTCCTGCCAGTCGTTGTCGTCGAGATCAAAAAAAGTGGCGAGCTTGCCGATAGCACCGGCATTGTTGACCAGCACATCGACCCCGCCTAATGTTGCGTTAACTTTTTCTGCGAACCGTTGAATGTCGTCGACATTTTTTACATCGGCTGTTTCAAACAGGTGACCGTCTCCGGAAATTTCGCGGGATAGCGATTCCAGCCGGTCGGCACTTCGGGCGCATCCGGCGACTTTTGCGCCAGCCTCGGCAAAGGCCAGCGCGAGTGCCCGACCAATGCCATCGCCGGCTCCGGTGATGACCACTTTACGATTTTGTAGTGTGAGTTTCATGTTAAAATTTCACCACCTTGCGGTGGGGCCAGTGGGCTTTCCCTTATTGTGCGGGTAACAATTTTTGAGCGCATCGCAAAATCAAAGAATGCTTCAATATGTCACGCTGAGCCTGTCGAAGTGGGGCTTCCCAATTCTTTACGGCATTAATTTTTATCGTTCTCTAAAACATTAATTCCCGGTCATCCGCCAAATGTTTGCTGAAGCCTTTCCCAATATTGCCAACTCGCCTTCCCTGATCTGGGTGGTCTCTGCAATTTGCCTGCACATCGTCAACACCTTCCTCGGGCTGACCATGGCATTTCATAAGACCACACCGGCGCGTCTGCGCATGCATCTTGTTTTTTACTGCACGATTCTGCTGAGCCTGTCGATGTTCCTCGTCCTCAACTGGGCGCATGGCGACAACACGATCTTCGACTACGGAGCCGGGCTTTACTTTATCACAATCCTACCCCTCAGCGTGAAATGGGGCATCATGGTCCACGGATTGGTCGCGGTGGTGGGGCTGACACTACTGCCAGTATTGATTTTACTACAGATATAGAAATCCGAGGTTGCCCTGAAATGAGTTACCTGAAAATTTACAAACTAACTTATATTCTCTTCCTCACCACCGATTTAATTCTCGTAACTGGTCTTGTTAAATGGGGGTTTTGGGAATATCGTTTGATCTTAATAATTGTGAATGTTTATCATTTTATATTAATGTCAACTTTAAGGTTTTCAGAATTTTTCTTCGCTCTTGAAAGGGTGATTTCATACTATAGAATAGGCGGGGTGCTTGTAGTGGCTACCGGGGTTGGTATGCACGTCATTAAAATTAGTCCGTTAGGAAATGCTATGTGGCTTCCGGCTCTAAAACTATTACTACTTGAGAGTAGGAGCCTTTTACTTTGGTATATATATTTGACGATTTTATTTGGGCTGGAAGTTTACAACCTGAAACTTCTTAAAAAATATAAAACCCATTTGCAAAGCAATCTGAAAAGCTGAGAACAATGAGGGCCTATCGTGTGCGTGGGGAGGGGGGTCAGTCGACCAGTTTGGCCTTGATGGTGATGTCGCCGTAGACTTTGGTTCGGCAACCGAGTTTTTGGTTGTCGCCGATTTTGTGCAGTTTTTCGATGATACTGTGACCGTCAACATTTTCCAGGGGTGCGATCTCAATCAGGCAGGTGCCGCAAGACCCCATGCCGTGACAGTTGAGGTATTCGTTCATCCCCTTGTACAGGTTGATGCCTCGGGCTTCTGCGGCCTGGCGCAGATTGCCACCATAACCGATTTTAAAAGTCTCGGTTTTGCCGGTGACTGTGTCTTCTACGGTAATTTTTGGCATGTTGTCGTTCCCTGAAAAATTGAGTCCACATTTTGACCGTCTGCGGGAAAAAGTCAACCGCTATTTCTGTTTGCAAAGGAGACCTTTGAAGAAGCATTAAAACAAATGCCAGAAATTTGGAGGCCCCCTTTCCTTCGACAAGCTCAGGACAGGCTATCAGCTCAGGGTGACATATTTGGTGCCGAACTGTCATTCTGAGGACCAACGGGACGAAGAATCTAGCCTTTGTTTTTGATTTTCGGGTTATGCAAAGCCCTCTGTGCAAAGGTGACGAGTTACCCTGGTTAAATCGAATAGTTATGACCGACCAGAATTTTTTCTTCCTTGAGGTGATTCACAATCCGCTCAACGGCCTTGTCCACCTGCCGGGCTTCGTCGATGGTCATCACCATTTGCGGAACGCCTTTCGGGTTGGCATCGTTGGTCACCTGAATTTCGATGACCGGATTGGGCGCGACTAACAGGTCGAGCGATGAGTGATCTTCCTGATTGAATATGTTGGAAGTGGAAATGACAACGTGTCCGGCATCGGTGAACAACTTGGCCACTTCCCCGAAGCGGCGCACCGATTCGTGCGTCTGCCTTATCTGATCCGGTTTGAGATCAGCGGCGACACTGAGTTGCACGTTGCGCCCGTCAAGCAGGTAGCTCTGGAAATTCTGGTGAAACAGTTTTTCTTCGAGGCTCTGCGCCAGTTGCGCCTTGCCGACTCCCGGTTTGCCGGTGAACAGGATGAGTGCTGGCAGGTGACCGTTGCGGTAGGCCCGCATCTCGGAGGTGACATTACCCTGGACCCAGTGTGAATCGCGGAAACGGGTTTCGTCACGCAGACGGTCGACATCGGTCATCGGCGTGTAATGCGTGATGATGCCGCCGCCGCAAACGTCGTACTCATCGACTAAAACAAAACGCCCGGTCTCGGCGACCGTGCCGAACAAATCGAAGGCGACCGGTTGCCGTGTTTTCAAAACCAGTTCGGCAACATCGTTGCGATTGATGTAGTCCTGATTGGCCAGGGTTTCCAGGGTGGAAGCGTCGATGGCGCGTTTGAACTCCGCCACTTCGCATTCGACATTCTGCGTTGTCAGTTTCAGATAATAGGTTTTTCCTTTTTCGAGACGGTTTTTCCCCATCCAGAATACGTTGGCTTCAAAGGTGGTGGTGACAATCGGCGACTCGTCCACCAGGCTTGCGATTTCCCCGCGCTCGACAAAAATCTGCTCGGTGAGGGTGAAGCCGGTGGAGTCATCGGCTTCGGCAGACGCTGGCAGTTCGGGAACGTTCCACGCTTCAATGGATTGGATGGTCCCGCGTTTGTTGGACGGCGAGAAAACAATTTCATCACCTACCTTGACGCGTCCGGACTCCACACGCCCGGCGATGATGCGTCTCAAGTCGAACTTGTAAACATCCTGCACCGGCATACGAAACGGTCGGTTGACCTGTGACGCTTTGGAGGCGAACCGGTCAACCATTTCGAGTACCGTTGGACCGTCGTACCAGGACATTTCTTCCTTGGCGGACTTGGCGATGTTGACTCCGAGCTTGGCGGAGACCGGAATAAATTCCTTGGCCTTGACTTCCATCGATCCTAGAAACTGCGTGTACTCGTCCTTGATTTTGTCGAAGACCTCTTGCTTGTAGCCGACCAGATCCATTTTGTTGACGACTACAGCAACTTCGGTGAGCCCGAGCAGACGCAGGATATAGCCGTGTCGCCGCGATTGCTCTTGCACACCCTCGTTGGCATCGATGAGGAGCAGGGCCGCTTCGGCACTGGCCGCGCCGGTGACCATGTTTTTCAGGAATTCCTTGTGGCCGGGCGCATCGATGATGCAGTAGGGACGTTTTTCGGTCTTGAAAAAAATCTGCGAGGTGTCGATGGTGATGCCTTGTTCCTGTTCCTCTTCGAGAGCATCGAGCAGGAACGCGAATTCGAACTCTTTGCCTTGCTGGTCGCAGATGTCCTGGACGAATTCCACCTTGCCGTCAGGCAGACTGTCGGTGTCGGACAAGAGGCGGCCCACCAGCGTGGACTTGCCGTGGTCGACATGACCAACGATGACAAGCCGCATGAGTTTACCGCTTGTGGTATTTCCGTTTTCGCGCATTACATGTATCCTTTCGCGCGAAGTTTTTGCATGGCGTAGGTGTCTTCCTGATCCTGCGCCCGGCCGGACCTCTCGGAGGTCGAGGTATTGTCGCGCAACTCTTCGATGATCTCATCGACGTTGGAGGCGTTGGAATCAATCGAGCCGGTGCAGGGAGCGCAACCTAGTGATCGGTAACGCTTGCCTTCTCTGGAAAAATAGAGATCGATGATCGGCATCTTCTCGCGCCCGATGTATTCCCAGACGTTCAATTCCGTCCAGTGCAGTAGCGGGTGAATGCGGATGTGTGTGCCATCGGCAAACGTGGTTTTGAACTGGTCCCACAGTTCCGGCGGCTGATCCTTGAAATTCCATTCAAAATTTTTATCGCGAGGCGAGAAATAACGTTCTTTCGCGCGCGTGCCTTCTTCATCACGCCGGATGCCGAGAATCAATCCAGTGAACTCGTGTTCTTCCATGATTCCGGCCAGCCCCTGGGTCTTCAACGCTTCACAACAAACGATGCGACCCTTCTCGTGGTTCATGCCTTCATCAAGTGCTTTTTTGTTTTGCCCGACGATGAGGTTCAGGTTCCATTCTTTGGCAACGCGGTCCCGGTACTCGATCATTTGCGGGATCTTGTAGCTGGTGTCGATGTGCACCAGTGGAATGGGGCAGTGACCATAAAAAGCTTTGCGGGCAAGCCACAACATGACGGTCGAGTCCTTGCCGATAGACCAGAGCATGGCGAGGTTTTTGAAATTCTTGTAGGCCTCGCGCAGAATGTAAATACTTTGATTTTCGAGTGCGGTTAAATGATCCATATTTTTTATCGGTGTCTCTTCGGATTAATAGTTTTTGTCTATTTTATGAAAAGTACCGGTCCACCACTTCCGGGAACCGGCAACGCAGACAATTATTTTTGTTTTTAGTGCAGAAATCCTGATAAACCTGCATGAGTCCCTGGGTGTGCCGATCACTGTTCAAGGTGTCCAGCATGCGTTGTTCTTTGCCCAGAATGTAGTGCTTCATGAACCGCAACCACTGGTTGTCTGCCAGGGAAGATTGCGTAGAAAACCCCCGGTGCAAAAATGCCTCCAGGGGTTGCGACCGACTGGCTCTGGCATAGATCAGGCAAATGGGAACCGCAATGTTGATGTGGATTTCCCGTGCCCGGTCAGGGCCAATAAGCTTTTGATTTCCTTGAAGTTTTTTCCCGCCGGGCGTGTAATAACGCGCCCAGAAATCGTCTTCTTCCAAGAGAAAATACTGTGCGGCCTTCTTTCCGGTACGCGCATTATAACCTTTGGCCTGGGAAATAGAAACCATTGTATTCATGAAACTAATATAATTTTCGAACAATCCGCCCTCGCTGTGTTTCAGCACCAGATGGGACAGCGCGGCGATGCGTCGGTACGGGAAATTGGCCGGACGCATCCTGCCGAATTTCCACTGGCTGTGGTCCATGACCCGGTCGCCATAGTGGCTCTTTTGCTGGTTCCAGAGTTTCAGCAGGGTTTCGACATACAGCCTGCTTTCGCCCTCCATCTCTTTGGGATGAGGAAAGCGGTTCTCGAGCAATCCGGACACGCCGAACAACGCGGCTTGTAAGGGCAATACTTTTTCTGTAGGAGAGCCGTTGCCAGGAATCAGCCCGGTCAATTCGGCGCAGGGGATCCTCTGCGCGAGATCCTTGAACGGCTGTTTGTTGGAAGGGTAGCCCAGTGCCTCGGCGATGCCTTCGTAAAATGTCTGCTCGTAACCGTTCAGGATGATGCGGTCGTGGAAGCGGTCCATCTTGATCTGAATCCGTGCATCACCGGCGTTGCCAAGCAATTCTTCAAACCGCGCTGTGGGCAGGCGCGACAGAGGGCCGTAACACAAGCCGGTATTGAACTGGTTGAGTAGCGGGTAACTGTCGAAATCCAGTTCTGCGTTCAGTTTGAGCAGGCCATCTCTCAAATAAGGCTTGAGTTCAAGCTCGACGATATGGGGCCGGGATTGCGACGCCGGTTTTTCTGTTGTCGTGTGGGCGCGTTTTGCACCACGGTGTTTCCAAAGGAAAACGTGCAGGATGACGTTGTCATAGTCGTTGTTGTCGGAGTGCCCGTGGGCTTTCCAGTCGCATCCGTAAACATGCAGTTCGACATCACCCTCCTGCATCTGACCATCGATCTTGATGACGGCGTTTTTGAAATCCGGGCCGGCACCAAAATTCCAGTGACCGGGTGACAGTACTTCAATACCATGACCTGCGGTGGATTGCAGACGGTCGGTGTTGAGGAGTTGATCGTTCCACACACAGCGGATGACTTTTTCGGGAATTTGCGGCGCGTCTTCCTCTTCCACCAACGAGCGTTGGTACACGTCAGTGAATTTTCGATAGATGTCCGTGAACACGGCGGCGGTCATTTGATTGTCCAGACGGTTCCCTTGGGCGTGTCTTCCAGAACGACACCGAGGGCGCTCAGTTCATCGCGCAGGCGATCTGCTTCGGACCAGTCTTTGGTTTCGCGAGCGACCTTGCGTCCGTTGATGAGAGATTCAATTTTATCGACATCGATTTCCTGCCCGCCCGTTTTGAGTGCCATCGACTCCTCGCGAAAAATAACAGCGGAACGGTGGAATAGCCCGAGCAGATGCCCAACTGAAAGGAGCCCTTCTGCGTCGCGGTCGAAGGCAGACCATTCAGAGGAATCGGTAGGAAGTTCGGTGCGCAGTTTGTTGAGTCGGCGCAGTTCTTCGTTCATGTGGCCGAGGGCCTGCGCTGAATTGAAGTCATCGTCCATGGCTTCATCAAATAGTTTTTTAATTTTGGCAGAGGCCGAAGGCTCAGCGGGGATGGCTTTCAGTTGGCGGTTATCTGCCATCCAGCCATAAAGCTCATAAAACCGGTCGAGCATCTTGACAGTTTCTTTTAAATAAGAGTCGGCAAAATCAATCGGGCCACGGTAGTGGTTGGTCAACAGGAACAGACGCAGAACTTCCGGATGAAATTTCTCCAGCAAGTCGCGGATGGTGAAAAAATTGCCGAGCGATTTCGACATCTTCTCCTGATTGATGTTAACGAATCCGTTGTGCATCCAATATTTCACGAATGGTTCGCCGGAGCACCCACAGGACTGCGCGATTTCATTCTCGTGATGCGGGAAGGTCAGGTCTTTGCCGCCGCCATGGATATCAAAATATGGGCCGAGATATTTTTCGCTCATGGCGGAGCATTCGATATGCCAGCCCGGTCGGCCTTTACCCCATGGGCTGTCCCAGAAGGGTTCGCCTTCTTTGCTTTTTTTCCATAGAGCGAAATCCAGCGGATCGCGTTTGCGCTCGTCCACTTCCACGCGCGCGCCGGAGCGAAGATCGTCAACGTTTTTTCCCGATAACTTGCCGTATTCCGCGAAAGTGCGGACGGCGTAATACACATCGCTGTCCACCTCATAGGCACGGTCTTTTTCGATCAGCCCGGCAATGAGGTCGAGCATCTCTTGAATATGGTCGGTGGCTTTGGGCTCGACATCCGGTCTTAAAATATTGAGCCGATCCATGTCTTCATAAAACGCGGCGATGTATTTTTCTGTCACCTCCTGCCAGTCGATGCTTTCTTCATTGGCGCGTTTGATGATCTTGTCATCGATGTCGGTGAAGTTGCGGACGTAGGTGACCGGGTAGCCCTTGTATTTCAGGTAACGATAAATGATGTCGAATACGATCGCCGAACGGGCATGACCGATGTGGCACAGGTCGTACACAGTGACCCCGCACACGTACATACCAACGCTATCTTCACGGATCGGCTGGAACGGTTCTTTCTGTCCTGTCAATGTATTGAATACGCGTAACGTCATAAGGCTGAATTGATTTTCCTGTTAGTGGTCCAGTGTTCGTAATTAACATTTTTTCTTTTATTTAAGGAGAGTTTTGCACGAGTGTTCTTGAGGGAGCTAAAAAGAGGAGGCCTCCCTTCGATAGGCTCAGGGTGACACATTAAATCAACGAACTGTCATTCTGAGTCCTTCGATAGGCTCAGGACAGGCTCCGCGAAGAATCTCGCCTTTGCTATTGATTTTTGAGTTATGTAAGGCTCTCCTTTACCTATTGCACAGCCGTTTTTTCCGGTGCGATGCGGGCGTACAATTCCTGCACATTGTTTCTCAATGCCGCGACTGCCCGCTTGGCCATGCCATTGAGCTTGGCTTCGGTGGTCTCGTCCGATTCTCCTTTGAATCCGGCGATGATTTTGCGGATTTCATCCAGCGATTTTTCCAGATTTTCACTGCGCTTGACGCTGAAACTTTTTGCGATGGCACCTTTGAGTCCGCCGCCATCGAAGTAATAAGTGATGGTTTTCAGCATGCGTTTGTGGGAAAGATATTTCTTGCCGGCTTTCCAGTCCTTGATGGCCTGTCCCATTTCCTGCTCAATATTGACCACCAGCAAATTGTAATCGGTTTGATCCACCATATCGTGAATCTCGCCCATTTCAGATTTGGACGCGATATCAAAGTCCATCGTGTGGTCGATGCCGGTGAGGGCCGCATTTTTCATGTTGTGGTTGACCTCTTCCGGTGCCAGCCTGGGATGCCAGAACTGCATGAGGTACTCCTGACTCTTGACCTTGTCAAAGGCGTAATTGCCGTTTTCATCCAGTTCGGAGTAGTACCCGTTGGGCACAACGAACAAGGTGCCGATCATATCCTTGTGCAGGTTGCAACGCAGGATGATCGGGCCTGGCGAATCGAGGGTGATCGATTTTGCAGTGCCCGAGGCCATCGCGCCCAGATTGAACTGATTGTTGCGCGATTTGGAAAAAATGTTGTGCACTTCCGCGTCATCATTAATAAATTTGACGGTGGAGCCCACCATCACCACAGAGTTTTGTGGCGCAAAGTTCAGGCCGCGTTGGAAAATTTCAAGGGCTCCGGTTGCCTGTTTGGGAACCTTGAGTTTGCTTTTGGATTCGAGAATCACCAGCCCAGGGGCTGATACCGCTTGACCATTGATTTTAATTGCACCTTTGATGGTGGTGATAGGCCTTACGATTTTTGTGCCAGAACCTTCAGAACCTTCGCCTTCTTTTTTATCGTGTCCTTCGTGTGATTCGCCCGCTTTGCCTTTTGAGGCGAGAGCGTCCTCAATGGCCTTCTTCGTTTTGTCGACAGGTTTCAGGTCGTCTCTTTTACCCTTCGCGGAACGCAGGCCCATGGCAACGAGGAACTGATTCACGAACGGCTTGTCGAATTGTTTGTCCAGTTCGATGGCGCGTTTGAAATGCGGCCCGGCCTCATCAAAATTTTTCATCAGGCCCAGTACCACCGCAAGGTTGAAATGCGCCTGCGCAAAATCCTCTTTTATCTCGAGTGCTTTTTTGTAAGCCGCGGATTCATTTTTGTAATCCTTTTTCAGGCCATAACTTTTGCCGAGGTAGTTGTGGGCCATGTAATGCTTGGGATCGAGGGCCACCGTTTCCTTGAACAGCTTGATTGCTTCATCGGAGTTTTTCTCGTGCAAGCGCGACAGGCCCCAGTTGAAGGCGATTTCTTCATCGTCCGGTGCCAGTTCGAAAGCGCGACCAAAGCGTTTGTTGGCGCCTTCAAATTTTTCCTGCATGCGGTGAGAGGCTCCCCAGATGGCGAAGACCTCGGGCGAGTTCGGGCTGAGTTCTGCGGCTTTTTCAAACTCGAGCTCGGCCAGTTCATATTTGCCTTGTTCCGAAAGCCCCATGCCTTTGGAAATGTGCTCCAGTGTTTGACGCGGCAGGTCAGTGGTCGGGGGCTTCGGCGTGTTGACTTGCGCCAGTTGCAGATTTTCGGCCCGCTCCTTGAGATCGCTCAAGGTTTCATCTTCCGATGTGATTTCTATCGGACGCGATTTGGATTCTCCATCGCGTGAGCTTTTGTCATCCGCCACCGTTTGCGATGCTTTTTTGATGCGGGCTTCCTTATATTGTTCGTAAGGGATCATTTTACTGTCGGGGGCAGACCAGAAAATGCCCACTCCGATGAGGCCAGCGATAGCAACCAGGCCAATGAGGGCACTGGTCCAGTTGGACGAGGGTTTCTTACTATTGGATGAAGTATTTTTGCTCATGTGTTTTTTTTGACCGTTAAAAAAAGATTTCTAAATTATTCGATAAGTTTTCTGAAGGTTTTCATATTCCCTTTTGTATTAAGGAGGCCTTTGCATCACTCCTGAATTAAAATCCAGGGCGAGGTTCTTCACTCTGCAGAGTTTGTCCTGAGCCTGTCGAAGGGCTTCGTTCAGAATGACATGCGGTGGGTTTTCCTGGCCAACCGCAAGGTCTGTTTTCCGTTCGCCATCTGCGGAGGTCCCCGTTCGCTGTCCGCGGAGGACTAGATTTCTGAAATATGGCGAGGTTTTGGGAGATTGAAGATTGTTTTATTAGGATAATCGTCAATCGTAGCGGGTTTGACCCCTTTTCGGGGTGCCCCCTGTACCTTGCCGACGCAAGAGGACATCTGCGGATTAACTGATGATGAACCACAGTGCTCGCAGGTAGTCTCTTCTTTATTGGTGCTGAGCGATTGCAGAAGGGTAAAATCGGCCTGACAATCTTCGCAATGATATTCGTAAAGGGGCATGGGGATTCCGCAAGTGCTGGTAAAATCTTGGGTTGCAAACTTTTGTATAATAGGATTTAATCATAGCTTCAAACGGCCTGTCAATGGGATTTTCCAGCCTGCCCCACGCCCCGGAATCCGCTGTCACCCAATTTCAAACAATTCGGTCTCAAAACGCTCATGGAAGAATCATTTTTGGACGCGATCAAGGGGCAATCGGGCTACCTGCCGTATCAGCATATCAAGAAAGCCTGTCAGTCCGGGATCATCCATTCCGAAGACAAAATTACCCCCGCCCAGATTCAGCCGGTCAGCCTGGATTTGCGACTGGGGCCGAAGGCTTACCGCATCCTGAGCAGTTTTCTGCCGGAAAACGAATCGGTCGAGCAGAAGTTAAAGGACCTGAAGCTGTACGAGGTCGATCTGCGTTCCAATAATAAGGATTCCGGATTTTTGGAGCGCGGCGGAGTTTACCTGATTCCTCTTAAAGAGGAACTTGATTTTCCGAAGAACCTGTACGGTTACACCAACCCAAAAAGTTCCACCGGCAGGCTCGACATGTTCACCCGTGTTATCGTGGATAAAGGTCATCGGTTCGACGAGATACCGCGCGGGTACAAGGGGAAAATGTATCTGGAGGTCATCACCCGGTCCTTTCCGGTCAAGGTAAAAGAGAACCTGTGCCTGAATCAGCTCCGCATCGCGCAGGGGCAACCCACCACCATGGGCCGACAAAGTCTGGAACCGGACTACCGTAAATTTCCTGTCCTGTTCGACCGCAGTGGGTTTGCTGTTCCTTTCAAGGACATCAAGGTGCAGGGCGGATTGTATGTCGGAGTTGATCTGATGGGAAGCGGCGAAGGGGAAGTCGTAGCTTACAAGGCCAAGACCAACAGCAGTTTCATCGACCTGTCCAAAAAGAACCATTACGATCCGCAGGATTTCTGGGAGCCGGTGCACCTGCCGAGCAAACGTAAAAAACGCATTGTGCTGGAGCCGGAAAGTTTTTACATCATGATGTCGAAGGAGAAAATCTGCATCTGGCCGCATGTGCTGGCGGAGATGGTAGCGTATGAGCCCAACAGCGGCGAACTGCGGACGCATTATGCCGGGTTTTTCGATCCCGGATTTGGCTGGAACGGGACCGATGAGCCGATGAACCAGGGCGCGCATGCGGTGATGGAAGTCAGGCCGCACGATGTCCCATTCATGATCGAGCACGGTCAAACGTTCTGCCGTCTCAAATTTGAAAAAATGATCGAACAGCCCGCCAAGGCTTATGGGCAGGAGATCGCATCGAATTATCAGTCGCAGGAACTCAAACTGAGCAAATATTTTAAAAGCTGAATCCGGGTTTGTAAATTTCCCGGTGATTTTTTATAATTGATACGGACAGGCCCACACCTCTATGGAACGAAACGAACTCAAAGCTATAATCGAAAACCTGCTCCTCGCGTCGGACCAACCGGTCTCGGCTGAGGCTCTCGCCCAGACTTTGTTGAGTGGCGGTGACAAAATCGAACTGCGCGCATTACTTGAAGAGTTGCAGGAGGATTTTAAAGACAAGCCTCTGCAAATTGTCGAGGTGGCGGAAGGGTTTCAATTGTGTACGCGCCCGGAGTATGCCGAATGGGTGCGCAAATACCTCAAGCTAGATAAAACCTTTCGCCTGTCCCAGCCTTCACTGGACACATTGTCTATCGTTGCCTACAAACAGCCGATCACGCGGGCCGAGGTCGATGAAATCCGGGGCGTGGATTCCAGCGGCGTGTTCCGCACCCTGCTCGATAAAAAAATAGTGTCCCCGGCGGGGCGCAAGGATGTGCCGGGCAAGCCCTATATGTATCGCACCACCCAGAAATTTCTCGACTACTTTGGGCTCCGGGATTTAAGCGAACTGCCAACGCTGGAAGATTTTGGCGAAGGCGAAATCGAAGGAACCGCCGGGCCGGAGCAGACTGAAATCGAATTTGCGGAAGTGGCTCCTACCGGTGGTGCGGAAGAAACGCCGGTGCCGGACACCGCTTCGTCCGAAGAATCCTGAGTGACCCCATGAAAATACGTCTTCAAAAAATTATCGCCGATGCCGGGCTCGCTTCCCGACGTGAAGCCGAAGGGTGGATCGAAGCGGGTAAGGTGAGTGTGAACCGGAAAGTGGTCACCAAGCTTGGCAGTACCGCCGACCCGGACAAAGATCAGATACGGATCAAAGGCAAGCTCCTGCCCAAGGCGGAGGAGAAAGTCTACGTGATGTTCAACAAGCCGAAGGGTTGCCTCACCACCGTGCGCGATGACCGGGAGCGACAAACGGTCATGGATTATTTTGATAAATTTCCGGTGCGTATTTTTCCGGTGGGCCGCCTCGATTTCAACACCGAAGGATTGCTTCTGCTGACCAACGACGGTGCGCTTTCCAAAAAACTGCTGGACCCGAAAGGCGGGGTGGAGCGCATTTACCGGGTCAAGGTGCGCGGTCTTCCGGATGAAAAAGACCTGCGGCGTTTGCGTCGCGGGGTCAGCCTCGATGGGGTGAAGACCTGCCCTATGCAGGTCAAGATCGAACGTGCCACCGGTCGCAACTGTTTCCTGATCCTCACCCTCACCGAAGGCAAGTACCGCCACATCAAACGCGTTTGCGAAACCATTGGTCACCCGGTGGTGAAGCTCAGTCGCACTCATTTTGGCGGGCTCAGCCTGGCGCGTTTGCCCTCCATGGCGTTCCGGTTTTTGACCGAGCGGGAAATCAAGTCCCTGCGCCGACTGGTTCGCCCGGCGCGTAAAACGGACGCGGCCTGAATAGATGCGTCCTCGTTCATGCCGACTGTTACCCTTTCTTTTGATTGCGATGGCGGTCCTGTTTTTATGTTGTGCACCCCAGTCATTTGCCCAATTGGGCGTTCTCACCACTTATGAATCCGAGGGCAAGGCCCCGGCGAAAAATGCAAATTATCTGAAGGCAAGAAAAAGTGCTGTCTGGCGGGCTCTCCGCTCTGCGGTGAACAAAGCATTGGGAGACCTTCTGGGTGAGGATGCGAGTGCACGCAAGGGGCCGCAGGTAAAAACAATCCTGTCTTCGCCGACGAAGTATGTGAAGTCTTATCGCTTTCTGGAAGCGGTGGACGATGATTTGGAAGAAGAAACCCGCGTGCGGCTTGAAGTGATTCTCTGGACAGACGCCCTCAACAAAACGCTCAACACTGCCGGGCTGGTGTCCTCCACCGTCAACCCCAAAGCGGTGGTGGTGCTCATTCTGGAGCGCAGTTTCACCGCCCGAGCCACCGGCAGGTTCTGGGATTACGTTCCCATGTCGGAGATTTCGCTGGCGCAAAATCTCATGGGCGGCGGTATTCATGTGATCCGGCGCGATCGTGTGGCCAATACCGTAACCGAAGACCGGGTGCGCACGGCCGCCCGTGGCGATGTGACTGCCGCCGTAGACATCGGGCTCAAGGCCGGTGCCGGGATTGTCATCGTCGGCAATGCCGCCTCGACCCGGCAGAAAGGTTCCGCCACCGGGCCGGTCAATGTGCAAGCCAACCTCAGTGTCAAGGTGGTGTCGGTGCTCGACTCCAAAGTCATCGCCGCCAAGAGTGATTTTGCCTCTGCAAGAGCGGTCGATCCGGTCAATGGCGAATTGCAGGCGTTTGAAATCGTTGGTGAAAAAATTGGCGACTTTCTGGAAACCACCATCAAGCGTTACTGGCAACCGGTGAACAAAAAGGCATCCCCGGCAAAACCAGGTGAGGCTCCGAAAACTTCGCCGAAGCCTTCCAAACCCTCTGCGCCAATTTCGAAAAAGCCCGGACTCATGGAGGATTTATAATGGCGGTTGCAACAGATTACTGGCGGGAGGCAGGTTGAGTGAAAGACGATAAGCGTTTTCGATATTTTCTGTTCGCGGTCATCGCAGTATTTTTTGTCGCCTTGTATCTGGCGCGCAATGTGTTGACACCTTTTGCCATCGCGTTTGCTCTGGCGTATCTGCTCGATCCTCTCGCCGACAAGCTGGAACGCTGGGGACTGTCACGCACGATGTCGGTCAGCACCATCCTGTTTTCATTTTTTCTGATGGTGGTCCTGACCGCTCTCCTTCTGATCCCGCTCCTTCGCATTCAGGTGGAACACCTGGCCTCCAGCCTGCCCGATTACATGGGGCAGGTCATGTCCTGGCTCCAGCCTATCCTCGATCAGGTGTCGTTGATCGATCCGGCAAAAATCAAGATGCACCTGAAGGACGTTTTCGAAAAACTGGGGACCTTGCCCCTGCTGGCTCTTGGCTCCGCCACCGAAATGCTCTGGAGTTCCCTTTCCGGATTGATGAATATTTTGTTGGTGCTGGTCAACATCCTCATTATTCCGGTGGCCATGTTTTACCTGCTACGCGATTTCGACGGGATCAATCGCAAGCTGGGGAAACTCATCCCCAGGCGTTATCGACGGGAGATGGTCAACATCGTCAAGGAAATTGACGAGGTATTGTCCGGATTTGTGCGTGGACAATTGATGGTGGCAACACTTATGTCCGGTTTGTACACGCTCGGCTTGTTCCTCTGCGGCACACCGATGAGTTTATTTATCGGCCCGCTGGCTGGCTACGCCAATCTTGTGCCTTATCTCGGATTGATCCTGGGATTCGTGCCTGCCGCCATTCTGACCCTGCTTCAGTATCAGGACTGGATGGCGTTACTCGGAGTGACGGTGGTCTTCGCGGTGGTGCAGGCGTTAGAGAGTATGGTGATCACGCCACGGGTGGTGGGCGATAAGATCGGCCTGCATCCGGTGGTGATCATGCTGGCGGTGCTGGTGGGAGGGGAACTGTTCGGGTTTGTCGGGGTCCTGCTGGGAGTTCCAGCGGCGGCGGTGCTGAATGTTCTGCGTCGGCGGACGGTCACACGCTACAAAAATTCCACTATGTTTCGCTAGACTTCACCCTTTGAATCAAGTCACGTGTCCGTAACGCATGTTGCGCCTCTGTGGCAAAAACCCGCCATCTTCGATCAGTCGCCGGATTTCTTTTTCATCCAGATTGTAAGTGGTGCCCGCCGCACTGACCACGTTTTCCTCAAACATGGTACTGCCCATGTCGTTGGCCCCGAAGAAGAGTGCCATTTGACCAACCTTTGGTCCCTGCGTGACCCACGATGATTGATGGTTGTCGATATTGTCGAGCACGATTCGACCAATCGCCAGCGTCTTTAAATATTCCCACCCGGTGGTGTTTTTCTGCCCGATGTCTTTAGCCAGCGGTGTGTTTCCCGCCTGAAACGGCCAGCAAATGAAAGCGGTGAATCCGCCTGTCTGGTCCTGTTGCTCCCTAAGGCGCATGAGGTGTTCGATGCGATCTTCCAGTGTTTCCACATGACCGAACATCATCGTCGCCGTGGTGGGAAGGTCCAGCCCATGGGCGGTTGCCATCACATCGAGCCATTGATCGGTGGTGCATTTTTTCGGGCTGATGATGTCGCGCACCCGGTCCACCAGAATCTCGCCACCGCCACCGGGAATGGAGTCGAGTCCCGCATCTTTCAGGCGAGTGATCGTGTCTTTAAGGGACAGGTGAGATAGTTTGCTCAGATGAATTATTTCCGGCGGAGACAGGGCATGCAGATGGATGTCGAAATTTTCCTTGATGTAGCGGAACAGATTTTCGTAGTAGTCGATTTTTAAACTGGCGTTGTGTCCGCCTTGCATGAGGATTTGCAAACCCCCTTGTGTCTGCACTTCCTTTATTTTTTCGCCGATGGTTTCATTGGATAAAACGTACGCTTCGGCAGAGCCTTCCTTGCGATAAAACGCGCAGAACGAACAGTCGGTCACGCAAACATTGGTGTAGTTGATGTTGCGATCAACGATGTAGGTGATGGTTTTTCCGTTGGTGGCGAGACGTTTCCGGTAAAGGCGGGTGGCGACATTGCCGAGCAGGGTGATGTCCGGACAGTCAAACAGGGCGCAGGCTTCGTCTGCATTGAGGCGTTCGCCATCGAGGGCTTTTTGTAAAATAGACTCGTGTTTCATAGCGGGGGATGAGAGAGGTTCAGTCTTTGTCGCAATGGATTTCCAGGGGGTTGCCATCCGGGTCGTTAAAGTAAACCGACTGACCGGCTCCCCGTTTCACAGGACCATCAACATCCGCCACCTGTTCTTTCAGTTGAGCAACAACGCTGTCAAATTCTTTCGGACTGATTCCAAAAGCCAGATGCTGATAACCCTCTTCACTGAGTGTGTCGATGGCTGAGGTGGTGTCCAGTTCTGGTGCCTCGAACAGAGCGAGGTGCGAGTTGCCGGTGAACAGCATGATGTGCCGGAGCCCCTTGCTGAACCTGTGGGTGACGGTGAAGCCCATGACTTCGGTATAAAATGTTTCGGCGCGGTCGAGGTCCCGCACATTCAAAGCAACGTGATGAATTCCATTGATAGCCATGTTATTTGATGCCCACCGAATGCAGACCATCGATTCCCATATCGCCCAGTTCTTCTTCCTCGGTGACCAGGAAAACGTGATAGCCGAACTTGCTTTGGATCGGTCCTCCCACCACGCCGACCGGAGTGGCCATGGCGGCTTCTTCCAGTTCACGTGCATTGGTGTTGAACTCGATGAAACCGATGTCCCCGCCCTTGTTGCGCGAAGCGCAGGCACTGTATTTGGCGGCCAGTTTCCTGAACATCCGGAACAGCAACTCCTGCGTGTCTTCAGTTTCCTTGAGGGAGTCGTAGATGGTGACCGCCAGTTCTTCGGTGGTCAACAGAATGTGGCTCACTTTAATGGAACGCATGGTCATAAGAAATTATTGGAAGTGGCGGGTAGGCCGTTTGGATTCAGGTGATGCACCATTGTATCCCGTCAGCGGGAAATCGCCAAGAGCAATAGGGGAGCGGACGGGATTACAGAGCGTGGCGTACCAGCCCCATCACACGCGGGATCAGTTTGGGCCGCGCCAGCCGTTTATCATAAGGGGCCAGCCGACGTTTGTTTTCCCTGAGGCACAGTTCGATAAACCCTTTGGCGTTCAGTCCTGATGAACTCTCGTACTGGGTGGCCTGCGCTGTGAAGGCGGACCCACCGAGGTCCTTCATCTCCATCAATCGTGAAATACCGGAATCGAGGAAAGCGTACATGGTGATGAGGAAATGCAAAGGTTGCATTAAAAAAGAACGGGAGTAACGCTTGTAATAGAGCCAGTTCTGAATGAATAAAATATGCCGCGCTTCTTCCTGAACGATAGGCTCCATTGCCTCGATCAACTCGATCGGATAGTCCTCGGTGGATTTGGATACCTGAATGAAACCGAACGCAAAAAATGAATCGATGCACTCACCGGCACCAGTGGTCATGAAGCACCATTCCAGATTGGACGGCAAACGCTTGTCCGGCATTTCCTTGAACGGGATGCCATAACGGTTTAGGAAATATTTCAAAATATCAGCGTGCCGTCCTTCTTCATATGCTTGCAAGGCCATGGCTTCTTTCAGGAGCGGGTCCTCGATTTCTTTCGCGTAAGCTGTCAGCTTGTTGAACACCTGCCGCTCGGTGTGGATGGCGTAATCCCAGATAGGGAACCCGGCCAGCTTGTCGATGACTTCCTGACTCAAATCAGGCCAAGGCAAATCTTTCGGTTCAAACGGGCGATGACTGTCGATGAATTGGCGGCAGAACAGTTCTTTGTGTGCTTCGGTTCCGTACTGAATGGGCGTTGTTTCCGTGGTCATGAGGCATCTTTCCTGAATTGAGTTGGGGCTATTTTTAACACACTCGGGAACTACCGGTCAACTGCTCGGCGCAGGGCCAGCGGAAAGAAGAAATATTTTTCGGCAGACTTTATATTCCCTTTATTAAAGGAGAGCTTTGCATAACCTTGAAACTTATATTCCCCTCCTTCGGAAGGAGGGGATACAGGGGAGGTTGTATTGATGACCCCTCCCATACCCTCCCCTTGAAAGGGGAGGGATAATAGTATCTAGTTTGCCCATTGATTTCAAAGTTCGCCGAGAAACTCGCTTTCAATTTTTGAGTCATAGAAAGCTCCAGTCTGCGGAGGGTTTGTTCAAGAACCGCTGTTCGCGTTCTTGAATGCGCACGGCGAATGTGAAACGGTTTTGGGTGGTGCTAACCGATATTCCTTTTCAAGAACTGCTATTCGCATTCTTGAATTTAAAGAGGGAGGCGTAGCAGGGTGATTTGTAACCTGTGTTTGAAGCAAAACTGTTTAAAAAAAAACGGGGAAGGCGCATGACACGCCTCCCCCGGTTCGGATTGCCGAGTAGTTTTGGATTTTATGGAGCTATTGCGATTGGAAAAGTCCACCCGCACGCCAGTCAAAAAGACTGATAACTGCTCGCTGAAATCCACCGCCTATGGTTGAACCTGATCCAGAAGCGGTATTTTCCGCTCCACCGCTAACGCTGGCATTAACTCCGGAAGCGGCATTGGTTCGCCCGCCAGAGATGCTGGAGTTCTGCCCGGAAGCGGTATTTAGCAGACCGCCGCTGACGCTGGACTGAATTCCGGAAGCGGTGTTGCCACCACCGCCGCTGATGCTGGAAAATCCACCATTAGCATTATTACTTAATCCGCCGCTGACACTGGTATGTGGACCATTAGAAGTATTATCCTGACCACCACTGACGGATGAAGCCGAACCAAAGGCATTATTGTCCTCCCCACCACTGACACTGGCATTCACTCCGAAAGCAATGTTGTTTAGACCACCGCTAATGCTTGAACCGCCGCCATTGGCAGAGTTGTTGCTACCCCCGCTAATATTTGTCGTCGTGTTGATGGCGGTGTTGTTCAGTCCGCCACTGACACTAGAAGCAATGCCGGAAGCGGTGTTGTTTCGTCCGCCGCTGACGCTGGAATAGGATTGAACTCTTGCTCTGTTGCCTTGACCGCCACTGACACTCGATGCCAGACTTGACGCGGTGTTGCCATCGCCACCACTGACGCTTGAGGCAATGCCGGTAGCAATGTTGTTTTGTCCGCCACTGACACTGGCATAGGACGAGGCTCTCGCCCAGTTTCTGAGGCCACCGGTGACCGTTGAAAAATCCCCGGAAGCCTGGTTGCGGTTACCCCCGATAAGAGAAGCGTATTGCGCATCCGAGATATTATCGAGACCGGAGACCACGGCACCGTAGCTGGAATAGTTTAACCCTTTGCCGACGATCAGGTTGTGCGACCCGGTGTGGTTGCGAACAGGGAGTCCTGCCCCTAGATAAGGAAATATGGCCTCGTTGTAGCCGATGATGACGTTGCCCTTGCCGTTGACCACGCCATTGGTGGTGCCGGAACCGGACACCACCTGCAGGTTCATGTCAGTGAAGAGTAATGTGTTGGTCGAGCGGGTGACCCCGCTGAAACGCGTCTGCAATTCACCAGTATCGGTTTGCAACGCCGTAATTGCGGTGTCCTGTGTTCCCTGACTGGCCTGCACCGCTGTCATATTGGCCTGCAAGACAGCAACATCCAGTGCCTGAGCGGACAGGGCATTGAGGATAGCAACGATGTCCGGTTGCAAGGCGGAAAATAAAGTAAAGAGTTGAGTGGATAGCAACTCAACATTCGCCATCTGACCTTCAAGAGCTGTCAATCGTTCTTCCACTGTTTGTGCTTGTGCCGGTAAAGCAAGGGCAAGCATGATAAATAATACGATACCCCCACGTAGAAAATTTTTCATGATGGACTCCTCCCAAAATTTATCTGGTATTGCCGAAAGTAAAAAGACTTTCGGCATTCAAATAAAATCTTCCCCAAAAGATTCTGTCAAGTGATTATGGGGGGAGGGGAGCTGATGTCAAGGGTTAGTTCGGTAGGGCTGACTATAGTGGGGAGAACTTTGCATAAGTACTTTTTGAGGGACTGAAAAGCGGGTGTCGCTCTTTCCTTCGACAAGCTCAGGACAGGCTATCAGCTCAGGGTGAAAAATAAAATCAACGAACTGTCATTCTGAGCATCAGCGAAGAATCTCGCCTTGGACTTTGCTTTTATTTTTGAGTAATGCAAAGCTCCTCGGGCTTAAGGGGGGGGGGCGGCGCACAGTCTACGTTGGTTGCATGGGATATGACTTAAGGACTTTCAGTTTCCCAAAGTCCGCTCGCCGTCTGCCGACCGCTAGCAGGTTGCTGAAAAACTATTTTCGAAGGCAAAAATGGATTACATGAATCTATTAAGGTCCGCTGACAGCCTTTACTATCAAGGGCACACTTCGACAGGGTAAGGACAGGCACTCTTGTTCAAGAACCGCTATTCGCGTTCTTGAATGTGACAATCAGAGGAATGCTCGAAAAAAAGACTTTTTCAGCAACCTGCTAGGTCCGGAAATGGGATTCCATGGCAGTGAGTAGTCCATCGACGGTGTAGTCTTTCGCTTGTATGCCAACAGTCAGACTCAGGTTTTCGGCGGTCTTTGCGGTGACCGGGCCGATACAGGCCAGCGTCACCTGCTTGAGTGAATCTTTCAACTCAGGTCCGATCATCTCTACAAAGTTTTTGACAGTGGAGGAGGAGGTGAAGGTGATGACATCAATTGTGCCTGCCTTGAGTCGTTCTTTAAGGTTCGAGATGTCGGTATCCGGCAGGATAGTTTTGTAAGTGGGCGCGACATCAATCGTCGCACCCAGCTTGCGCAGTTGTTCGGGCAATACTTCACGCGCCACTTGCGCTCGTGGTAGCAGGAAGCGTTTGCCAGCAAGAGCCTCCTGCCCGATGTGTTTGATGAGCGATTCCGCCACAAATTCTTCCGGCACGACATCAACGCGGATGCCGAGGTCCTGCACTGCTTGCCCGGTTTTGGGTCCGATACAATAAAGGCGAACTCCCTTGAGTTCGCGAATATCCAGCCCCTGCTGTTTCAGCCGTTTCATGAACCAGCGCACGCCATTGACGCTGGTGAAGATCACACCATGATATTGACCCAGATGTTGGATCGCCTGATCGAGTGGGCCGGGGTCATCCGGTGGCACCATTTCAATGACGGGAAACAATAAAGGTTCTGCACCTCGTTCAAACAGTTGTTCGATGAAACCATCCGCCTGATTTCCGGCGCGGGTGATCACGACCGATTTACCAAACAGAGGGCGCGATTCAAACCAGTCGATATTGAGCTTGAGGTCGACCACTTCGCCAACGATGGTGAGTGCCGGCGGAGTGATGGTTTCGCGGCTTGCGGTTTCGATGATACTTTCCAACGTGCCCTTCCAGGTTTTCTGGCGGAAGGTGGTGCCCCATTGGATGACGGCGATGGGTGTCTCCGGTGCTTTGCCGTGTTCCATCAGTTTGGCTGAAATGCGTTTCAGTTTGCGCGCCCCCATCAGGAACACCAGCGTGCCACTTCGGCTGGCAATTTTTTCCCAGTCGAGGTGCAGGTCTTCATTTCCTTTTTCATTGCTACCAGTGACGATGGAGACGGTCGATGAACAGTCGCGATGGGTCAGCGGAATCCCGGCATAGGCAGACACGCCGATGGGGGAGGCCACCCCCGGCACGATAACAAACGGGACACCGGCCTCGGCCAGGGCAGAGGCTTCTTCACCGCCGCGACCGAAGAGAAACGGATCGCCGCCCTTGAGCCGGACGACGTTTTTTCCCTGCCGGGCTTTTTCTATCAACAGGTCGGTGATTTTATTTTGGGTGAGGGTGACAACGCCTTCTTTTTTTCCCGCGTAAATTATCTCAGCTTGATCCGGTGCGAATTTCAAAAGGCGTTCGTTGGCGAGATAATCGTAGACCACCACATCGGCGCGTCCCAGCCAGTCGCGGCCTCTCACCGTGATGAGCCCAGGATCTCCGGGACCGGCTCCGACCAGCGCGACGGTTCCTGTTGGGGAGGGAGCGTCAGCCATTTTTGATTTCCAGCGCGTTGGTGATTTGCGCGAATTGTTTCAGCGTCAATTCCTCGGCACGCTGGCTTGGATCGATTCCCATTTTCTCGATGGTCGACATCTCGATGTGAAACCGTCCATTCACTTCCTTTAAATTATTGCGCAGGGTTTTGCGTTTGTGCAGGAAGGCGGAGTGAATCAGTTGGAACAGATTGGTCTCGCTGTTAACCACCACCGGCGGAAGCTCACGTGGGGTGAGGCGAATGACGGTGGACTCTACCTTCGGCTTCGGAAAAAAACATTCGGCTCCAACTTCCAGCAGACGTTTGGCTTCGCAATGATACTGAACGAACAGCGTGAGCGATCCGTATTCCCGTGTGCCCGGTTTGGCCGTCATCCGCGCCGCCACTTCCCGTTGCAACATCAGGGTCATGTTCTCGATATGTTTCCGAAAATGGATGAGGCGTTTGATGATAGGGGTCGCGGCGTAATAAGGCAGATTGGACACCACCTGGAAACGCGGTGCCAGTTTTCCGAAGTCCACTTTCAGGGCGTCCACCTGCTCAAGATGAAAGTTGTCGCGGTCGCCGTATTTCTTTTTCAGCTCACGGCACAGGATGGGATCGATTTCTAGGGCGATGAGTTTCGAGGTCAGCGGCAGAAGGTCATGCGTGAGAACGCCTTTGCCGGGGCCGATCTCGACCAGACAGCCATCATTGCGCACATGCGCCAGATGCACGATCTCTTTGGCGGCGGTGAGATCGACCAGATAATTTTGTCCGAAGGGTTGTTTGCGTCTTTTCATTTAATAGCCGTCAGCATCTGGCGCGACAGTTTCGTCGCAAGATTGAGGGCATGGATCAGGCTGTTAGCTTTGGCCAGACCGCGCCCGGCGATATCGTAGGCGGTGCCGTGGTCGACGGATGTGCGGATGATGGGCAGACCTAAAGTGACATTGACTGCGCGATCCTGCGCCGCCATTTTAATGGGGATCATGCCCTGGTCGTGATACATGGTGACGATGGTATCGTATTGCCCCGGCTGGTAACGGCCAAACAAAGCATCAGCGGAAAAGGGACCGGCGATATCCCAGCCGAAAGACTGCGCTTCCTTGATGGCCGGAACGATTGAATGTTCCTCTTCCTTGCCAAACACACCGCCATCGCCGCAGTGCGGGTTGAGTCCGGTAACCGCGATGCGCGGATGTTTAATGCCGATACCGGTCAACCATTCCTGCGTTAACTTGATCGTGCGCAATACCCGCTCGTGGGTGATCAACGAGTACACGTCGGCAAGCGCAACGTGCGTGGTGGTGAGGACGACGCGCATGTCATCCGAGGCTAGCATTAATAGCGAATACGGTGCGCCGGTGAGATCGGCTAAAAGTTCAGTGTGTCCCGGATAGTTATGACCCGCAAGGTGCAGGGCTTCCTTGCTGATGGGCGCGGTGACGATGGCATCCACTTCCTGTTGCATGGCGAGATCAACCGCTTTTTTTATATAGTCGACGGATGCGGTGCCGCTTTCTTTGGAAGGCCCGCCGCGGGATAAATTTTCCGGGACGTTGCCAAGATCGATGATCTCGACAGCATCCAGAGCAGCAGAGGACAGCGGCAATTTGCTAGCTGTGTCATTAAGGATGCGCCGATCGCCAATGACAACCGGGCGACAATTGTCCGGCTGAGTTTGGAGTGCCTTGACGATGACTTCCGGGCCGACACCTGCGGGATCGCCCATGGTGATCGCGAGACGGGGAAGGGGTTCCATGTTATTGAGGGCAGAGGATAAAAAAAGGCCGGAGGTCACAGTAACGTGTGACTTCCGGCCGTAAATTACTTTTTGATTTGCTGGATGTTGGCAACCTTCGCCGGGGGCACCTTCGGGCCAGCGGCTTTTATTTCTGAACTTGTACCTTCCTCATACTGCTTGAAGTTTTCAATGAACTGGTCTGCCAACTCGCGTGCCTTTATATCGTAATCTTCCGGTCGCTTCCAGGTGTTGCGCGGATTGAGAACCTCGTCCGGTACATCCGGGCATTCTTCCGGAACGGCGAAGCCGAATATAGGATCAGACCAAGTGTTGACCTTGCTCAGGCTACCATCGAGGATTGCCTTGATCATCGCCCGCGTGTGGGCGATTTCCATGCGGGACCCGACACCATACGCGCCACCGGTCCAGCCGGTGTTGACCAGCCAGCAATTGACATCGTTGCCGGAGATTCTTTCGCCAAGCAGTTTGGCATAGACCGAAGGATGCAGAGCCATGAACGGGGCTCCAAAACAGGTGCTGAAAACGGCAGTCGGTTCGCGGCTCATGCCTCGCTCCGTACCTGCCACTTTGGCGGTGTAGCCCGAAATGAAATGATACATGGCCTGTTCCGGTGTCAGCTTGGCCACCGGCGGCATGATGCCATAGGCATCGCAGGTCAGCATGATGACATTTTTCGGATGCCCGCCACGCGCCTCGGGAATGGAGTTCGGGATATGCGTCAACGGGTAAGCCGCCCGCGTGTTTTCTGTCAGGCTGTTGTCGTCGAGGTCCATGCGCCGGGTGATGGGATCGATCACCACATTTTCCAGCACCGTGCCGAACTTGCGTGTGCATTCGTAAATGAACGGCTCGGCTTTCTCGGACAGGCGGATCACCTTGGCGTAACAACCCCCTTCAAAGTTGAACACACCCGCATCGCTCCAGCCATGCTCGTCGTCGCCGATGAGTTTACGGTTGGGATCGGCAGACAGGGTGGTTTTTCCTGTTCCAGACAGACCAAAGAATACGGCGGTGTCATCTTTTTCACCAATATTTGCCGAGCAATGCATGGACATCACTTTATGTTTATACGGCAGAATGTAGTTGAGCACGGAGAACACAGATTTCTTGATCTCACCGGCATAGCTGGTGCCGCCGATCAGAACCAGTTTCTTGCCAAAGTCGACGATGACAAAAGTTTCGGAATTGGTGCCATCGATTTCCGGGACAGCTTGAAAGCCGGGCACTTGAATGATGGTGAAGCCGGGCGAATGCGTTTCGATTTTCTGCTGGTCGTGAATCTGGATGAACATGTTGCGTGCAAACAGGCTGTGCCAGGCGGTCTCCGTCACCACCCGGATGTGGAGATTAAAATCCGGGTCGGAACCGGCGGTGCAGTCTTGTACGTACAGCGTTTTGTGTTGCATATAGGAGAGGACGCGACCATACAGTGCTTCAAATTTGTCGATCGGAAACGGACAATTGACCTTGCCCCACCAGATATTTTCCTCGCTCGACGCTTCCTGGACGATGAATTTATCGTTGGGAGAGCGACCGGTGTGTTTACCGGTGGACACCACAATCGGGCCGAGGTGGCTCAGTGTGCCTTCCTCGTTTTTGATGATATGTTCGTACAATTCGGGTGTGGACAGGTTCCAGAACGTTTCTTTCGCGTTCCGGACACCGTGATGTTCCAGGCCGATTTTATGTTTTAAATTATGATTAGGCATGTCCTTGGCTCCTTAAGCTGTCTACGACCGCTGTATTCTTACAACGCTTTCAAATATAAAGGCTTCCCGCAATTTTTGGGGATACTTTGAGTCCTGTTACGAGTATGGTTTATGGTAACATAACAGTCGTGTTTTGAAAAGGTTGCAGATCAACACCTTGCGGTCCTCGCGGAGAGCCAACCGGGGCTGACCGCAAGGTCCGTTAGCCGTGCGCAAGCACCCGCAAGGTCCGTTAGCTGACCGAAGGCCCACCTCGCAAAATGCCCAAACCGGAAACCCAAACGATTCCACCGACATCCAACCTGAAAGTGCTGGCGCGTGCCCGCACCCGTTTCAACGATATTTATGTGATCGAAGACGGGGTCAAACGGGAAATGTGGTTCAACGGCAGTGGTAAATTCTTCCTGCAATCGAGGGTCGACACCCGCAAGCCGAAAACGCCCGCACTCGTCTACTCTAAGATGATCCTCGCGGCCCTTTTGATTCATCCAAATCCACGAAGAATTTTAATTGTTGGATTGGGCGGCGGCGCGTTGTCGAATTGCCTGTCGGCCTGGTACCCGGCCTGCCAGATTGATGTCGTCGAGATCGACTCGAAAGTCACCGCCCTCGCGAAAAAATATTTTCATGTGAAAGAGGGGCCGAACTATAAAATCTTCGAGGCCGACGGGCGGCTCTTCCTGCAACAGCAAATCGCAAGCGGCATCACCTACGATATTATTTTCCTCGATGCGTTCAAAAGCGGGTCGATTCCCTATCACCTGAAGACCCTCGAGTTTTACAGCGAAATGAAATCAGCACTGGCACCCGGCGGCGTGGTGGCCTCCAACCTGTACGGCAAGAGCAACGACAAGAAACCCGATGACCGCAAAACATTTCTTGAAGTGTTCCCTGAAATTTTTGTTCTCGAAGATGAAAAGCGGGTGGCGACGGTTTCGATTGCCACACAAGAAGCACTCGGTTGGGGACGCGATCAGTTTGCCCGCCGCGCCTCAGCCTTCGAGCCACCACCGGGAATGGATATCTCCATGACGGAAGTTGTCACCAGTTTAAAGAGCAACGCCTTCGCCGATGAAAACGCAAAAATCCTGCGCGATGATTTTGCGCCGGGTGAACTTGAAACCGCCATCGAGCAAAACAACCGGCAAAGCACACAAACCCGCCAATACCCCATCACCAATGTCCTCTAACCACCTTGCGGTGGGGCTGGCGGGCAACTTTGCTGGCAATATCACTGGGACTTTAAAGCATCCTCCCTGTCGCACCACCTTGTTCAAAAACCGCTATTCGCGTTCTTGAATGTTAGCCGACCGTAGGCCTTTTGGGGTCCGACTTTGGGCTGTCACACTGAGCCTGTCGAAGTGGGGCGGCATCAGGGATAGAAAAAAACTGCCGCATGTCATTCTGAGGAACCCGAAGGGTGAGGAAGAATCTCGCCTTGGATTTTGATTTTGGGGCAATACAATATTCCCTCTTCGGAGCCTGTCCTGAGCAAGGCCGAAGGGAAGAGGGACGCGCAGCAGGGTGATTTTCCACTTGTAGTTAAGAAGGGACTTGGCCCCTCTCTACATCTCTTCTTCTTTTTTTTAATTTGGTATTTAAGGCGTTATTCAATATCTAAGATTTCTTGGGCCGTATCGAAGATTGCTCTAAATGGTTCAAAATCAAAATTATTAAAGAGCCCTGCACCTTCAAAAATTAGTTGGGCAAAAACGGTTTTCGAAATAGCTACTTTTTCGCCAAGAGAATTTTCATATTTTCCACAATCTTCTGTTATTATTTTTTTTTCGAGTTCACTTTCTGTTTCAGGAATATCTAAGGCCCGCCACTCAGAATTCTTCTTTTTTTTAGTAATTAGATCAATTTCATACGATAATTTAACTTCATTTGTGAAATAGAGCCTTTTCTTAGATTCTGGCTCCGGGGTTTTAAGTTCATCATCTGAGTACAACATTTCTATAGATATATTTTTATAGTCTTTTCTGTGAGGGGGGCTAGGAATGCAAAAAGAGAATACGTTATTCCCCCATTTTTTTATGCCCCCATTTTCTTGATGTTTTTTAATTATCGAATCATTGTCTCTGTCGAATACACAAATAACTTTTTTCTCTTGAGGCAATTTGGAGAGGTATTCGCAATACTTCATTAGCTCGTTGTCTCCCATTTCAACATTACTGTCGTATTCCATGAAATCAATCGAAAGGCTTTGAAAATATCCCTTGGCCGTTAATTTTTTTAAAGCCGTTTTTAAATGCATCCAATCTGTTTTTCCTTCAGTAATTAAAATTGGTTTGTTTATTTTTTTCAATTTGGTTTCTAGATAGTTTAAGTTTTTTTTAAACCGTTCGTTTTCTTTTAAGTAAATGGTGCAAGCATGGTCAAATTCTTCGAAACTGGAAACATCGCACGTAGCACCTGTGGGTAATTCTATAATTTGGAATTCATCACCAAACAATTCTTTCATTCCGGTGAGGACGAGAGGGGAGTGTGTTGAAAAAATAAACTGAACTTTTGGGAAAAATTTGATGAGTAAGGGTAATGCTTTGTTTTGTAGGTAAACATGAAGAAATAAATCAATTTCATCAATTAAGACAATTCCCTGAATGTCTTCAAAGCTAGTTCTCTCGGTATAGTCGGAATATCTAATTATCGTTAAAAATAAATTTAGGAGAGTGCTTTGGCCTGCTGAAAGATTTCGTAAAGTGGGGAGAATTTGGGTGAACTGCTCAGTGCCCTCAATGTGTTTTCCCAAAGAGATTTGACTGGCACTATGGCGGGGATTTAGACAGAAGTCTACAGAAGGGTCGTCTAGAATAATTCTGATAATTTGAGTTAATTTTTTTTCAACTGTTATAGTCCATTGTGACCCACTGCTTCTCCATTTAAAGTCCATCAAGACTGAAAGAAGCCATTCGTAATTGTTTTGGAAACTAGATGTTATTAAAATGGGCTTGTTAAGTTCTTGAGAGTCTCTGATCTCTATGGTGGGTCCTGCTTTGGCCTCAGTGAAAATAGGGTTTAGCCAATGGGGATGTTCAAAGCGATTTGAAGGAAAAAAACAATAAGAATTTTGAATGAATTCATTCGGAAAGAACTCACGGTTTTTAGAGAAATATTTAAAAGATTCATCTTTTGGAATTTTCTCAAAATGAGTTTTATCTATTGTTAAATTTTCTCCGGTTTCTTTGATTAAATCTTCATAAGAGATAATGCCGTTTTTTTCAAAAAATTGATAAATCTCATTTTTTTCATTAAAAAAATCTAGAAGGGCCCATCCATGATTTGTTAGGGATGTTCGGCTTGTAAAGCCAATGGTCCTAAAATAACTATGGTTGGGAGTGCCATCTAATATATCCTTGAACACGGAGTTAGCAAACTCCATAATTCCATCTGCAATGCAACTTAGCAAAATGGATTTTCCGGAGCCGTTTTTTCCAATTAAACCAAGAGGCTTAGGATTCCCATTTGAGGAGAATGGGAGATCCAAGATGAATTTCTCAAATGGACCATTGTTCTTGAGAATAACCCGCTTTAAATAAAGCATTTTCTTGTTCCTGATTGTTTGTCGTTATTAATGGTTAAAGCGATAAGAAAAACTGAAAACTTAAATGAATCAATAACCTGATTGGTCTAGTGTGAAAAGGTGCTATTTTTATCTCTTTAGCAAATCAAACACCTGCACGCGGATATTATCGTAGTCGGCGATGAAGAGTTGATTGTCATATAGTGAGAGGCCGCCGATGCGGAAGACCTGCCCACCGCGTCTGCCGGTGTGGTTGTGCGTCCAGAGCAATTTCAAATCAATATCCAAACATACTATCTGGCAATTAAAAGTGTCGGAGATAAACAGTCCGTGCTCGGGGTGGTAAGCCAGGCTGTAGGCCTCTCCCAACGGCGTCTGCGTGCTGTCAAAAGTTTTAAGTAGGTCGCCGTTGGCAGAGAAGCGTTTGATGATGTGCTCCGAGCGGTCGCTGGTAATAAAGCCGCCGTCGTCAAGAGGGCGCACGGCGACGGGATGCAACAGCTCGGTTGTCCGATTGTTTTCTTTTCCTATCACGTTGAGCAATTCACCGGTGGGTGAGAACATCAGTATGCGATGCTTATCGGTGTCGGGCACCCACACGTTGCCTTTGGTATCGACTGCTACACTGTAGGTCAAGCCTATTCTGTTTTCTTCCGCGCCTGTATTGCCGATAGCATTTTTAAAATGTCCGTCGGCATCGAACACGGCAATGCGCCGGTTGCCGTTGTCGGCAACGTAGATTGTTTGATCTCGCGACACGGCGATGCCGAACGGCGAGTTCAGCGCGCCGGGTCCATTGCCGAACCTGCCGAAACTACTCTGGTACACGCCGTCTGGTGAGAAACGCAGAATGCAATGTTTCTTGTTGTCGCTGACCAGCAGGTCGCCGTTCTTTAAATGAGCGGTGCCGAAGGGATACAAGAACGCGCTGTCGGCGTGACCAAAACTACCAACGTAATGTGAGAAGGTCGGGGTCGACGATGCCGTGGTCGCCGGATTAATCACCGCGTTCAATTTTTGTAAGAGCCCTGTCAGGTTGGCCTGCCGGTAAACGGTGGATGTTTTTTGCAGGTAGTTGAAATCGGATTCTGCCACCTGACTTTGCAAAGCTTCTATCTCTTTTACTTTTTCCGGTTCCAACCTGTGGGCGATGCCTGCCAGCCGCGCCTGCAATCCGGCGTGGAACAGGCCGATGTCTTTCCATTCCTGTTTGAGTTGATGCAGACGTTCCAGCTCACCGCCAAAAAGTTTTCCCAGAGTTTTCGGGAAATTGAGTCGGATTAAAATATTTTTCCCGGCATCGGTGGATGACAGCAAGGATGCGCCGATGACCAGCCGCACCAGATTATTCATCTCGTTGACGGCAAGGGTCTGGATCATGCGTTGCAGAAGGTTGATCTGGAAATCGATCACGCGCACGTTGTTGCCGATCTGCACAGGTGTGGCTTTGTCGCGCACGTCGACGGAATAAAGCCGTGTTTCGAGGTCCAATTTTTGTTGGCGCAATTCCCCGGACTGCTTGATGATGTCGGCAGTTTTTTCGCTGTAGACGCTTTGGTTTTGCAGGATGCCTTCCAGCCGTGCGCCAATGTCATTTTCTTTGTCGGCAATTAATTGGGTGGGATACAATTCGCCGCCCATTAAAACTCCGTCCGCCTGAACGTTGATAGGAGCACCGCCGATGCGGTAAGACCGGGTCAATTCTTGTGGAGACAATTCTTCGCGGTCAAACTCGAACGCTGAGATGTCATCGCTGGCGAAAGAGGCGGCCGGTGCAGATGCAGAGCCACACTGCGTTTTCCAGCCATCGAGCAACCCCATGAAGATGCCCTGCAGGTGGGCGGTGAGGTCCGGGTCTTCCTGAAAGCCCAGCAGGACCTGCCCGAACAGGTGGGTCGCGTCCTCCAGTCCCAACGTCGTCCGCAGTGTTTCTAAAACCGATGTCTTGTCTGGAAACCGTTTCGCGGCGGTGTCGAGCAGTCGCGTCAGTGCCAAAAATTCGACGATCAACTGTCGCACCTGTTCAGAAATCCGGTTGCTGATGCTGTGATTGGCGACGAACTCGGCCCAGTGTTCCTTGGCACCGCGTTCTTCCTGTAGGGTTTTGATGAGAAACTCTTCACTGCGTTCCTTGCGCTTCAATAGTTGAAGCAGGAGATCGCCGACATGACCGAAGCCCTGCTGAAGCTCTGGCATCAATTGCGTAAGAAACTTTTCATCAAGCGGTAGCAGGAGGGTTTCGCGCACGGCCTGTTCAAATCGGGCGACGGACTCCTGGTAGTCGACCATCGCCAGGCGGGTGTTGCGGAACAGTTCTTTGTCGCGACTTTTCATCTCGAAAAATTGGCGGTCGAATTCAAGCGGGTCTTCGTTATTGTTCAGCGTTTTGTTCTGCTCTTCTACCAAACGACCACAATATGCTGGCAGAAAATCAGTCCACTCCTGAAATTGTTCGAGTAGATGCTCGCGTCGTGCCCCGTGCAGTTTGCCCAGTTGAGCAAGCGCGTTTGACAATTGTTCAGCGTGTTCAATTTTGCTGTCCGTTTTTTGAGTGAGACGCGCCCAGGTGCCGGGCAGGTTGGCGAATTTTTCCGAGAGGCCCGATTCGTTCCTTATATAAAGGTCGACCGCCTGCTGGTAAATTTCATACGCCGCCTGGGTTTGTCCGCTGTCTTCAAGATGCTGGCTGTGGGCCAACCTCAGCTCAATTGATTGCGGTTGCAAAGTCGACAGCGCTTCATAAGTTTGAGCCGTGGCGAGCGTTGGAGATTGGAACGGGTGCAGGACCGGGTCGAGCGTGAGCGCGACCCAGAGTGCGCCGTCATTCCCGGCAAGCACGAGGCCGGGCATCTTAAGAGCTGTGCCGCCTTCGCCTTCGGTAAAAGCTGAGAGAAACACGCCGTCGCCGGTGAATTGTTGAATGCGATTATTGTTGAGGTCGGCAACGTATACCTGTCCGCTATCATCCACCGACAGGCCCATGGGATATTGAAACTGTCCTGGTGCCTCGCCCTGACTGCCAAAACTTTTTAGTAGTTGCCACTCGCGGTCGAACTTGAGCACGCGGTGATTGGCACTGTCCGTCACAAAGAAATTACCGTGTGGGTCTTCGGCAACGCTGGTGGGGAATTCCAGTGCCGGGCGTGGTGCCAGCGCGGAAGAGGTTTCGTAAATGAACGCCAGTTGATCCTCGAACACCGTTGCGCGTTGACCGGTCCAGCCCTCGGAGTTGCCGTTGGCATCGAAAAACTGGATGCGGTGGTTGTAACGTTCGACCACGATGACGCGACCGTTGGAATCGACCAGCACGTCCCAGGGTTCGTTCATCTGACCGAGGCCTTCGCCGAATTCTCCGAACGTGGAAATGAAATTTCCTTCGAGGTCGAATTTCTGGACGCGGTGGTTCCAGCCATCAGCGACATACAGGTGCCCGTTGTTATCGAGCGCGACACCTTTGGGATATTGAAATTCGCCCGGCTGTTTGCCCTTGCATCCGAATTGTGTTTTTAAATTGCGGTCACTATCAAAAATCTGGATGCGGTGATTGAAGTCATCGGCAAGAATCAGGCCGCCGTCCGGTGTAATCGTCATCCCGGAAGGAGGCGAAGGTTTGAGATTCGCTTCTGTTTTTCTTTTGAAGGGGTCTCCCGGCTGAATGCCGAACAGATCGGTCAGGGTCTTTAAAAGTTTTTGCGCCGGCTCAGGTTGTCCTTCCGGGAAATCGTCTGCCGTCACTTTATCGCGAAAGGCGGATAGCAGATCCCGCGCATTTTTGGAGGTAGAATTGGTCGCACATTCGCTCAAAAACAGGGCGGCGATTTCTTGTGGAGACAGGTCTTTGAGGCGTTTTGAGGGATGAGCCATAGGATGGGGGAGGCCGGTTAAAAGTGCGGCAGTGACGTGTTATTTAATCATAATTCAAAATGTTATACAATCTTTCGTGTAGGGTTGTCGGCCCTCAAAGTGGCCTGGAATTTAGCTCGCCATGGCCCTAAAGTCTCCCGATTTTTCTGTCGATAAAGTCAAATAAGGGTTCTATTGTCCTATGGGATGAGGGTCCCCTGTCAATATTGACCGTACTCCCTGGAGATCCTGCATGCCCTTGCCAGAAGTGCTTGACCTGCTCATGACCGACCGTTTGGAAGACGCGGCGTGCGCGCTGGCCAGGGAGAGCGAGCCCGATCCTGTCCTGAAAAATCTCATCGCGCGGGCCAGAGGGCGTGATAAACCGCTGGCTTCACTGACGGCGGACTTGCCTGAATACGTCGTGGTCAACCCCTCGTACACCTGCAACATTGGTTGCAAGATGTGCATCACCGGGTTCCACAACAAGACCGAGATCGACCCCAACTACAAATATCTTTCGCCAGAGCAGTTTGAAAAAGCCAAACCCTGGATACGTACCGGCACCCATGTGTTTTTTGTCGGCATTGGCGAGACTCTGGATTCGCCTCACCTCTTCGATTTTCTGGAAGACGTGGACGGTCCCGTGAAAGTGGTGACCACCAGCGGCGTTCCATTGACCCGCGAAAAAATACGGATGATGATCGAGACCGGGGTGCAGATACTGAATTTTTCTTTCGATGGAAAAACGTCTGTGGGCCATGGTGATGGCAAAGACACCTACATCAAAAATATCTGGAACAAGATCGATCTGGTCCGAAAGGTGAAAGAAGAATTGAGCAGTGAAACTCCGGTGATGGGTCTCAACGTCACCGTCAACCGGGAAAACCTGAGTGACCTCGATAACCTGTTCACCCAGGCAAGGGAGCGCGATATCCGCGACATCCTCCTGCTTCCCATGTCGGTGGTGGAAGACAGTGGGCGCATCAGCCCCATGCTTTATGAAAAATCATTCGGGCCGGATTTTGATCGTTGCTCGGCAGAGTTCAAAAACATTGTTGACCGCTGGAACCGGAACGGACTGCGTTTGCAGGTCAACGCTTATTCTGAATACCACGAGCGTGCAGAGGTCTGCAGTTATGTCGACAACACCATTCAGATACACGGCTTGTCCAGCGGACCCAATATCTGTTGCGGCAAGATCGAAATGCCGCTGACGTTTTGGGACACGCCGCCCGAAGAATACTGGAACTCGCTACCCTTTCGCTATTTCCGTTATCTGCATTTTGTCGGCGAACGAAAAGGTTTGCCGCGCGAATGTCAGGACTGCTGGATTCTCGAGACTCGTCGTTATTACAAAACCTGCGGTGAAGCACTCCATACAGCTCCTCTTAAAGTAGATCCCATTCCTGTTTATCAGGAGGCCTCGCGGTTGAAGCTGGAAGGATTGTGGAATCAGGCCGAGGCGCGATTTAAAGAAGTGTTGACGCTTACCGAAGACGATGCCTTGAAAGGCGGTGTCTATTTTCATCTGACGGAAATTGAGCTGGGCCGGGGCAATGATGAAGAGGCACTGGACTGCATTCAAAAATGTATCCAGCATAACTTCGATCACAAACGGGGATGGGCTTATCTGTCCCTGCTGATGCGCATCACCGGCCTTCCCAAAGTAGATCGGCGACAAGACAAGTTTCCTTTGACCTACCATCCGGAGATCAAGCCGGGAGGATTGCTGGTATGAACGAAGGCCAGCGTATAGAGCAAAAGGCGATCCGCAATCTGGATCAACTGAAGCAATGTTTGTTTGACCGCATCCGTGAACGCCCCGGAACGCGGGTGGCTCTGTATGGCTACACCTACCAGACGGCATCTCTCGTCAACGAATTTTTTTCTGTGCTTGGTGATCGCTTCGTCCCAGTCTGCATCATCGACAACAAACGAGCGGGTGAGTCGGGACCGATCAAGTCCTGCCCGGTAATGTCTTTTGAAGAAGCCTTGCATCTGGTGCCCAATATTGACCTGGTCGCCGTGATGATCGACAGCCCCTCTTTAACCGAAGTGTTGAGTCAGGTTGCCTTCTCGCCGTTACAGGACAAAGAAATATTATTTGTCCATCGGTTTGCCCAGCCGCTGGCGGAAAAGGAATTCGCAACGCTTGTGGAACAATCGACCGAGGCGTTGGCCCGGCACGGCGCTGTCTGGTACACCGACGAAAAAAACTGGTACTGCTGTTATCAGTATCTCAAGCAGACGATGGAACTGGATGGCGATGTCGCAGAATTTGGCGTGTTCCAGGGAGGCAGTGCCTGTTTTTTCGCGCTGACTATGCAGAAGCTCGGCTTCGATGAAAAACTGCTTTTTTTATACGACACCTTCGAGGGTATTCCGCAAAGTTCGGCACTGGATCTGGTTGAGGTGAACGATTTTTCCGGCACCAGTCTGGAGCGCGTGCAAAGTCTTTTGTCAGACTTTGACAATGTTCGATTTGTTCCTGGAGATGTGATGCAGACCTTTCGTGCCTCCAGCGAAGGCCCGTTCTCACTGGTTCATATTGACTGTGACCAGTTTGCGGTCACGCAATTTTTATGTGAGCAGGTGTACCCGCGCATGGTGCCCGGGGGCATCATGATGTTTCAGAACTACAGTTTTGGAGCGACCCTGGGAGAACGTGTCGCCGTCGATTATTTCTTTAAAGACAAACCGGAAACCGTCTTACTGGGTTACGACGGTGCCGCTTTCGTGGTCAAACAATAACGCCGGACCGGACACTCAACCACTTATGTTGCAAATAACAGCGCAGGCGATAACCGAGCAGGAAATATTAAACCTGATACTGAATGACCGGGTGGCGGATGCCCTGCGTGCGGTCGAGGGTGTTGAAGAAAGCGCACACTCGCTGAGAACCCTGCTGAAACAGGCCGCGCACCGGCCCGATGTGTTTCCTGAACTGACCGCACCCTACCCGACACATTTTGCGATTTCTCCATCCTATACCTGCAACATCGCCTGCGAAATGTGCAACGCCGGTTTTCATATCGACCCCCAGCCTTATGGCGGGCGCGATTTTTTATCGCCGCAATCGTGGGAGGAAATTCTTCCCTGGATTAAAGATGCCACCCACTGGTGCTTTGTCGGTGTGGGGGAAACGCTGGACAGTCCTTACCTGAATGAGTTTCTGGAAAAAGGAATCGACAAATACACATTGGTGACGACCAGCGGAGTGGGCTTGACCCGTCGCCGTCTTGGCGAGTTGATGAACCGCAAGCTCGACTGTCTACAGATTTCGTTTGAAGGCGACACCGTGGTGGGTCATGGCAGTGGCCGCCCGGAATACAGCCAGAACCTCTGGGAAAAAATCGAGCTGGTGCAGGAAATGAAACAGGAACTGGCATCAACCACTCCGCACCTTGAACTGCACATCACGGTGAACCTCGAAAACCTGAGCCAGATGAATGCCCTGTTTGAAAAAGCCATGTTACGAGGTGTGGAACATATCGTGCTGTTCCCGATGTCGGTCAACCGAGAGGCAGGGGGTGCGTTGGTCGAGGCAGTCTATCGCCAGTCATTTGCAGAAAATTATGAAGGCGGTCGTTCTTTTCTGAACGAGATTGCCGACCGCTGGCGAGCGAAGGGTTTGCACGTGTCCTTCAATGAATATCAAAAACTGAAAGAGGCGACCACGCCGTGTTCTTATGTGGACAACACCCTGTTGTTCAGTGGATTGAATGTGCCGCCCAAAGTGTGTTGTGGCAGTCTGGATATGCCGCACATGCCGGAGGAGACGGGTGCCAAAGCCTACTGGAATTCTTTTCCCTTTCGTTACCTCCGCTATCTGATGTTTTGTCAGCCAGAACAGAGACAGCCGAGAGATTGTCAGGAATGTCTTGCCACGCACCCGGCCCGATATTTTGAAACCATGCGCGAAGAAATGTCAGCCGACACGCTCGATACAGTGACGATTTACGATCTGTATCGGGAAGCGTCAGAAGCCAAACGGAAATTGCGCTATGAAGAGGCCCGTCTGCAATTCCTGATGTTGCTCGATGGCAACCTGCCAGATAATTTAAGGAGTGGAGTGTGGTTCCACCTTGGAGAAATGGATGTGCTTCGCGGGGAAATGGAAGCGGCGCGGGATTGCTTTGAAAATGCGCTCCGCGAAAATTTTGCGCATAAAAAAGCGTTCGCTTTTCTTTACCTTGTGTACCGGATTCTGGGAGCACCCGACTATCAGGAACGCCAACCCAAAACGCCTCTGCGTATTCGTTCCTGAAAATTTACTGGCTGGAAGGTCGCAGGATTATTGTTTTTTGCGGGCGATCAGCAGGCTGGTTTTCAATTCGATATCTTCAAATTTTCCTGACCAGATGATCTGCTCGTTCAAGGCCTTGAGGCAGTCGGGCTGTGTTTCGTAGTAGTCGTGCAGGGCGATGATGCCGCCCGGTACCAGCAAGCTCCCCCACCGTTCAATATCCTGAACAACGGCAGGGTATCGGTGGTCACCGTCGATAAAAACAAATCCAATGCTGTGGTCCTTGCGCTCTGTCTGCCAGCGTTCAAAGCCTGAACGTGAGGTCTGATCCCATAATTCTACGAAACGCGAAACGCAATGCGCGGTGATGCGCTCTTGAATATCCGGCGCAGAAAATGGATCGATGCTCACGACCTTACCCTGTTCACTTCGTTTCACGCCTTGTCCGAGCGCTATGGTGGAACGTCCGTAATACCGGCCGATCTCGATCACAGTGTCAGAAGGAGGCCGCGTGCGGGCCAGTCGCTCCAGATGCGCCAACTCGCGGTCGATCATTAAACCGGGACAGTCGACCGTCAGCTCAGCATCTTGCAAATAAATCGGATTTTTCCAGATCGCGATCAGTTCGTTGACCGGGACGATTTGAAAACTGGCATTGAGAAAAGCGATCTTGTGACTGTCGCCAAACAGACTCAACAGCGGCATGAGGTCGACCACTTCATAGGATTCCGCCGATTCATCATTTTGAATCAGTAGGCTGTCGAAATTTCCAGAAGTCACGATCTGTTTGAAAGCCGTGATCGTTATTTCTGACGAAGCTTCGCTTAAGTCCAGCGTTTTGACTTCTATATTAGCGGGAACTTGCAAGGAGGAAGTTTCTCCCCGTAATAAAACGGTGATCTTCTGGTTGTGGTAAATCCGGGAAACGGTATCGAGGTAGTGCCGGGTTTTGGAATGGTGCGCCGAATAGATATAGAGCGGCTTCTTGTATTGTTCGGTATTGCCTTCAAATAAATGGAGCAGATTCATGCGGATGTGCTCACAGGGTCGGGGCCCGCAGGGATTGCATCATCGGTGTTCAGCAGGTATCCGGAACCGGCGTAGCGAGCGGCGGCGGGTTCGATATCAAATTGTTCTACTTGATCGACAAAGCGTAGCAACCCCCGGTGCGACAGTTTGGTCAGGATGTCCGTCATCTCACTCCAATCGACACCAAGCGATGCCCGTAAATGTTCCGCCGACACGGACTCACCACAATTTTTAAGAGCCGCGATCTCCAGACCGCACAAGCGAAATGTTTCGCCGGACATCTTGTGATACACCAGCGTGAAAGGTTGCGAAGGCTGGGCGAAGTCTTTCACGACATCTCTCGGGAAATGTTTGAGAACGGCGGTGTTGTTGAACGCGACCGTTGTGTTTTTTAAATCCGGTATGTGGCGCGCGATCGTTCCGGCACGGTACGAGCCAGTCAACTCCACCAGTTTTTCCGGGCAGTGGTCGGCATAGAGCAGGTAGCCGCCGTGATGCAACAGTTTGGAATCCGACCGCGCTTCATACGTTTGATGATATTCAGTTTTGTCGTAGGGCAATGAGCCATCCTGATAGGTGTAGACATAGCCGCCGTGTTCGTTTTGCTCAACCTCAATGCCGAGTTTTTTCTGATGATAAAACAGCGGCTGGTCCGGCAGTAAATGATACACCCCGCAATAAGCAGACAGGGCAATGTTGGATCCGTGACTGCGAATGTAATCGAAGGTCAGTCGCGCCTCGCCCTCGGTTTCTGTCGGGAAGCCGATGAACCAGGTCATGCACGCCATGATGCCCGCGTTGGCCATGTTGCTCAACACCTGATCGACCTCTTGAAGGTCGTTGTCTTTGTCGATGAGGTCGAGCACGCGCTGGCTGGCCGATTCAAAACCGAACTGCAAAAAGCGGCAACCGCCGTCGGCAAGGTTCTGCATGAAGGCGGGCGGCAGGTAGGCTTTTTCCATTTTGGTTTCGGCGAACCAGACAAAGGGGAGGTTGCGCTCCTTCACCTGTTCGGCCACATATTTAAGAGTTCTCGGTGGGCACAGCGAATCCCAGAAATAAAAATGGCGGATGCCGGTGCTGTTGTAAATATGTTCCATATCGTCGAACACTCGTTCCGGTTTTCGCAAGCGATAATTTTCGCGGAAGCTTTCCGAACAAAAGGTGCATTTACCGTAATAGCAACCGCGCGAAGTCTGGAACGTCGCTCCCACTTCCGGCACCGGGTAGTCGGAAAGTGCCATGCCTGCAAAGTCCGGTGCTGGTAGCGAACTCAAATCATCGAGGCGTTGCTGAGTGGTGAACGCCCAGTTACCGCTCGCATCCTTGTAATAAAGATTCGATACCTGCGCGAGATCACCATCATTTTCCAAAGTCGTCGCCAGCTTGGGCAGTGCCAGGTCACCATCGCCCGCCATGACGAAATCATAAAGATCGAATAATCGCGGGTCGCCGGTAAAAATCAATTCATGATTTTCAATGAGCGCGCCGCCGATGATGATTGGAATATGCGGTGCTTTGTCCTTTAATAATTTTGCGAGGCGCAGGCCTTCCCAGTAAGACACCATGAAAGGAATGCTGATGCCGATCAGACCGGGTTGTTCCGCGATAATCGTGTCGACGATTCCGCTTTGGAGTGCCGAGGTGATCGGGTCGTTCATGGGTTTGTGCAATCGTTCGAACAATCGGTTGACGACATCCGGGTTGGCCGCGTTGTCCAGCGGATGCTCGCCAAAATAAAATCGAAGGACTGACCGGAGGTTGTCGTAGGCCAGGTTGAACTGATCCGGATCGTAAAATGACTCCGCCGTTTTCATGGTGTCGATGGCCCGGCGTGCGTCCGCAAGGCATTCTCGCGGAACGGATAACAATTGCACCAGGGTCTGGTATTCTTCCGCATCCTGAGCATTGAGAGAAGACTGATTTCCCAATAGCTCCAGGCGTTCATTTTTCCGGTCAAAAAATCTTGTCAACGCGCCTGAGTTTATCAACTCCAGAAACACTTCCAGGTTGACATCGTGCAGAGCCGTCTCGTGCCCGGCTTGCTTGAGGCAGGACGACAATGCCGGCAAACTGGAGTAGGGATTGCCCGGAAAATTGCGATCCGGCGGATAAATGAGCGTCACCTTCATACAGTACCGCTTTCTTTTTCCATGACGCGCTCCAGTGCAGAGTCGGACAACGTGCGCTGGCTCTGGATGCGCTGGCGACTTCTCAGCATGACCGGAGATTGCCGGATGGCATCAAGTTTGGCTTTCCATAACAGTCCTCCCTGACCCCGGAAAGAAAAATAACAGGCTGTTCGGATTTGATAACGGAGGATCCCCGACAAGTGCCGAATGAAATGTTTGATCGGTAAATTCTTCAGCAGAACAAACCATTCGTTGCGATGCGCCTGATATACGTAACGGTCGCTGTACCGACCCAGAGTGGCCGACCCGATATGAAACACGCGGGCTTTAGGGAAATAAAATGCCGTGTCCCCGTTCAGGCGCGCACGGAAATTTAAATCGACATCTTCTGCCAGGGAGTGAAACCGTTCGTCGAACAAGCCAACGTCATCAAACAGGCTTCGGCGGTAGATGCCTGCGCCGGCGCACACGCCCGGTATCGCGTTCTCGGAATCATACTGCCCGTAATCAGTTTCGCCTTCGCCGCGAGACTTGCCCGCGCCCCAGGGATAAAATCCGTCGCCGGTGTTGCAAAACTGATTGCGATCATCGCGGTACATCATGCGTGACGCGCCCAACCGGCATTCGGGATGACGTTCCATACCGCTGACCAACTCGCTCAGCCAGTGAGTTTCAACTTCGATGTCGTTATTGAGCAGAACGATTAAACCCCCGACTGAATTGCGGATGCCCTCGTTGCAGGCCGGGGCAAAGCCGTAATTTTTATCGAGCTGAATCAGGCGGACCTTTGGGTAACGCTCACGAATCAAAGCGCACGAAGCATCCTCCGAACCATTGTCGACGACGATGGTTTCAAAATCACGGAAGCTCGACTCGAATAAGGAGTCAAGGCACATGCCGAGCAGGCGTGCGCCGTTCCAGTTGGGAATGATGACCGTTACTTTCATGGGACCTCTAATGATTTGAAAATTTCTGTTCCGGTAGTTCGCTCCCCCTTTAAAACCAAGGGGAACTTACGGTCAAACGCGGTTTTTAGAGGTGCTCTCATGGCAGAACCGTTTCCTTTTTTGGCTGACAACTGTTTCCGCCGCAGGAGGGTTTGCGTTGGGCAAGAAAAATTTCCCGGTGCGCCATATCGCTTCCGAGGAAATTGAGGTACTCACAAAAGGCGGAAGTAAAAAAGGCGCGCAACTCCGGCATCAGGCGGTGCTCTCCGATGAACCGACGCAACGAAAGTGCGCGTGCTGGCAAGCGCAAATGAAATTCCGTATTGGTGATGTCGGCGCGGTCCTGATGCATGCGGCGAAACAGAGTCCGCTGAAATTTGAGGGTGCGGACAAAGCAATCGATCATCGACAGATTGTGCGAGTGCGCCACCGGGCTATCCGGCGTGTACACCGTTTTAAATCCAAGTTGGTGCACTGCGTGCGCCCAGACCTGATCCTCTCCCCAATCGATGGTCTCATCAAACGGAACCTCCAGTGCCAGGTCACGCCGCACCGCCGAATTGGCGTTGGAGAAAAAGAAAGACTCGGTCATCACCCGTTTTTTCTGGCGGAACATGTCGTGCAACAATTTGCGCTCGAACGGGCTCGCCCAGTCTTCGAGCGGAATTTCGCGACCACAGACTCCGGCGACTTTTTCATCTTCCTGCATGGGCGCGATCAGGTTGGCAAGCCAGCTGTCGGACTGCGGTACCGCATGCGCGCTGATGTTGACAAGATACGAACCGCGTGCCAGTCGCGCTCCCAGATTGAGGGCACTTGAATAATGAAACGATTCTTTTGAAATTTTATACACGCGCAGAGAATGCGAACAGGCGATGGCGACCGTGTCATCTTCCGAACCCGAGTCAATCACAATGACCTCGCGCGTCGGTCCCTTTTGTTCGGCGATGGCTGAAAGCGTCTGACCGAGAGTGCGCGCTTCATTGAATGTCCGGATAATGATGGAAACGGTGGGCGACTCTTCGTTGTAAAAATCCTGGACCGTCTCGGGCTTGATCGGCGACCGGGCGTGGCCTCTAACGGGCGGGGCTTGCGTGCTCAACCAGAGCCTGAGAATCGGAGCGATACAATCGAAAAACCAGATCAACGCGGTGTGCCAGATGATTTCTTTTTGCGATATTATCTGGCTGGTCGAAATATTTTTTGGTTTGCCACCCGGAGGCACTTCCACCGCGTGTCGTGAAAGCCCGAGAGCAAACAGGCGAAGTAAGGTATAGCCATCGCCATTTTCGTTGTTGAGCGGCAGGACCACCCGCGTCGGTGCCAGGGATTTTAATCGGGCGAAATGGCAGACCGCTTTTGTAAACGTAAAAGGCCCGTCACCCCAGTCGATGAAGTTAAAATTTTTGGAATCTTTGAGGGGCGAGGAGTCTGGCCCGAAATAGCGAACGTAGTCTTCGGAAAAATTTGTGAATTCAGACGCACGGTTTACATCGGCTGGCCTTGCGGTGCAAAATACGATGCAGGTTCCGGACATAATAACGGGCTCGCGTGAAAGGCTCAGGACACCACAGCTTCAGCCGGTTCGGCCTCGGGCACGGTTTCCGGAATCAGTTGCCAGTATTGCTTCCTTGCTTCCTTGTGATCGGGACTGAGGTGCATGCACATTTTAAAATGTTGCAGGGCTTCGTCGCGTTTGTTTTCTTCCATGCAGATCATGCCGAGCCGATAATGCGAACCTGCCCCGAACATCAGCGCATCGTCGTAGTCGACCGCTGTCTTGTAAATGTATTCAAACTGCTCGCGAGCCTTCTGCAATTGACCCTCTTGTGCCGCCACTTTGCCAATGACATAACGCGGACTGAGCAACTGTGGAAATACTTCCAGAATCTTTTTAGCTTCCTCGCTCGCCCCTTGCGGGTCGGTTTCAAAACGCGCGTTCATCGCCTTGACCCGCCTGTCGATTTCCGGTTTGTCTTGTTTCAGGATGGCAGTTTTTTCTGCTGCGATGGATCGCCTCGGTCGGACCGTATCCTGCGTGCGGGCATCGCGGAATTCGCGGCTCATCAGTTGCACCGACTCCATGATCTGTTCGCTGGAGTAGTTGGGATAACTGACAACGGTTCCGCTGGAGCCGTTGAAGGATTCGAGATCATTGGTGGCCAGCCATCCATGTTCCATTGCTTTTTTATGAAAGGTGGTGCCCGGATGCGGCACCGAGATCGAACATTGCCAGCTGGAAATGAGGTCTTCCGAGATCAGTTTCTTGCCATATTCGATAGTCTTCAAATCCCCTTGCGGCGTCGATCCGGAAGCACCGATCATGAACGTGCCGTAGATTTCGATACCCAGTTTTTTGGCGGAGCGAAGCAGGCTGTGCAGGCGATCAGCTTTGGTTTTTCGACCGATGCTCTGCCCGGTGGCTTCATCGATGGTTTCGATGCCAAGCCGCAGTTTGTAGTAGCCGGCTTTTTTGATCATCTCCAGAATTTCTTCATCAATGCGCTGATGGTTGGCCATCGCCTCATAGCGCAGGTCATTGTTGCCGGAGTCGATCAATGCCTGGCAAAACGACATGATGTCTTTTTTGCGGATGATGTGGGTCTCTTCGTTGAACCAGCAACCTTCCATCTCCGGATACTTGCGCCTGAGGTTTTCTATCTCGGCAACGATGCGATGCGGACTGCGGAAGCGCCAGTTTTCTTTTTCATAGTAGACCGTGCCCGCCACGCAGAAGTCGCAGGTGTAGGGGCAACCGCGTGAAGCGTGGACTTCGATCTCGCGGAATTTGGTCCAGCGGTGTCCGCCGCAATAACTGTAATCGATGCGCCGGATATCCTCGTCTTCCGGGTCGGGCAGGGAATCGATATCCAACACCTTGCGGTAGCTGTTCGGGTAGACACCGGAAATGGTTTTCGGATCGAGCCCGTTCAGGATGTCGACCACCGCATATTCGAATTCGCCGATGCAGGCGTAATCCATGCCGTCCGCAATCACTTTTTCCGGAAACGCCGTCGGGTATTGCCCGGTGATGATGACCCGCGTTCCGTACTTGGCCTTCAGGGCTTTGGCGACGCGCAGACTTTCGTTATAGGTCACCGTGTCGACTTCAAAAATCAGCCAGTCCGGCTTTTCCAGTTCCATGTACTGAATGTAATCCTCCGCCGTGAAGCGCAGATAGGTGCCGTCAATCAGTTTGACGTAATCGTTCGGGAATTCCCGCTTGAGCAATGTGCTCAGGTACGCCAACTGGTAAGGGTAGTAGATGAAAACCGGATAGCTCTGGAACATGCTGGTCCATCTGCTGGGAAACGGGCAAACGTAACGATCTCCGGGGAACCGCCCCGGAGGTTGGCAAACGAGGATTTTCATATCGTGTCCTGACTATAGGTGGCAGACAAGATTGACAGCAAAATCTGCTGACCGCGAGGTCTGCCGACCACAAAGTCCCTTGAAAAAGGATTATGAACAAAAGAGTTTACCCTAAAGGGGTATCAATATCTTTTCGGGTTTCTACAAGAAAATCTTGAGCAAAAGCCAGAGGCGTTGATTTACAGGGAGCGCAGGAGGTCGCGTGCCGCCCGGTGGTTGGGGTGAAACGCCAGGCACTTCCTAACCATTTGTTTTTGCTTGCTTTTTGGTGACAGGAGCGCGAGTCGGTACCACACACTACCAAGAATGGAGCGATCTTTGAACGAGGTGGTGAATCTTTTAAACATATTACGTGCTTCGAGTTTCTGGCCCTGCCGCTCCAGGGTGGAAGCGACCGCATAGGCAAGCCGCTCGTTTTCCGGGTCACAGCTCAGACAATGATTGAGTGTTTCGATTTCCGGTTTACTGTCTCTTTCAAGCTTTGCCAAGTTGAGCGCGGCGACCACCCGGATCCAGCCTTCGCCAGACGTTTTTCCATTTTGCTTCCAGGCGGTCTGGTAGAACGATTTGGCGGTTGCGCCATCACCGTTTTTTTCCAGCCGTTTACCTTCCAGCTCCAGTTGCGCGGCGACAAGGTGCGCCAGGGTTTCGTTGGTGCGATCGCGACTGAAATATTTATTGAGGGTGTCAAGCTCCGGTCGGAGGCCTCTGTCCATTTTTGAGATGGCCAGGGCAACGCGGGTGCGCAACCATTCTTCGCCAGAGTGCGGACCGGTGAGTGATTCGCGCCAGATGCGGGTGTATAACCGGCGCGCCTTGCCGGAATTTCCAGAGGCGACCAGAGAGTCCGCCAGTGGCAAAAGAAACGGCAGGTGACCGGGCAAACTGTCGACGACCTGCTGAAACGGTGTCACCGCCTCGGCGTGCATTCCCCGCTGTTGATAGATGAGACCTTCAAGAAACACAGCTTCCGGACACTCGCCAAACAGCGAGACTTCCTCTTCCACCAGCGACTGCGCCCGATCAGGATCGTTGGACTCCAGCGCCAGTTTGGCATCAAGCAAAAGAGCGTGCGGATGATCTGGCATCAGTTCCTTTAACAAGGCAAATGGAAAATCCGTGGTCAACTCAAATAGAGGATTTTTGAACAGCGAAGACTCAAGACCGGTGCCGTACAGGTCGAGGTATTGCAGAAGGTGCGAGGCTGCGGACGCGGTGTCCCCCGCCTTGTGCGCAGTGCTTGCCAGGGTGAGCTGAAAGGCCGGATGATTCGGCACGGTATCCGCGAACTGGTTCGGGTCGAAGACAAAGGTTGCCGACATCTGCTTACGATCATCGGGAATACCCTGATCGTCGAACAACGAGACAGTGCGCCTCGGTTCGTGACAAAACCGGACCAGCGGTGCCAGCACCTTTGACCAGTGAAAACTTTTTTTCACTTGCTGAATATTGTTCCTGAGCAATTGCATCTCATCCGGGTTGCACATCATCCATTCGATGGAATCTGCAAGGGCTTTTTCGTTTTCAAACGGAACAACGCATCCCAGATTCTGCCGCTCGATGAATTCGCTTTGCGTGTTGCCGGGGTTGGTCAGAACCGGCAGGTTGCCCCAGAGATAGTCGAGCACTCGAATGCGAAAGGAAAAATGATTTTCAATGTGATCGTAAAACGTAGAGACCCCGGCAGAGGATTCCGTTAAATAACGGTCGTGTTCTTCATAAGGCACCCAGTCCGAAAAAATAAAAATATTTTCCTCAAACATCTTTTTCTGTTTGGAAAACTTAACCACTTCCTCGTAGGCAGAAGGAAGTTTGCCCCAGACCGGGTGTTTGCTTCCGGTGAAGATCAATTTGAGCTTCGGGTATTTTTTTCTGAGTCGGGCAACAGCTTTGAGTGGGGTCATGGCATCAAACCAGTTGGCGAGCGACCCGCCCCACAGCAGGATAAAATCATCCGCACCGACGTTGGGCAATTGACCACGAAACAGCGGTTGGCCTTTGCGCGGTTCACGGTCTGGGATGCCAAAAGGCGCGACATCGATCAGCGAGCGGAATTGCGGATCGTGCTTGTAGTCGTCCGGGTGCAGGCGACCCAGCAAAGTCAGTTGACCGAGATAGTAATCCCGGCCACGTTCGGTCGGTGCGAGAAAGAAATCCGCCGAGTTCAGTAATTTTGCGGTGCGCGAAATGGTGTGCCCGAAGCGGTCGCATTTTTCCTGAGCGTGAAAAATATCGAGCGGCATGCCTTCCAGGTTTTCAAAATATTCAGGCACCAGCAGGTCTGCTGCCACTGGTTTATTATGTCGCCGGGCAATCGGCAATACGGACAGGGCGATAGCGTAAATGGAATCCGCCCATTTCACATGCGGTGTCAGGGTAGCGGGTTGTTCGTAAATAATTTGTTTGATCGGAAACGGTTCGTCGTTCGCGGTGACCTTGAACGGAGTGAGCAGGCGCACCTCAAAATGACGCGACAACTCGCGTGCCACTTCCAGTTGACGCACCCCAAGCCCGCCAATTTTCCCGGTGACAGGTTCGGTGGCGAAAACGGCCACGCATTTTTTAGGCCGGGACATTGCTTTCCTCCCACACTGATTTCATTTCCTGCGCGGCGTAGTGATAGGGGTTGCGCCTTATACATTCCGTAAGGCAACGCTCGCGCTTTTCTCCTTCAGAGAGTCGTGCCAGGCGAAACCAGGCGCTCGCTTGCAAGATGTCGGTTTGCATCCGGTTTGTCAGCAATTCAAACAGGTCGCGCGCTTGATCGTTATGACCCTCGCGTTCCAAAGCCGAGGCATGGGCGTAGGCGAGGGCGGTGTTGTCCGGTGCCTTGTGGCAGAAGTCGCCGAGGCTGGCCGATTCCGGATTGACAATGGCACCGATACGGGCGAGGCCCACCGCTGATTGAGCGCGGAATCCGTCTTCACTTTTTTCTGTCGCGCCTTCCCATACTTGCAGGAATCGTTTGCGCGCCGAGGCGGGTTCCATCAGGCGTTCATAACAGTCGGCCTGTTCCAGCCTGAGGTCCCAGCGTTCCGGTGCATCGACGATGGCATTCTGGAAATGGTCGATGGCTTTGCGAAATTCACCTTCAGCTTTTTCGAGCCGTCCCAGAATCTGTACCGTTTCAGTTGATTGTCCGAACAGGCGGATTTCATCTTTGATGAGGAACCGCGCTTCGTCATTATCTCCGAGAATGATTTTTTGTCCTGCCAACAGGAGACGCACTTGCGGTAATTGAGGGTGGTGCGCCACCACCCACTCGAACATGTCCGCCGACTGACGTTGCAGGCCGAAACGACTGCACAGCTCCCCGAGAAAAATACGTCCGTCCCGGTCCGACGGATTACGGTTGACCAGTTTTCTGCACTCGGACAAGGCTTTCAACTCGCGTCCGCGCAAAAGGTCGGTATCGGAGATGCCAGGCATATGGCGGCCCTTGGTCAGGCGCTCCATCAATCCACATTTTTCCATCCAGGTCAGTTTGAGTGGATCCTGCGCTGGCGTGGTGGCCTGGTTCAGGCGGTAAACCGGATAACGGGCCAGCACGGTTTTGACCAGGGCGTATTCGAGGCCGGTGATTTCTTTGAGCAGAGTGGGGTCAAAATCCGGGTAAGCTTGCACAAGATAAGCTGGCTGGTGTCGCATCAGGCCGCCGATGATGGTATCGAAGATCGGTTCCAGTCCCGGGTTCAACCACGGCCCCATTGCATAATAGACATAGGTGTCGGCCGCCGGGCAATCGGTGTAATGGTAGAGTTGGGTGAAGTTGCCCCAGACGTACAGTCGGCCTTCGTCTTTGCCACGAAGCCGCAGTAGCCGTTTTAATAGTTTGCCGAGATAGGGCAGGTAGATCAGTTGTTCAAATTTGCCGTAGCGCGCCAGAGTTTCTTTGTCCGTTGGTCTCAGGTAAAACGGCAGTTGTAGCTTGATGGTGAGCACGAGTGTAGCGAACCATGCGCAAATGATGGTCGGTCCAAGCCAGCCACCAAGCGCACTCAATTGCGCCAGCCCAAGACCAGTGGTGATGGTCAGGATGGCGATGAACGGCGTGTAGTGATAACGCGTGAAGGCCCGCTGTGCCAAAAGGATAAACAGTGTGATTCCGATGAGGACGATCAGCCAGTCGCCTTTGGGTCCGATCAGGGCACCGGCAAGCGCGGGAAGTCCCAACAGCCACAGCGGCAGAGTTTCTTTGCCAATCAGTTTCAGGTCACCGACCATTCGCGGGAGTAATGGGTCGCGTTGCGCGGTGCGCAGGGTCGCGATCATGCGTGCCTTTATTTGCGTCAGGGATTCGGCATCGAGAAAACCCCGAGCCGCATCGAAAGCAGTCGAGGCAGACACGATCAAACCTGCGGCAACGAAGGCACTGAAGGTCGCCTCCGCTCCTTGCTCCACCCACATCAAAATAAGGAAGGCCGGAACATAAACCGCAGTAGTGAGTTTACCGATGATCATCAATCCCCAGGCAAGACCGGCAAACACAGCGTAAGCCGGTCCGAGTAACGCCAGCCAGAATCCGGTTAACAGAAAAGGCAGGTAGCAGGGCTCGGTGCTGAAAGATTCCGCTTCCAGAGATGGAGAGGTGAGGAAAAAAGCCGAGAGCAATCCTGCAACAAAAGCTGACCAGATATTTCCGGACAGGGTGAACACCAGCGCGTAGGTCGCGATGCCCGTGATGGCGTGGTGACCCGCAATGAAAAGCCGGGCTCGCGCCGGGCCTCCTTCGGGCTTGCCGTAAATGCGGTCGATCAACTGCAGTCGCCAGATGGGATACAGAAAAAGAAACGCATCGCGTTTCCACTTGAGGCCACGATTACGGAACCTGGCGATGTAGGTATAGGTCGCCATATCTTCGTCTAGCGGAAACCGCAAGTGCGGCCAGCGCATGGCAAAAACGGCGATGACGATCAGAACCGGGAATACGAGGTGCAGGGTGTTCATGGAGTCCGCATGCAGGCCGGGCGGTGTTTGAATAGCGGGGTCACCCGGCAAGTTTATTGGGAAAATTTTAGTGGAGCTTGCCTTTTAGCTTTTTCGGATTCCGCCGGAGATATCTTAAGGGGCCTCTGGCAATTCGAAATTTTCAGTATCGGCAGTTCGCGCCCTCTTGTTTGACAAGGGAACAGTTTGTTTGCCGTGCGCAAGCACCTCGCGACCAGAAACAATTTTCAGAGGTTCCCTTGAGTTAAGAAAAATCTGGGAGGTGGCGGTTCGCCGGGATGGATTTGAAAAGACGATGGATACGGGCTCATATCCACGCCCGTAGTATAATGAACCCGGTCATGCGGGTCAACTGTTTGGAAGCCGACCCCAACGCACTCTTTCTTGCATTCCGGATAAGGATTGGAGACAATACCCCCTGCCTGTCCTCGCCGGACGGGCAACGGGCGGACCTGTATTGAGCTGGCAACGGCTTTTGAGCGCATAGCAAAATGTTTTCTGTTGCCTGTCGTGCCCCAGATTATCTGCACAAATCCGAACGAATTATTTACCGTTTCATTATTAATCAGGACACATGATGTTGATTGAAGAAATTAAAAAGAAAACCCAGGACCTCGCCACGCGAATCGACCGCATCCGGGAGTTTCTTTGACGTCGATGGCAAGCTGAAAGAACTGGCTCCTCTCGATGTAGAAGTTGCTGAACCCAATTTCTGGGACGATAACACCGCCGCACAAAAAATCCTCAAACGTCGTTCGACCCTGCAGAGAAGCGTTCAGATCTGGGAAGACCTCCATAAAGAAAAAGAAGACCTGGAAACTTTGGTCGCCATGTCGGAAGAGGAGAATGACGACTCCCTGCTGGACGAGTGCGCCGCCATGGTGGCGAGTCTCGAAAAACAACTGGGCGAAGCGGAACTCAAGGCGATGCTCTCCGGCGATCAGGACAGCAACAACGCGCTGGTGTCGATCAACTCCGGTGCGGGCGGTACCGAGTCGCAGGACTGGGCGCAGATGTTGTTCCGCATGTACCTGCGTTGGGGTGAGGTGCGCGGCTACAAAGTGGATGTGCTCGATATGCAATACGGTGAAGAGGCTGGCATCAAAAGCGCGACGGTGCATATTATCGGTGAGTATGCCTACGGTTACCTGCGGTCTGAAATCGGGGTGCATCGGCTGGTGCGCATATCGCCGTTCGATGCCAACAAGCGTCGGCACACTTCGTTCGCGTCGGTGTTCGTTTATCCGGAAGTGGAAGACGATATTGATATCGAAATAAAGGAAGACGATCTCAAGATCGATGTGTACCGCGCTTCCGGGCCGGGAGGGCAGGGTGTCAACACCACTGATTCCGCCGTTCGCATCACCCACAAACCGAGCGGGATTGTCGTGCAATGTCAGAACGAACGTTCGCAACACAAGAACAAGGCTTCTGCCATGAAGGTGCTGAAGGCACGTTTGTTTGAAGCGGAACGCGAAAAACAGGAAGAAGAAAAAAAGGAAATGGAAAAGAAGAAGAAAAAAATCGAGTGGGGTAGTCAGATACGGTCCTATGTTCTGCACCCTTATCGCATGGTCAAAGACTTGCGCACTGGCGTGGAAAGCGGCAATGTCGATGCTGTGCTTGACGGCGACCTCGATCGGTTTATCGAGGCGTTCCTGCTGGGCGTTACCAAGGACTCGGATTCATCCGGACAAAAATCATAATCTGTAATTACCATGAAAACACTTTTACAAGCCAGACTGGTCAACAATCCGCTGGGCGATCCCGGACTCTTCGTCGAATTTCGTTACGAGAAACGGGCACTGCTGATCGACCTTGGAGACATTCACCGTTTGCCGCCAGCGCGTTTGCTCAGGGTGACGGATGTGTTCGTCACGCACACGCACATGGATCATTTCATCGGCTTCGATCGTCTCCTGCGCGTGGTGTTCGGGCAGGGCAAGACCATTCGCCTGTATGGGCCAGTTAATTTTATCGAGAACGTCAAAGGGAAACTCGCCGGGTTCACCTGGAATCTGGTCGACCGTTATGAGGAATCGGTCAACCTTGAAGTGACGGAAGTGCATCCTGACCGTTTGCTGAAGGCGACTTTCCGGGCAATCGACCGCTTTCAGCCTTCCAATCAACACGAACTGTCTTTCGACGGCAAAACCTTGCTGGATGAAGAAACCATCAAGGTGGAAACAGCGATCCTTGAGCATCGCGTGCCCTGCCTGGGATACGCCATGATCGAGAAACCCAGGATCAACATTGATAAGGAAAAACTCGATGTCCTCAATCTTCATCCGGGTCCCTGGCTGAGCAAGTTCAAACAGATGATTCAGGAAAACGAACCGGGTGAGGCCGAAACGCTGGAGGTTATGATTTGCGATGAACAGGGCCGCCGTTCCGAGCATCGTTCCGTTGAAGAATTGAAGCGTGAACTGGTGGTGATCACCGAGGGACAAAAAATTGCCTACATCACCGACACGGTTTATAACGAAGAGAACAGCGAACGGATCGTCAATCTGGTTCGCGGTGCTGACCGCTTTTTTTGCGAGTCTCCTTTTCTGGCAGAAGAAACGGAACGGGCGCGCGACCGTTGTCACCTTACGTCTGAACAGGCCGGGCTATTAGCACGCCGCGCCGCTGTCCGCAACCTGCACGTGTTTCATTTTTCCTCCCGGCACACGCATCAAACCAAACAGTTGATTCAGGAAGCCCTGTCTGCCTACCGTCCAAAATCTAACGGTGGGCCCACTAGCGTGGGGTGACGTGTAACCCGGTAAAGAACCTCACCTTTGTTTTCATTTTTTGAGTTTTGCAAAGCTTTGCTTATGCAGAGGCCTTGGCATAACCTTGAAATTCTTTCTCCCCTCCTTACTAGGAGGGGACACAGGGGAGGTTGTATAAATGACCCCTCCCATACCCTCCCCTTTTAAGGGGAGGGATAAAAAAACCGGTTTGTTCATTGGCTACAAAGTTCGCGGAGAAACTTGCTTGCGAATTTTTGAGTTATGCAAAACTCTCCTTATACAAGGGGAAATATCCAAGCCCAACCCTCAAATGTTTTCCGTTAGCCCTCCGCAAGGAGCGTAAAAAGTTTATGCCCCTTTTCGATATCACCATTCTCTATATAGCGTCCCTTCTTCTGGTCATGCGCCTCAACGTGATTGCCTGTTGGGGAGAGCGTCTGGCCCTCGCTCTGTTTGTTTTTTTTCTGCTCAAGGGATTGCAGATGTTCTTGCTGGTCGCGTTGGGAACTCCGGGAATGACCGAGCAAATGTTGCTGAGTGTCAGCACGCTGGGGCTGGCCTTCGGGGTACATGCCCTGCGGCGGCACCTTCCCGCTGAGGCGACTCAGGCAACGGTGCCATCCGCTCCCACTTCGTTCAAGTGGAAAGTGGCTCTCGTCATTACAGCCCTGTTTGTCGCCTCGCTTGCGTGCGCTCTCTGGTTTCCCGTTTCGGCACCGGATGGAATCTGGTATCAGGTCCGTGCCTGGGATTTTTTGCACGAGTCGGGATTCCGTGCGCTTCACACCTCGACCCAATATCGTCAATACCCACCACTGGTTTCTCTGTTGTTCGCGTGGCTGGAAACCGCCAACTGGCCTCTGGTGAAGGTGCTGTTCCCCCTGACCTATCTGGGGCTTACGGTCGTTCTCTATTACCGTTTGCGCGAGGCCACCCGCAGTGAAGAGTTGGCGGGATGGCTGACCCTCATTTTTGCAACGACACCTTACTTCTGGTGGCATAGCCAACTCGGTTTGCTCAATTTAATGAGCGGCGTATTTTTTGCGCTGGGTGGATTGTACTGGTTCACTTTAGTGGAGCGCGTAACGAGTGACGCGGATAGTAACGCACCTTTACTGCCCTGGGCACTGGTTTCCGGTGTGGCGTTTGGTACCGCGTGTTGGGTGCGACCGGAGTTTGTTATCTACTCCGGCATTGCATTGCTTCTGCTCATGGAAATTCAGCACCGTTTCTGCGTGCGATCAAACCCGGGCACTGAAAAAGTTTTTCCGCTGTTCGCTGTGGCTGTGTTGGCCTTGCCGACGCTATGGTCGGCTACATTGCTCGCCGTTGTTTCCGGAGTGCATTCGACCGGTCTTGCGATGGTGGCGATGGTTTTCTTCGGCTGGGTTTTGATGTTGTTCTGGGGGATGGGATGGTTGCAGGGAGCACCTCCCCAAGTGTCAGGCCTCGTACTGGCAGGGGGCATTACGTTTTTGGTCTTGCTGTTTGTTGGTCCGCAAACGTCGCTGACCCCGGTCACCGCTTTCGGGATTGGAGTTTTCCGTACTTTCGCATTTCAGGTGTTTTTCGCGTTTTCATTTTTACTGTGGGCACCAGCGTTGACCGCCCGCTGGAGCCGCTTGACTGTGGCGCATCGATACCTGCTGTTATTTCTGCTGAGTTATCTGGTGGTTCACCTGATGATGTACACGCTACTACCTTTGAAGTCCGAAAGCGCGGTGCAGTTTTTTGGCAGTCTCATGATCTCCCCCGGCGATGCGGTTAAAAGTTTGGACACGCGCGAATATCTGGCGTGGTTCCCACTGTTTCTGTTTTGGGTGGCCTGCCTGCCCAAGATAAGAAAGGCGTTTCAGCATGAGTGAATCGAGGAGCATCAAACGATTTTTGCGGGCGGTGGTGTGGCTCAATCTGGCGACTCTGTTGATAGTCTTTGCCGGGCCGCGTTTCTTTTTCATGGCAACGCATCAAGGCATGACTCAGGCCGAGTATTCGCGAACTCTCGGCACCTATGATTTACCTAACTTGTTCTGGCAGTCGTTTGAATTGGCAGAGGCGATCCGTTTAGCCACGCCGAAAAATGCCAACATTTTTCTGCCGGAAGCCGGAGGGCCTGTGCTTGCACCCTCGGCACTGTACCGGACATTACTGCCTCGGCACTTATTCTTTAAAGGGACCCCGGAATACAACCGGTACCGTGGAGCGGCACCGCTTTTGTCTCGCTCCTGGCGCGTGGTATCGGCGGATCAAAAACATTCCTGCCGCAAAAAACATACCGAGCCACTGACCGGTACCGACTACTGGCTGTGCCGTATCGACACCTGACCGGCTCGCGCCGGATTCGTTGGCTAAAGCATTGGGTTGAGCAGAAATATTTTCGAAGCGCATTGCAATGGTTTTTGGGGCGGTTCCCTGGCGGGACAAATAATAGGAGCGAAAAGCCCTTCTCCTTTTTTCCTTTCCAACGAACTTTCCCCGGAAAATATAATTTTGAAACGGGTAACTCCTTAAAAAACAAGAGGGTATTTTTTTTATTGGTCAGCTATTGACCCTATGCCAAGAGCTTCTTTGGAAAGTAGTGGGTTAATATGCAAAATTAGTTTAGAATTGCGCAAGAACATGGGCAAATGAGACCCAAAGCTGGGTGGTTTAATGATTCTTTACCCTTGTGAGTTCTATTGTCAGATTAACTTCTAACCGAAATGGGGTCCCTAATGTCTATTATTGAAAATGTAAACAGCACTAAGGGCAGAATTTTAATCATTGACGATGAGGAGGAGATAAGAGATGTCCTTAAGCTCCATTTAAGCTCTGGAAAGTATGATTTAATTGAAGCGACTAATGGGGAGGAAGCCATCACCCTGATGAAATCTGGGGCCAACTTGCTTCAGGTCGGTTTGATCATCTGCGATATACGAATGCCCAAGGTAAATGGGGTGGAAGCCATCGAATATTTGAAACAAAACGCTCCTTCCATTCCCATCCTGGTGGTCACCGGGTATCCTGATGCTGATCTTGCTGTTTCACTATTGGAAAAGGGAATCAAGGGTTACCTTGTTAAACCTGTTGATAAGGAAACATTGCTTGGCAAGGTGGCCGAGATTCTTTCTTCCCCGCAAGATTTTAATTATGCATAAATGAAGAGGCTACGCTAGATAACGAGGAGATGGTACATCTTCAGATGAATCTGTACCGGATGTGGGTTTAATTTAGATACACAGGGGTTTTATATTTCCTCTGTAAAAAGTGTGATGTCGGGTTAAGCGACCTTGGGTTTGAGGGAGAATTTTTCCCTCATCTCCAAGGTCTTTTTTTTAAGGTAAAAGGGGGGGGATTCACTCCATTCGAAATTCCTTGGCTTTCAAAAATCCCAAAAAATATAGTATGTCATTCTGCGGACCTACGGGACGAAGAACCTCGCCTTTGCATTTTTTTATTGATTCCTTCCAAGCCAAAGCCGGAGATGATGAAGGTCGATGATTTTTAATCACGCATCAGTGTGTCGTAATCCCTGCCACCGTAAAATATATTGAGTATGGTTACGGATTGTTTTTTTTCGTGGACTTCGAAAGCCGCGACGGCATTCTTGTCGATAGCGACAACTCTTAGATTCTTGCGCAAATCATCCCGCTTGTGGCCTCGTAAGGGAGCTGTCTGGAGGTCGGTGCACTTTTTTCTTAGTTTCTCTATATAACGCCAGGCGACTTCGGGAAGCCCGCTGGCATCGGCAATATAATCGTAAATAAATTTCAGGTCCTGGATCGCATCCGGGGTGAGGAAGACATCATAATTTTTCATTATGAGCATTCATGCATTTTTTGTGGTGTTCCTCAATTTCTCCGAAAGCGTCAGCTATCGGCACGGCCTTTCCGCTTCGAGCCGAGCGTTTCAAACGGGTACGGATTGATGCAATGCGCTCCTGATATTCCTCTTCCTGCCGTTGCCACAAACGCATGGCTTCCCGGATGACTTCACTGGTGGAGCCGTAATGACCGGCCTCCACCTTTTCTTTTATATTGCTTAGCATATCCGGGGGAAGCGTGATGCTGATTTTTTCTGCTTTGTCGGTGCGTGCCATCGTTAGGTGTCCTGTAAAACGTTTCAGTATGATTTTATCCTACCATGCCGGGTAATCACAAGCAAAACCTGAATTTTTCAGATCAAGTACTGGAAGACAGACTGTTGAAAGTCCCACTGTAATCTTCACCGATGGTTTGCCAGTCGAAGCGTTTGACTGAGTTCATGGCGTTGTCGGCAAAGGTTGCGGGTCCGCGCTCAAGAATTTTCAGAATGCCTCCCGCCAATGCTCCAGGATTTTCCGATTCAACGAGGAATCCATTGTCTCCTTCGATAATGCCTTCGGCAACGCCGCCGAGGCGCGTGCCGACTACCGGTTTGCCAGAGGCCAGTGCCTCCAGCATGACCACCGGGAATCCTTCGACCTGTCCGTTGCTGTCCTCGATGGAAGGAATGACAGCACAATCGCAGACGCTTAAATAGTCGCGCACCTCCACCTGATTTTTTTGCCCGACAAAATGAATCTGCCTCGCGTCTTCAAGTCGCTTCGCTTCTTCCTGAAGCGCAGTTTCTTCTGGACCTGATCCTGCAATGACGAGCGTGGCTTTCGGGAACTGTTGCAATACCTCGGGCCAGCTTTTAAGAAGATACGACACGCCCTTGATACGGCTCAATTTGCCAACGAATAAAATGATCGGTCCGGTGTCGGGAAGATTTAACGTTCGCTTTAATGACGTAACATCGCCTCTTGCCCGGTAGTAGTCGCTGTGGATACCCATGGGCAGGATGCGCGCCTCGACCGGTCGTTTGATCAGGTCTTCCAGCATGCGCCGATTATTTTCGCTCACGATGTAAAGCGCGTCGGTGCGTTTTAAAATGCGCCGTGCGATTAATTTTCCTGCTGGTATGCGTCTTAGCAGAAAAAGACCAGCGCTGTGAATAGTGAGGACGTGTTTAACGTTTGTGGATTGCAAAGACCACGCGGCGGTCAGCCCCTGCGGCACCATCCAGTGGCTGTTGACGACTTCGATGTTGAACCGCTTGATTGTTTCGCGCAGTGCGCGGTGCTGGTAATAAAAAAACGACGGCACTTGTAGCCAGGCGGTCGGGTGCTGACGCAGGTTATTGGTCATGCCGGTGCCATAGGCCAGGCGTTGGCTTGCGTCCGGGAACGCATAGCGGAAGCGGATCACCTGCATGCCGTCGAGGTTTTCCTCAAGAGCCGCTCCGGCAGTATGAGGCGCGAGCACATGGACGTTGTGAGTTTTGCTCAGTTCATGACCGAGGTGATAGACGAAACGCGGCGTGAGCGGATCGTCCGCCGATGTTGGAAACGTTGAAGTGAATAACAGGATATTGCGCATGACATTTAAAGAGGTCTTTCGTTATTCGTGGGGCTTTGCTCCCCCTTCCCTTTCAAGGGGAGGGGGAATAACAGTTGTCTTAAAGTTCTCAACGCATAATCCAAAAATCAAAAGCGCGATTCTTCACTTCGTTCAGAATGACAACCCTGTGGTTTAATACTTTTCAAAGAGTTTTGTCGAGATACCTTAATGATTATAAACCACTGCCCGGCAGAAGCTTCCGGTAAATCTCAAGATATTGTTCGATGATGTTGTTCCAGGAAAATTGCTCTGCTACCTTTTGGCGCAGGGCCTGGCCCATTTCCTGCCGGTCGCTCATTTTTTCAAGTTTGGTTATCTGACGGCTCAGGGTGTCGGGATCGTCATCGGTGAAATACCCCGTTGTCCCTTCATCGATCAATTCAACAGCGACACCCACAGGTGTTGAGACAAGAGGCAATCCATGCGCCGCCGCTTCCAAAAGAGGCTGACCAAAATTTTCATATTGGGAGGCGTAGAGGAAGATGTCCGATTCTGCATAGAACGGCGACAGGTTTTCCGGTGCGACCGGGTCGATCCATCGAAGGCGTTGTTCGATGCCAAGTTCACCAGCGAGTGTTTTCAGTTCATCGAGATAGCCACCGCGCGTCATGCTCGAGGTGCTGGCTTCACCGCCGACGATGGTCAAGTTCCATTCAATTTTTAATCGACTCACCGCTTTGAGGATCAACTCCAACCGGCGCACGCGGGCGATGCGTCCGACGAACAAAAGACGCAGAGTCCTATCCGTGTTGTCAGACGTGGCGTTGGTTTCGGGTAGGTCGATTCCCATGGGAATGATGTGGAGTTTCGATGGATCGACGCCGAACCGCAAAGCGTCTTGCTGTTCCAGCTTGGAAGAAACCACCACGGCCTGGGCGCGAATCACCGCTGACTTTTGCGTTACCACATCGTACAGTCGGTAGGGCCAGCGGGAGTTTACAGGCAGGTAGTGTCTGAAACCGAGGAGCGAACCGTGGGTGTTCAGGACAAAGGGCAGTCGTCGTTTGCGGGCAAAAAAAAAGCGCGGTCGGTTTGAAAGTTTCGGTAATTATGGCTGTGGATCAGGTCGAAGCCTTCCATATGAGAGGCCATGCCAGGGGTGATGGCGTAGCGCATCAACTTAAATAAAAAGGAAAGTCTTGTGACGTTTACATTGCCTATGGTTTCGTGTTTAGCCAATCCGCTGTCGATATCCAGCGTGGACGTGAGGACAGGTGACGCGATCCCATGTGTTTCCAATTGGTGGGAAACTGCAAAGGCCTGGCGTGCTGGCCCGGTGACGCAGGGAAGAAAGGATTCAATAGTACGCAGGATCCTCAAAGTTTTTCCATTGGCGAAGGTTCGGATTTTTTCTCGACATCGCTCACTCGTTCCTGCAGGGTTTCGCGTTCCTTGTACAGGATGCCGATGTCCTGCGTGAGGGTGCGCACTTGATTGGTGAGGGCCGAGATGCGGATTGAAAAGTGAAGACAGATGACGACCAGAAAGAGCATGCCAAAAAAGAACAGTGTGGAAGTGTATAGCGTGGCTCCCACCAGTTCGGAAATTCCTTGCAGTAATTCATCCCAGATCGACAGCACCAGCATCATCAGGCCGGTGATCAGCCAGGTGACGGAATATTCCTCGTTCAGGTAGCGCCTGCGCACCAGCTCAAACACATAAGCCAACAGGAAGATGCAGATCAGGATCGAGATTATTTGAATTCGTGGAGGCATGTCAGAACCGTTCGGGTTTTTGTCTGACCAGGATCACAAAAATCGACAGTAACATTTTAAAGACATAGTAAACGGTTTTGGAGCCGTGGTGCATCGATTTATTTAACGGGCTGGGCCGCATCTTAACGGGCACCTCGCGCACGGTGAATCCGCATTTGTTGAGCAGGATCAGAAAATCCGCATCCGGGTAATCCGGGGGATAATAGTCACTGGCCGCAAGTCTCAGGGCGCGACCCCTAAGAGCTTGAAAGCCAGAGGTCGGGTCGGTCACCCGTCTGCCCGTGCACAGGGTCGCCAGCATGGCGAACAGCCACATGCCGAGGCGACGCGGAATGGAAGGTTTGTAGTGACCGGGTTTTAAGAAACGCGACCCCACCACCACATCCACTCCACCCTTCTGGATTTCATGAATCAGTCGCGGGATTTCGCAAGCATCGTGCTGGCCATCCGCGTCCATTGAAACCGCAACGGTGATGCCGTGCCTCACCGCAAAACGGAACCCGGTTTGCAGAGCCACACCGTAACCATTGTTAAAGGGCAGGGGGATGACCTGCGCTCCGTGTTGGCGAGCCACTTCTGCCGTGGCATCGCGCGAGCCATCATCGATGACCAGGATCGGAATTTTTGGGGCTTCCTGCCGGATTTCATCCAGCACCTGCCCGATTCGGTCCGCCTCGTTGTACGCCGGGATCAGGATGAGGAGTTTTTCCGTGGGAATGCGACCAACAGTGGCACCCTCTTCGGCGGTCTCGTTTTCGAGATCGGGTGAGGTTTTTTTTGATTGAGTTTCCTTGACGCCAGTCCGCATGCCAGGTCCAGAGTTTCGAGTTGCCAGGATGACCCCGGTGCCGTGGATTCAGACTATCCAGCAGACCGGGAAACAAATGGGTACCCCTATTAGAGCGGCTATTTTTGCGCAAAACATAATGTCTATTTGAAGGTACTCAACAATGGGCTTTTCGCCTCAAGACTCCGCTCCTGGCGCGAGGGCGGCGTGAGCTATCAGAAATTATTGAACGCATCGCAAAATGTTTTTCATTAGCTGACCGCAAGGTCCGTTGACCGTGCGCCGAGCACTCACGAATTATGGTTGCTGATCGAATAGTTTATTGTAGAGGATTTAGGGGCAGGACTCAATCGGGCCGATATCAACGAATTGGAAAAATGAGGGTGGGAATTTTCTGTGCCATGATGGCTCCGGCTTGAACCGGTTGAAGAGCCACTTTTGGCTGGTCCTTAGGGAGGCACTTTGTATTAGTATCGTCTTCCACTGGAAGGGTGATGGTCGGGATCTGGACTTCGCGTTTCAAAGCCCGGCGCAGACGCATGGACATGACTTTCAGGATGGGCATCAGGGCATTGGGGTTTTTGCGTGACAGACTGTTGAAGTCGTCCCGGGTAACTACCGTGACTTTACTGTCCTCAAGTGCTGTGACTGTGGCGGAGCGGGGTAGACCGTCCAAAATGCCCATTTCACCGAAAATATCGTTTTTTTTGAGGATGCCGATCGCTTTGTCTGCCCCGCTGGGGGTTTTTTTGGTGACTTCAAAGGTGCCCGTTTCGATGATGCAGGCGGTATCGCTGAAATGACCTTCGGTAAAAACGACCGTCCCTTTTTTAATTTTCAGAGTCGTCATCATGGTGTGTCTCCATTCTTTCAATATTGTTTGATTACACATTGTTTATAGCAATAACTTTGCCAAAGTCTGAAGCTACGGATTAATATTTTTCAACTCATTGAAATTATTCAGGTTAATTTATTTTGGTGGAGGGCTCTCAAGGCTCAGGACGTGGTGGACCTGGCTATAAAAGGATAAATGTGAACAGCTTTAAGCACCTTTACCCGGCATGTAAGTAAAGTTGCGGACCGTATGCCGATGGATGCTGGGTTGGCAGGGCCTCAGGCGAGGTCCTGGTTGATGCGAAGAATCAACTGATGCAGGCGGGCAAAGCTTTTGTTGTTGAACTTGAAGGACAAGCGGGGCAGGCCGGGAAATTCCCCATTTTCTTCAGGCAGGTTGGAGCCGGTTTCCATGGGCCCCTGGGTGAGAATATCTGCGAAATCCTGACTCCATTTTTTAGTCAGCTCTGTTGGCGGGGCCTGGTGCAATCGGACAATGACCTGATCGCCGATATAGCGCATGGAGTGAAAAACCTTGTAGTAATTTTGCAGGTAGCGGATGGCTTCATCAACATCGTGGACTCTTTCAAAAAGGGATAGGTCGTCTGAAGAGATCAGGTTTTGCCGGACCAGTTCCCGTTCAGCAAACTGGATCCAGGATTTCCAGTAGGTGCCGCCTGCAGGTTCCATCAGCAGGATGGGGCGTGGCTCGGTTTTCCCCGTCTGGACCAGAGTGAGGGTCTCATACCCTTCATCCAGGGTGCCGAACCCTCCAGGGAACAGCAGGGTGGCGTGGCTTTCTTTCATGAAAGTCAGCTTGCGGGTGAAAAAATAGCGGAAGTGCATCAGCCTGGGATTGCCTTGTATATAGGGGTTGGCTTGTTGCTCGAAGGGGAGGCTGATGTTGATGCCAAAACTGTTGTCGGGCCCGGCCCCGCGATTGCCCGCCTCCATGATACCGCCACCAGCACCGGTGATGGTCATCCACCCGGCCTCGGTGAGGCGTTTTGCCGTTTCCATGGCCATCCGGTAACAGGGGTCGGTCTCCGGGGTCCGCGCCGATCCGAAGATCACGGCGCGTCGGGTGTCTTCGTAAGCGCAAAAAACTTTCAGGGCGTAGCGCATTTCCTTGAGCGAGGAATTGATCAGTTTCATCTCCCCGACATGACTGCTTTCCAGCCCCAGCTTGACTGAGGTGGTGAGAATTTCCCTCAGCAGATCGCGGATTTCGGCTCGGGGTTCGCAAAATTCGACCAACTTTTCAATCAACTGGTCAGCTTTCGCCTGACCTACGCTATAATGATTTTTTGAATTCGGCATTTTTCCAATGGATGTTTGGCTTGAGAACAAGACAAGTCAATTTATCATAATCGGGTGGTTTTAACTCATGAATGAAGACGATGGCAAGGAAAAAAAAGAAGAGCCGATGAACACCAAACTGCTGATGATCGCCATTGTCAGCATGCTGGCGATCGGTTTTATTGCCGTTCTGTTCGTGGCGATCCCTTCTATTTTTCAGAGTGGTGAAGGGTCCTGGAAAGAAGGTGCCGTGGAAGACATCGTGATCATTCTGACGATTTTCATGTTTGTGTTCGGATTTTATCAGAACACCAAGATGCATTGAGGCTGGATTCCATCGCGGGTCACTTTATGGAAAAATGGGACGAAGACGAAGAGAAGTCGCCACTCAATCCCAAACTGCTGATCAGCCTGTTTGTCGGTTTTTTCGTTATTATCTTCATTGGGGTGTTGTTCATCATGGTGCCCTGGCTGTCTTTCCAGGAAAATGCCGATTGGTCCGCCATTTTGATCGACAACGCGATCATCCTCGTCATCGGCGCGGTCTTTTTCTTTGGCATGTTCATGGCGAGCCGCATGCGATAAACTCCTGTCCCGCATTCCCTAACCTTTAACTTGTTGGTAACCTTTATGGCAAAAAGCTGTTCTTTCGATATTGTGTCTCCAGTGGATTTCAACGAAATCCGGAACGCCATCAATCAGGCGGAAATGGAAATTCGGCAACGCTTCGATTTCAAGGGAAGCAAGAGTGAGATTGAACTGGAAGAAAAGGGGCATCAACTGATCCTGATTTCTGACGACGATCACAAGCTGAAATCCGTTGTCGATATTCTGCAAGGCAAGCTGATCAAACGTGGCGTCTCTTTGAAAGCCCTTGATTACGGCAAGGTGGAACCGGCATCAAGCGGGACCGTCCGCCAGACGGTGGCGATTCAGGATGGAATTCCGCAGGAAAAGGGCAAGGAGATCGTCAAGTTTATCAAGGGACTCAAGAACAAGGTGCAGGGCCAGGTGATGGACGATCAGGTGCGGGTGACGGGAAAAAACCGGGACGATCTGCAGGAGGTCATCGCCGAGTTGAAGTCAAAGGATTTTGGTCTCGCCATCACCTTTGGCAATTACCGCTAATACTCAGGTGAAGGCTTTAGGTCGTTTGATTTTGTAGAGCAGAATTCCTGCCAAAGCCCCGGTCAGGACCAGGCCGCAAAGCCCCAGCACCAACTCCCCGATATAAAACGTCACGACCAGGTTAAATGCCAGCACTCCAAAATAGACTCCGGGTCCAAGCAATGCCTGCGCCGGAACCTCGCGCCTGCCCCTGTCCCGATTGGAAGTGTGGGCACCGAGAGCCCGGTCGATCCGGGTGAATAAAAATAGCACTACCGTTCCCACCAACAGCCAGCCGCCAAAGTTGGTCAGCGGAATGTTGAAGTATTCCCCTGCCTCCTGATAGGTATAGATTTTTCCCAGGAACCAGCGATCTCCGCGAAACGCTACCGGGTCGATCACCACATCGAGCAACATGAAAAAAACCGCACCGGTCAGCACAGTCTTGCCAGTGTGGCGAATATCGTCATTGACTCCCCAACGAACATCCCAACCATTTTTTTCCAGGGGTGACAGCACGAACAGACTCATGGTGTAGCTGATGTAGGTCAGAAAGGTGAAGGACAGCGGGTCCATGAATGGCATGTTGGATATCCACAATTCCTGACCGCGTGTGGTTTCGATGTAGCTGTAGAAGCCAAAAGGGAAACCGTTGCGCGTGGACGAGTATTCTGCAAAAAAGGCGATGGTGAAAGCCACCAGAGTGAATATCCATGTGCGCCGCCAGCCCATGTGCCAGATGGCCAAAATGAGGAAGCAGGCCATAAAGACAAACACGTAAGGTCGGAGTGCGATGGTGCCTGCGAGTAACGAAAAAAATTCCATAGGTGAAAATCAGTTTTTATTGATGAGGTTATCGCGGGTCCAGCGTACCGCGTCTTCCAGAGCCTTCTCGATGCCATTTTGCGGGAGCCCCAGCTCGCGCACGGCTTTTGCCGGAGTGAAGTACATGTGGTGCCGGGCCATTTTGACACCTCCCAGCGGAATCGCAGGGGGCTTGTGGGTGACCCAGTCGGAAATTGCCTCGCACACCCAACCGGCAGTATAGGCCACAGCATACGGCATTTTGATCGACGGAGCCTTGAGGCCGGTGATACTCGCCAGTGTGTCCAGAATTTCCTTGAGAGACATATTGCGGTTGCCGAGAATATAACGCTGACCGATGGCCCCTCGGGTTTCCGCCAGAATGTGCCCGCGGGCGCAATCGCGCACGTCAATGAGGTTCAGGCCGGTGTCTATGTAAGCCGGCATTTTGCCAAGAAGAAAATCGAGAATGATCTGGCCCGTTGGCGTCGGCTTGATGTCATTGGGGCCGACCGGGGCACTCGGGTTGACAATCACCACCGGCAAACCATCTGCCGCAAATTTGCTGGCGACCTGTTCCGCCTGATACTTGGATCGCTTGTAATCGTTGACCAACAGGGATTTATCAAATGGTGTGTCCTCATCGGCGGGAGTGCCATCCGGCAGGAGGCCGATACAACCCACCGTGCTGGTGTACACCACGCGGGGTGTTCCGGCATTTTTGGCGGCAGTTAAAATATTGCGCGTGCCGTCGACGTTGATGTCGTACATGGTTTTGCTATCGCGACTCCACAGGCTGTAATAAGCGGCAGCATGAAACAGAGTTTCGCATCCGTCAAGCGCGGTCGCAAGCGAGGGCTTGTCGCGCAAATCGCCAAAGGCCAGCTCAACATCGAGTCCCTCTAAATTACGCCGGTCCGCCTCGGGGCGCAAAAGAACGCGCACCTTGCGTCCGTCGCGTAACAGTTCGCGGGCGATGGCGGAACCTAAAAATCCGGTGGCACCGGTTACCAGTGTGGTCATAAGTTTTGAGTAAGGAAGTTCAATGCAGTCTCTGATATTTCCTCTTTTTAAAGAGGGACGCGGACCTTGCGGTCGGCTATCGTGAACCAGAAAATTTTTAAGCAGTCTCTGATATTCCCCCTTCCACGAAGGGGGAGGCGAAGCCAGGGGGATTGATCACTGCCTTTAAAAGGAGACCTTTGCATAACCCAAAAATAAAAATCCAAGGCGAGATTCTTCACTCCACTTCGTTTTGTTCAGAATGACATGCAACATTTTTCTTTTTTATTCGCCGTGCGCGGAGCACCCGGAAGGTGGTGGTTAGAAAAACTGTTGGATTTTTGCCGACTGTTTCATGATATCCAACTGCGCGTCCCGGGCTTTTTCAAGTTTTTGTTTGAGCAGGTGGTTGAGAATATCCGATTCGACATCCTTCAAAGGGACGGTTTCCTTGGGCACCAGGGCTTCGAGCTTCATGATGTGGTAGCCCAGCGGAGTTTTGATCGGGTCGCTGGTCTCGCCTACTTTCAGTCGCGGCAACCAGGCGGCCATTTCAGGGAAAACCGTGCCGGGGACGACATCGCCCAAAAGACCGCCCTTGTCTTTTGAATTGGTGTCCTCTGAATACTTCTTCGCCAGGGCTTCAAATGAACCACCGGTTTTTAGTTCAATATGTACTTCATCAATTATTTTCTTGGCATCCTCGTGAATCATTTTCTGCAGTTTCTCAGCTCGCTTGCGGGTCGCCGGGCTGGCATCTTTCAGTGAATGCGGAGGGGTTGCCAAAGCCGCAACGTAAATATGTTTGATGGTGAAGCGCTCGGGTTTTTCAAACTGGGTTAGATGGGAGTTGTAATAACGACTGACAGCATCTTTGGAAACTTTTACAGTCGGTGCTATTTTTTTTCTCAGGAACTCATCGTCGATAAATTTTTTGGCGATGCTGTTTTTTAGCATGTCCATATCAAGTCTCTGCACTGACAAGGCATTTAGAAAAAGTTCTTTAGACGGGAACTCGCTGGCGATGCGCTCGATTTCCTTGTTCACTTTTTCCGGGTCGGCCCGGAGCTGTAGTTCTTTGCGTTGCTGGTACAAAACTTCCTGATCGATCATTCTGTTTAAGGCAGAGCGAGCGAAAGCCTCTTCGTCTGCCGGGTTGACGGGCAGGCCCTGTTGTTTGTGTTGCATCCGGAAAGTAGCAATCTGGTTTTCCAGAAACTGGGCCGGCAGGTTCACTCCGTTGACAATCGCGACCACCGGCGGAACGGATTTACCGTTGATGGCGAAGGCGGGTGGTTCAGCACTGTCAGCAAGGGAAGGGGTGGCAATCAGCAGGGTAAAAAAGAAAATGACAAGATAGAATTTTTTGAAGGCCATTGAATTCTCGAAAGAAAGTGAACGTCTGGGCATCTCTGAAATTTTTTTGGCGTGCTTTAATATTACCTCTTTAAAAGGAGAGCTTTGCGTAAGCGTTAAATTAAATGCTAGAAATTTGGAGGCCCCCCTTTCCTTCGACAAGCTCAGGGTGACACATAAAGTCAACGAACTGTCATTCTGAACGAAGTGAAGAATCTCGCCTTTGTTTTTAATTTTCAGGTTATGCGAAGCTCTCAGTTTTAAAGGGGGAGCGAGTTGCCGGAAAAAAAATCCCGGAATTTGAGAGGCTCCCGTTGACCTTTATTATAATAAAGATCGCAGGTCACTCACAAGGAAAAGGCGGGGGAGAAAAAGGCAAAAAAAAACCCGGGCGGGAAAACCCGCCCGGGTTGAGAAAAGCTTTACTTAGAACTTGACGTCGAACTGTACATAAGCCCAGCTTGCATCATCGTCGTTCGTAGTATTCGGCGCAATTCCTGCCGGAGTATTACGGTTGTTGACGAGATGGAACGTGTCGTCAGCCCAGAAGTGGGAGTAGCCGACACTGATCGTGGTGTTGGGATTGTACTTGTAAACCGCAGTCAGATCGAGCTCTTCACCGAGGTGGCTGTCGAGATCACCAACTAAAGTTGTATTGCCAGCGGCCAGACCGCCCACAGCACCGAGAGCGGTGACAGCAGTGGTTGAGCTGATAATACCGAGGTCGTTCAGTTCTTCTTCGATGTCGGTTTCCGTCCACATAGCGTGGATGTCAGCCTTCAAGGTCAGGTTAGCCATAGGCTTGATGGACATCTTGGCGGCCAGATCTTGCAGACCGAGGTAAGAAGTATCACCACCGTTCGGGTTGAGATACAGATCCATGAAACCGTAGAACTTGTGACCGGTGTCATACAGAGTGTCAAAAGTAGACCAGTCGTTATCTGCAACGTCATCCAGATCGGTACCGGACAGGTGGTCATACCACAGAGTGAAAGAAGGCTTCCACATAACGTTGCTGAAGGTTTTGCCTACGCGAACACCCAGCATGTAAGCACCACGGTCAACACCTGATCCACCACCAGCACCGTAGTTTACAAGCTGAGTTCCAGCAACTGGAACGGGTGCAAGCAGACGTGCGTTGAGTGCATTAGCAGGGGTACCAGCGGCAGTGGTGATAGCCGTGGAGAGCGCGCTTGCAGTACCGACTCCGGCACCAAGAGCACCACCTGCGATAGCAGCCAGACCTTCGGCTTCACCGAACTGGTAGTAACCTTCGAGGCGATAGTCGATTCCGTAGAGCTGACCGGCCTGACGTGCGCCAATGGTGTACATGTTGTTGTCAACTTCGCGCTGACCATAGAGGTTGGCCGCAGGAACTGCAGAACCCGGGGTCAATCCACCAGCGGTCAAACCTAAAGGAAGATTAAAGGAGTTATCATCAGTGGCAACAAAGTACAAAGACAATGCACCGCCGAGAATACCTTTGAGGTTAGCGTGAATTATGTGATCGTTACGGTCACAATCGTCATCAATGTTAGTAACACCAGCACCACCAGCACCACCAGCACAACTACCCAGTCCGAAAATCAGACCGGCAGGGGCGGCACCAGCAAGGCTGGGAGCACCTGCGTTTGCACCGATGGTCGTAGGACCAGCACCAGTAGTCTCTGTTGCTTTGCTGAAAATGTAGGAAATGGAATGCTCGCCATGGTTATGAGTCAGACGAATTGCATCATGCGTTTGTGCGCCCTGGGTCCAGCCAGTGTGACCGAACAGACGATGACCGTCGAGAACGACTTCCTGGCGACCAAATTTCAGATCAACCGGAGCGCCGAAGAAATCATTCAGGGTGAAATAAGCCTGATGCAGACCAACGTCGGTAACACCATCACTTGGGGATGCCGCGTTGCGGTCGCCAATCAATGGAGCGGGAATACCGCCGGTGGTTCCTGCGCCATGACCACCTGCGCCATAAACGCCACGTGCCTGCATCTGAATGAAGGCACTGGTTTTGTCATTGATCTTTGCATTGACGTTCAACCGGATCCGGGTGCTGATGATGTATGTCGGTTCGGTTGTGTCATTGAAATCGTTCTGCTCGAAGACTTCAAAACGAGGCCGTAACTGACCACCAAAGGTGACATCAGCCGCCGCCGCATTGGCTACCATCCCACCGACCATGACTACGGACAGGGACAGAGCGGTTAAGAAATTCCTTTTCATACTTTACCTCCTCCAAAATTAACTGAATTGAACTGACTAAAAAATGGCAGATTGAAAACTTACAAAATTAAAATGAAACTTTAACGATTCAAACATTTCACTATTCAAACATTCGAGAAAAATAGATCGAATTTGCTGTGCGTATGTAAGAGATTGAGAAGATTGAACTTGCAGTTGTCCAGCTCGGGCGGACAAATAGCTTTCAAATAGTAACCTAAATTCAGGAAAATTACCAACTATAAGTGAAAATAGTGCTGATTTTTTTACCCAGGCCAAGATCCCCCAAGCTGGAAACATGAGCCGTGTGAACCCATTTTTTTGCAGGATCTTTGGATTTCGCGACCCCATGGGCGGCCAGGTAGCCACTTTGTTTTCGAGTTTCAAAAACCTTGTGGACCCCCTCACGGTCAATGCCCAGAACCACCAGACTACTGTTGTTCACCACGGTCAATTTATCGACGAACTGCCCTCCCAGCCGGTGGTTATGCGGGATGAGCAGGTATCGCTTTTTTCCTTTTTGGGTGGCAGAAAGCCGCCCCCGGTAAGGGACAGCCTGTACATCGCCTTCCGAGTTGTGTATTCCCGGAATCTGTTCCTTTAAGGCAACATCGATGACGCGTGGGTCATGACCGTAGTATTCATCCGATTTAACCAGTAAACGGCCTTTCGCGGAGTATACTCGGAGGTGATAATTGCTGTCAAGAAAAATGGTTTCCAATGTCTTGGTAGGCGTGATGTTAGCCAATGTCAGCCCGTAAATGGTAATTAAAGGTCTGCCGGGAATGTGCGGCAGTTCAATTTCCCGGATTTCCTCGTATTCATCGCCCTCCCAGCCGTATTCATAAATCGCCGGGCGAAAGGGTCGGTCATGCCCCGGTTTCTGCACAAGAAGTCGGGGTTTGCTCTTTGCGGGCTTGATCACCCGGAAATACAGATTCAGGTCTTCATCGATGGGTGTCAACCGTTTTTTCCCCTTGACCATTTCCAGGACGAACGATTGCAGGCGTTGCCCGACATTGCAGGTGACAAAAACTTCATCACGACCATTGCCGTTGATGTCGGCAACATCGACCGAAATAAATTGTGAGCCTCGCTCGGGCGCGCGAAAAACAGAAACCTGCTTGAACTTCTGACCGTTGAATTTGTAGAAGCGGACTCGCTCAGGACTGATGAAGACATAGTCGGTCTTGCCATCGCCGTTGACATCGCCGGTGTCCATGTCGACCACTTCAAACTGAAATTCCTGCTTGGTAATAAACTCCAGCGGGCCTCCATCCTCGCCATCAAAATCGCTCTGCACCCCGCCGGATCTTGGTGCTTTCTTGCGATTCGAGCGGCGCGATTTCCGGCTGTCGGTTTTCGCCGAGCGCAGGGGCGCGTTGGTCATCAGGCGTGATTGCGTCACCACCTCGCCATCGACAGCGGACACCAGCCGGTAGTCCATCACCGCCTTCTTGCCGGAGCCGGTGATACCTGGCAGAAGCAGGTAATCGACATCGACTTCCGCTTGCAGGGCCAGCAGGTGTTCCGGGCCGGGCACCTGATTGAACTTTACCTTGCGCTCCCTCGCCCAGACGCGAAGATCAAATGTTGGCACATTGAACCTGGGGTGCGCATTCAGTCGCGATTCGATCTCAAGACCCAGCTCCGCACTATCCACTTTACTGCCTCTCGGGGTGCGTACCGGCGTTACTAATATGGAAATTTTCCGGAAGAAACTGCGGACGGCATCCCCTTTTTTCACCGGGACGCCAGGGTTGTCCATTCGCGCTATCGAATAATCTTTTCTCACCTCGACAACTTCGGCACGACCGAGATCGGTCTCGCGTTGACCCAGCTTCTTTTTAGTGACAGGGTGAATGATGGCTTCGCCCAGGCGCATGATTTTCAAATGATCGCCGGGCTTTAAATCCTGCCCCAACTTCAAATCAAGAATCAGTTGTGCGCCTTTAACATCAACCACATAACCTTCAAGGGAAGGGAATTTGGATTCGATCTGACGGATCATGCGGTCGAGGCCAGCGTTGTCCTGAGCCATCGCAGAAAATGGATGCACTATAAGGAGGAGAATCAGGCAGAAAAAAGACAGTCGAATTTTATTCACAGCTGTCACGCCTCCAGCATCTGTACGCTGACGATTTCGCCGCTCTTGATCTCTTCCCGATCCAGCGGGAAGACCAGCAGGCCGTTGGCGTTCATGGCAGATTTCAATACGCCGGAACCCTGTACGCGGGCCGGCGACACGCTGTATTCGCCGTTGTCGGACACCAGCTCAGCACTCATGAAGTGGACTCTCTTGGTTCTCTTGGTGATGGTTTCGGTCAGCCGCGCCTGCACCTGTTTCAGGCCCAGTTGATTGGCTCCCATCATTTTCCTGAGTGCCGGTCTGACGAACTGCTCGAAGGAAACAAACGAGGATACCGGATTACCCGGCAGGCCAAACACCGGTCGCGGGCCGATGCGACCAAACGCCAGCGGCTTGCCCGGTTTCATCGCGACTTTCCAAAAGGACATTTCATTGCCCAGTTTATCGAGGCTGGCTTTGACCAGATCATAATCGCCCACCGACACGCCGCCGGAGGACACCAGCACATCGCAGTTGAGGGCCCACTCGAAATGTTTCATCAGGTCTTCTTCGGTGTCCTGGGCGATGCCAAGGTAAACCGGATCGGCACCAGCGGCTTTGATCTGCGCCGATAACATATAGCCGTTGCTGTTGTAGATGCGCGGGCCGGTAGCGTCGCCATCGAGGTCAACAATTTCATCACCGGTGGACAGCACGGCAACCGTTGGCTTCTGCGCCACGGCGATACTCGATCGTCCGATCACCGCCAGCATCCCGATGTGAGACGGCAGTAATTGGATGCCTTTTTCCATGACGGTCTCGCCGACTTTGACATCTTCCCCGGCGAGCCTGATATTTTCTCCGACCTCGGCCCGGTCGAGACACAAAATGTCGTCGCCGTCTTTTTCGGTATCTTCCTGCATGATGACGCAGTCGGCACCTTGCGGTACCGGCGCACCCGTCATGATGCGGAAGGCTTCGCCGCGTTGAAGTGTGCGGTCGCTTTCGTATCCGGCGGCAATGCTGTCGGCCATTTTCAAGCGGACCGAGTTATCAGGCCCAGCAGACTTCACGTCTTCCGCGATGAGTGCATAGCCGTCCATTGCCGAATTGTCGAGCGGCGGGTTGTTGCGACCAGAGACGACATCTTCGGCGAGGATGCGGCCCAACGCTTGCTCCAGCGAAACGCGTTCGATTCCCTTGAATTTTATTTTAGCAAGGATGCTGGCAAGCGCATCCTCAACGGTGATCATGCTCACGGCATTTCCTTATGATTGTATTGCAGGGTTGATGGTCAGGATTGGCAGAGGAACTCCAGAAAAAAAAGCCTTCTATATAGAGGCTACTTTTAGGTACCTCTAGAAATTGTTTTTGGCCGCGAGGTGCTAGCGCACGGCAAAAGTAACCCCCTTGGTTTTTGAGGGTCTGCGAATTGCCGGAATGGAAAGTATCGAATTACTAGAGGCCCCTCTAGACTACACTTTTTCCTGCCGTTTTTCCCGCGCCATTTCATATTCCTCCGGAGTGTTGATATTGAGAAAGCTGGCGCGGTGGTCTTCGGGAACTTTCACCAGTTTAAAGGGCAGTTCGTTGATGATACGGGACAGCGACAATTCGCGCCGACTCATCGCCTCGAACAGGGGCACGATAAATTTCGGTTCGTAGATGGCGCACATGGTCTCGACCCCGAGCCCGCCTTTTTTGGTGTAGCAGGTGCCGTAGCGCAGTGGATCGCGCTGACTGACGATGTATTCAAGGGATGCCGGATCGAGGAACGGCATGTCACAGGCGGTCACCAGCCAGGCAGATTCGGGATGCGTCCCCATCAAGGTGGCCAGTCCCCCTACCGGGCCAAGATTATAATGTTCATCATTGATGCGCCCGGCACCCGGGATATCCCCCAGCGGCGCGAGGTCCTGCTCCGGCCGGGCCGAGAGAAACGCTTTTTCCGCGATTTTCCCGAGGTGCTCGACAAGCCTTTTCGGCTCCGCCATGCCATTGTAATCGAGGGAAAATTTGGGACGGCCCATGCGCTTGCTTTGTCCGCCGATAAACACCGCGCTGTACAGAGGGCTGGCGCAATTGATGAAGTGCTGTTTGACAAACTGATAGATCGGTTCGAGTTCGTCACGGTTGAACAGCGGCACTGACAAGTCTTGCATCAACTCATCATTGACCACGCCCTGATGAATGATCGCCCGGATATACTTGTCATCGCTGGCGATGGGCAGGTTTCCGTCGGCATCGAGAAACACTATTTTGTTGAACGGAGATTTTTTATAACCTTCGATCAGGATGCAGTCGCACTGCTCCAGCGCGTGGGTGATGGTGCGCTTCTTGAACGGGTTTTCTGCGATCACCGCGAAATGCTCAGGGTCGTTGATGGTGGCGATGCCCGCCCCGGCACTCTGGCAACGCCAGGTGTCCTTGCCTTCTTTGTCCATCTGAAAGCGGTGAGCGTCGTGCTTGTAATAGCCGACGCGGATCTTGTCCTCCTTGAAGCGGCGGATCATGTGCTCGACGAGGGTGGTTTTCCCAACCCCGGAAAAGCCCGCAAAACAAAGGAATGGCGTTTTGAATCGTTCCCAGTATCTGTCCATATAGCTCGCTATTGTACCCCGACAGACAGGCGACATCCAAACAGAAAGAGCCACTACCTGGTGCTCCTCGCCGGACCACCTTGCGGTGGGGCTAACAAAAACAAAAAAACATCGCGCGTCATTCTGAACCGAAGGTGAAGAATCTCGCCTTGGACTTTCCTTTTTATGAAATATTGCATAGCTATTGCAATAAAATTTTTGCAATAGAAAGCTGGCGGGGAGGGATTTGCCGTCAGCTCCCTTTTTCCGTTAAAACCTTGCTCCACAGGCTGATAGAGGGGGCATCGCGGAATCGACCGGGTTGGCACGGGATTTGTAACTATCACCGCATTACGAGAAAAAAAACTTCTTATTTGGAGATTTAATGATGCGGGTCAGGAACCATTGGAAAGCGGGATTGATTGGGTTGATGGTAGCGGGCAGTTTGGTGGCGGGTGATGCGTTGGCAGGGGGCGGCCCTCTGGCCCACGCGCCGAATGTTCCGGCTCCGGTGGGCAAGCGTGCGGCCAAAACGGTGGTGATGAAATTTGAAGCGAAGGAGTTCACCGGCCCCATCGCTGATGGTGTGAAGTACGACTTCTGGAGTTTCAACGGCACCGTGCCGGGTCCGATGGGCCGATTGCGCGTCGGTGATTCGGTGGAATTTCATCTGGCCAATCATAAAGATAATTCCCAACCGCACAATATCGACATTCACGCGGTGAATGGTCCGGGTGGCGGCGCGGCGGTCAATACGGCAAAGCCGGGCGAAGAAAAAGTGTTCACCTGGAAAGCCATGGCACCGGGTCTTTATATTTACCATTGCGCGGCGGGTGCGATTGTCGATCACATTGCCAATGGCATGTACGGCCTGATTCTGGTCGAACCTGCCGGTGGCTTGCCTGCGGTTGACCGCGAGTATTATGTGTTCGAGAGCGAATTTTTTGCGGACGTGAAAGACGGTAAAGCGGAATTCAGTTTGCAGAACGGACTCGAAGAGCACCCGGAGTATGTTGTGTTCAATGGTTCGCAGGGAGCTTTGATGGGCGACAAGGTGCTCAAGGCAAAAGTTGGCGAGACCGTGCGCATTTTCTTCGGCAACATCGGGCCGAACGGAATTTCATCGTTTCATATCATTGGGGAAATTTTCGACCGGGTGTATCTGGAAGGCGCGATCGGTGGCACGGTCAACAGCAACGTGCAGACCACGCTCGTGCCTTCGGCGGGTGCCGTGATCGTTGAGTTCAAGGTCGACGTGCCCGGTACTTACACGCTGGTGGACCACAGTATTTTCCGCGTGGCCAAAGGCGCCATCGGCCACCTGGTTGTCGAAGGCAAGGAAGACCCGAACGTGTTCAAAGCCGGAAAATAAATTTTCGGCGAGAGCGTGTAAAAGAAATGAAAGAGGGTGGTGCTTGAAAAGGTTGTTGTGACATTGCCACCCTACCGCAAGACAAGCCCCGGACCGCTCATGCGGCCCGGGGTTTTTTTAATTGGAAGCGTTTTTTGGAAATGAATATTTTCTCGTATTAGTTAAATGCCGTGTTCTGTCATCTTGCGCCACAGGGTGATGCGGTGGATGCCGAGCCTCTCGGCGGCGTGGGTCTGGTTTTGATCGCATTCTTTCAGCGTATCGACGATCTGTTTTTTGGTCAATTTTCGCCTTGGTTTGCGCATGCGGGCCGGACTGTTGGTTTTCGCCTGCTCCCGAAGGGTGTGCGGCAGGTCGGTGGGTTGTAATTCTTCGCTACTGGTTTTGACGCAGGCGTGCTCCATCGTATTTTCCAATTCACGAATATTGCCCGGCCACGGGTGGTCCATCAACAACCCGAGGGCCTGACTGGAGATGCCTTCAATTTTCTTGTTGTGCGACCCGTTCCATATTTTGGTGAAGTGATCGGCCAGCATGGGGATGTCTTCGCGCCGGTTCCGTAATGGTGGCAGGTGGATGGGGATCACGTTCAGGCGATAGAACAGGTCTTCGCGGAAGCGTCCTTCTGCCACTTCTTGTTCCAGGTTTTTGTGGGTGGCAACGATGATGCGCAGGTTGACTTTGCGGATCACGTTTTCGCCAACGCGCTCGATTTCTTTTTCCTGTAGGACGCGTAACAGCTTCACCTGCACGCGCTCGTTGAGGTCGCCGATTTCATCGAGGAACAGTGTGCCATCTTCGGCCTCTTCAAACTTACCGCGCCGGTCGCGCACGGCTCCGGTGAACGCCCCCTTCACATGCCCGAAGAGTTCGGACTCGAGCAGATTGTCCGACAACGCCGAGCAGTTGACCTTGATCAGGGGACGCTCTGCCCGTGGGCTTTCGTAGTGGATGGCGCGCGCCACCAACTCCTTGCCGGTGCCGCTCTCGCCAAACAGGCAGACGGTGGAATCGTACTCGGCAACGTTGCGGATGGATTGATAAAGGTCCTGCATGACCGGACTTTTGCCGACCAGGTTGCGGAAGGAGTGAGTCGTTTTTAATTCGTTGCGCAGTCGGTCCAGTTCCGTGATGTCCGTCAGTGACACCAGCACATGCGGTTTTTCATTGGGTGAAAGCGACAGGTGCCCGGCCTGAAATTCTCCCATCCGCCGGATGCCATCGCTCCGGATGAAGGACGAGCGAAACTCGACTTTCTGGTTGTCGCCATCCTTGACCGTCATGCAGAGTTCGCAGTTGTTGATGCAAAGTCCCTTGTCGAAAATGACCACGCATTTTTCACCCAGCACTTCGTCCTTGCGGTGACCGGTGATTTGCTCGGCTGAAGAGTTGAAGTGGGTGATCTGCATATCCTGATTGTAGACAAACACCGCTTCGTTGAGCAGGTCGAGCACCGTGTCGAGATTACGGTCGTTCAAGATTTCCATTGAGTGAGGGCCCCTTCTATATCGATACTAAAAATTTTAGGGGATATCAGGGTCTGTTGCAAATTTTTTATGCAACAATCAGGCGGGGAGTTTTCCCGGATGAGAGTCGCGGTAAAAATGAGTGCCTCGATGGCTTATGGGTTTTTTAAGTCTGTGGTTCAGGAAAGGTCAGAGGCGACAACGCGGTTGCGTCCTTCGGATTTAGCCTGGTACAGGCGATCATCAGCCTCCTTGAGAAAACTTTCAAACTTGGTATCCGGATTTTCGAATTCACTCACCCCGATGCTGACGGTGACCGGCAGGTGTTTCCTGTCTGCTTGAATTTTCATATCTTCAATTGCCGCGCGGATTTTTTCGGCCACCTGTGTGGCACCGCTGAGCTCGCTTTCCACCAATAGGATGAGGAATTCCTCGCCTCCCCAGCGACAGACGGTGTCAATCTCCCGGGTATTGGATGTTAGTTTGAGGGACAATTCCTGTAGCACCCTGTCCCCTGTTGAATGCCCATGGATATCGTTGATTTTTTTAAAGTGATCAATATCCAGAAGCAAAATTGAAAAGGGCCGCTGGTTGCGCCGAAACCGTGCCAGTTCATTATCCAGCCGCGAGGCAAAGCCCCGCCGGTTCAGAAGTCCAGTGAGGGGATCGGTCAGGGTGGCCTCTTCCAGCTTCTGGATCAGGTTTTCTTTTTCCTTGAGCAATTCTTTTTGATGGCGGATGTCGCGGGCAATGGATGACACCCCGTTAATTTCTCCCAGGGAATCGAAAAAGGGTGACAGAGTGAGGGCAACATCCACTATAAGGCCATCTTTTCTGAGACGTTTCGTTTCAAAATTAGTCAAAGTCTGCCCGCGCTTGATAGATTCAATGAGATAGGCGGGCTCATGCTGGAAATCATCGGGAACCAGAGTTGATATATGACGACCGACGATTTCAGATTCGCTATAACCGAATATGCGTTGGGCCGCCCGGTTCCACAGGTTGATGGTCCCGTCAAGCAGGCAGCCGAGAACGGCATCGTCTGTATTTTCGATCACCGACACTAATCGTGCTTGTACCGCCATGGATTGCTTCAGGCGGGAGATGTCTTTGGTTATTCCCGTGAACTGGTAACCCTTGTCATTGACGGTTGCTGAAATGCCGAGTTCCATCGGGAAGGTAGAACCGTCTTTTCTTAATCCAACGACTTCACGTCCAATCCCGATTACTTTGGCTTTACCCGTTTTCAAATAATTTTCAAGATAGCTATCGTGTTCGGTGGTATAGGGCTCCGGCATCAGCATTCTGACATTTTTACCAAGCACCTCCTTGGATTTGTATCCGAACATGCTCTCAGCCGCTCTATTCAAGTGCAGAAGGGTCCCCTTCTCATCAATGGAGATGATGCCATCGACCACTGTATTAAAAACAGCTTTCAATTCTTGTTGGCTTTGGCGTAATTGGGCAAGGGCCTGGTGGCGCTCCATTTCCAGCTTCAGCTCTTTTTCCCTGCTATTAAACGTGATGACGGCGCCAACGATCTTTTTGTTGTGATATATGGGGTTACTCTTGTATTCCACTGGAAGAGAGGTTCCGTCTTTTTTCCAAAAGACTTCATCTTTTATATGGTGGATTTGACCATCTTGGGAAGTCGCGTATGTGGGGCAGTTTTCCTTTTCATAAGGGGAGCCATCGGGGTGTTTGTAATGAATCAGATTGTGTTGCGGCTGGCCCACGATTTCATCAATTTCATATCCCAGCAGATGAGCTCCGTACTCATTGCAGAAGGTTGTTTTACCTTCAAGGTCCACTCCATAGATGCCTTCATTCGCCGCATTCAGAATCATCTCAAAAGTGAATTCTGGAATTTGCTTTATGTCTATCACTATAACTTGGTCCTCGGATTGGGTGCGGATGGCAAGTCTTGATATAGTTTCCGATAAAAGCCTGTAATTATATGGTAAATAGAGTCACAAAAAAATCAACTCTAAAATATTGATTAGCTAAATTATTCGGGCTTCTTAAATATTTTTTGCAAGGGCGGTCATGCGTTGTTCTTCATTTTTGTCCAGAGACTGCCCGGCGTAGCGCGATTTTTCATAGAGCCGGGTGATCTGTTCGATTTGATCTTTTTCTTGCAAAGTCAATACGTCCAGATGGGCAATAAATTCGCGCGGTGTCCAGCAGGCTTCTTTGACCAGGCCTTTTTTCTTAAGTCTTGAAATCATTTTGTTGTATTGGGTGGTGGCGAAGGTGGGTTTCTGGATGGCGGAACGCCGGTCGTTCTTTCGTTTTTGAACAATGAGAAACAGCAGGAGGCCGGTCAGGAGCACTCCCGCTATTTTGAAACCGTTCCGTTTCAGGAAAGGCAAAATCGATTGAGGCGTGATGCTGGAGAGCGACTGGAACCCATCCATCATGTCCCGGGTGGAATCGCTGAAGTAATCCGCAATCCTGATCTGATCCGACAGGTTGTACTTGACCACATAGCGTTGCCAGTTCAACCGTAGCAGGTCCATGTAAAGGGAAATCCGGCTGGCAGACTGAGTCCCGCCGGGGTCCGGTGGAGTGGGGTCGAACGTGACCCAGCCCTTGCCGGGGAGAAAGGCCTCGACCCAGGAATGGGCGTGAGTCTGGCGGACAATCATGTACTCTCCCAGTTCATTCCACTCCATTCCCATGAATCCATTAACGAGACGAGCGGGAATGCCCGCTTGACGAAGCAGGATGGTCAACGCCGTGGCAAAATATTCGCAATGCCCGGCTTTGCGGTGGAACAAAAATTCATCGAGGTAACCCCGGCTTGTTTCTTTCATCTCCAGCGAATAGGTAAAACCCTTGTCCAGATGGGCCAGCAGGGCGTTCGCTTTATCCTCGGGTGAAGCCGCGTTGCCTGTCAGATGAGAAACGAGTGCCACAATTTCCGGGCTGAGGTCAGGCAATTGCAGGTACCCGTGGCGTTGTTTGGGTTCGAGTTGCCCCGGCAAAGGATAGGCGACTTGGGCCTGGGTCGGGCCGATATCGGTCGCCGCGTAAAAGCGGCGTGGGCCCTTATGATTGTCGCGGGTTTTGAAGGAAAACGCGGAATCCATATCCAGCCGGGTGAAAGTCCCATCGATGGACAGCGGCAGTCCGTAAGTGAAGACCACCGGGGTGTCGATATTTTCCATGAAGATTTCCTCATGAATCACCATTTCCTCCGGCTTCATCGTAAACAGCGGCATGGGTTTTCCCGGTCGGTGGGGATTGGACCAGAACCCTGTCAAGCGGGAAGACCAGGTTTTTCCGTCGAAATGGTTCAGGGCCACACCTCGCCAAAGAGCTGGCAGGGGCGGACGAAAGGGCTTGCCGTTGCGCGAGAACTGAACTCTGAGGACAACCGTATCGTTTTGCTTGAGCAATCCCACTTCCCCAAATTCCACCCGGTCGGAGAATCCACTGATGGGCACACCGCCTTTGTTCAAGGAAATCAAGCCGAGACCCACACGCGGAAAACTGATGAAAATCAGGGAGGTCAATATCAGGCTGACCAGCACTAGAGCCCCTGTGAGCCCGAGGATGCTGGTGTTCAGCCGGGTGCCGATGATGGCTGTCCGAAACAGGTCGGGCGGACTTTGGCTACCCACTTGCTCGGCCATCAGGTTGTAAAAAATCAGGCCCCAGCACATCACCAGAAAAAACCCCAGGAAGAGGAAGGCGAAGGTCAGGTCCTGAATAAACAGGGCCCCCATCAGCAGACAGACGGTGGCAATGAGGTGACCGTAGAGGTAATCATTGAACTCCGATTTGAAGACAAAGCGGGTGAGCAGAATGAACAAAAGGAATCCAGCCAGGAGTTCGGGGATTGCCGGTTTCAATACGAAATAAAGGGTGGGCACGGCGACAATCGAAATGACAATCAGGGAAAACCAGGCAGGAGGTTTAAGCGGAATCCGCCGTTTCCATTCGAGCCAGCCGAGGGCGGCAAGGCACAGCACAGCTGTTTCCCTCACCGGAAAGGGAAACAGGCCTGCCACCACGAGGCAGGTAACTCCGAGGATCGCCATCAGGTAATTGAAAATGATAAAACAGACCCGGATAGGCATTTTGAGGAGGTCTCTTTCAAGAATCCGCACAAAGGGGCTTTAAAAACGGACGGGTTCTTGATATTTTGGGTTCAGCACCGTTTGTCGGGGATCTTTCATTTCAGGTGTTATTTTGCTTGCAGGGTAACCCGCAGGCTTTTACTATTAGGGCCGCTGGAGTCCGAAAGGCACCGTATAGATCCATCCAGAATTCAATCCCGGATTAATCCATTTTAAGCATTTGGGAGGTTGCATGCAAAAGTTTGCTTCATTATTTTCTGCTCTGATTGTTTTCGGCTGTATGACGGCAGGTTCCGTTCTGGCAGAAGAAATTGCGGTGATGGAAACCGCACACGGCACGATAAAGATCAAATTCTTTCAGGATAAAGCTCCGAACCATGTGGTGAATTTCAAGAAGCTTTCAAAGGATGGTTTTTACAATGGCACCGTTTTTCATCGTGTGATCCCTGGGTTTATGATCCAGGGCGGTGACCCGAATTCCAAAAGCTCTGATCGATCCAGCCATGGCATGGGCGGGCCGGGACATTCTGTGAAGGCCGAGTTCAATGACACCAAACATACCCGTGGTATTTTGTCGATGGCTCGTTCATCGGACCCGAACAGTGCCGGATCCCAGTTTTTTATTGTGCTGAAAGACTCTCCCTTTCTCGATGGCCAGTACACCGTATTTGGACAAGTGGTCAGTGGGATGGAGGTTGCGGATAAAATTGTGGCCGAGCCTCGGGACGCACGCGACAACCCGTTGCGTCGCGTTGCCATCAAGTCTATAAAAATTGTCGAAAAATAAACCCATCCGGGGCTTCCGCAGATGTCTCCCTGAAAAGGAGACCGGGAGCTCCGGGTTTTTTAATTTATTCAGAAGGAAACCAACATGTCGGATGTGGATGCGGTTCTTGAAACCGATCTTGGAAAAATAGAAATCAAACTGTTTGAGGACAAGGCCCCAGGCCATGTCAAAAATTTCAAGGAACTGGCGCAAAAGGGGTTTTATGACGAAACCACTTTCCACCGCGTCATCCCCGGTTTCATGATCCAGGGCGGCGACCCGAATTCCAAAAGCTCGGATCGATCATCGCATGGCATGGGCGGACCGGGGCACACGATCAAGGCCGAGTTCAACGACACCAAACACACCCGTGGTATTTTGTCGATGGCTCGTTCATCAGAGCCGGACAGTGCCGGCTCACAATTTTTTATTGTGGTCAAGGATTCGCTTTTCCTCGACGGGCAATACACAGCGTTTGGCGAGGTGGTTTCCGGGATGGACGTGGCGGATAAAATTGTCGACATGCCACGCGATGGACGCGACAACCCGGAAGAACGCATCGAAATGAAAATCAAGATTCTGGATTGACCCGAACGCAGGAAAGGCGTTTGAAAATGGAAAAAGAAACCGAAACCACCATCAAATTGTTTGAAATCGTCGGGACCAATTTGCCGCAGGGACGCGAGTCCACCGCCGATCAGGTTGGCGGCGATGTGGTCCGCGGCATTATTGAAGAAGCATGGGGCAACTACGAGAAAGTGTTCATCTCGTTTGACAATATTGTCAAAATGACCCGGACGTTTTCGGATGAAGCCTTCGGCAAACTGCTCGAGAATCACTCGCTGGAAGAGTTTAATCAGAAATTATATTTTCCGGATGCGAAAGAATCTATCGTGCAGGAACTGAACAGTGCCATGAAACTTCGCATGAAAATCATTGCAACGGCCAGGGAGCGCGAGAAGGACGAACTCGGCCTCTAGTACTCCGCGCACGGCGAATGTTCAAGAACGCGAATAGTGGTTCTTGAACAGGCGTGACTGGCGTTCTTGAGCAGGCACCCTGCTAGTGGTGCGCGAGAGAAGATATATAAAAATTCCAGTGTTAATGCCGGACAGGTTGTGCGTCACCCCCACCGGAAGGTGGTCACTTGTCTTTTGTTTTGGCGATTTCCTGAATGATTTCTTCACAAAACGCGTCCATGGCCTCCGGGCCGCAGGCGGTGACGATGCGGTCACAGTTGGACACCGGCTCATCAGAAAGCACGGCGGCGGCTTGTTCGAGGATCGGCTGGGTGAATTTGTCGAGAGCGGCGGAGATTTCCATGTTGCGGATCAGGTCGGCTTCGGCGAGGCAGGGCACCGCGTTGCCAATGGCACCCACCACCATTTCGCTTTTGTAGCGGTCGGTAAACAGGAGCCGCACCAGTTTTTCCTTCCACAGAGTTTTGCGAGCTCCCTTGCCACCCACCGCGATAGCACCGTGGAAGACGCCCTTGATCTGGCGTACGCCCTTTCCGGATGACACATAAGCATCGCCGGTGATCCCCTCAATTGCGTCTACCACCAGCATGTCCGGCATATGCCGACCATTGTTCATGCCGATCGCTTCCTTGAATTTGGTGGAGGCGACCCGGACATCGGCACCTTCGCCCTGTAATTTTTCCAGCAGGGGCTCAAGCTGGGCTTCGTCATAATAGTCGCGCGGAATGATGACGAGTACGTTTTTATTTTCCAGTCGATTTCCAGAATCCATTCGAGTATGACTCCATATAATGCAACCGCGTTGGATATGCAGTGAGGTTCAGTTAAAAAATGAGGATCAGTCTAGCATAATGGCGGACGGCGGGAACACCTTGAATGGGGGAACCCTGGCTCTTGCTCTGAGAGACCTTTGCATAATTCTAAAATCAAAAATGGGATTTTCAATGAACCGTGCGGTTATTCAATAAGCTGTGTTGAATAGTCCGGAGGGTACGGGAGGGGTCATCAATACAACCTCCCCTGTATCCCTCCTTTGTATGTAAGGAGGGGAAAAAGAAATTCTAAGGTTACGCAAAGCTCTCCTGCCTGTAGGGGGATTTTTAAGATTAGAGGCAGTTTTTCCAAAGCAATCTTGAATGGAGCCATCAGTTTAACGCTGAAAAAAACAATGGAAGTGACTATAAATCAACGGAGTAAATCGACTGGGACCGGCTTGGTCGGGTAGGGTCCGGGGTCGTATTTCGGGATAGTTTTATGTTGACAGACGACCTATATAGAATATAATCTGCACTCATTTTGAACCTCAGGTCAATGCTTGATTTTGTGGGCCTGGGGGGACACAACCTTTTAATTTTCCGGTGTCGAGCTTAACCGTCTCTCTAATATTTTTCCCTAGTGTTCTTTAACAGAAAGGATTGGGCAATGAAAAAAACGATGATTTTACTGGTTGCTACAATGGCAACTCTCTTACTGGTCAACACTGCGTTTGCTGGTGGAAAATGTCCTCAAAAGCGTGCGACCAAATCGGCTCCTTCTGGCATCGCCAAAAAGGATGCTACTGCCAAAGCTGACAAGGCTAATGGTAAAAAGTTGTATGAAAAGACCGCCAAGCCGATGGCCTGTCAGATGTGTCATGGCATGAAGGGTGATGGCGCAGGCAAACTGGGCAAAGCCCTCAAGCCAGCTCCTCGTAACTTCTCTTGTGGCAAAACCATGAAAAAAGTTTCTGCGGGTCAAATGTTCTGGATCATCAAGAACGGCTCTAAAGGAACTGGCATGGCTCCGATGAAATTGAAAGATAAACAGATTTGGGACGTTATCAAGTACATTCGTGAAGACTTGATGTAAGCAGTCCTTTTTCTCAGGAATTTTAAGGGTGAGGCCTTCGGGCCTCACCCTTTTTTTTGTCCGCATGTTTTTCCCTGCAATCAAGTCCTTCTGTCTGCATTCCTTGTCCGGTGAGATGATACAATGTTGGCATGAGTTCAAATAACGTTCTGACTCCATTTTCGTTTTCGGTTCAAACGGTTTTGTGTCGGTTGCTCCTCTGCCTGATTTGTTTTGTGATCAGCCCGACTCCTGCCCATGCCGGCAGTCCCCTGGGCAGTTCCGGAAATCCAGTGCGGATGTTATTCGTGCCATCGGGCGAGGCGCAGGTGATACTCAAAGGCGGCAAGGAAATCGCCGCCTTGCTGGAGCAGGAGACCGGTCTTAAGATCAAGGCATCGGTGGCGACCAGTTACGCCGCCGTGATCGAAGCCATGGGCGCGGGCAAGGGGGACATCGGCTGGTTGCCGCCATTCAGTTATGTGCTGGCGCGGGAAAAATATGAGGTCGAACTGCTCTATATCGTGGCTCATTTTGGTCGTCCGTTTTACCGGGGGCAGATACTGGTACGCGCCGACAGCGATATCAAGACGCTTGCTGATCTCAAGGGGAAAAACTTTGCCTACGTTGATCCCGCCTCGACCTCGGGCCATCTTTATCCGAAAACACTGCTGATGAAAAAAGGGTTCAATCCCGAGACCTTTTTCAAGCAATCGCGGTTCGCCGGTTCCCACAACGCCGTGGTGTTGTCCGTGATGAAAGGCGAGGTGGATGCTGGCGCGACCTATGAAGGTGCCCGGGCGGCGGTCGCTAAAAGTTTTCCGCAGGTTTACAAAAATTTACGAGTCCTTGCCTACACACCTCAAATTCCGAACGACACCATCTGCGCCCGCAAAGGATTGAAACAATCGATCAAGGAAAAAATTCGCGAAGGGCTCCTCACGGTCTCGAAATCTGCCGAAGGCGCGAAACTCATGAAGCAAGCCTATGGCATCAGCGGATTGATGGATCTTGACGGCATGTTCAATTCTGTGCGCGATGCCCGTCGCTGGCTGGATCAGGGGACGCGCAAATGAACTCTGCTCAGGTGGCGCTGGAAGATGTGTCGAAAACCTTCGACAACGGTGGCACCCAGGCCTTAAAAGGATTGTCTCTTGCCATCCCCACCGGGCAATTTGTTGTCACCCTCGGGCCCAGCGGTGCGGGCAAGTCAACGCTTCTTCGGACACTCAACCGATTGATCGAACCCACCACCGGGCGCATCTGGCTTGATGGAGAAGAAGTGACCGGTGCTGACCCGGCGCGGTTGCGAAAAATCCGGCACCGCATCGGCATGATCTTTCAGGAGTTCAATCTCATCGACCGCGCCTCGGTGTTGACCAACGTGCTGTCCGGTTGCCTGGGAGGTACGCCGGCCCTCTGGGCCTGGGGTAACCGGTTTCGCGAGGAAGACCGCCGGACAGCGTTTATTCATTTAAAGCGACTGGGGTTGGTCGATTTCTGGGAGCAACGCGCCGACCGTTTGAGCGGAGGACAGCGTCAGCGTGTGGGCATTGCACGCGCTCTCATGCAACGCCCAAAGTTGTTGCTGGCCGATGAACCGGTCGCCAGCCTCGACCCGGCATCTGCAAAGGGCATCCTCGATCATTTAAGAGATATCAATCAGCAAGATGGGGTGACCGTGATCTGCAATTTGCATCAGCCGGAACTGGCGCGGGAATATGCCGGGCGCATTCTGGGCTTGCGCGAAGGCGAGTTGATCTTCGATGGTCCGCCGCAAGAATTAAAAGTCAATATCCTTGAACAATTGTACGAGGTTTCCATTCCCGCCTGATTGGGCTGGTAATCTGCCTCGACCTGAATTCCACCTGTTGAATTGAGTTGTCTGGGGGAAGAATCACGCCTTTTCTTTCGTTTTCATAATGTTATGTAAATAGCTTCTTTTTAAGGGAAAAAGGTCTCGCATTTCGCAGATAATGTTCGGTTGAACAATGAAGGCGATGGTGCTAGGATTCTGACCGTAAGCGTATAAATCCTGATTGTGGAGCCCCCCCCTCATGATGTTAATAAGTAGCACATCCATTTTTCGATTTTTGCCTGCCGTTCTGCTCTCTCTCCTGATCTCCAGTCCGGCAATGGCTCAGGCTCAGCTGGTTCAGAAATCTGGAAAAAACTGGAAGGTCAATTTCAACATAGGCACCTTTCACAACGACAACGTAGCGCAGAGTTCTGGCGGGGGGTTGCTTAACCTGACTCCCAATGATTCCGACTCAGCGTTCAACTGGTCCGGAGGCGGTGAGTATGTTCACTCGTTCAGCGATCAATGGAGTGTCAAAGGAGAGTACCAGATCAGCCAGACCGTATACGCCGACCTTGGTCAATACGATGCATTGAACAATTCATGGGGACTGCGTCCCCGTTTCAAGATTAATAAGGAATCCTTTCTCGACTTTCAATATTATTATATCTGGAGCGTTGCCGGGGGCAACAGCTTCAGCGGTGTGAACTATTTCGGCCCAACCTACTCCCGTAGCCTGGGTAAATGGGGACTGTTGCAAGCCCGCTTTTTCTACGCCAATTCAAATAACTTCCGCAATCAGGCACGCGATGCTGATGAGTTTGGCGGAGGTTTCGACTACGTTTATATCTTTGAGGGGACGGCCAATTACCTCGGTACCGGCTATCAGGGATCGGACCAGGACACGGTGGGCAGGTTCGACCGGACCAAACACGATTTCAAAATAAAAGGCCGTTATATTTTGCCCTACGATTTTCATTTCAAGGGCCAGTACAAATATTCCCTGTTGGATTACGATACCTTCGCCGCGACCGGTGGCGGTATTCGTGAAGACAACCAGCACAACTTCAATCTCAGCGTTTCCAAAGTGATCAAGGATCAATGGGAAATGTTACGTGGGATCACCGCAACCGTTGGCTGGAATCGGACCACCAACGACTCCAACACGCTGTTTCGTGAGTACACCAGCAATCAGGCGACTTTCAATCTTTCCGCCGGTTTCTAAAAAATGACGAAACATCGTCGCATTTCTTTTTTTAAAAACTGTCTCATTCTATGGCTTCTGTTATGGTCTGCACCCGCGTTTGGTGGTAGTCCGGAGGTCACGCCCTCGCTTGAATGCAAGGTAGCGGTGAGTTTGGTGAAACTGGCCTTGATTGATGTGAATGAGGCTTTCAAAGCATTAGGTCAGGCGATTGAAAAAACGGGACGGGCACTGGAAGATGAGAGCCATGTGATTAAGAGTTACCAGCAAGCCTTGGACTCCAGTGGGAAGCCGCCGTCGGATGAACCGCTAAACCAAGCGAGAGCGACAATGAAGCGTGCATATGATAGTGAAGCATCTTCCAGCCAGCACCTGAAACAAGCGATACAAGGGCACGACCAACGATTTGCGGATGCCATCGCCCGGTGTGGAGGTCTCCGATGAGAAATTTTACGTGCGTGTCAGGGAAATGGTGGATGACTAGCATAATGGTAGTGCTGATGTTAGTCGCTACTAATCCGGTGTGGGCGGATGAATGTTCAGATGCTAAAAGAGCTTTGGCTATTGCCGAGGCAGATTTGAAAGTATTGGAAAAGGCGAAGAAGCAAGCATTGGCACAGTCTAATAAAGCAAAGGGGCCGTATTTAAAGGCTAGGGCAGCCTATACAGAGGCTTTTCAGGCAAGGGAAGATGCCTATCAGGCTTGGACTGATTCTTGGGAAGCAGCTGCGGTCGCGACAGAAAAGTATTTGTGGGGTCCGATAGGGAGAGGCGAGCCTGCTAATCCTGCCAATTTGAAAAAGCTTAGGGAAAGCAAGGGTGTTAAGGCCAAGCGAGATGCCAAAGCCGCTTACGATAAAGCTCAAGTAGCGGAAAAGGCTGCACTGGAAGCCACTAAACAGCCTAAAGAGGCATATGACGAGGCCCTCGCTAAATTTAACCAAGCCAGGCAGGCGGTCAATCGGCAAAGGGACGCTGTTTCTACAGCCAGACAACGTGCTTTTGATGCTTGCAAAGAAGAGGGATCTGAGGCTGGGAAAATCATTGGATCCTTGATGAATGATGAAAAGACATTTGATCTTGGTAGCGGGGAATTTAAAGTAGGTGGATCGTCGTCGGCAATCCTCAAGTTATTCACAGGCCGCGCCAACGAAGCCAATACAGAAGATATCGCGATTGAGGAAGCACGAAAACGTGGACTGGATAAAGGCGGTAATACCGGTGGTGGTGCTACTCCTGCGGCTTCAACGGCTGTCACGGGCAGTGTCAATTGCTTTGGTAGTCCGGGGCAGGCGACGGTATCTTTTGCTGGTATGCAGGTGTGTAGCAGTACCGGAGGCATTGCCTCTGTCGGCAATGCCATTTCAAAGACCTGTACCCCCGGTAGCACGGTGAGTTTTGTGATCGCCTGTCCGGGAGCGACTGCGGGTCCCAACTGCCATATGTTTGTAACCAGCCTGACGGGTGTGACCTGCACACCAAACGTGGTGGGAGTTCAGGTCAACGGTCCGGGCACTGTCAATTGCACCTGTAGCTAATCGCTCAAAGGGGTTTCTGATCGTTCGATAATTTTTATTCTGATAGCTTACTTGCTCTTAAAGGTTTTGTCTTTATGTTGAAGTCGTCATTTCATTTTGCCTGTAGCTTTACCCGTTCAAAACTTCTCATTCTACTCATTTTGTTGTGGACGGTTCCCGCATTTGGCGGCAGTCCGGAGGTCGCACCTTTGCCTGAATGCAAGGCGGCCAATGGTCTGCTCAACCTAGCCAACGCGGATGTGGAAGCCGCTTTTAATTCTTTGGGGCAGGCGATGGATGAAGCAAAAGATACCCTGGCGGCGCGAGGCCGTTCTTTAGAAAACTATCGCAAAGCACTGGGCTCAAGTGAGGCGTTGCCATCAGATGAAAAGTTAAATCGTGCGAACGCAACTCTGGAGCAGGCGCGAAGCCGGGTGCGGTCTGCGCACGGTCACCTGGAGCAAGTGATGCAGGTATTTGATCAACGTCTTGACACGGCCGAGAGCCGCTGTGGAGGTTCCCAATGATACCCCGAAACCCGTTTGCGCCACATAAAGGATGGATTGCCAGCCTGATGGTCGTGCTGATGTTATTGGTTGCCAGCCCGGTTTGGGCGGACGCATGCTCCGATGCGAAGACCGCGCTGGGGATTGCCAGGGAAAAACTGAAGGATCGTCAATTGACGCTAGAAAAGGCGAAAACCAGGGCAAAACAGGCCAAAGCGCGTTATGACAGTATTCTGATTGCCTTCGGCAAAGTGTATTCCAGGAAAAACAGGGCAAGTGATATGGTGGAGCAGGCGAGTAGGGAGTTGGTTAGTGCCTATAAAAAGACTAATAGTTTAAGCAAGCGTTTTAATACTGCCGCTTGGCAGGCTTATCAGGCCGCAAAGAATAGAAAACGTGCGGCATGGGAGAATTATAATGCGGCAACAAAGGCTACTCCGGCTGCCGATAAGCAATTGGACGAAGCCCGGAAGGCATTATTCAATGCCCAAACTAAAGCTTTTTCGGCTGAAAAATTCGTCTCCCGACAGAGGCTCAATGTGGCTCGTAAAATAGGGCGTGTCAATGAGGCTTGCAAAAAGAAAGTTCCTAAAAAACCCTCTGCTGGAATGAAAGTATTGCTGGACTCTTTCGGCATGGGCGGATCGGATGTCATCAAGGAATACACGGGACGGGCGAAGGATGCCAATACTGAAGATATCGCGATTGAGGAAGCACGAAAACGTGGCCTGGATGTGGATGACGACGGTGATGGTGGCGGCGGTGGTGGTGGTGCTACTCCTGCGGCTTCAACGGCTGTCACGGGCAGTGTCAATTGCTTTGGTAGTCCGGGGCAGGCGACGGTATCTTTTGCTGGCATGCAGGTGTGTAGCAGTACCGGAGGCATTGCCTCTGTCGGCAATGCCATTTCAAAGACCTGTACCCCCGGTAGCACGGTGAGTTTTGTGATCGCCTGTCCGGGAGCGACTGCGGGTCCCAACTGCCATATGTTTGTAGCCAGCTTGACGGGTGTGACCTGCACACCAAACGTGGTGGGAATTCAGGTCAACGGTCCGGGTACGGTCAATTGCACCTGTAACTAATCGCTCAAAGGGGTTTCTGATTGTGCGATATTTTTTATTCTGATAGCTTACTTTCTCTTAAAGGTCTGGTTGATATGCCAAAATTTTCATTCAATTTTGTCCGCATTCTTACCCGTTCAAAACTCCTCGTTCTATTAATTCTGCTGTGGTCTGCACCCGCATTTGGCGGCAGTCCGGAGGCCACGCCTTCGCCTGAATGTAAATCAGCGGTGGGTCTGGTAAAACCCGCTTCGGCTGATGTGAAAGAAGCGTTTAAAGTTCTTGGCCAGGCCCTGGAAAAAACGAGACGGGCGATGGAAGAGGAGGGGCGGGTGCTGGAGGGTTATCAGAAAACTCTGATTTCAAGTGGGAAGCCACCGTCGGATGAACCATTAAACCGTGCCAGAGCGGCAATGAATAATGCCTATGACCGGGAGCTGTCTGCAGGAGACAATTTGAAGCAAGCGATCCAGAGGTACGATCAGCGCATTGCGGATGCTAAAGCGCGGTGCGGAGGTCTCCAATGAGAAATTTCACGAGTGTGTCCGGGGAATGGTGGGTGGCTGGTTTGATCGCCATGTTCTTGTTTGTGTCAGTTGCCCCGGTTTGGGCGGATGAATGCGCGGATGCGAAGCAGGCTTTGGCCGCCGCTGAGGGCAAGTTAAAAGCGAAGCAGGACGCGTTGCAACAGGCTGATGCCAAGGAAGCTAAAGCAAAGGCCGCGCTGAAGACGGCGGCAGCGGCCCGCCAGGAGGCCTTGGACGCATTTAGTGATGCCTATTTTGATGGAATCAAGGCTTTTACTGCCGAGCTTAAGGCATGGAATAATACCGGTATTGGAAGTGAGTTTTTTAACACTGAGGCGTGGCAGGCCTACAAAGCCGCCGAAGCCGTTACGAATAAAGCCAGAGCTGTGTCGGATAAGGCCAAGACTCAACTTGATGCGGCGCAAAAAGCCTGGGAATCGGCTAATGGCCTGTGGTGGAAAGCGGTACAGGAAAAGATTAAGGCCGAGAAAGCTGTGGAGGCCCAGGAAAAACTAGTCGAAGAGGCAAAACAATACGTTGAGGAAGCATGCAAGAGTGAAACCCCTGAATTGGAGAAACTTCTCGATGGGTTCGGGATGAATGACGGTTCAGGAGTTATCCAGGAATATGCTGGCCGTGCGCAGAACGCCAATACGGAAGACATCGCCATTCAGAATGCCGTACGCCGAGGGTTGGATGTGGATGATGATGATGGTGGTGCCACAGGTGGTGGCACAGGGGGCACCACAGCGGTATCGGGTAGCGTCAATTGTTTTGGTGGTGGGGGTAGCACGGCATCGGTTTTGATCAATGCGATCAGCGTCTGTGTGGCGGTCAATACACTGGTGCTCAATCAAACGTTTAATTTGAATCTGACCCCCGGGCAGGTTTTTCTCATGACGTTGGCTTGCAGTGCCGGTGGCAGTTGTCAGATGGACCTTGCGCTTGCGTTTATAGGAGCCATTTGCGCAGGATTGAATCCTGGAGGAAGCCTGAATGTTGGCGGTGGATCCCAGACCAGCGTCACCTGCACCGCTAATTGATTCGCCTGAATAAAATGGTTCTTGGTTAACGGATAATTTTTCGATGGCGTTTGTGATAAATCACCTCTCCTGAAAAACGGGGCCTTTCGAGAGCCTTTCTGATTTTGCTTGTGCCTGTGACGGGTTCATATTATATATAGGCAGAAATCCCAACACACAGGGCTCTGTCTGATGGAAAAAATCCACAAAGAAATCTTGGGCATGATGGGCAAGATCGATATCGATTGCCGCGACGAAGCGGGAGTTGTTATCATCGACCTCAGAGGCCAGCTCGATGTGTACAACTCGGGCGAACTGCAGAGACTTGTGGATGCCTACGTGGCCCGCGGCCTGTGCCGTTTTGTGGTCAATCTGGAAGAGGTCACCTACATGGACAGTTCCACCATCAGTGTCTTTCTCCACTCCCTGCAAAAAGTTCAGAAGCTGGAAGGACGATTTTTTCTGGCGGCCATAAGCGGAGCCCCCAAGCAAGTCTTCGATATGGCCAAACTGCACGAAGTGTTCAACGTTTACGAAGATGTATCCTCAGCTCTCGATGCTCACGACTCCTGACCCCACACCCGAATTATGAACAGTAGTATTATTGAAGGCGATCTTTACGATCCAAAAATCGCGTATTTCAGCATGGAGATCGGGCTGGAAGCACGCATTCCCACCTACAGTGGCGGCCTGGGCATTCTGGCAGGCGACACGCTGAAATCCTGTGCCGACCTCGGGTTACCTACCGTCGGCGTTACCTTGTTGTACCGGCAGGGATATTTTCGTCAGGAAATCAATAGCGAGGGATGGCAGGTGGAACGCCCGGTTCAGTGGGACCCGTCCGAAAAACTGACCCTGCTCCCGGAAAAGATTGTCCTCAACGAAATCGAAGGGCGGGATATTCTGGTGCAGGCTTGGGTCTTTATGTACCGGGGAATTCGTGGCGACCGGCTTCCGATCTTATTTCTCGACACCTGTGTCGAAGGCAACAGTGAAGACGATAAACTTTTGTGCTCATCACTGTATTCCGGTGACCGGGAGTTTCGTTTGAAGCAGGAGATTCTGCTGGGTATTGGCGGCGTAAAATTCCTGCGGGCGCTCAGGTTCAATAACATCCACACCTTTCACATGAATGAAGGGCACTCCTCGCTGTTGACGGTGGAACTTCTGAGGGAGAACCAGCGGGCACTTGCCGAGACCTGGGATGAATCAACGCAGTGGGACCTCGAATCGGTTCAAAAAAATTGCGTGTTCACCACCCACACCCCGGTCGCCGCCGGGCACGACCGCTTTCCGTTCGATATGGTAGAGCGGGTGCTGAACACCGAGGTGCCGGTCTCGCTCCTTAGCCAGCTCAGTGGGGAGGATCAGTTGAACATGACCACCCTCGGCCTGAACCTGAGCCGGTTCGCCAATGGTGTCGCCAAGCGTCATGGCGAAGTTTCAAATGAAATGTTTCCTCATCACCTGATCGATTTCATCACCAATGGAATCCACACCTACACCTGGGTGCATGATCAATTCGCAACATTATTCGACCGGTACATCCCCCTCTGGAGAGAGGACCCGCGTTACTTGAGACAGGCTGAAATTATTCCAGAGGACCTGGTGTGGACGGCGCATCTGGAATGCAAAAAAGAATTGTTTGACCAGTTTGCAGAAACTGCGGAATTTGACCCGAATATTTTAACGCTGGGTTTTGCACGGCGGGCGGCGGCTTACAAACGCGCCAACCTGATGTTTCAGGACCCGGACCGGTTGGTCAAACTGGCGGAAGATTCACCCGGATTGCAGATCGTGTTTGCCGGCAAGGCGCACCCCAGAGACGATGCGGGCAAGGAAATCATTCACATCATTCACGAAAAAATCAAACTTCTACAGACCCGTTGCAAAAAACTGAAGATCATTTACCTGCCCGATTACACCATGGACCTCGGGTTCGCCATCACCGGCGGGGTGGATGTCTGGGTCAACAACCCGATTCGTCCGCACGAAGCTTCCGGCACCAGCGGTATGAAGGCGGTGTTGAACGGCATTCCCAACCTCAGCATTCTCGATGGCTGGTGGGTGGAGGGTTGTATTGAAGGGGTCACCGGCTGGGCAATCGGCGGACTCGATCCGCACGTTGAACTTTCCGATCAGGAGCGCGATGCCGGGGATGCCACCGCCCTGTACGAGAAACTTGAGCAGGAAGTGATCCCCATTTATTATAAGGACCAGTCCGCCTGGGTGGCGATCATGCGCCACGCCATCGCCCTCAATGCCTCCCAGTTTCATACCCAGCGACAAATGGAACAGTACGTCACCAAGGCCTATTTCAGGCGGTGAACCGACTTCAATGAACGGAAAATTCATCCCGTTTTGCCTCCCCCGATTTGCCTTTCGTGGGCCTCTCAAAGTATGCTAATTTAAAAAAGACAGGCTGTTTTGAGTTTCCGCTAAAAGGGGACGTCCTATGGTGGTTCGCACAGGCAAACGCATCAGGAATTTTCTGGTCTCGGCTCTGGTTGCCACAGTAGCTTGCACTTGCGCCATGCCCGTATTTGCGCAAGACGGAGGCGGCTTCAAACCTGAAGGCAACCAGTACACCGATCAGATCCCGAAGGAACCCGGATGGAAAGCACCCAGTTATCGCGGTTGGGAGCTGGTCAGTATTCCGGGGCTGATCTCGACTTATTACGACCTTGATCTTGATGGCGAGCTTGACTATGCCGTCATCAGGAAGATCATAAAAAAAATGCCGAGTCAAAAGGTGACGATCAAGGAAGCGATCACCATTGCCAGGGTGGATCACCTGGCGGTTTATGTGTCGCACCCGACTCTTTACTTCACAAAAAAGTATCCCCTGTTTTATTGTCGGGGGCTTGACTTTCGCAAAAACTGCCAGAACATCTGGGTGGATGTTGGCGAGGACGGATTGAATGGAAATGAAACACTTTATACCCTCTCCGTACCGAACTTCCCGGTTCGTTAATCTAACCTCATGCTACGCGCTGGGTTTCCTCCTGATTTCCGGAACCGTCTTTGCGCATTCCAACGACCCTGTCAAACCTGAACAAGATCAAGGTCACCACAGCGGACATCATCAAAGTCATAGCGATGGCGGCATGATTGAGCGCAACGGCAAGAAATTCCGTCGGGGTGCCGGGGAAACCGTCTACAAACACATGTGTGTTTTTTGCCACGGAGCCGATGGCAACGGCGGCGGCCGGGCCACCAGTTATCTCTACCCCTGGCCACGCGATTTCCGCAAGGGAATCTATAAGCACCGCAGCACGCCCAGTGGGTCGCTGCCGGTCGATGAAGACATTTACAAGACCATCATGAACGGTGTCCCGGGAACGGCCATGCCAGCGTGGAAAAGCGCGCTGTCCGAGGAAGAAGCCTGGTCGGTTGTCGAATACCTCAAAAAATTCTCTCCACGATTTGAAAGCGAAAAACCGAAGGAGCCGGTCAAGATAGATAAGGTTCCGGCTTC
>JAJDBF010000030.1 GCA_029261535.1 Nitrospinaceae bacterium | reverse complement strand
GGTCACTGACAAACAACTGAAAATCATCATGGACCGACTCAATCACAGACCAAGAAAAACGCTTGGGTATAAGACACCACATGAACTATTCTGCAAAAAGAAACCACCACTAACCGTTGCACTTCAAACTTGAATCCACCGATGATTTGCAACGGGAATTTCCAGGAATACCTGCCCACCTTCCAATTTTAAATGCCGGCTATGTTCCAAATGAGACTTGGACTAAGGCGAAGGATGTGCTATTAACTTACGCCTTTGGGAAAAGGGTGGAATGGAGCATTCCATTAGAAAATTATTCTACTGCGAATAGAAATGTTACTGAGTTAATAAATAAAGAAGCTGAGGGTCAAAGAAATAACAAACCTAAGGCTAAGAAAATTAAATCAAAGGTTAGTAGAAAATGAAACTGGTGATTAACCCCGAAATGATCTTGCTAGGTCGAGAAATCAGGGGCCTTACTCAAATTGCTTTGGCCAAAAAATTAAAAATCGCCCAAGGAACTCTTTCAAAAATTGAATATGGATTAAAGGAGGTAACTGCTACAGATGTTATTGTTGGCAGTCTTTCAAAGGCTCTTGGGTTTCCCCGAAGTTTTTTCTTAGAAAAAGAACACATTTATTCGCCTGCAAAAGTTTGTCCAAGGAAAAAAGTAAGCTTGCCTCAAAAGATTTATTCAAGGGTTGTTGCAAGGGCAAATTTAATTAGAATCCATATCCAAAAACTAATGAAGGCAACAGAATTGGAAGTAGATGTTCCCATTTGCAATTTAGAGGAATATGGCGGGAGCCCAGCAAAAGTGGCGCAGGCAATCCGTCATAGTTGGCAGGTCCCAAGAGGGCCAATAAAAAATGTCACGACCTTACTAGAAGAAGTCGGTATCTTTGTAATCCATATTGATTTTGATACAAATTTAATTGACGGTTTCACAATTTCTTTCAAAAATACCCCACCAATAATTTTTGTGAATTCTGATTTGTCTGGTGATAGGTTGAGGTTTACTCTTGCCCATGAATTAGGTCATGTCTTAATGCATAAATTGCCCAATGAGCAAATGGAAGAAGAAGCAAATATATTTGCCTCAGAGCTATTGATGCCGGAACGTGAAATTAAGGCTTCCCTTAAGCCTTTAAATTTTGAAAAGCTGGCAAGCTTAAAAAAATTTTGGGGTGTTTCTATGCAAGCATTATTAGTCAGGGCATCTAGGCTGGAAGTAATTTCAAAGTTTCAGGAGAGAAAACTTTGGATGTATTTTAGCCAAAAGGGTATGAGAATGAGTGAGCCAGAAGAGTTAGATATTCCTAAAGAGGAACCCTATCTTTTGAAGGAGATATTACGGATACATGAAGCAGAGCTTAATCTATCGCACAAAGAAATATGTTCAATATTAGGGGTGTTTGAAGAAGATTTTAAAGATATATATTGTTTTGAAAATAAGCCCAAATTGAAAAGAGTTAAATAACAGTTTACCGGCAGTTGGTGAACTGTAGTCGTCCGCCTTTGCCCAGGCTGTGGCAAAGGTGTGCCGGTGCGTCTTTTTTGGGTCGCCAGCCTTTCTGGTTGGCATTGACGCTGTAGATCCTTATTTCTCCCGGCACTTTACGGCTGGCTTTTTTGGCGGCGGTGCGGTTGATCGCGGAAAAATTTGAAGAGTAGCCATTCCATCCGATGATGATGTTACTGCCCTCGATCTCGAGCCAGGAAATTTCCGGAACACTTTTCAAATACGTCAGTGCGTTCCACAGTGTGCGCGATTGTTTATCCGCTCCGGAAGCAAAATTTCCTGCGGTAAGGGACAGGGAAAAAAAGAACAGGCTGAGGGCAAGAATCGCCGGGTGGCGACAGAGTTTTGTTTTTCTGAAAAATAACATGGAAATGGGGGCACCTTATTCTAATTGGGGTTCAGGGTGAATTGTCCGGGGTGGATGGTATTGGCACAATGTTTGCTAATTTTAAACCATACGCTCGAAATGCGCCAAAAATTTGTCCCGGACTATTCGTTGAGGAGCCGACCATGTCTCAAAGCCTGAGTGCAACGCTGGACCCGCGCGGTCTTCGCATTTTAAAACGAAAATTGATGTCAGGTGAAATTACTTCCCAGGTTTTCAAGGAAGTGTTGAAGCGGCAGATGGTGAAGCATGCCCTGCGCCAACGCCCGCTGGTGGGAGAAAATATCTGGTCGAGCTTTCTTGATTCCGCCAGGAAACTGTGGGGTCGCCCGGAAAATGATATCGCTGATGAGTTTATGCCCGGTCCACTCGATATGGAAGAATTGTTCACATTGGCCCGGATCAAATCGAAAAAACTGAAAGAGATGTCTAAATAAAGTAATTATAAGTTTGAAGTTCGTTCTTCCAGATCAACTCTAGTCAGCTAACCCCAAGCCCTGCCTTCCCGCGCCTTGCCATTGAAAGCTTTTCTAGCTAAATAAAAATCCAGGGCGAGATTCTTCGCGGAGTTTATCCTGAGCCTGTCGAAGGACTCAGAATGACAGGCGATGGTTTTCTTTCAAGAACTGCTATTTGCGGTTTGCGACCGGTTTCTCAGCCCTCTTTAGGGAGCTTCATTATTTTTAGTGGTGCCCTTTAATTCCATCCCTGATAGAATCATATTCTGGAGAAGGTCGGCAAGGTTGATTTTTTCCCGGTCCTACCCCGAAGCAAAGAATGCCCCCGAATAAAATTTTGACTCATAATCCACTATGGAACAGGTTCAAGAAATTCTCGCCTACCTGAAGCAGGACAACGGTTACGTCCTACAGGTATTCATCGTCATACTGGCGGCACTCACACTGGATTTTATCCAGCGCAAACTGCTGGGTAAATTGCAGGCCCGTCTTGAGAAGACCAAAACCCTCTGGGACGATATCATCGTCAAGGCCCTGCGGCGCCCGCTTTCCCTGGTGATCTGGGTAGGTGGGTTGTACATGGCCATGCTGATTATTCAGGATGCGACCAAGGCCGTGATCTTTTCCGCCATTGAACCTTTGCGCGATGTTGCGGTGGTGGCGGCACTCGCCTGGGTGATGATAAGGGTCATCGCCGGAGCCGAAGAAAATTTCAAGGCTCCCGGTCGTGACTTCGATCATACAACGGTAGATGCGATTGCCAAGTTGTTACGAATATCTGTGATCCTCACCACGGTGCTGGTCGGATTGCAGACCCTCGGATTCAGCATATCCGGTGTACTGGCTTTTGGAGGTGTCGGCGGGATCGCTGTGGGTTTCGCCGCCAAAGACCTGCTCGCCAATTTTTTTGGCGGCCTGATGATTTACCTCGACCGACCTTTTTCTGTTGGCGACTGGGTGCGCTCTCCTGATCGTGAGATTGAAGGCACCATCGAGAAAATCGGTTGGCGTTTGACGGTCGTGCGCACCTTTGACAAACGTCCGCTCTACGTTCCCAATTCAGTATTCAATAACATCGCTGTCGAAAATCCATCCCGCATGAGTAACCGACGAATAAAAGAGACCATCGGCATCCGGTACGAGGATGCCGGGAAAATGGGGCTGATCATCGACCGGGTCAAAAAGATGTTGACGGAGCATGAGGACATTGATCTGAGCAAAACCCTCATCGTGAATTTTGACAGTTTTGCTCCGTCCTCGCTCGACTTTTTCATCTACACATTCACCAAGACCACCAACTGGATCCGCTACCACGAGGTCAAGCAGGATGTGCTGTTAAAAATAATCGACATTATTGAAGGAGAGGGTGTGGAGTTTGCCTACCCGACCTCTACCCTTCACATCACAGGAAATGCGGTGGGAAAAAAGAGTGAACTGAAGAGGCCGGATTTTCCTGAATGAGTCGGGTAAAACCTTTTGAAATCAACCGTCCCCCTGTCTCCGGAATTCGGTTTGACAAGGCCCTGGGGCGTTTGTAAACTGTGCACGCAGACCTTGCGGTCGGCTAAATTCAAGATTGCGACTTGCCGTTCTTGAACAGGTGTGACTGACCGCCTCTTGAATATTTTTTCCTGCTCTGCTCGTTAGCCCACCCCTTTTTAAGAGCGCGAAGTGCAATTCTTATCTCAATAGACAGAATTAATGACGCTCCCGTGGGGAGTTCGTTAACAAATAGAGAATAAATTAAATCCCAAGACAAAAAGGAGAACCACATGGCGGGTGATGATAATCGGGATAAAGCCCTTGAGCTTGCGTTTTCCCAGATCGAGAAACAGTTTGGCAAAGGGTCCATCATGCGTTTGGGGAAAGCCCAAGCGCAGATTGGAGTTCCGGTGATCTCCACCGGTTCTATTGCCATCGACAACGCCATGGGAATTGGCGGCGTTCCCAAAGGACGCATCACCGAAATTTACGGGCCGGAGGCTTCTGGTAAAACCAGCCTCACGCTCCATATCATTGCCGAAGCGCAGAAAGCGGGCGGAGTGGCGGCGTTCATCGATGCCGAGCACGCGCTCGATCCAAAATACGCTGAAGCACTTGGAGTCAATCTCGACGACCTGCTACTGTCGCAACCCGATACCGGGGAGCAGACCCTGGAAATCGCCGAGGTGCTGATACGGTCCGGGGCGGTCGATGTGATCGTGGTCGACTCGGTGGCGGCCCTTGTGCCCAAGGCCGAGTTGGACGGCGACATGGGCGACAGCCACATGGGTCTGCAGGCCCGGCTGATGTCCCAGGCCATGCGCAAACTGACCGGCGTGATCAATAAATCGAAAGCCTCGTTGATATTCATCAACCAGATTCGCATGAAAATCGGTGTCATGTTTGGCAGTCCGGAGACAACCACCGGCGGCAACGCGCTGATATTTTACGCTTCCATGCGGGTCGACATCCGTCGCATTGCCGCATTGAAAGATGCCGACAAGGTCATCGGCAACCGTACGCGGGTGAAGATCGTCAAAAACAAACTGGCACCGCCTTTCAAGGATTGTGAATTCGATATTATTTATGGCAAGGGTATTTCTCTGGCGGGCGATCTGCTGGATCTTGGTGTCGCCAATGAAATCATCAACAAGAGCGGCACCTGGTTTTCTTATAAGGACCAGAGAATTGGCCAGGGTCGGGAAAATTCAAAAAATTTCCTGATAGAAAATCCGGATATGTTTGCCGAGATCGAAACCGAATTGCGCAAGCGGTTGGGATTGGTTCCGGGTGCGACCGATACGGAGGGAAATGGCGAAGGGGAACAGGCACCAGCCGAGGAACCCAAACGCCGTGGCAAAAAAGCCCAGTCCGAAGCCTCCTGACGAGGGCCGGTCATGACCGGGGACGAGCCATTCAAGCAGGCAAAAAAAGCGGCTCTGCGTTTTCTCGGTTATCGCGACCGGAGTGTCAGTGAAATGCGCGCCTGTCTTGCTAAAAAAGATTATCCCGTTAAAGTAATTGAAGAGACTGTTGCCTGGCTTGTCGACCTCGGCTACCTCGATGACTCACGGTTTGCCGAGCTTTATGCGAGGAGCCGGATTGAGTCGAAGGGCATGGGCCGCTTTCGCTTGCGTTATGAATTGGTGAACAAGGGTGTCGATGAGCACCTGATCGAGCAGACGTTGGAGGCTCTGTTTCAGGAAATCGATGAAACAAAACTTGCGCGTGATTGCGCCGAAAAAAAATTACCGACCTGGGAAGGGTTGCCCCGGCAAACGGTTCAGCGACGGCTGATCGGGTTTCTCGGGCGCAAAGGATTTGCAGGGGAAACGGTTTATCGTATTGTAAAGGAGCTTCTGCCTTGATAATGAAAGCGATGGTTTTCCGGAGATATTTTTTATGAGCGCTTTCGAACTGGTTCCTCAGTGGCTATGGGTGTTTTTTTCGATGATTCTTGGAATGCTGTTCGGTAGCTTTTCCAATGTGTGCATCGCTCGCATGCCTGAAAATGAATCCCTTGCCTACCCGCCTTCCAATTGTCCCAAATGCAATACCCCTATTAGACCGACCGATAATATTCCCGTGCTTAGCTATCTGCTCCTGGGCGGGAAGTGCAGAGCCTGCAAGGAGTCGATCTCGGTCCAATATCCCATCGTTGAGATTGTTACCGGTTTGTTGATGGCAGGGGTGGTGTTTAAATTCGGTGCCACCCTCGAAAGTATTTTGTACCTGATCATCATGCCGCCATTGGTGATCATCACCATGATTGATATTAAACACCAGATCATTCCGGACCGGATCACCCTTCCCGGCATCGTTTACGGGCTTGCCGCAGGGAGCTGGTTGCACGGTTGGGCGGATTCCCTGATCGGTTTCGTGGTGGGAGGCGGCAGTTTCCTTTTACTTGCCGAAGTGTACCAACGCACTCGCGGTGTCCAGGGTATGGGCGGTGGTGATATAAAATACATTGCCGCCGCCGGTGCGTTCCTTGGTTGGCAACAGGTCCTTGTAGTGATTTTCGGCGGCTCTCTTTTGGGTGCCCTGTTTGGCGCGTTGGGCATGTCGGTCAAACGCATCAAGTTTCTCACACGGATTCCTTTCGGTCCGTTTCTGGTGCTGGCGACACTCCTTTCAATTTTTTTCGGGAATGAGTTGATCGACCTTTACCTTGAGGCGGCGGGTATGAAACAATAGGGCCACACCGATATCTGGAGACAAGATCATGAGCGAAACAGATTCCACTTCCCCCACTCCTGAAGAAACGCCTGAACAAAATCCTGCAACGCCACCGGAATCACCGGTGGGTGATGATCCGACAGTGCGCGACTCGGCAAAGTTACTGGAACAACGGGCGCGGGAACTGCAATCCCATATTCAGAATTTTGGTGATGAGGTGCGTGGGCTCTCGCTCAATCTTGAGGCTCGCAAACGCGAAACCACCGCACTCAAGATCATGTTGTACACCGGGATGGTGGTGCTGATGGTGGCATTTTTCTATTCGAGCAATGCGCTGTACCAGGCTCAGTTGGAAAGTTTCCAAAGCAACCTGAACCATTTGCAGACCATCAACCAAGCCAATATTGGGGCGATGGAGCGGAACCTGCGAGGTGATATTGCGACATTAAAAAATCAATTGGTGAATCTGGAACGCGAACAAACGACGTTTTATCTGAAAGAACAAAAATTGTCGGAAGTCCTGCGTACTCTGGAGGAAGGCGTAGAGCCTCTGGCGGAGAAAAACCCGGAACTCGCGCAACAGTTGAATAGCTTGAAACGCAATGCTGATGAACTGAGACAGGCCTATCGGAATCAAAATCAGGAGGAAATCATTTTCAGTAAAATGACGGGTAGCGATGGCCTGGAAGTGACCGTCTATCCCTGATGACCAGCGGCAAACAGGTGGTCGATTTCCTTTGATACTTCTCCGCCAGGTTTCCAGCCGACAGCTTTGATGTTGTCTTCCATTTGAGCCGGGTTCTTCACGCCCACCAGTGCGCTTGACAGGCCGGGTTGCTGTAGCACCCAGTTGATCGCGGTTTGACCGCAGGTCTTCCCCAAACCTTCGGCGATCTGTTTGAGTTGGTCGACTTTCCCAATGTTGCGAACGAACGCTTCGCCAGTGAATTCACCGAGAATGCCTTTGCCTCGCCAGTCTTTAAAGCGCGTGGTGGTATCGTATTTCCCCGTCAGCACTCCGGACGCGAGCGGACTGTAAGCGATGATACCGATATCATTCACCAGGCAAAACGGCACCGTCTCCGCTTCAATTTTTCGTTGCAACAGGCTGTACTCCGGTTGCAGAGATACGAGAGGGCCAACCTTCATGCAGGCTTGCATCTGTTTGACGCTGTAATTGCTGACCCCGATGTGGCGTATTTTGCCCTGCTTCTGTATTTTTAAAAGTGCTGACATTGTTTCTTCCTGCGGCGTGTCGACATCCGGCCAGTGTACCTGGTAAAGGTCGATATAATCGGTGTCGAGGCGTTCCAGGCTCTGCTCGATTTCTTTAAATATTGAATCGGCTGTCGCAACTTTTTTGATGGACCCCAGTTGTTCTTTGTCCCACAGGAGGCCGCACTTGGTGGCGATGATGACTTTATCGCGCACCGGTTTCAACGCCTGGCCGATCAACCGTTCCGAGTGCCCGAATCCATAAACCGGCGCGGTGTCGAAAAAGTTGATGCCAAGATCGAACGCTTTTTTGATCGCTGACAGTGACGGATGGTCGCCTTCGTTGCTCCAGAATGGTGCACCGCCGATGCCCCAGGCACCGAAGCCGATGACCGATACGTTTAAGTCACTTGAACCGAGTTTGCGATAGTTCATTCTCGTCAGCCTTGCAAAAAAAATTATTGAGTCGTTTGTTTACTTTTCCCATCTAAAAATAACACGCTTCCTGAAATTTTGTCAGTGAGAAAGATGTTGATCGTATGAAATCGTTAATGAGAATTCTGGCTTACTTGAAGCCCTACAAAAAATGGGCTGGCCTGACCATCGGGTTTGCTGTTCTGACTACGCTGGTGGACCTCGTGCCTTTCTGGCTGATCAAATTGATCGTCGATTATCTGGTGGACGGGCAGGGCGGCAATCTGATCTACCTGCTGGTGATCGGTTTGGTCGCGGCTTATTTTGGCCGCAATTATGCCAACTATAAACGGATTGTCATCAACAATACACTTGAGCAAAAAGTTGTGTTTGATATCCGGTCGGATGTGTACCGCGCCCTCCAGCGCATGTCGCTCAATTACTTTGAACAAAGATCAACCGGCGAGATCATGTCGCGGGTCAATGATGATGTGACTTATGTCGAGCGGATTTTTGTCGATGGGCTGGAACAACTCGTCACTGCGGTGCTGACGCTGGTCGGCATCATGGCCATCCTGCTTTACTGGCACTGGAAACTGGCTTTAGCTTCTTTGTTACCGATTCCCTTTCTGGTATACGGCGCGTGGGCCTATACGAAAAAGGCGCATGACCTGTATCTCAATGTGCGCGAGCGCGCCGCCAAAATGAACGGCATCCTGCAAGACACCATTTCCGGAATGAAGGAGACTCTCGCTTTCAACCGTCAATCTCATGAGATCGAGCGCTTTGAAAAAAGAAGCGATGCGTATTGCCAGAGCACCCTGAAAGTGATGCGCCTGTGGGCGGTATACTCGCCGACCATGATGTTTCTTGGTTCGATGGGAACCGTACTCATTATCTTGTACGGTGTCGGACTGGTGCGCGGTGCTGAAATCAGCGTTGGCACGCTGGTGGCCTTCATCGGTTATCTGGGTTTGTTCTATACGCCGATCAATCAGCTCCACAGTTTGAACCACATGCTTCAACATGCGCTGGCCTCCAGTGATCGTCTCTTTGAAATTCTGGATGCCGAGCCGGAAGTATTGGAAGAGGAGAACCCTCTTCTGCCTTCCACCAACGTGCGGGGAGCGATTGAATTTGATCATGTGATATTCGCCTATGTGCCGGACCGTACAGTTTTGCATGAGGTCTCATTTCAAATTGAACCGGGTGAGCAGATCGCACTCGTCGGGCATACCGGGTCAGGCAAATCCACCGTGGTCAAATTGCTGATGCGATTTTTTGATCCTCAAAGCGGGGACATTCGCATTGACGGGCACAGCACCCGTCAGCTCAGTCTGGTGTATTTAAGAGAGCAGATCGGTCTGGTGTCGCAGGACCCGTTTTTGTTCAACGGCACGGTGGAAGAGAACATCCGTTATGGCAATCTTGGTGCCGACAGTAACGCTATTCGCAAAGCGGCCTCAGCGGCCAATGCTTTGGATTTTATCGATGGACTTCCCGAGGGATTCAATACGCTCATTGGCGAACGGGGAGTGAAACTTTCCGGAGGGGAGAGGACGCGGCTGGCACTGGCGCGCGTATTTTTAAAAGATCCGCCGATCCTTGTTCTGGATGAGGCCACCGCATCGGTCGATACGGAAACCGAATCGAAAATCAAGGAGGCTCTCAACCGACTGATGAAACACCGGACAACGCTCATCATCGCGCATCGCCTGTCAACACTGGAAGGTGCCGACCGGGTGCTCGTATTGAAAAATGGAGTCCTGGCGGAGACAGGCACGCATCAGGAATTGCTTGAAACCGATTCCGTTTACTCTCGCCTGTTCAAAACTCAACTGAGTTTTTAATGAGAAAGATTTTTCCCGGCGATGGTTGAATACCTTTCAACCTTCCTCTTCCATAAAAACACCCAGGCTACGAAATTTTTGTTCGCGCTGTTCGATGAGTTCGTCAGGGTTTTTTTCTGCCAGTTCATTCAAGTGAGGACGCAAAGCTTTTTTCAGCAGGATGGCGGCGCGTTTGTGATTGCGGTGCGCCCCTCCCAGCGGTTCGGGGATGATATTGTCGATGACCTTGTGCTGGAGCAGGTCCTGCGCGGTCATGCAGAGGGCTTCCGCCGCGGTCGTGACTTTTTTCTGATTGTCCCACAGGATGGAGGCGCAACCCTCCGGCGAGATGACGGAATAAATTGCGTGCTCCAGCATCATCACCCGGTTTCCCATGCCGATGGCCAGCGCACCGCCGCTCCCCCCTTCGCCGATGACGATGGAAATCAATGGAACTTTCAGACTGGCCATGACTTGCAGGTTGCGCGCGATCGCCTCGGACTGGCCTTTTTCCTCCGCGTCAATGCCGGGGTAGGCACCGGGTGTGTCGATGAGGGTGACCACCGGTATGTTAAATTTCTCCGCGAGGCGCATGAGCCTGAGGGCTTTACGATAACCGGCGGGTTGCGACATGCCAAAGTTCCGCTTGATTTTATCCTGCATGTCCCGGCCTTTCTGATGACCGATGATCATGAGGGACCGCTGGTCAAATTTTGCGAAACCCCCAATAACAGACGGACCATAACCGCCATGGCGGTCACCGTGCAGTTCGGTGAATCCTCGGAACAGATATTGAATATAGTCGAGCGTGTAAGGCCGACTCGGATGGCGCGCCACCTGGGTTTTCTGCCAGCCACTCAGCCCATTGAAGACATCGCGTTTTTTGTGGCGAAGCTTTTTTTTCAGCTTGGCGATTTCGTGGGTGATGTCGCCCACCCCTTCATACATATGGGACAGCGAAACCAGTTCCCGTATCTGGTTTTCGACAGCGTAAATTTCACGTTCAAATTCTAGAATCTGTTGCATCGTGACCTGATTTAATGTGGAAAGGTTGGCCTAGTAATATCCAAAAATAGGATAGATTAGATTTTTAAGGTTGGGCGATTCTTCAAGTGCCCGGGCGCCATCGTCGCCGATTTTGTTTTGCCCCAGTTTAAGTGTTTCCAGAGGTTGCACTACTGTCGATTGTGCCAGCGCAAAGGCACCATCGTTCCCGATTTCATTATAGTTGAGGTCGAGGCTTTTGAGGTCTTTCAATGTGGGCGACTGTGCCAGTGCCAAAGCACCCCGGTCACCGATACGATTGCTCGAAAGATTGAGCACCTTGAGGTGAGACACGTTGGGTGAATTGGCAATCGCGACCGCCGACTCATCGGTCAACTGGTTGTGGCTCAGGTTCAACTCGTCAATACTTTTTATGTAGGGGGACTTTAATAATAATTTCACGCCGAGGTCCCCGATGTAATATTTGTCCAGGTTGGACAGGCGACCTTCCTGATGCCAGATTACAAGCCTTCTTTTTATACGGAAAACTTCAAGGTCGAGAAACCCTTCAGGCCCGAGTTTGTTGTAGGTGATCTCCAGTGTCTGCAACCCCGCGAGAGCTGAAGACCTTGCCAAAACGCGTGCTCCGCGGTCGCCCACCTGATTGTAATTCAAATTCAGTGTCAAAAGTTGTGGCAGATTGTTGGAGATTGCCAACGCTTCCGCTCCCCGGTCACCAATGTTGTTGTTGTAAAGGTTGAGGACTTCAAGGTTTTTGAACAAGGTGGATCGGGCCAGAGTGATGGCTCCCTTGTCGGTGATGTGATCTGTTTCGATGAACAGTTCCTTCAGGTTGTCCAGGTTTTTTGATTGAGCCAGGTACTGCACGCCTTCATCTCCGATGCCAGCCTTGTAAATCAAAAGCCGTTTTACTTTTTTAAGCAACGGTGATTGGGCCAGAAAGCGGGCACCCTCAGGGCCGATCTGTTTTTCATTCAGGCGCAGGGTTTCAGCATTGAAGCGCAATTTTTTCTGGATGTAAACACCGAGCTGGTCCGGCGACAACACTCGGATGGCACCGAGGTTCAAAATCCAGAACAGGCAAAGTCCCAATACTGTCAGCGAGCGTGAATTCATACGTAGGCCCAAAAGGGGAGGCGGGTTTGCTGAAAACTCAAACCGGTCTGTTTATTTTCTATTACTTTATTGTATCAGGCACGATCAGGACTTATCAATTTTATCCAGCCGCCGTTCCATTTCCTTCACCTGGGTGGCCAATTGGGGCAGGCGGAGCAGGTTGGGCATGAAACGCATCAGGTCGATCAACTTCATCGCCGGTGCCCATCCATAGGTGCCGCTTTCCGGAATATCCCGAAACACACCGGATTGCGCCATCAAGGTGACCTCATCGCCAATGTTTATATGATCCGCAATTCCCGTTTGCCCGGCGATGACGACGTGTTTGCCAATCCGGCAACTCCCGGCAATCCCGGTCTGGGATACGATCACCGAATGCTTCCCGATCTCGCAATTGTGCGCAATCTGCACCAGGTTGTCGATCTTGACACCCTCCTTGATAATCGTCTCGCCAAAAGCGGCGCGGTCGATGCAGGTGTTGGCCCCGATCTCGACATGATCTTCGATCACTACCTTGCCGATTTGCTGAAGTTTGACGTGTTGGCCCTTGTCATCCTGAGTGTAGCTGAATCCATCGGACCCAATAACGGACCCGGCATGCAGGATCACGTGGTTGCCGATTACCGTGTCCTTGTACAGCACGGTGTTGGGGTACAAAGTCGTGTCGCTTCCAATTTGGCAACGGTCACCTACCACCACACCCGGAAAAAGAACCGTTCGATCTCCGATGACGGTATCCCGTCCAACGGAAACATGGGCGGACACGGTGACATCGGCTCCGAGACTCACATTGTTTCCGAGGGCCGCGCTTGGGTGAACACCGGCAGACGGCTTTTCTGTCGGGTTGAAGTGATTCAGGATGGTAGCGAAGGCTAACCCCGGATTCGGGTGAATGATCTGCGCTTTATCGGAGTCGATTTTTTCTTTAACAAAAACCGCCCCCGCACCGGATTTGGCGAGCCCCGGAAAAAATTTGGGTTCCGACACAAAAGTGATATCGGTAGAGCCAGCGAACTCCAATCCGGAGGCTCCTGAAATTTCCAGGCCTTCATCTCCGTCAACGGCTCCTCCAACGAGGTCGGCGATTTCATTTAGTTTCATAGGTCCTCTCTTGTGGTTACAAAACGATGTCCCGGTCGACGTCACTGATCGTCCCGTTTTTTAACAGAACGGTGCGGTCCAGGCTCTGCGCCAGTTTCTGACTGTGAGTGACGATGACAAAGGTTTGTCCGACAGTGCGATTGAGTTCCCGCACCAGTTCCATAAAGGATTCGCTGGCATCCATGTCCAGATTGCCCGTCGGTTCATCAGCTAACAAGATGTCCGGTTTGTTGATGAGGCTTCGCGCCAGAGCCACCCGTTGGCACTCTCCTCCGGACAAGGCTCCGGGTTTGTGATGCAGACGTTCTTTGAGGCCGACCCGTTCCAGCAGGTGTTCCGCCTCCTTTTTCGCTTGCTTTTGATCGCGGTTCCCGATCAGCGCGGGCATGGCGACATTCTCGATCGCCGTGAAATCCGAAAGCAGGTTGAAGAACTGAAACACAAAGCCGACACTACGATTTCTAAATTTTTCCAGATACCCGTTGGACTGGGAAAAAATATCTTGTCCTTTAAAGAATATCTGACCGGATTGCGGACGGTCAAGCCCCCCGAGAATATGCAGGAGGGTGCTCTTGCCGCTTCCGGAAGCTCCGATGATGCCGAGCAGATCACCGGACTGGATATCAAGACTGGTACCGGAAAGCACGGTCAGCGTTTTTTCCTCGGTCTGATAAATTTTTTGGATATCCCGCGCTGTTAGCAGAGGTGATGTCGTTGCTTCAGCATCACTCATAACGCAGGCCATCGATGGGGTCCAGTCGCGATGCCCGCCACGCTGGGTAAAGCGAGGCGAGGAAACAGATCACGATTGAAAACAGAATAATTTTCAGGGAGTCCATGTACTGAATTTCCGATGGCAGTTTGTTCAGGTAATAAATGTCGCTCGGAAAGGCTTTGAAGTTGAAGGTGGTCTCAAGCAGGCCCACGATTTCGTTGATGTTGGGCACAATGGTGAACCCCGCGATCACTCCGACCAGGGTGCCGGTGAGGCCGATGATCAACCCCTGCATGCTGAAAATTTTCATGATACTGGAGCGCGACGCGCCCATGGATTTTAAAATGGCGATGTCTTTTGCTTTGTCCATCACCACCATGAACAGGGTGCTGATGATGTTGAACGCCGCCACCAGGATGATCAGGATGAGTATGATGAACATCACCGTTTTCTCCAGCTTGAGGGCGGCAAACAGATTGCGGTTCATCTGCATCCAGTCGCGGACGTGATACGGAAAACCCAGTTTTTCCTGTAGTTCCTGCGCGATCACTCCGGCGCGTTCAAGATCGTCTACTTTGATTTCCACGCCGGTGACGCGGTCTTTCAAACGGAATATTTTTTGCGCGGTTTGCAGAGACAGGAAAGCGAGGCTGGAATCGTATTCGTACATGCCCGATTCAAACAGACCCACCACCTGCACCAGTTGCAGGTTGGGGATGAGGCCGAGCGGAGTCATGCGGGCCGCAGGCGAAACCATGCCAATGACATCGCCAGTAAAAACCCCGAGCGACCGTGCCAGTTCGTTGCCGAGAATAATACCGCGCCGGGTTGCCGGTTGCGCCGACGGATCTTCCTGCGGCAATCCTGTGGAAAGATACGATAGCTGACCGTCGATAATGTTTTTGTCGAGATCGGAGGTCTCTTTTTCAAGGACGGGGTCGACCCCGCGCAAAACAACACCAACGGTATTGTTCCGATGCGTGAGCATCACTTGCTTGAGAACAAACGGCGCGGCGGCTTGCACCCCTTTGACCGAACGGGCTTGTTTGATCACGTCCTGGTAGCCGACAATCCCATCGCGTGTGACATTGGTGACGACAATATGACTGGTCGTGCCCAGGATTTTGTCGCGCAGGTCTTTGCCGAAACCCGACATGACGGCGATCACCACAATAAGTGCCATCACTCCCAGTGCCACTCCTCCCATGGAGATGAGAGTGATGAGGGAAATGAATTTTTGTGATTTGCGCGAGAGCAGGTGACGCCAGCTGATTTGCAGTTCGTAGCTCATGCAAGGTTTGGTGGAGACTCTTGTACCGGATTATTTCAGTTAAAGCCGGTAAAGGTTCACACTTCTTTTTTGAGTTGGGGAAAAAATATTACATCGCGGATTGATTGCGAGTTGGTGAACATCATAACCAGGCGATCAATCCCGATGCCTTCACCTGCTGTAGGGGGCAGGCCATATTCCAGTGCTCGAATAAAATCGGAATCCATGGCGTGCGCTTCTTCATCCCCGGCCTCTTTTTGTTTGACCTGATCCTCGAACCGTTGTTTCTGGTCGATAGGATCGTTGAGCTCGGTATACGCATTGGCCAGTTCCTTGCGACCGACGAATAATTCAAATCGTTCAACCAGGGACGGGTCATCTTCTTTCTTCTTGGAAAGCGGAGACAACTCCAGCGGATAGTCGATGATAAAAGTGGGTTGCACCAGTTTGGTCTCGACGAAATGGTCGAACAGCTTGCCCCACAGCTTTCCCAGATTATCACTTTTTTCCAGGGCAATGTGGTTCTGCTTTGCAAACGCTGTGGTCTGTTCGAGGTCGTCGAGGATGTCATTGGGAACACCGCCGATTTCGACCAGGGATTGCCGGAACGGCAGACGGGTGAACGGTTGTGACAGGTCGATCGTCACCTCGTGCGTTTCGCCGCCTTCCTCGTAGGTGCAGGCAAAAGTCTGGCTATCGAACACTTCCTTGCCGATATGGCGAAACAGGTCTTCGGTCAGGTCCATCAGATCGATGTAATCGGCGTAGGCCGTGTAAAACTCCAGCATGGTGAATTCGGGATTGTGCTGAGTGGAGATGCCTTCGTTACGGAAATTGCGATTGATCTCGTAGACGCGGTCGAGTCCGCCCACCACCAGACGTTTGAGGTAAAGCTCCGGTGCCACGCGCAGAAACAGTTCCATGTCGAGAGCATTGTGATGGGTCTTGAAGGGCCGTGCCGTGGCTCCACCTGCGATGGATTGCATCATGGGCGTTTCGACTTCAAGGTAGCCGCGAGTGTTTAGAAAATCACGCATCACGCGGATGATGCCACTGCGCTGGACGAACACCTCGCGTGCTTCGGCATTCATGATGAGGTCGACATAGCGTTGCCGGTAGCGCAGTTCGACATCTTTCAGACCATGCCATTTTTCCGGCAGAGGCAGAAGCGATTTTGTCAGCAGGGTGATTTTTTTGGAGAAGATCGTGACTTCGCCCGTCTTGGTGCGGGAGACTGATCCCTCGACCCCGATAAAATCGCCGATGTCATATTTTCCAAACAGGTCATAGGCTTCTTCGCCGATGTCGTTCTGGCGGACGAACACCTGTAGCTTGCCGGAACTGTCCTGAATGTGGCAGAACGAGGACTTGCCGTGTTTACGCTTGCTGACCATGCGCCCGGCAACCGTCACCTCCTGCTTTTTCTCGTCCAGAGCCTCGCGGTCCAGGCCTTCGTTTTCTTCGAGGACCGGGCCCAATTGATGTGTGACCTTGAACCGGTTGATGTACGGGTTGATACCGGCCTTGCGGAATTCATCCAGCTTGTCGTGCCGGATTTTGATCAGTTCGTTTGTTTCATCCATGATTGAGTTTAAAAAAGGTTTTTTATATGAGGGTGGATTGTAACCACTCCTTAAGGAGTGCGTCCTGTAAACTTTGATTGTTCCAAAACGGTCAGTCCGTCAGCCCACCGGATCTTGCGGTCAGCCAACAGAAACTTTCTGCAATGCGCTCTGTGAATTTTGATTGCTCCAAAACGGTTAGCCCGTCAGCCCACCGGACCTTGCAGTCAGCCAACAGAAAACATTCTGCGATGCGCCCTGAAAATGTTGCTTGCCCGATACAGGTCAGCCCGTCAGCCCTCCGCAAGGAGTTAGCGGGCGGTGGAGACGAATCGGGATTCTCGCACCACTGTGATTTTGATTTCACCGGGGTAAGTGACTTCCTTTTCGATGCGCTTGCCGATGTCCTTGGCAAGCAAAGAGGCTTCGTCGTCGTTCATGGTTTCGGGCAACACAATGATGCGCACTTCCCGTCCCGCCTGAATGGCGTAGGTTTTTTCGACACCCTTGTAGGAGTCGCCGATCTCTTCGAGCTGGGACATACGTTGTGTGTAGGTCTCCAGCATTTCCCTACGGGCACCTGGCCGGGAAGCGGAGATGGTATCACCAGTGGCGACCAGTACAGCGTAAAGCGATTCAGCTTCGACATCTTCATGATGCGCGGCGATCGAGTTGACCACATACTTGTGTTCTTTGTAACGGCGAGCGATGTCCACCCCGAGTTGGGTGTGGGTGCCATCGGTGTGGCGGTCAATAGCCTTGCCGATGTCGTGGAGCAGTCCGGCGCGTTTCGCAATTTTTACATCGAGGCCCAGTTCGGCCGCCATGGCACCGCAAACCCAGGCCACTTCTTTGGAATGCTCAAGCACGTTCTGTGTATAGCTGGTGCGGTATTGCAGACGACCGAGCAATTTAACCATTTCCCCTGGCATGCCATCGATGCCCACATCAATGATGGCCTGTTCGCCGGCTTTAACGATGCCCACCTCGACCTCCTTTTTGCATTTGTTGACCACCTCTTCGATGCGTCCGGGGTGAATTCTGCCATCGAGTGTCAGTTTATTGAGAGCGCGTCGGGCAATTTCCCGGCGAATCGGATCGAAACCCGACAGCACCACCGCACCGGGAGTGTCGTCGATGATCAGGTCGATGCCGGTGCATTGTTCCAGCGCGCGGATGTTACGTCCTTCGCGCCCGATGATGCGTCCCTTGATATCGTCATTGGGCAGTTCCACCACCGAGACGGTGGACTCGGCAACGTGATCCGAGGCCAGCCGCTGGATGGCGTAGGAGATGATCCGCCGCGCTTCACTTTCTGCTGTCTGTTGGGCTTTTTCTTCTATGCGCTTGACCTCTTTTCCAGCGGATAACCGGGCTTCATCGAGGACTTCACTGCGGATGGCTTCCTTTGCTTCATCCGCAGAATAGTTGCTGACCACTTCAAGTTTTTTGATCTGTTCCTGAATCAGTTCCTGACACTCGCTTTTTTTCAGGTCGAGCTCCTGGCTCCGGCTTTCCGCGTCTTTGGCTTTTTCCTCAAACCGCAGTTCCGCAGATTTATTTTTCTCGACGGATTGTTTCAGTTCGGATTCCTTGTTGGCCAGAGCGCGTTCCTGCTGGTGAAGCTTTTTATGGTAGGCTTCTTTTTCATTTTCGATTTCGGAGAGCAGGGTGATCCGATGCTCTTTCATTTCGATTTCGACGGATTTTTTGCGCGTTTCCGCTTCCCGCTCGGCTTCTTCAATTATTTTTTGTCCCAGAGATTCGGATTCCTTGACCTGGTGTTCGGAGAATTTTTTGCGCAGGAAATAACCGACCACGAAACCGCCTATCAGGCAGGCGATCATGGCGAGGATCAGGGTGATGGAAGTAACATGAATTTGTGAAAATATGCCCATGAGTTTTGGACC
>JAJDBF010000029.1 GCA_029261535.1 Nitrospinaceae bacterium | reverse complement strand
GGACAAGGCCCTCTTTCATGGGTGGCGGTGGTCCCGGCCCCTTAATCTGATTCTGCAAGTTGCGCCCCCCTGACCCCGGTCAACGGAGGACCTTGGGCGGAGCGTTCGCTCAAGAACTTCCTGTCACACCTGTTCAAGAACGCTATTCGCGTTCTTGGACACTGCGTCTGCGTCAAAACTGTTTTAGAAATCAAACGCCTGATGACCCCGCAATTTCTAAAGCCCCCGCCCCCCGACTTTTCAAATATCGCCTTTTATGTGTTATCATTCAAATGGTTAAGAAGTCTTTTCCACACTCTCCTGAAAATTATCAAAGCCTTATGACCTCCAGAATCCTGGTCGCCGACGACAGCCCCACCATCCAGAAAATCGTGGCCCTGGCATTTGCAAACGAGGACATAGCAGTTGAGGGTGTTGCCAACGGTAAGGAAGCCTGGGAGATGCTGGGAACACTGAATCCCGACATCGTTATGGCAGATGTTGAATTGCCGGGCATGTCCGGCTTTGAACTGAGCCGGAAAATCAAAAGCTCCGCCGAGCACCAGAAGCGGTGGGTCCTTTTGCTCTCCAGCGATTTTGAAGAGTTCGACAATCAAGCCTTCGAGGCCTGCGCGGCGGAAGATCATCTGTCAAAACCGTTCAAGTCGGAAGACATCGTTTCCAAAGTTCAAAAAATGTTATCCGGGGAAGGCATCCCCAACACGCTGGATATCATCGAAGAAGAATCGACCACTGAGCCGGAAGTCGCTCCGTTCGATCTTTCCGCTGATGATATGGAAGACAACGAACCGGCTCCCACATTTTCCCTGTCCGCAGACGATATGGAAAACCCGGACGACTCCGAGGCTATTGGATTGTCACCGGATGAACTCATCAACGAACTTTTAGATGAGACACCGGTCGAGGAGAAAACAGAAACCGAACCGGCTATGCAATTGAGCGCAGACGACATGACAACCGATGAACAGGCACCCGAACAGGTACCCGAAAACGAAGAGCCTGAAACTGTTTCTTTAAGTGAAGCAGACTTGACGGAACCGGCAAAACCTGAACCCGAACCAGAGGCGGAGGAAGTCGCAGTGGAGGCGGCACCTGAAACCGAAGCCGAAGAAGAAAGTGAATTCTCCTATTTACTGACAGATGATCACATGTCCGACTTTGACGAATCCACCATGCCCCCTGATACTGAGCCTGCAGGCGACCGCCAACCCGAGGCAGTAAATACAATGATAACCGAAACGGGCAACATCGATTCCGCACCCATCGTGCAAATTGAGCAAGAAGAACATGACGCGTCTTCTCCCGATTTTATTATTGGAGAACCGCGCCGCGATCCGGATCCGGCAGAAGATCTGGAGCACGCCTTTCAAGCGGTCAGTGAAGTCAACCGGGACACCGCCCCGCCTGCCCCGCCAATGGAACCTGTGAGTGCCAGTAGCGATGCCACGCCCGATCTCATCCAGGAAAGCCAAGCCTTTCTGGCAAAGAAATCCGGTAGCCCGGTAGCACCGTCGGCTCGGAAACCAAACGAACCCGGCCCTGGGTTTAGTGAGGAACACATGACCGAGGCCATGGTCCAGCATGCGGCGCGGGTACTCGAAGCAGGCCTCGACCGCAACCTGAAAAAAGAGCTTTCGGGAATCTCCGAACAGGTCAACCAGGTGGTGCGCGAGGTCGTTCAGGAAATGGCACCAGATATTATCCGCGATATCATCCGCCAGGAAATTCAGGAAATCCGCAAGACGCACCAAGCTTGAAATGCTTGCCCCTCAAAGTTGTGAGGCCTTTGCATAACTCAAAAATCAAGAGCAAAGGCGAGATTCTTCGCTGTGGCTCAGAATGACAGTTCGTTGATTTTATGTGTCACATTCAAGAACGCGAGTAGCGTTCTTGAACAGGTTGCGACCTCCGCTTTTCAGTCTTTCAAAAAGCACTTACGCAATGCTCTCTTAATTGTGGCATGACCCACAAAAAAATATATGTTTGCTGACCGGGTAGACCGCTGTACAATGCGCCCCTGCTTAAGATCAATCAGAATTCGCCGAGTGCCTTTCTTCTTCTAAAATCTTTTCAACCGATATTAGATTTTCACGGCAACTTTAGGGACACTGTCCCTTTCAATTATTTCTCTTATGATTCAACTGGACAAACAATACGACCCAGAAAACGTCGAGGAACGCTGGATTCAGTTCTGGGACGAGAACCGCCTGGCCCATGGCGATGAGACGCGTCCCGGCAAAACTTTTTCCATGGCGATTCCGCCGCCCAATATCACCGGCTCCCTGCACATCGGCCACGCCTTCAACAATACGTTGCAAGACATTCTGGCGCGCTGGAAACGCATGTCCGGTTTCAGCACGCTCTGGCAACCGGGCACCGATCACGCTGGCATCGCCACGCAGAATGTGGTCGAACGCCAACTGCATGCAGAAGGCACGACCCGGCACGACATCGGGCGCGAGCAATTTATCGAGCGCGTCTGGAAATGGCGCGAGGAATCCGGCGGCACCATCACCAAACAGTTGCGCCGACTCGGGTGCACCCTCGACTGGGAACGCGATCGTTTCACCATGGACGAGGGATTATCGAAAGCGGTGCGCGAAGTTTTCGTCACTCTCTACGAACAGGGGTTGATCTACAAAGGCGACTACATCATCAACTGGTGTCCACGCTGTCACACGGCGTTGTCTGATCTTGAAGTCGAGCACGAGGAAAAACCGGGCAAGCTGTATCACATCCGTTACCGTTTCAAAGATGGCACCGGCGAGTTGATCGTCGCCACCACCCGGCCTGAAACCCTGTTGGGCGACACAGCGGTGGCGGTCAATCCTGATGATGCGCGGCACACGGCGCATCATGGCAAAACGGTTATTCTGCCACTTTTGGGCCGTGAAATTCCGGTCATCCTCGACGCGTATGTCGACACCGAATTTGGCACCGGTGCTCTAAAAGTCACGCCAGCACACGACCCGAACGATTTTGAAATTGGAAAACGGCACGGACTGCCTTCGATCAATGTCATGGACACCTCTGCCCGCATCAACGCCGAAGGCGGTGCCTACGCCGGGCAAGACCGCACCGAAGCACGCGACAATGTCGTGAAAGATCTTGAAACTCAGGATCTGCTGGTCAAGATTGAAGACCATGTGCATAAGGTCGGGCACTGCTACCGCTGTCGCACGGTGGTTGAGCCTTATCTATCCAAACAATGGTTCGTCAAAACCAAACCGCTGGCGGAACCTGCAATCGAAGCCGTCAAAAGTGGTCGCATCAAAATCGTTCCTCAATTTTGGGAAAACACTTACTTTAACTGGATGGAAAACATCCGCGACTGGTGTATCTCGCGCCAGATCTGGTGGGGTCATCAGATTCCGGCGTGGCATTGCAACGGGTGCGAAACATTTACCGTCGCCAGAGAAGACCCGACCGCTTGTTGTTCCTGCGGGGGCACCGACCTGATCCGTGAGACCGATGTGCTCGACACCTGGTTCAGTTCCGCCCTGTGGCCGTTCTCTACACTCGGCTGGCCGGATCAAACTGAATCCCTCAAACGGTTTTACCCCACCTCTGTGATGTGTACCGGATTTGATATTTTGTTTTTCTGGGTGGCGCGGATGATTATGATGGGATTGAAATTCATGGACGATGTCCCCTTTAAGGATGTTTACATCCACGCCCTGATCCGCGATGCCGAAGGTGCCAAGATGAGCAAGACCAAGGGCAACGTCATCGATCCCTTGGTGATGATGGAGCGTTACGGCACCGATGCCCTGCGATTTACGCTGGCCGCGTTTGCCGCACAGGGACGCGATATCAAACTGGACGAAGACCGCATCGACGGTTATCGCAATTTCTGCAACAAACTGTGGAACGCCTCGCGCTTCGCCTTCATGAACCTCGAAGGCTATGACGGCACCTGTGCCCTGGAAAAATCAGATGAGCGGACGCTTGCCGACCGCTGGATTCTGAGTCGGCTCAACGCCACCATCGCCGATGTCGAATGCGCCCTCACCCAGTTCAAATTCAACGAGGCGGCGCAGGCAATTTATAAATTTATCTGGAACGAGTTTTGCGACTGGTACATTGAACTTTCAAAGTCACGACTGTTTTCGGAGGGTCCGGAAAAACGGGTCGCGCAAAACGTACTGGTGCATGTTCTGGAAGCGAGCCTGAAACTTCTGCATCCGTTTATGCCTTTCATCACCGAAGAGATCTGGCAAAAACTGCCGGCCGGGGCCGAAGGTGACAGCATCATGACCGCTCCCTATCCGACACCGAATCCGGAAAATACTTCCATCGACACGGAATCCCGCATGAATATTTTGATGGGAGTGATTAATGGAATTCGGAATATTCGCGGCGAAATGAATCTGAGTCCTAAACAGACACTGAAGGTAACTATACATTGCGAAGTCGCTGAGACCCTGACTGCCATTGAGAATTCGAGTCAATATATCAAGAAGTTAGCTCGGGTCGAGGTGCTTCACCTGGGAAATGATAAAGAAAAACCAAAGGTTTCAGCGACGTTTGTTGATGGTACAATTGAGGGACATGTTGACCTAAAAGGATTGATGGATTTTGACGAAGAAAAGAAGAGACTGGAAAAAGAGTTGAAAAAAATTGAAAAAGACTTCATAAATATTAATAAGAAACTATCCAATGTGGAGTTTATCAAAAAGGCACCTCCCGAAGTCATCGATAAAGACCGACAGCGCCTGGAAGTCCTGTCTGAAAAACAAGCCAAACTCCAAACACATTTAGAAACGATTGAGCGGGCAATTTCCTCACTGTCTTGAGTGACGATATTCCATCCTATTCATTTTTGAAATTGACGCAAAATATTCCGTGGCCCTGGAAAAATAATGATTGGCCTGCGGACTCCGGGACCGGTAAATGACCGACCCATCAGATCAGCTTAAAAACAAAACCGAGTGAGTTGCCCAAATAAATATTTGATTGTCCGGTAAAACAGGTTGCATGTGAAATATTTGGTTGTTAGGCAAAACAAAAGGTCCACGAAATGATTGAGTGGTTCGGCGGAACAAGTTGCCAGTAAAAAGATTAAATTGCACTGCAAAACAAGTTGTCCAATAGAACGGTATCGAATTATTTATGGTTCTCTTTAGTTAATGACTACCTCAATGGAAATACTGACGCGCGATAAGGTCCGGGAACAAAACACCTGGGACCTGGACGGGCTCTACGCTTCTTCCCAGGCCTGGGAAGCGGAATTGAGTTCCCTCGGCTCCCAGTTGCAGGATTATGCGGCCTTTAAAGGAACCCTTGGGGAATCGGTAGCGAGTTTGAAAGCCTGTCTGGAATTCGACATGAATTTCTCGCGCATCCTGGACAAGGTCTACACCTTCGCCCACTTGCGGTCGGATGAAGACAAGACCGACTCTTTGCAACAGGCAAATTTTGAAAAGTCGATGACGCTCCTCACCGGCTATCAGCAGGCACGCAGTTTCATCCTGTCGGAAATCATGGCCATTCCTGAAGACACCATCGCAGGCTATCTTGCCGACCCGGAGCTTAAATTTTATCGTTTGTCGCTTGAGCGGCAGTTGCGCTACCGGGCGCATACGTTGTCAACAAAAGAAGAAGCCCTGCTGGCGGCGGCCTCGGAAATGGGCCGGACTCCCGGCAACACGTTCAGCATGTTGGACAATGCCGACCTGACTTTTGGCACGATTCAGGATGAAGACGGGAGCGACATCACCCTCACTCATGGCAATTTCATAAGCCTGCTCCAGCGGCAGGACCGGTCGATACGCAAGCAGGCCTTCCAGACATTTTTCAAGTCTTATGAGTCACATCGTCACACGCTGGCCAGTTTGCTTGGCGGCAGTCTCAAGAAAGATTTATTTTTTACCCGCGCCCGAAAATTCCCGAGCGCGCGGGAACAGGCGTTGTTTGCCGAGAACATTCCCGTAACTGTTTATGACAATCTCATCGAGGCCGTCCACCGCAAGCGAGCCCCCTTGTATCGATATTTTGAATTGAGGAAACGCGTACTGGAACTGGATACCCTTCACATTTACGACACTCATGTTACGCTGGTAAAGGATTGTCAATGGAACATGCCCTTTGAGGAAGCGGTGGATGAAATCACCACCGCCCTGCAACCTCTGGGCGGAGAATATGGAGCCACCGTCCGGCAAGGGTTGCTCGACGACCGCTGGGTCGACCGCTATGAAAATTCTGGCAAGCGCAGTGGTGCTTACTCCTCCGGCTGTTATGATTCCAATCCGTTCATTCTGATGAACTATGTGGACGACAATATCAACAGCGTGTACACGCTGGCGCACGAAGCGGGTCACTCCATGCACTCGCATTTTTCCAAGGCCAACCAGCCTTACCTGTATGCGGATTACACTATTTTTGTGGCCGAAGTGGCCTCAACATTTAACGAAGCCCTGCTGACCCGGCATTTTCTGAGCCAGGACATCAGTCAGGAGATGCGCATTTATCTTGTCTGTCGGGAAATTGATAATCTCCGCGGCACCCTCATTCGCCAAACCATGTTTGCCGAATTCGAATATCAAATCTATGCCGCGGCGGAAGCGGGCGAACCGCTCACCGCCGATGCATTTCAAGAGCGTTACCATAAACTGCTGGAGCAATATTTCGGTCCCGGTGTACAGCTTGATCCGGAGCTCGACCTGGAATGTTTCCGCATCCCGCATTTTTATTTCGGGTTTTATGTTTATAAGTACGCGACGGGAATTTCCGCCGCCTATGCCCTGGCCGAACGGGTCCTCAAGGGCGGCGCGACGGAACAGGAAGCCTACCTGAACTTCCTGAAAAGCGGTGGGTCAAAATTTCCCATCGAATTACTGAAGGACGCCGGTGTGGATATGAGCACCCCGGAACCCGTCGAAACGGCGCTGGACACATTCACCGGACTGGTCGATCAATTGGAATCACTGCTCAAATGACCCCGTCCCTTAAAGGGACACCAACGCCGAGTTTTTTTAACCCCCACGAATAAAGGATTGTGTTTTGAAAAAGCCATCTCACTCCAATAATGGCCGCAGAAGGTCTCATCAACAACCCCGTAACGCGCAGAGCCGAAACCCCAAACCGCCTGCACAGGCGAATCGGCATCGCGGTCCGAACCGTTCGCAAAATAAACAAGCCACCGAAATGTGGATGAAACCAACGTCTGATACTTTGACCTCCCATATTCCCATGGGCAATAGCAAACCCGGGCAAAGGGACAGCAACAGCCAGACCAACCGTCGACCAAGTCAGGACAGGAACCAGAGCAATGGCAGGCCGCCACGGTCGGGTCAGCAGAACAACCGTTTTGGCGGTTCGCGCAACTCTTCAAACGAACGCCAGTTCAAGAGCCGCCCTTTCACTCCGCCTTCTGCCAACGCCAACGGCAATGGTAACGGCAACCGGCCCGCACCGGCAGAGAAACCTCCTGTCACAACCACCCAAACCCACAGCACGTCTCTACCGGTGGTGGATGCAGACGTTCCGCGTCCTTCTGGACTCAAAAAACTCACCGCTGACATCGAACCTTTTGAGCTGTTCTGTGCCTATCATCTGGGAATCACCCAGGATCGCGGTTACAAGCCGTCCAACATCAACGAGGTTGCGCGACGGTTCCGTAGCGATCCCGCCACCATCAAACAGGCCCTCAAGGAATACAGCATGGACCCCGCCGCCTTGATGGATCGGGATTTTGATATGGCTCTCGGGCAATTGGATATTCAGGTGGCACCGGAAGGCGTTGACCGAAAAGAACTGGCGAAAAATATCTACCAGGAATTCCTGGAAGCTGAGGTCATCAAGCGCGACTGGGATAAAATTCTGGAGGAAGACCGCAAGGAAAATCAGAAAATATTTAAAGACTGATCATACAATATTAAAACCCACAGACAAGCGACTGTCCCTCATTAGCAGGGATCGCTTTGCATAACCCTAAAATCAAAAGCAAAGGCGAGATTCTTCACTTCGCCCTGCTTTGCTCAGAATGACACGCTGTGGTTTTTTTTATTAGCCCCACCGCCAGGTGGTCCGGTGAGAAATCAGAATGACATTGCAGTGCTTTAAAGTGTCACCCTGAGCTTGTCGAAGGGGGCCTCCGATTTTCAGTCCTTCAGAAAATACGATGGGCTATCTGGAATTCCTGGTATTTTTTTCCGAGCTGTTCTCTTGCTTACGGGAAAATTTCAGGGCCTCCGCAAGAATGGCATTTTGCAAACGATGCGCCCGACCATTGGAACATTTCAGACCGTTCATCAAAATTGAAAAGGCGAAGGCTTCGCCATCTTTCGATTGAAAGTATCCCGACAGACTGCTGACGTGATTGAGCGTGCCAGTCTTGGTGCGAATTTTTTGAGCACCGTCCACCCGCGCCATGCGGTCTTCCACCGTGCCATCCAGGCCCATGATCGCCATGGCGGAAACGAACTCCGGAAACACCGACCAGTCTGAGTGGACATCCTTCAGCACCGCGATCAACTGCTCCGGCGACAAACGATTCTGCCGCGACAGCCCCGACCCATCCGCAATCGAAAAAGCGTTTTTTGAAAATCCGAGGGACATCAAATACGTCTGCACCAACTGCACGCCTTTTTCCGTCGTGCCCGGCGCACCGTATTCGCGCGCAGACAGCGTCCGCACAATTTGCTCGGCAATGAAATTATTACTGTACTTGTTCAAGCCCTGCAGGATGTCTGAAAATGGCAGACTCTTGTGCTCGTGCATTTCGAGCGCACCTTCCGGCACCGTACCCACCTTGACCGTTCCCTTGACTTCCACCCCGGCCTGCCCCAGCATTTTTTTAAACACCGCACCGGTGTACTTCAGCGGATGCGTGATGTTGAGGTAATAGGTTTTGCGTCCGACATTGCGCGGCAGAGAACCGGAAACGGTGACAACATCCTGTCCGCCTTGATGATGGCGGTTGACGATGAGCCGACCGCGCTTCCCCTTGTTTTTAGTGACAGCAGAATTTTCAAGACGAGTGTAAGCAGTGGCTGGATCGATCACCACCACCGGACGATCCCCCGACCGCTTGCCGGGGCCAACATGCACGGCGATGGTATTGAAGTTAAATGACAGGGCACTCAAGGGCGCAAGGTAGGCCTCGGGTCCGTCATAGCCTTTCCAACTCGCCACCCTGGGTCCGCCACCAAAATAAGAACCGTCAAGGATAAGATCGCCTTCGATTTTATTCAGCGGCAGGTTTTTAATTTCATTGACCAACAGCCACATGCGCTCGGTGACCAGAAAGGGATCGCCAAACCCCTTGAGGAACATATCTCCCTTGAGCGTGTTATTCACAGTCGGCCCGGTGCCATACACTTTTGTCGGGAAACGAAAATCCGGCCCCAACTTGCGCAGAGCGGCGGCGGTGGTCACCATTTTCATGTTGGACGCAGGGACAAACAACTGACGGGCATTTTTTTCGAAGAGGGTTTGATTGGAAGTCAGCGAAACGATCTTCACTCCGGCGCGCGCACCTTTGGCGCACCGGTGGGAAAACAGGCTGTCGATTTTCTTCCTGAATTTCTGGGCGGAGGGGCTGTGGTCGAGGGGCTGGGCGTGGAGGAGGCCGGGAACCAGCATCAGGGCCATCAACAGCAGGCCGGACAGCTTTCGCAAAAGGTTGCGTCTCATCATCACTGAGTGTACAAATTCACAGCCGCCAATTCAATTACCTTTTCAACAAAGGCATTTTCTTCCTGACAAGAGACCTGCACGCCAGTACCAAAAAAGAAGAGGAAAAACTCGCCTTTGCTTTTGTTTCCGAGGTTATACTTTGCTCATCCTTGCAAAGGTCTCCTAAAGTAAAAGGAGGTTGGGGGGATTAAAAAATTCTGAATGGCACGGGGACTTCAGATTGTCATGCTGAGTGAAACGAAGCATCTCGCCCTGGACTTTTGATTTTGAATTTAAACCCTCGAGGCGAGATTCTTCTCTCCACGGAGTTTATCCTGAGCCTGTCGAAGGGTTTCGCTCAGAATGACATGCGGTGGTTTTCATTTCTGTTCGCCGTGCGCGGAGCACCCGCAAGGTCTGACTTGACGGTTTCCACGCGGTTGGTGTAGTGTCACCGCATAGGCTAAACCCAATTTACAGCAGGAGCTCACAATGGAATTTGATGTGGTGGGGATAGGAAACGCGCTGGTCGATATCGAGGTTCGCGTTGAAGATGACTTTATCGAATCGCTGGGTATCGTTAAAGGCGGCATGACCCTGTCCTCCGTGGAAAACCAGAATAAAATTCTGGCTGCAGTGACTGATCGTTCCCGGAAAATTTCGTCCGGTGGCTCCGCCGCCAACACCCTGCACGGCATCGGGGCCATGGGAGGCAAGGGCTATTATCTGGGCCGCGTGGCGGACGATGATTTTGGTCGACACTACACAGAAGACATGCGCACCTGCGGTGTCGGGTTTCCCGGACCCGATGGTGCCCCGAAAGGCACCGGCACCTGCGTCGTGTTGATCACCCCCGACTCCGAACGCACCATGCTCACCCACCTCGGCGTATCTTCCAAACTTCACCCGGACAACGTCGATGAAACGATCATGGGACAATGCGGCACCGTCTATATTGAAGGCTACCTGTGGACCGGCGAGGAAACCCGGCAGGCGGCAGAGAAAATGGCAGACATCGCTAAAAAAGCTGACGTGCCTGTTGCATTCACCCTGAGCGATGCCTTCATCGTCAACAGTTACCGCGAGGCTCTCATCGATTTCATCCGCTGGAAAGTCGACATCCTGTTTTGCAACGAGGTCGAAGCCCGCGCCCTGATCCAGACGGAAGACACGGAACACGCCTTCGAACAATTGCGAGGAATGGTCGGCACCCTGTTTCTCACTCGCGGCAAAGAAGGTGCCTGGGCCTCCAGTGAAAACCAGGAAAAAGTAATCATCGGATCCTTCCCGGTGGAAGCGGTTGACACCACCGGTGCTGGCGACCTCTTTGCTGGCGGTGCCCTGTTCGGCCTAACGCGGTTCCTGCCCTTGAAAGACGCAGGTATTCTGGGGTCCTACTGCGCCGCACAAGTGGTCCGGCACATGGGCGCACGCCTGCCGTCAAGTGCCATCGCCTCGGTCGAGCACATCCTCAGCCGCTATCCCGGCCCCTAACCCACTAGCGTGGGGGCTAACGGGGCAGGATGGGTTGGAAGATTCGGGAATTACCCCCTAACCCACTAGCGTGGGGGCTAACGGCTGACCCTTTCTGAGCAAATAATATTTTCTGAGCGTATCGTAGAATGTTTCCACGTTAGCCGTGAGCAAGGTCTGGTCGGGCAACAAAAACCACTGCATGTCATTCTGAGCGTCAGCGAAGAATCTCGCCTTGGACTTTAGCTTTTTCGTTGTCACCCTGAGCTTGGAGCCTGTCCTGAGCCTGCCGAAGGGAAGGGCGGCAACGGCCTACAGTTATTCCAAAATTTCAATTCGCCTTGGCTTCGCACCCCTCCTTACCAAAAGAGAGGATACAGGGGAGGGCAACAATAAAAATCCCCTGTCTCCCTGAAAATTCTCGCCCATATAATTTTTTGGGTTATGCAAAGCCCTTCCTATTTGGGCCGTTTGTGGGTCAGGTGAAAATCCGTCCAGGCTGAGCAATGACTGAGCGCATACGCCTCGAACCCCATCATCCGCTGTTTCCACACGGGCTTTAACCGGTCATAGCAATCCCTGGCCACCGCCCGGTGGTAACCGTCGACAATCACCAGCGGATCACGCGAACGGGTAGAGCCTGCTACGTCCTCGAAACGCACCGACTTCATCGCACTGACATTGGCCTTGCGCGAGTCGTAGTAGTAACTGAGCAATTGCCGCAGTTCATTTTTCGTGCCGGGTCGCGGCCCCTTGCCGGACAACCAGGCGGTGAACTCCAGTTTGGTCGCCCTCTGCACCCCCAGCACCTGACCGTACAGATCGACCGTTTCAAAACGAGCACCGGGTAGTGCCCTCGCGCCACCGGTGCCAACGAACATCAGCACTTTCTGGGCTGGCAGATGAATGATCGTGTTACCGCTCCCGTGACCGGTACCGGGGTAGATCAGGTTTATTTTTTTTCCGCCGAAATTGAGCGTGTACTTTTTGCGAAAGGCTAACTGCGGTAACGGTCGCTTGGCAGACTGATAGCGTTTCAAAAGTAATTGCGCCGATTCGTGGGCGATGATCTGGGCTCCCTCGGCAAACAGATACGCGTCGCCAATCCGGTCGAGTCCGGCATTGGTGTAAATCAAAAATTTCACCGGTAACGGAGCCACCGTTGCAATCGCTTTTTTGATCAAGTGCCCGGCTCCGTGTACCGGGTCAACCAGAATCACGCCACCTTCAGCCACCACGAAAAGCGTGTTGTAATGTCCTGTCGAGAAAAAATAGACATCGTCAGCCAGCTTTTTTACAAAGTAACCCTCCGGTGGCAGAGCAGGTAACAGTTCGATGTAGCCGTCGCCCTGGTATGGATTAGCAGAGGGCGATGCCGCATCACCTGATCCGGTTGACGGTGCCGTCAATACCTCCCCGCCAATAGGAGGGATGCCCGGTGTCGTATTGCAAGCCATGAGCAGAAGCAGTGCACACCATTGAATGCCCCTTAACAGGGTTTCCCTGTTCAGATTGAAAGTCTGCGGATTTTTGTGGGCAAAGCAACCGGCAATAATTTTGAACCCTGCCAAAGGGGATTTGGTACACTGGGTTTTAGTCTCGCTAACAGAGGCGGTGAACCTTTTTTGTTCAGGAGGATTCATGAAACACTTCTGGCGCTTTGGTTGTGTTGCCGGTCTGCTGTTGATTAGCATCGGTTGCGGCTCGTTTGGAAAAGATTTTGATTCAGACATGGTCAAGGAAATCACAAACCGTCAAACTTCGAAGACGGAAATTCTCAACTGGTTTGGGGTGCCCTTCAAGGAAGGCAATGAAAACGGATTGGAAATGTGGACTTATCAGTACGATCAATATTCCATGGGTAAAACCAATTCCAAGGACCTCGTTATTCTGTTTGATAAAATCGGCGTGGTCAAGGCCTACCGCTTCACCACAAGTTTTGACAAAGAGTAGACAGCAACAACTATGCCCCCGAAAAACTACCTCCTGCTGGCCTATGATTTTGACGGCACCCTCGTTGACACCAAGGAAGACATTGCGCTGTCGGTCAATCTCGCTCTGGTCGAGCTTGGCCTGCCGGAGCGCGAGCGCGAAGAAATTTATTCGTTCGTTGGGCACGGGGTTCTCAGCCTGATGAAAAAAGCACTGGGCGAATCAGACCGGTGCGATGTCGACAGCGCGGTAAACGTGTTCCGCAAACACTACCGGGTGCATGCGCTGGACCGCACCCGTTTTTATCCAGAGTGCGAAGACATTCTTGACCATTTCAAGACGCGACTACAGGCCATCGTTTCCAACAAGCCGGTGGAGTTTGTCGAGATGATCCTGGCGGGGCTCCATCGGCGCGACAGTTTTGCCAGCGTCCTCGGTGGCGACAGCGTGAAGCAAAAAAAACCCGACCCGGAAATGGTGCTCCGTCTTTTGGACCAATTCACCCTGCCAGCGCAGGACGTGCTCATGATCGGCGACAGCCCACAGGACATTTCAGCCGGACGCAGTGCCGGAGTCGCCACCTGCGGTGTGACCTGGGGCATGCGGCCCCGGTCCGAGGTCGAGAATGCCAACCCCGACTTCCTCATTCACACGATGTCCGAATTAAAACAGCTCGTCCTCTGACATCGCCTCAATATTGACAAGTGCGGGGCTTGCCCCTACAATTGCCCGACCGAATGAATCCCAACGAAATCAAAAACTTCCACTTGATTGCTGTGTGCGGCACCGGAATGGCCTCCCTCGCAGGACTGCTGAAGCAGGCGGGGCACAAGGTCCAGGGCTCGGATGCCAATATTTATCCGCCGATGAGCACCCTTCTCAGCGACCTGAGCATTCCCGTCATGCCGGGTTACAAGGCGGAGAATATCACAACGGACATCGACATTGCCGTCATCGGCAACGCCGTTTCTAAAAATAACGAGGAGGTTCTGGCGGTCCAGCAGAAGGATGTTCGTTATCTTTCCTTTCCGGAAACCCTGTCGCAGTTTTTTCTGGAAGGAAAAAAATCGCTGGTGGTCACCGGCACTCATGGCAAAACCACGACAACGTCACTGCTCGCGTGGACGCTTTATCATGCCGGACGCGATCCCGGCTTCATGGTGGGCGGCTGGCTCAAAAATTTTGACAGCAACCACCGCTTTGGCGCGGGGGAACATTTCGCGGTGGAAGGCGACGAATACGACACGGCTTTTTTCGACAAGGGCCCGAAGTTTCTGCACTACCAACCGCATTCTGCCATTTTGACCGGCATCGAATTTGATCACGCTGATATTTTTTCCAGCCTCGACCAGATCAAGGATGCGTTCCTCAAGTTCATCGACATTCTCGACCCGGATGGATTTTTACTGGTGGCCCATGGCGACCCGAATATCAAAGACGTTACAGGCAAGGTCCCCTGCGACATGGAGTCCTACGGATTTTCCAGCTCAGCTGATTGGGTGATCGCCGACTATCAATGGGATTCCGGCGCGGGCCGCTTCCGTTTACTCCACAAAGGAAAAAAGGTCGGCGAATTTTCATTGCCGATGACCGGCAGACAGAACGCGTTGAACTCTGCCGCCGTCGCCGCGCTGTGCTTGCGCCTCGGACTTTCAGCACAAGAGATCGCCGCCGCCTACGCCGAATTTGCAGGCATCAAACGCCGGCAGGAAGTGGTCGGCGTAGAAAACGGCATCACCGTGATCGACGATTTCGCGCATCATCCCACCGCCATCAAACTCACTCTGGCCGGGATCAAGGAAGCCTTTCCGGACGGACGCTTGTGGGCCGTGTTCGAACCGCGCTCCGCCACCTCGCGCAGAAACGTGTTTCAGGAAACCCTGCCCGCAAGTTTTGCCCCGGCGGACCGGGTGGTGATCGCTGAGCTTTTCGCAACTGAAAAAGTGCCGGAAAACGAACGGCTGGATCCCTTCGCTTTGATTGACTCGATCAAGGCGATGGGCCAGGAGCCATCTAAGGAAGCATCCAAAGAGGCGTGGTACATTCCCGGAGTTGAATCCATCATCGACCATCTCAGCGGCGAATGCCAACCGGGCGATGTCGTCCTGATCATGTCGTCAGGCGGATTCGACGGCATTCATCAGCGTCTTTTGCAACGCTTGAAAAAAGGCACCACACCATGACACCGCTCGGACAACTCAAACTCGAAGTGATGGCGCGTGGGGTTGTGCCTGATGACGGCGTGCGCCGCTCTGCGATTCAAGGCACCGAGGGTGCGGGGGAACTCAAAGAAATTTCCCTGGCTCTTGCCGAAGATTTTTTTGTCACGACCCGCGTGTGCAAGGCAGGAAGTGACGCGCTCCCGTTGAGCTGGCAAAATGGCGGCCCCGTATTGCACGTCGCTAATGCAGAACGTCCCGTCGCCTTATTGCCTCGCCCGAAATTTTTCAGCCAGCTCCAGGCACCGTCCGGGGCGGTAACGGGCGATATCAGCCTCGACGGGTATTGCCTTAATATTTACATCAAGGCCCTTCCGCAGGAAAACAAACTGAGCCGGGATGAAAGTCAAGTTTTGTCGTGGGTGCGTTCGGCATTTGCAGAAGAGTCCACCAGCTTCGTCCAGATCAATATGGATTATTGCGAATCGCCGGACCGGGGGTTCCGCCTGCTGGACCCGCTGGTGCGCTCCATCAAGAAAAATTTTCGTACCTTTGTCGCCCTGCGTGGTTTTGCGCCGGAAGATTTCACCGGTCTCGACCGGGTTTATGCTTCCGGGGTCGATGTCCTCATCCTGCCGCTCGAAGGATTTTCCCGGTCGGCGCAATTGGAGGAAATCATGCCTTCCGAGCACGGTCACCGTGCCCTGGAATATGCGGCGGGTGTGTTTCCCCAAGGCTCGGTCATGACCGAATTGAATTACGATGCGAGTCAGTTGGACCTGCTTTACAACAAGGTCGATCTGCTGACCCAGAAAAATATTCTGCCCTTCCTGATCCTGCCAGCAAGCGGCCTGCTGGCAGAAGATTATGAAGCGTTCCGCGATGTGGTCGAACAAATGGACCAATCGGCACAGCGGCAACGCCTGCCTCTGAAATGGCTGTTCCCGTCGGTGCGCCACGCGTCTGCTCTGGATGCCCGTTTTTATTTGGAAGCTCCGGAAAAAGCGAAGCTGGCAACCCGCCCGGTTTATAAATCGACGCTGGGTAAAACCGCCTCGGAAGGCTTCGCCGCCCTGCGCCGGGCCCTGCGCGTTAAAAATATCAGCGACTCCTATGAATCATCCGGCCTTTGATTTGTGTGTAAGGAGCGGCTGAAATTTACGACTCTTCTTACAAGAGACATTCTTCTCATCAAGAGATATCCTTGCGAAAATTTGGATGACACCGATCTTTTTGTTAGGCTGAACCTATGAACTTTGTACCCCGACAACCGATACCCCAAGCCACGCCGGAAATTGCGCGTGTTCCCGAAGTGCCCTTCACCGGCCTTGAAACCCTATGGATGCAAGTCGGCGGGACGCTTTGCAACCTGTCGTGCAATCACTGCTTCATCAGTTGCCATCCGGAGAACCACAACATCCCGATGATGACGCTCGGCAAAGTGCGGACTCATCTGACTGCGGCGAAAGTTCACGGTGTCAAAGAAATTTATATCACCGGTGGCGAGGTGTTCCTGAATCCTGAGATCATGGAAATCCTGTCAGCCATTCTGGAGTACGGGCCTTGTCACGCCCTCACCAACGGCACCACCCTCAATAAAAAACGGGTTGAGCAATTGCGCGACATTCAATCCCGGAGCATTCATCCCCTCCACTTCCGAGTCAGCCTCGACAGCCTCGATGAAAAAGAAAACGATTCGGTGCGTGGCGAGAATTCGTTCCGCCAGGCGACCGAAGGCATCCGCAATCTTGCCCGTGCCGGGTTCCCGACGCATTTGACGTTGGTGAGGAGTTGGGACGAGGCGGAAGACCCGGTCATGGAAAAAAGGGTCCTGCAGTTTTTAAGCGATCTGGGGGCTCCCGGCGGCCAGGCCAAATTCCTGCCGGGTTTCCTGATGGGTGAGCTTGAAAAAACGGCACGCGAATACCACGCCAATGAGCGGGTGACCGAGGCCTGTTTCGAGAACTGGCCGATCACCAACCTGCAGTGTTCGTCTTCACGCATGGCGACAGAAGACGGCGTATTCGTCTGCCCCATTCTGGTGGAAGAGCCTTCGGCACGCATGGGCGCAACGCTGGATGACACCCTCAAGCCTTATCCCCTCAGCCATGCCGCGTGCTACACTTGCAGGATTTCCGGCATGTCCTGCAAAAGCTGATCCCACACCTGTTTCCTATGTTTGCGGTTGCGGGGGGCGCGTGCTAGCATGGGTTCCATATCCAATTGTGAAGTCACCACACACCAAATTGCTCCCGAACCCAGCGATCTCAAACTAAGGTTTTTATATGGCATTGATGCATTCCACTATGGTTCCTCTTGGAACCGAGGCGCATGATTTTAATCTGCCCGACCCGGATGGCAAGTGTTACACGCTGGCAGATTTTAAAGATGCGCAGGTCTTGGTGGTGATCTTCATGTGCAATCATTGCCCTTATGTCAAAGCGGTGCTGGACCGATTGATCGACCTGGCAAATCATTTTAATGACTCGGGAAGGGACATAAGTGAAGTGAGTTCAAACCAGGAAAACGATTCATCTTCGGTTGAACATTGCCCTCCGCGAGGAGTTCAGTTTGTCGGGATCAACCCGAACGATGCCGACAAATACCCGGATGACTCTCCCGAGAGTATGAAACAACTGGCTGAAGAAAAAGGAATGCCATTCCCTTATCTGATCGACGCTGATCAGGAAGTGGCGCGCCTGTATTCTGCCGTTTGCACTCCCGATTTTTTTGTCTACGGTCCCGACCGCAAGCTTGCCTACCGAGGGCGACTGGATGACAACTGGCAGGAGGCGGAAAAAGTCACACGCGAAGAATTGAAAACCGCGCTGGATGATCTTGTGGCAAACCGAACCGTTCCTGAAAAACAAACACCTTCATTAGGTTGCTCAATCAAGTGGAAATAAAACCGCCACCACCACCACCGCGCGTCAAAGGTCCAGGGAAAATCTGGTTTCTGCTGTCCGCGATCGTGGTCATCGCCCTGGTCTCAGCCGACCAGATCATCGCCTTCTATTTTGATTTGCTGTGGTTCGAGCAATACGGATTTCTGTCCGTCATGTGGACCCTGCTCGGTGCGCAACTGGGGCTGGGCCTTACCGCCGCCACCGTTTTTTTTATCGTCACCTATGGAACGCTGAAATCGACCTATAAGAAATCAGCACACCTGCCAGTGGTGTTGTCTGACCGGGTACGACGCGAAGCACCGTTTTTGCAGATCATGGCAGACAACCTGAAGCCACTGGTGCTGATCATCCCACTGGTGCTGGCCATCATGACCGGGCTGATTTTTGCCCAGCAGTGGGATGTGGTCATGAAGTTTATCAATCAGGTGCCATTCGGCAAAAGCGATCCTATTTTTGATAAAGATTATTCGTTCTACCTATTCACCCTGCCGTTTTGGTCGATGACCAAGGGTCTTGCCTGGCAGGCACTGGTAGTGATTTCTATTGGTTTGGTCCTCATCCATTTTTTCAAACAACACATCACGTTCACCAACAACGGCATTGTCACTTATCCGGAAGCGCGGCGCGCGTTGTCGACGCTGTTCTTCTTTGGTTTTCTGTTTTATGCGCTGGATGTTTACATGAAACGCTTCGGGCTGGTGGTGGATGGACGCACCAGCGTGGTCACAGGTATCAGCTACGCCAACGACTGGGGTCGCTTGCCGGCGATGAGCCTCACGATTGTCGTCAGCCTGATCGGAGCTGTCGTCAGTTTATTCAACCGCAATGGCACCAGCCTACGGCGTTCGTTTTTTCTCGTCGCCGCTACGGTGGTCGTTATGGTCGGCGGCAATCTGTACGCCAACATCCTGCAAAAATTTGTGGTCGATCCCAACGAACTGGTCAAGGAAACGCCCTACATCGAACACTCCATCGCCGGAGCGCGCGTTGGTTATGGCCTCGATCAGGTAGAAGAAAATGTGCTCACCGGCTCGGACAACCTCACCCGCGAAAGCATCGAGCGCAACAGTGTCACCATTGAGAATATCCGCCTGTGGGATCAGGAGCCGCTACTCGACACGCTCGGGCAGATTCAGGAAATCCGCACCTACTACCAGTTTCAGTCGGTCGACAACGATCGCTACACCATCAACGGTCGTTACCAGCAGACCCTGCTATCGCCACGCGAACTGCTCTCGACCAATCTGCCCAACCGCACCTGGATCAATGAACACCTCACCTTCACCCACGGCTATGGGGTTTCACTCAGCCCGGTAAATTTGATGACACCGCAGGGCTTACCAGTCCTGCACATCAAGGACATCCCGCCGCAGTCGAGTGTCGACCTCAAGGTGGCCCGACCGGAAATTTATTACGGCGAACTTTCCAACGATCACGTATTCGTCAACACCGGCACCAAAGAATTTGATTATCCGGAAGGCGAGAAGAACGTTTACAAAAATTACGAAGGGTCCGGCGGGGTGATCGTCGGCTCGTGGTTTCGCAAGGTATTGCTGGCGGCACGATTCAAGACGATGAAAATCCTGTTTTCCCAGGACATCCAGAACGAAAGTCGGCTCCTGTTCTATCGCAACATCATGGAGCGCGTGCGCAAGGTCGCGCCCTTCCTGAAATACGACCGCGACCCTTATATGGTCATCACAGACGATGGACGGCTGGTGTGGATGGTCGATGCCTACACGGTGAGCGATCGTCTGCCCTACTCGGTGCGCGTGCGCGATACCGAAATGATCGGCGGCATCGCCAATTACGTCCGCAACTCGGTCAAGGTCACGGTCGATGCCTATGAAGGCACCATCACTTTTTATGTGGCGGACGAGAAAGACCCCATCATCCAGACTTATCGCCAGATATTCCCTGACATGTTTCGCGAGTTGAAAGCGATGCCCGCAGATTTACGAAATCACATTCGTTATCCCGCAGACCTGTTCTCCCTGCAAACACTGGTGTACACGTCGTATCACATGAAAACGCCGCAGGTGTTTTACAACAAGGAAGACGAATGGGATATTCCGCAGATCGACTCGCAACAAATGAAACCGTATTACACCATCATGAAATTGCCGGGTAAGGAAAAAGAAGAGTACATCCTGATGCTCCCCTTCACGCCGAAAGGCAAGCAGAACATGGCGGCGTGGATGGTGGCCCGCAGTGATGGTGACGATTACGGCAAACTCGTTCTCTACGCGTTTCCCAAACAGAAACTCATTTATGGTCCCAGTCAGATTGTGGCGCGGATCAATCAGGAAGCTGAAATCTCCCGGCAGATCAGCATGTGGGATCAACGCGGCTCGCAGGTGATCCAGGGCAACCTGCTGGTGATCCCGATTGAAGAGTCGCTGATTTTTGTACGACCGCTCTACCTGAAAGCAGACACCGGCAAGATTCCGGAACTGAAACGTGTGGTCGTTGGCTACGGAGATAAGATCGCGATGGAGCGGACGTTGGAAGAAGCCCTTGCGAAAATATTTGAAGGGATACAATTGAACGGGTCGTCAGTTTCCGCCGATGCGGAAACAGTCTCATCCCTGCCCTCAACGACAGGTACAAACGGCGTGGTGCTGAGTCAGGCCGATTTTGAAAAGATCAAAATATTTTTTGACCGCGCTGTAACGTCACAGAAAAAAATCGATAAAGCCGTCACCGGCTATCAGAAAGACCTCGATGCATTAGGCCAGGCCTTGAGTTCAGCAAGACCGGTCACCCCCACCCCACCGCCGTCAGCCACTCCGGCCATTGAAGAAACGGCACCAACGGAATAGTCCTTCGCTTGTTCAAGAGCCCTCTATTTGCGTTCTTGAATGTGATCGGCAGACGGTCGACAGAAAAGAAAACCATCGCATGTCATTCTTATATGATCCTCGGAAGGGCAACGGACCTCGCGGGTGCTTGGCGCACGGCCAACGAGTAAGTATTTTGCGATGCGCTCAATAACTGTTGCTAACGCAATACGGGTCAGCCCGTTACCCCCACCAGAAGGTGGTTACATTTCGCCGATGAATTTGACATGCGGTTCCGCGAGGTCTTCGCCCAGGGCCATGAAAAATTCCGGCACGCTGACGAGGCTGTCATTGATGACGGCCAACAGGGTTTTGGACTGGGAGAGAAAGTTTTCTTTTTCTTTGGCGGTCACTTTCCTTTTATAGAGGTCTTCGTACCCGTTCAGCAGAGTCTGGGTTTTGCGGATCAAGCCTTCGATCACTTCGTAGGACACCTTGCGCGTGGTGGCCTTTTCGGCAGACGCTTCATACTGAAACCAGATTTCGATATCCTGCACTTCTCTTCCCATATCGATCAAATGTTCGCGTGCGGATTCCTTGCTCCCTTTATCTTTGATGATACCAGCGATCATACGGGCCACGGGTGATTTAGGCACCCCGCCTGCGGTATCGCAAAGATGCACCATCGCCTGCGCGATTTTGTTGAAGTTGCTATCGATCTGCATGCCGGTATTGGAAAACGAGCGCACTTCCGGCGCGCGTTCAAAGGCATGCCACATGCCGCCGGAGCGTTGCAGGCTTTTTCGCTTTTCCTCAAGAGGGCGGAGCGCGGCTTTACAGGACGCTTCATCGACAACCACACCTTGAGGATTCGCCGAGGCGGTCAACAAGGTTTTCTGAAAAGATTCATCGATGAGAATTTCGCGAGGGGCAGAGTCTTTTTTTGCCAGATACGCTTCACGGGTCTGCTCCACACTTTCGGTTTTGACCCAGGTATTCTCTTTTGGAGGCATAGCCAAAGGTTCCTGAGACTGCTCGGTTCCACCACAGGCTGATAGCCCCATCAAACACAAAAACACAAAAATCCACCGCGTCATAATTCCGATCACCTTTCTCCGATAGGGTTGGTTTTACGCACCTTACCATGTTTCCCGCATATTTTCACCCGCCACTCGGGGTGTCGGAATATTGACGAAGAATATCTCCGACAGGCAAAAATTTCCCCCTGCCAAGTCTTACCCCTTGCCACCCCAACTTGCCAAGCCCTTTAATCATCAGGAGTTCAAGCGTTTCACCCGCCCTGCCCGAATTTCAGAAAAACTGGCATCGGCTTTGCATATTCATAATTATCAAATTGTTTAGGAACCCAATCGCAAGGTGCACCCGCTATGAACCGATCTATCAAACTCTGGGCTTTGATACTTTCCATTGTTCTGCTTGCTGGCTGTGAAGTGAAACTGGCCCCTTCAAAAATGTGGTCGAAGGTGTTCAAACCTGACACCGATTCCGGCTACTACGAAGACCGGTCCGAGGACCTGGTGGAAGACCTGGCACGGTCTGCCGAGGAATACGAAATCAACAAGGTTGTTGTCATGGATCTGGTCGATGAAAACGATGAGGTGCCGGTACTGGGCGAATACATGTCCAGCCGAGTGGTGGAGGCAATCACACGCAAACGGTACTTTCGCGTTGCCCAGCGCGGGGAAGTCACGCAAGTTCTGGAGGAGTTGGAGTTGAAACCTTCCTTTCAATACACGCATCAGGATTTGCGCAAAATAGGGAAAGCTATGAAAGCCCAGGCCATTGTCAATGGCAAGGTGCGGGATATCGGCACCAACATTGATGTCCATCTGGCACTGGTGGATGTGGCAACTGGCGAAGTGATTTCATCCGCCACCCAGCATCTGAACCGGACCCGCTTTGCGGTCGAACTCCTGCGCCATTACTAGGTTCATAAAATGAAATCAAAGGATCAGGAAAAACCTACTCAATACCCCAAAAGGGGGGTAAAGCTTCATTCGATTTTTACCGAAAAGCCTATTAACGGGGCAGGAAAGCCCCTGGATTTAGAAAACCTTAGTATTACTCAAGGAGGCATCAGCATGGAAGCGACAAACTCATCCCCAAAAAATCAGGACAAAAAAACCAAAAAAGACAGCAAAACTCTTTCCCGAGAAGTTGAACGACAGTTGCAGGATGAAAACCTGAAAGTTTATCACCAGCTACTGTGGGCGGAAGAGCAAATCAATCAAAGCCGCTAACCACCTTGCGGGTGCTCCGCGCACGGCGAGAAAAAAAGAAAACCATCGTATGTCATTCTGAGGAACCCGAAGGGTGAGGAAGAATCTCGCCTTTGCTTTTGATTTTTGGGTTATGCAAAGCTCTCCTTTTAAAGGGGGCTGGGGGGATTTCACAAGTCTCGAAAAAATCAGACGCTGGATTTTTCAAACAGTTTCGACTCAGACACAGGTTTTAAAATCACCCTGCTCTTTGCTGACTGTGCGCCAGCACCTTCGCTTCCCTCCTTAAAAGAGGGAGTATAGAATAAACCCAAGACAAAAATCCAAGGCGAGATTCTTCACTTCGTTCAGAATGACAAAACATATTTTTTATTTTTGTTCGCCGTCTGCCGACCGCATTCAAGAACGCGAATAGCGTTCTTGAACAAGCGCAGGATAGATCTATGTCGTGTACTCGGCGTTGATCCGAACGTAGTCATAGGACAAGTCGCAGGTGTAGGTGGGACAACTTGCCTTGCCGAGATTGAGGTTGAGCACGATCTCCACCTCCCGGCATTTCATTTTTTTCTTCAGCTTGGCCATGGAAATATCGGGCAGAGGCATTCCATCTTTGACGATGGCCATGCCATTGAAGGCTATCTCCACCTTGTCTGGTTTAATAGAAACCCCCGCATCCCCCAAAGCACAAACGATCCGGCCCCAGTTGGGGTCCGCACCGAACAGAGCGGTTTTGACCAGCAACGAATTGGCCACCCGCTTGCCCAGGACTTCTGCATCCTCTCTCGATTTTGCACCCTCCACCAGGATGGTGACAAATTTGGAAGCCCCCTCTCCATCCTTCACAATCATGAATGATAAATCCCGGCAGACTGCGGTCAACGCTTCTGTGAACTGATCGAAGGCTTTTGATCCGGGTGTGATTTCGGTATTGTCGGCTTTGCCATTGGCTAATATCAACACCATGTCGTTGGTCGAGCACTCCCCATCCACGGTGATCCGGTTGAACGTATCGCCCACGGCAAGTGCCAATGCTTTTTGCAAGGCGGCCTTTGAGATGGAAGCATTGGTCGCAAGGAAGCCGAGCATGGTGGCCATATTGGGCGCGATCATGCCAGACCCTTTGGCAATGCCTCCGATGGATATTTTTTTCTTTCCCAGCGTGAACTCCACCGATTTCATTTTTGGAACGAGGTCGGTGGTGAGAATGCCCTCTGCCGCAAACTCCCAGCTTTTGGAAGAAAGATGTCGCGTCAGATGGGGCAAACCGTAAAGTATTTTTTCAACAGGCAGAGGAACACCGATGACACCGGTGGAAGCCACAAGGACTTCGTTCACGGCAATGCCCAGATGCTTCGCCACACTCTCAATGACCGTCCGGCAATGCACCATGCCCGGCTTTCCCGTACAGGCGTTGGCGTTGCCGCTGTTGACCACAATCGCACGTATCGGGTGCCCCTGATCCAGAATGGTTTCATTGAGGGTAACACTCGGTGCCTTCACCTGATTTTTAGTGAACACACCTGCCGCCACTGCGGGCAGGTCGGAATAAATCAACGCCAGATCCTTGATCCCGCTTGCCTTGATCCCGCAGGCAATACCAGCCACCTTGAATCCTGGAATGGTCACCGATTTTGAGTTTTTTAATTTCATCTTAATAACGCTTAAGGAAAAACAGGCACTCCTTCGAGGCCCTCGGTTTCTGGAAAATCGAACATCAGGTTGCAGTTCTGCACCGCCTGACTCGATGCCCCTTTCATCAGGTTATCAATCGCCGTGGCGATGATGAGTCGGTTAGTCCGTTTATCAACCGCAACGCCCAGGTCGCAAAAATTGGACCGCACCACCCGTTGGGTCGCGGGATACTGACCGGGTGGCAGGAGGCGGATAAAAGGTTCGTCCCGATAGAAATTTTGAAAATGGGACAACACCGCCTCAACGCTCATTTCTTTGGTAAGAGAAATGTAAAGCGTCGATAAAATTCCGCGCGTCATCGGCATCAAGTGCGGGGAAAACACCACGCTCAAATTTTTTCCGGCGAGGCCGCTCAGTTCCTGCTCGATTTCAGGCGTGTGCCGGTGTGTCGTCAGACCATAGGCACTGACCCCTTCATTGGCCTCGCAAAATTGCGTGCCGGTATTTAATTTGCGACCGGCACCGGAGACACCGGATTTAGAATCGATGATCACCGAATCGAGATGGACCCAGTCGCATTGCATCAGGGGTGCCAGTCCAAGAATGGCTCCGGTTGGATAACAACCCGGGTTGGCGACAAGCTTTGCTGTTTTTATTTTCTCGCGGTGAAGTTCCGGCAAACCATAGACCGCCTGCTCCAGAAGCTCAGGCGACTGGTGCTTCGTCTGGTACCAGGTTTCGTAGACCTCCTGTTCATGCAGGCGAAAATCTGCACTGAGGTCGATCACCCGACATCCCGCCTGCAACATTTCCGGGACCTTGTCCATGGAAGCCGTGTGCGGCAAAGCCAGAAACACAACATCGCAATCTGAGGCCAGACCGGGTTCCAGCGCGACCAATTCCTGATCAAAAACTCCCGTCAGCGATGGGCAAACCTCAGACAGGCGCTTGCCCTTGTTGCTGTCGGCAGTGACGTGTTTGATTTGAATGTTCGGGTGTTGCAACAGGAGCCGGATCAATTCCAGACCGGTGTACCCCGTCGCTCCCGCGACACAGGCTTTAATCATGTAAGGACTCGAAAAAAACAATAAACCCACCACTTAGCAGTGGGGCTAACCACCTTCCGGTGGGGGTAAGGGGCTGACCATTAATACATTAGCAACATCTATGGAGCACATCGCAAAGCGTTTCCACGTTAGCCGACCGCAAGGTCCACCCGCCATCTGCCAGAGCCCATTGGCTCTTGAGCCAAGGTCCCCTGACCGGGGAATTCTTTTAGAATTTAATGCGTAAGAAACGGATGATCGGAAGGATCAACGCTTGGAGAATTGAAAACGCTTGCGAGCCCCAGGCTGGCCACATTTTTTACGCTCCACTTCCCTGGAATCGCGGGTGAGGAACCCGGCTTTTTTCAATACCGGGCGCAAGTCCGGATTTGACACGAGAAGAGCTTTCGAAATACCGAGGCGCAAAGCACCCGCCTGGCCTGACTTTCCCCCGCCCAGCACCGTGGCAACCACGTCAAACTGCGCTTGAGTTTCCGTCATGTCGAAGGGTCGCCGCACGATCATTTCCGTGGTGGGTCGACCAAAATAGGCGGTCAAATCTATTTTGTTAACGGTTATTTTGCCGTTTCCAGGATGCAACCACACCTTCGCAACCGCTTCTTTTCTCCGACCTGTAGCATAAAATCTATCTTCCATATTGTCTCAGTTCGTCCCGCTCCAGTTATTGGAAACGGGTCGCTCCTCTTGCCAAATTGTTATAGGGTGATGACTTCAGGCGCCTGCCCTGTGTGAGGATGTTCCTCGGTGTCGTAAATTCGATAATTCAACCGGAGCGTCCGGCCCAGTCTATTCTTCGGCAACATCCCATCGATCGCTTGCTTCAAGAGGTCAGACGGCCTTTTCGCTAAAATCTCTTCAGCGCGCAGGGATTTTAAACCGCCGGGATGCCCGGTGTACCAGAAGTATTCCTTCTGCAACCATTTTTTCCCGGTCATTTTGACTTTCGCCGCGTTGACAATGATGACATTGTCGCCCGTGTCGACGTGGGGAGTGAAAATCGGTTTGGTTTTGCCACGAATGATCGCGGCCGCTTTGCTGGCAACACGACCGACAGCTTGGTCGGCGGCATCAATCACGACCCACTTTTTGACCACATCCGACGGTTTGGCGGAGAACGTTTTCATAAATATTCCAAATTGACTCGCTCTCTACTCACTGAGAAAGCGATTGATTGTAAATGAACAGAACAGGCATCTTATGAAATTCACAAGCCTTTTGTCAATAAAAATCCGGAAAAAACCGGGTTTTTTGGCATCTCTATCTTTATTTTGGATTTCAAATGGATTAGGGTATTCTGCATTTATAGAGATAACACAAGCCCCCGCTGGCGTTGCTTTTAAAGAACCTCTAACAATTCGATATTTCCCATTCCGGCAGTTCGCACCACCTTGCGGTGGGGCTAGCATACAACTGGCAAGCGATACAACCGGGATGTTAACACCTTCTCTTTCGCGCACCACCTTGCGGTAGGGCCAGATGGCTGACCCGTTTTGCATCAGAAACAATTTCTGAGTGCATTTGTTCAAGAACCGTTTGTCACACCTGTTCAAAAACCGCTATTTGCGTTCTTGAATCCCGTTCGCCGACTGCGAGGTCCGCCGTGCGCGGAGCACCCAAACCACCTTTTTTTTGAGATGTCCCTGAATGGAATCCACTGAAGACTCAACCGCTCCGGCAACAGGTCTGGACGCCAACCTCACCCTCGGGCAGGAGGCTATGTCCTCTCTGGATAAAACCATAACCGCCGCGCGAGACCATCACTTTTCCACTCAATATAAGGAAGGGTTTTGGGTAGAGGAACTGGAATCCAACGCCACCATCACCTCGGAGTTTGTCTTTCTGATACATTTTCTGGGGATCGAAGACAGGTACCGGGACAAGCGCGAAAAAATCCGCAACTTTCTTTTGCACATTCAGCGCGACCACGGTGGATGGGACCTGTTCTATGGCGGACCGCCCGATATCAGTTGCACCATCGAAGCTTATATCGCTCTCAAAATGCTGGGCGTTTCGCCGCACGAACCGGCCATGGAAAAGGCCCGCAAAGTAATTGCGGAACTGGGCGGAGTGAATTCGGCGCGCGTGTTCACCAAAATATTTCTGGCCATGTTGGGGCAAAGTTCCTGGGACGATATCCCGGCAATGCCGGTCGAGGTGATCCTGCTTCCCAACTGGTTCTACTTCAACGTCTATGAAATGTCGAGTTGGTCGCGCGGCACCGTGGTCCCGCTCACCATGGTCTATGCTCATCAACCGGTCTGGCCTTTGTCCGAAGAGCACTCAGTGCAGGAGTTGTTCACTCCGACGGACCGCGACCTCAGCATCAAATCGCAAAAGCCAGGGTTCAACTGGCCTAACGCTTTTCTTTTTATCGACAAAACGCTAAAGACCCTGGGCAAACCGGGATGGAAACCTTTACGCAAAACAGCAATGAAAAAAGCCCTGCGCTGGACTCTCGATCATCAGGAACCGGAAGGTGATTTCGCCGGCATTCAACCAGCCATGTTCAATTCGATCCTCGCGTTGCATCTGGAAGGTTACTCGCTTGACGATCCTATCCTGACCAAGGCGTTTGAAGCGGTCGATCGGTTTTTGATCGAGCAAGATGACCGCCTCTCCATGCAGGCCTGCGTTTCCCCGCTGTGGGACACCGCCATCGCCGCCAACGCATTGCTGGATTCCGGCGTGCCAGAAGATCATCCTTCAGTAGCGCAAGCCTGCGACTGGATGTTGACCAAGCAGGTGACGCGGCGCGGCGACTGGCGTTTTAAAAATCCGGGCACTCCGGCGGGCGGCTGGGCCTTCGAGTTTTTCAACGACGGCTACCCCGACTGCGACGACACGGCGGAAATCCTGATGGCCCTTGATCGTTGCAAGGTGCAGGATGAAAAGCACAAACGGCGCGAGATGGACCGCGCCCTCACCTGGCTGTTCTCCATGCAATCGGCCAACGGCGGTTGGGCGGCGTTTGATCGCGACAACGATCACGCCCTGTTCAACGAAATCCCCTTTGCCGATCACGGTGCCATGCTCGATCCGCCAACGGTGGACGTCACCGGTCGCATCCTGTGGATGCTCGGTCGTATCGGTCATGCAACCGATGCACCGCGCGTACGCCGGGCGATTGACTTCATCTACAGTGAACAGGAATATGACGGATGCTGGTGGGGACGCTGGGGCGTGAACTATATTTATGGCACCTGGCTGGTGCTCACCGGCTTGCACGCCATCGGCGAAGACATGACACAACCGCGCATCAGGAAAGCCGTCGAATGGATCAAGTCGCATCAAAATGAAGACGGCGGCTGGGGCGAAACCTGCGATTCCTACCTCGACCCAAAACTACGCGGACAAGGCCACAGCACCTGCTCACAATCCGCCTGGGCCTTGATGGCCCTGATCGAAACCGGAGAAGCCGAAAGCGACACCGCGGCAAAAGGCGTTCAATATTTAATCGAACAGCAACTTGAAGACGGTTCCTGGTACGAAGATTATTTCACCGGCACCGGCTTTCCCGGACATTTTTATATTCGCTATCATATGTACAGACAGTTCTTCCCGCTCATGGCCTTGTCCCGCTACCGCACTGCACTCAGATCAGGTTGATTGCAGGTAGCCTCACTTCATCGAAGAAACCTTTGCGTAACATTGAAATTCCATTTCCCCTGCTCAAGAACCGCCACTCGCGTTCTTTTACGTGACAAATAAAATCAACGAACTGTCATTCTTGTATGATCCTCGGAAGGAAGTTAAGAGGGTCAAGTGCCGTTCCTTTTCCGGAGAGAGCGTAGCGAACGAAGGAAAAAGAACGGTAAAATAATGTTGGTAGTTTCCGGGCACGACAGGCCGTTTCATTCTTGGGGTTATAACCCCGTTTCTCAGCTTGGGTCGTCGTGCCTTTTCTCTGATGAACCCGAACGGTTGCCTGAGCCCAATGGGAGCTCGCATCGACAAGACTGGGAGGCAGAGTATCATGAACACAAATCCTTCAGAACTTTTCATCGGTATCGACATTTGTAAAGAACAGTTAGACATCGCGGACACCACTCCTTCTGCAACCTGGTCGGTTGCCAACGATGAGGCGGGCATCGCCTCTCTGGTAGATCGCCTGCGTCCTCTCAAGCCCAAGCTCATCGTCATGGAAGCCACCGGCGGTCTGGAAACTTTATTGTACTCGGCGTTGACGACCGCCAATTTGCCAGCGGTGGTGGTCAATCCCCGGCAAGCACGCGACTTTGCCAAAGCTCTTGGCAAGCTGGCCAAAACCGATGCCATCGATGCCCGGGTGCTGGCGCATTTCGGTTCTGCGGTGAAACCTGCGGTGCGGCCCATGAAAGACGAGGCTCTCCAGGAGCTGACCGCATTGGTGACGCGGCGGCATCAGTTGATTGCGATGTTGACCGCCGAGAAAACACGGCTGAAACAAGCACCCAGATGGATTTGCAAAGATATCAAAGCCAATATTAAATCTCTGGAAAAACGGTTGTTAAAAATCGAAGCCGAGATCAGCAAGAGCATCAAAAACACTCCAGGCTGGAAGGAGAAGGACGATCTGCTCAAAAGCGTTCCGGGCGTTGGCGACGTGTTATCGATGAATCTGTTGTCCAACCTGTTTGAACTCGGCGAACTCAACCGTAAAGAAATTGCCACGTTGGTCGGGGTCGCTCCAATCAACCGCGACAGCGGAAACTTTCGGGGCAGGCGGATGATCTGGGGAGGCCGGGCTCAAGTTCGGTCTGCGCTTTACATGGCGGCTCTTTCCGCCTCAAGATGCAATCCCGTCATCAAGTCGTTTTATCAACGCCTGATTCAGAAAGGGAAGAAACCAAAAGTCGCGCTGACAGCGTGTATGCGCAAGCTGTTGGTGATCCTCAACACCATGGTCAAAAACAACACTCACTGGGACCCCAAACAGTTCCCAGACCTTGACTTTAATCACGGTTGCTGAATCCTCGCCGGACCTGGCGGTCGGCGGAGGGGCGACGAAAACCTCCGCATGTCATTCTGATCGAAACGCAGTGGAGAGAAGAATCTCGCCTTTGCTTTTTTGCTTTTGGGTAATACAATATTCCCTTTCAAGAATCGCTATTCGGGTTCTTGAATGTAAAGAGGGACGCGGACCTTGCGGTCGGCTATCGCCAAATATTTTTCCTGCGCTCAGAAATTATTGTCCGCTCTTGCAGGTTCAGCCCATTAGCCCCACCGCAAGGTGGGTTCTGGCGCACAGCCAGCAAAGAGCAGGGTGATTCGCAACCTATAGTCAATAAAGGATTTGACCCCTTTATGACCCCTTTACCTACTTACCCCTTTAAAAACATTATTCCCACGTCAAGGTCACACAGATTGCTGATCGACTGGTGGCTGTTGTGAAGCGGGGGAAGCGGATGGAGTGAGTCTATCCATTTAAAATTATCTTTAATGGATTTACCTCGAAATATTTTCACGGAGAATTAATATGACGGAGGAAGGTAAATTAAAAAAATAAACCGGAAAATGGAGAACCTTTGTCCGTTGTAAGGAAAATAGGAAATGTCATTTTATTTGTCATTTTTACGGGTATATCGGGCTATTCGATTATCGGAGGATCATTATTCTTTAAACATTACTTGTTTAAGAAGAACCCAATATCCGACATAAATTTTATTGCAGCTTGTGCATTTCTTTTGCTTCTTTTTCTCATTGTGCGTAGTTTTGTTTTTACAATAAAGAAAGGATTCTTCTCTGGATTTCGCTATTCACTTGCTGCAGCAGTTTTATCGATATTGCTAGTACTAAGCATTCCTCAATGTTGTGGGGGTGATTGGCGTGCTATTGATAACCAAATAAAATCCAACCTTCATCATTTGTATCTGACTTGCGAATACTTTTGGAATGATCGTGGTTCAGATAAAAATTGCAATGCCTCACTGGCATCAGGCTTAAGCGTTGGATTTGTTCTCGATCCTAAGGTGACGATTAGTGGTGGTGGGACTGAGAATACCTTCATTGCAAAAGCATCACACGAGGAAAGTGAAAAAGTATATGAAGTCGATGCTAAAGGGAATATTAGAGAATTGAAGAATAAACAATAAGCATTCCCTCAACTCCCACGTGAAAGTCACGCAGATTACTGATCGACTGGTGGCTGTTGTGAAGCGGGGGAAGCTATAGGTGACATAATAAAGAAGGTCTATCAATATATGCAGACCTGCCTTAAGAGACAGGCTTCGGCAGGCTTTCTTCTTCGGGGACTGACGTAGCCTCGCCGCCGAATAAGGGCAACTGATTCGATGGCTCACCCTGATGCGGTGTCACGGGATAGTCGCCACTGAAGCAGGCGGTGCAGAAATGTTTGTTATCGTCTTGCATCACTTCCAGCATACGATTGAGGTCAAGATATTCCAGCGTGTCCGCAGTGAGAAACTTTCGCGTTTCTTCCAGGTTGTGGGTGGAGGCGATGAGCTCTTCGCTGGTCGGCGTATCGATGCCATAGAAACAGGAGTACAAACTCGGCGGGGAACTGATACGCACATGCACTTCCGTCGCCCCGGCTTCACGCATCATCTTCACAATCTTGCGACTGGTGGTGCCGCGCACGATCGAGTCGTCGATGATGATGACTCGTTTGCCGACGATCAGTTCCTTCACCGCATTGAGTTTGACCCGCACTCCGAAGTGCCGAATCTGCGACTGCGGCTCGATGAAGGTTCTGCCTACATAGTGATTGCGGATCAACGCCATCTCAAACGGAATGCCCGAGGCCTCGGCATAACCCAATGCTGACAAGTTGCCCGAGTCCGGCACCGGCACCACGATATCTGCATCCACTGGCGCTTGTTCCGACAAGGTTTTTCCCATGCGTTTGCGAACATTGTAGACGTATTCGCCAAACAGGACGCTGTCCGGTCGTGCAAAATAGATGTGTTCAAAAATACATTTCTTCGGTTCAACACTGGGGAAGGGTGAATAGGAGGTGACACCTTTGTCGTTAATCCGCAGGATTTCTCCGGGTTTGACTTCGCGAATATATTTTGCGCCGATGAGATCCATGACACAGGATTCGGACGATACCACCGGTGCCCCGTCGACTTCGCCCAGCACCAACGGCCTGAACCCGTGCGGATCGCGTGCCGCGATGATTTCATTTTCAGACATCAGCACCAGAGAATACGCACCCTGCACCTGACTGAGGGCCTCGGTCACACGCTCAACCAGACTTTCGGCCTGCGATTGAGCAATGAGATGAAGCACCACTTCACTGTCGTTGGTCGACTGGAAAATCGATCCGGCTTCCACCAACTGTTCGCGAATACCATCGGCGTTCACCAGGTTGCCGTTGTGCGCCAACGCTAATGAACCGTGGGAATATTTGATCACGCAGGGCTGGGCGTTCTTGACATGGCTCTCGCCCGTGGTCGAATAACGATTGTGACCAATGGCCATGTTCCCCGGCAAGCGTTCCAGCCGGGCACTGGTGAACACATCGGCGACCAGCCCCATCCCGACTTCAACTTTGACATCACCCTCGTCGACTGAAGCAATACCCGCGCTTTCCTGCCCACGGTGTTGAAGCGAATACAATCCGAGGTAAGCCAGGTTGGACGCTTCGGCATGACCGAAGATGCCGACCACTCCGCATTCATCGTGAAACTTATCCGATTCAACCCACACGGTTTGCATACTCCTCAAGAGAAGAAGTCCAGATACGGTTCAATGCGACCACCGCTTCGTCCATGACGCTGTCACCATTCAATTGAAACTGCAATCGATTTCCGCCGACAGTGCCGATCACTTCAAACGGCACGTTGGCTTTCTTTGCCTCGGCAATCAATTGAGCTTCATCGTCCGGCGAATACGTCACCACGATGCGTGATTGCGTTTCGCCAAACCACAAAGCATCCGGGCGCAGGGTGCTTTGCAAAATTATTTTTGCCCCAAGCATTTCCTCACCCGACATGGCGCATTCCGCCAGTGCCACGGCCAATCCGCCTTCGGCACAATCGTGAGCCGAAGCGAGGTGTCCGTTTTGAATCCAATCGAGACACAGGGCCTGCACATTTTTTTCCAGTGCCTGATCCAGCCTCGGCGGTTTTCCTTTTATTTCGGAGCTCACCAGTTTTAGATATTCACTGCCGCCGATCTCTTCGAGACTCTGCCCGATCAATCCGATGCGATCACCTTCGCGTTTGAAATTTTGAGTGCAATGCCGATCTGCGTTTTCGATCAGGCCCACCACGGCGATGGTCGGGGTCGGAAAAATGGCTTCGCCTTTCGTTTCATTATAAAGACTGACATTACCGCTGACTACCGGAATGTCCATGAAACGACACCAGTCGCCAAGACCGCGCACCGCCTGTTCAAACTGCCACATGATTTCCGGGTTCTCGGGATTGCCAAAGTTTAAACAATTGCTGACACCGATGGGCTCCGCGCCGGAGCACACCACGTTACGGCAAGCTTCAGCAGAGGCGATCTGCCCGCCGGTGTAGGCATCAAGATAGCCGTAGCGACTGTTGCAATCGACCGAGATGGCCAGTGCCTTTTGCGTTCCCGGAACACGCAGGACGGCGGCATCCGACCCCGGCAGGACTAACGTGTTGAGACGCACCATGTGATCGTACTGCTCCCAGACAAAACCTTTATGCGCAATCGTCGGCGTTGCCAGCAAATGTTTGAGCGTTTTTCCTGTGTCGGGGATTTCAATTTTAGTCAGGTCGAGTTTTTGGTTGTCATCAAGATTGGCGGGGCGTTTTGTCGGACGAGTCACGGCAAGTCCGCCTTCGACCACAGCCTTGACCGGAAGATCGAGCACCGTGCGTCCGCCATGCGAGATCACCATGCGGTCGCCTTCGACCACGCGACCAATGACTTCGGCTGACAGGTCCCACTTGCGGAAGGTGGTGAGCGCTTCGTCCTCGCGCCCGGCCTGCACCACAAACAGCATGCGCTCCTGCGACTCCGACAGCATGACTTCGTAGGCACTCATCCCGTCTTCACGCATGGGCACCTGATCAATGTTGAGTTCCAGTCCGAGGCCGGCACGATCCGCCATTTCAAATGCGGATGAAGTCAGCCCGGCGGCTCCCATATCCTGCACGCCCACGATCCAGTCTTCTTTCATGCTTTCGAGGCAGGCTTCGAGCAGTAATTTTTCAGTGAAGGGGTCGCCAACCTGTACCGTGGGCCGTTTTTCTTCGGTCTTGTCGTCAAACTCAGCCGAGGCCATCGAGGCACCGTGGATGCCATCGCGCCCGGTTTTCGAGCCGACATAGATCACCGGATTGCCGACTCCTGATGCGTTGCCGAGAAAAATGCGATCGGCCTTGACCAGCCCCAGGGAAAATACGTTCACCAGAATATTGCCGTTGTAACATTCATCGAAATATATTTCACCGCCGACGGTGGGAACCCCGATGCAGTTGCCGTAACCGGCGATGCCACTGACAACACCGTTCAACAGATAGCGTGTTTTCGGATGCGTGATCTCGCCGAAGCGCAAGGAATTTAGCAGAGCGATGGGTCGCGCGCCCATCGTAAAAATATCGCGCAGGATGCCGCCGACACCGGTCGCCGCTCCCTGATAGGGCTCGATGAACGACGGGTGATTGTGGCTCTCGATTTTAAACACAACGGCCTGACCATCGCCAATGTCAACGACACCAGCGTTTTCTCCCGGCCCTTGAATGACGCGCGGGCCTTGGGTCGGCAGGGTCATCAAATGCGGCTTCGAACTTTTGTAACTGCAATGCTCACTCCACATGGCGGAGAACACGCCGAGCTCGACCCAGTTGGGTGCGCGTCCGATGAGTTCAACGATGCGCTGATATTCTTCGCGACTTAAATTATGTTCGTCGAGCAGGGCATCGGTGATTTCCGGGCAAGCAGTGGGGTCCATGGCAGGCTCAGGCGAAAGCGAGAAGGGAGTCGAACAGTTTGCGACCGTCCGAGCCGGGGAGTGCCGGGTCGGCGGCACGTTCAGGATGTGGCATCAAGCCCATCACATTTTTACCCGCATTGACCACACCGGCGATACTGCCAGCGGACCCGTTCGGATTGTCCGCATCGGTAACCTCTCCGGAAGCGTTGCAATAGCGCAGTACAATTTGATCCTGGTCTTCCATCTGTTTGATGGTATCCGCATCGGCGTAGAAATTGCCATCCGCGTGAGCGATGGGGAGAGACAACACCTCCCCCTCAGCACAGTCTGCGGTGAAGGGTGTGGCTGATGTTTCGACGCGGACGCTCTGAAATTTGCATAGGAACCTCTGCGACCGGTTACGCATCAAGGCACCGGGCAGGAGTCCCGCTTCGGTCAACACCTGAAACCCGTTGCAAATACCTAGCACCCGCCCGCCCCGACCAGCGAACCCGGAGACCGCTTTCATGATCGGCGAAAAACAGGCGATCGAACCCGCCCGCAGGTAATCGCCATAGGAGAATCCGCCGGGCAGAACCAGAAGGTCGAGACCGTCGAGACTCTCGTCCTTATGCCACACCCATTTTGCGTCCCATCCCATGATGTGCTTGAGGATGTGATAACAATCATGGTCGCAGTTGGAACCGGGGAACACCACAACGCCGCACTTCATATCGTCACCGGAGTTTCTTCAGGTTGTCAGAGTTCCAGATTGAATCGGTAGGATTCGATAACCGTGTTGGCCAACAGCCGGTCACACATAGCGCGCACCCGGCTTTCCGCTTCCTCTTCACTCACCCCATCGAGCTGTAACTCCAGGTATTTGCCGATGCTGACCTCTTGCACTTCTGCAAAACCGAGGTCGTTCAAAGCATGGTGGACGGCTTTGCCTTGCGGGTCTAAAACACCATTCTTCAAAGTAACGTGAATTTTTGCCAGCATGGAGGAAAGGGTCTAAAAGGAAAGGGAGATGTTTTTCAAAATTTGCGGCAACTTTAGCATAGAACCGGGGCGATTGCATCCGCCATAGCAGGACATTTTTATAAAACCGGAAACCATTTTTTTGCAAAATCAATCTTTTCACCGAGGTCCGGTTCTGTTATTGTTTCATCCATGCAAAATAGATGGACGGATCAGGAAGCTCAGACCTTTATCGAAAAATATGCCGCCGAGGGAGAAGACCTTGCCTTGCGCGTTTACACGTCGCGATTGATCGGTGCCGACCCGGCTCTGGTGCTTCATGGCGGCGGCAATACCTCGGTCAAATCCCGCATCAAGGACCGCCTCGGCAACGAGGTGGACGTGCTGTACGTCAAAGGCAGTGGCTGGGACCTCGACACACTTGAACCGCCGGGACTTCCCGGAGTCAAACTCGATTACCTGAAAAAATTGCGCACCCTCGATTTACTTTCGGACGAGGCCATGGTCAACGATCAGCGCACCAACCTGCTCGATGCAAAATCGCCCAACCCGTCAGTTGAAACTCTTCTGCACGCCTTCCTGCCACAAAAATTTGTCGACCATTCGCACGCCGATGCCATCCTGACTCTGGCCAATCAACCGGATGCCGAGGATGTCTGCCGCAAGGTTTTCGGTGAAGACATGGGCATCGTCTCTTACATCATGCCCGGTTTCCTTCTGGCCAAGGCGGCTGTAGAAGCTTACGAGGCCAACCCCAAGGTGAAAGGTCTGGTGCTGATCAATCACGGGCTGTTCACCTTTGGTGACACGGCGAAAGAAAGCTACGACCGGCATATTTCTGCGGTGGCGAAAGCAGAAGAATACATCAAAAACCATAGCCGGAAACCGTTGACCCTCAAGAACAATGGCGACGATTTTCCTCCTTGTGAGATTTTGAAGGCCATCGCCCCGCTGATCCGCGGCCTGTATCAGGAACGCACCGGCGACCACTGGCTGGTTCACCATCGCGAGTCTGAGCTCGCGCGGGATTTTGCATCCAGCCTCGAATGTGCCAAATGGTCGCAAATCGGAACGGCAACGCCGGACCATGTCATCCGCACCAAACAAAAACCGTTGCTACTGGAACCCAAAAACCTGCAAAACCCGGAAGCTCTGAAAGCTGAAATTGATTCCGCGCTGGACGATTTCGTCGAGGACTACCACAATTATTTCAAACGCAACCGCGACAGCAAGGGCGTGGACAAAACGGAACTCGATCCCTTGCCAAGAGTTATGCTGGTGGCGGGACTAGGACTTGTCACCCTTGGAAAAACTCAAAAAGAAACGCGCATCTCTGCCGACCTGTACGAGCACACCATCGAAATCCTGCGCGATTCGTTTTCGGTCAATGCCTATCAACCTTTGGGCGAGGACGATCTGTTCGATATGGAATACTGGTCGCTGGAGCAGGCCAAGCTGGGCAAGGCCAAACCCCCTGCCCTGCAAGGGCGGATTGTGTATGTCACCGGCGCGGGGTCTGGCATTGGTCGCGCCACCGCCGAGACCTTCGCCAGGCAGGGAGCCAACCTGTACCTGGTCGACATTCATGAAGGCCGATTAAAAGAAACCGCCGAGCATATTAAAAAAATCACCGGCATTGCCGTGAACTACGAAGCGGTCAACGCGGCGGATGAACCCGCCGTCCGAACATCCTTCGCCAATATTGTTCGCAAGCTGGGTGGGGTCGACATCGTCATCTCCAACGCTGGCAATGCCGTGCAAGGGCGGATGGGTGATATCGATTCTCCTTCCTTAAGAAAAAGTTTCGAGCTGAACTTTTTCGCCCATCAAACAGCGGCGCAGGAAGCGGTCCGAATTTTTCTGAAACAGAATACCGGAGGCGTTCTACTGTTCAACGCATCGAAAGCCGCGTTCAATCCAGGGAAGGCCTTCGGACCCTACGCCCTGCCGAAAGCCGCGGTGGTCGCCCTGTCCAAACAATACGCCCTCGACTACGGCAAGGAAGGCATCCGCTCCAACGCCATCAACGCCGACCGCATTCGCACCAGCATGTTCACACCCGATTTCATCGAACAACGCGCCTCGGCCCGAGGACTCACTTCCGATGCCTACTTCAGCGACAACCTGCTGGGCCGGGAAGTGCTGGACACCGATGTCGCGCTGGCGTTTCTGCACCTGGCGTTGTCGGAGAAAACCACCGGGAGCGTCCTCACCGTCGATGGCGGCAACATCGCCGCCAGCCCACGATAGTTTTTCCAGCAAACAAATTTAAACTAGAAATTTGAACGTTTAGTTTTCTGTGCAGTCTGGATAAAACGAAATCTCCATTTTTAATCCAGGAAGTAGTTTTTCAAAAGAATTTATTATCTTAATTGGAAATGTCGTAGAGGGGAAAGGCGTTTTTTCTGGAGAATAAAATATTGCCAGATCCAAAATTTTACAATTAAAAAGTTTCTGGTTTTTTACTTTCCTCACTTTTTCTAACACATTAGAGAAGTGAGCTTCAGGTTGCTCAGCCTCATCCAAATCAGATTCTACAATCCAATATTGCACTCCCTTGGGTTTTCGCCCTCTAGCCCATCCTTTTTTTTGAAAATCTTTCACACCTAAACCAAATATCCTGCAAAATTCTTTTTTAGTCGAAATGGATGCATCGGTAACCAAATAAACGCAAACTAAAAAAGTTTTCATTCATATCTCCCAAAAAACTACCAAACTAATATTTTTTGAGTCCGTGATATTTCGGGTAGGGAATTTCCGCTTACAACTTCCATCCTTTTTCGGCGCAATATTTCAGGAGTGCGGGTAGCAGGGTGACCGATGCCAGCAGGCAACTGCCCACGCCAATCGACAACACCAACCCCAGACTGTACACGCCCTGATGATCCGCCGCCATGAGACTGCCGAACCCGACCATGGTGGTCAGGGAACTGAGCAGGACGGCTTGCCCGGTGCTCTTCGACAACACCATATTGTCTTTACCCGGATTCTCCCGGTAGCGGTGCAGGATGTGAACGCCGTTGACCACGCCGATGCCAATGATGAGTGGCAGAATAACCAGGTTCGCCATATTGAACTGAACGTCCAGCAGGTCCATAAAACCGACCGTCCAGAAAGAACCCACCAGCGTCGGGATGAGCACCAGCAAGGTCGAAGCCACACTGCGCAGGGACCACAGCAGGTAAATCATGATCGCGATCATGGCGTAGAGTCCACCCTGAATATAACCGTTGATCATCAGGCGGCTCGACTCAAACATGTGCACCGCGTTGCCGGTGATTTTTGGATCAATGTCGCGCATCTCTTTCAGGAACTGCTCCATGGCGGGACGTTCCCAGATGTTGATTCCCGGATAGACCAGCAATAAATGTTTTCCCGTTTTGCCTATGAAACGTTTTTGCAAAAGATCCGGCATGGAATCGAGATCAATAGGCTCCGGCTTGAGCGACGTGTTGAGATCTTTGACAATCTGCCGGTAATCGACGAAGAGCGTTTGCGAAAATGCCTGCATTCGTTTCGTGGCAACGGCAGGATCGGTCGACTCAAGACCCTGCCGGATGTCCTCCACCAGACGGGACGCTTCGAACACATCATCGCGGTTGCCGCTCTTTTCTTTTTTGCGCAATTTGAAACGGATGTTTTTGATGGTCGATTGCAAATCTTCCAGAGAAAACGGTTGATCCTCCGGGACGACTTTGAATTCAGGCAACTCTTCGGCCAGTTCGCGAATCATTTTTATTTTTTCGTCCTGATTTTTCGGGAGGGCAGTGAAGATGCTATCGATCTTGCCGACGGAGGGCATTTTACGAATCGCTTCATATTTTCGCCGCGCTTCCTCTTCGCTATCGGAGACTACCGCCACATACCAGGTCGCGCGCTTGGCGTTTTCAATAATTTTCAATTCCCATTCGACAGCTTCGGTGCCCTTGGCCTGCAGGTTGAGCAGGTTGTAATCGAAATTGAGACCGAGGGTGCGCCAGACGGCCCAGGCAATCATGACCACTGACACTGCGATGATTGTTCCGTACCGGTTAAAAATGCCTAGAAGCAGTTTTTCTTTTTTCGGCTGAGCGGAAGGCATGGTGTAACTAAGAGAGCGCCATCTTTCTTCCAGACAGACCAAAGCCGGCAGGAGTAGAACCATACTGAGCCAGCACAAAAGAATCCCGCCGGCGGCGATCACTCCGAGTTCTGCGATGCCGATGAAGTCGGTGAACGCCATGGAACCGAACGCGATGGCGGTGGTAATGGCTCCGGCAAGATTGCCTTTGCCTGTGCCACGCAACGTCGTCAACATGGAAGTGTGAACATTGCCTCCCTGCCGCCGCTCTTCGCGGTAACGTTCCAGAATATGGATGCCGAAATCGATGCCGAGTCCGATCAGTATGGTGGTGAACACCACCGACATGATGTTGAGATGACCGACCGATAACGTGGTGTACCCCATTGACCAACCCAGAGCCACCATCAAGGACACCACCGCAAGCAGAGGCTTGACCATGCCACGAAAGGCAATGATGAACAGGAGCGCCACTCCCGCCAGCGCAATTTTGGAAGCCAGTTCAACATCGTTGCGAGTGGTGAACATTTCATCGGAGGAAATCACATCACTGCCGGTCAAGCCCACATTGACCTCGGGGTGCTGTGTGCGCACATCGCGGATGACACCGCGGATCAATTCGATCGCGTCTTTGGATCCGGTAAAATCGTTTGCCGTTTCTTTCGGGCTCAGAAGAACAAACAACAGGCTCCCGTTTTCTGACACAAGAAAGCCTTCATCCTGCAACGATTCGGTCCGATCCGTCAGGAATTTTTTCCACGGAGACTTGTACGGCGCGTCGCCTTTCAAGTGGGACTTGATCTGCTGAAAAATTGAAATGAGCAGGCTCAGGTCTGCCTCGTCATCTGTTTCTTCCGAGTCCTCATCGTCTCCGGTGCCAAGAAAATCGGTGAGCAGGGAATCGACCATGCCCTCGGAAATTTCCTTGTTGATATTGACCAGAACGGAGTTAAGCCCAGGAGCCTGATTGACCTCTTGCAGAAAATCCTGATGGTCCTTAAGCTTGACCGTCAAGTCTTCCAAATCGGGCAGGTCCATGAACAGAAGTGCCCGGCTTTTGAAATAGCTGGTGTCGACCTTGTAAAAAATCTCGTGAAAGCTGGAACGATATTTCTGCAGTTGCTGGACCAGATCGACGGCAAACGCCTTCATCGCATCCGCCCGCTGGGTCGCATCCGTCTGCTGGCTCTCGACCGCGATGATCATGCCATCGAAGTCTTCAAACTCTTCCCGGTATTTTTTATAGAGAATGTCGTAGGGCAGGTCGCGCGAGATGAGGTCCGAGCGTTTGGTTTTGAAGGCCAGGTTTTCTGCGGTGTACCAAAGGGAGAGCCCCGCCACGATAAATGAAAACAGGACCACCCACCCGGCATACTTGCGCGCCAGGGATTCCAGGGATCGAAACATTTTATCCAGGAGACTGGACTGCGAAGAGGGAGGGGACGTTTTGGAAGTACCGGGCCTGGTCAACACTTATAGGGGACCTCTAACCATTCGATCATATTGTTGCGGAACTGGCAGTGTAAGACGGTATGTGTCCCTGGGTCAATTGAAGTAGTATCATTAACCGGAGGGTGTTCAAACTCGAATGATATGGCCCGGAAGGTTGCAAGTCGCCCTCTGCGAGGAGTGCCCGTTCAAGGGCGAAAACGAAGGGGAAGGAAGTTTGAATCTCTTAAAGAGACGTTGATCCTTTTAAGCGGAACCGCGAGAACACCCAGGCATCGAAAATAAGGCTAGAAGGAATACCCCACCGTAAACAAATGGGCGTTCAGTCCGATGTTTGGCTTCTCAATGCCCGAGTTTGACAAGTGATAGAGGCGATACCCGACCGACACTGACTTGTTGTCTTCGAGGAAATACTCGATCCCGCCTCCAATGTTGAGGACGAATTCAAAATCCGTACTGATTTCGATGGCACCATCGTCAAAATCTCCGTAGGAAAAACCGGCCCCGATAATCACAGTCGGTGCCCAGCGACGCGTGGGCCCAAGAAACTTGTACTCCACCTGCACTGGCACAAAACCGAACTGAACCGCCGGTGCCGTGTCGGTTGTCGTCATCGTGGCGGCACCGGTAAACGGATTTCGAATAATCCGGGTAGAATCCGACACACTGAACAGGAGACCTGCTTCGGCCACCCAGTACAGGGCACCCCGGTAAAAAGAATCGCCGATGACCCCGAAAAGATTATACTTAAAATGAGGGAATAGGTAGAGAAAATCTATATTGGTCCGGTCGGGTGCACCAAAATTGGTTTTTGGCAAGTCGATGGTATAGCCAAAGCCGCCAGTGACACCCCATTGAGTGGTGCCCTGACCAAAACGGGTTTCAAAAGCCCCCATTCCCCGAGATTTGGTCTTTGCCTTGGCCGACTTGTTTTGTGCGACCTGCTCCGGACTATGCCGTTTGGATCGCCATTTCTTGCGATCAGAGGCATCCACCGGACCTGCGCTCAGAAGCATTACACTAAGTGCGAGTGCGGCGGCAATTATTCCTGCTTTCATTGGCCTACTTTCATGTGGGCGGGACAACCCCTCAAATGTTGAAAAAACAAAGTAAGCGTGAATTGTAACACATCGATAATACCTTGTTAAACATTTAATTTCATTTGGACTACGGGTTTTTGGGTGCTAAGATTCAAGCTCGATAAAAGACCCAGACCGGGTCCCATTCGGGTCCCGAAAAAAGCTCCGCGGAACCTGATTTTGCCAAAAAAAACAGGACCCGGACCCGGAAGATTGAACCGTTAGACGACCCGAATGCATCCTAACCTCCGACTGCTGATTCTTGACGGCGCAGTGAAGGGGGAGGTTATGGAGCCTGCACCCGGAATCCAGCTTTCCAAAGGACAATTCTGAATGCCGACAAAGGAAGAAAAGGCACTCGACGAGCGGCTGGTCAAGGAGATGAAAGAAGGCAAACTGGAAGCGTTTGACCAGATTGCCCTCCTCTACCAACGCAAGATATATGCGCTGGCGTTCAACCTGACGCGCAACCAGATGGACGCGCAGGATGTGGCTCAGGAAGTGCTCCTGAGCATTTTTAAAAAGATTCACACGTTTCAGGGTAAATCCGCTTTTTCAAGCTGGGTTTACCGGATCACCCTCAATGCTTCCTATATGAAGCTGAGGACCAAGAAAAAAGATCAGTTTGTTTCACTGGACGATATGTTGCCTTCGTTCAATAACAGTGGATTCCAGCAGGAAAAGCTGCTCGACTGGTCGAACAGTACGGATTCACTTTTGTTCTCCAACGAGACCAAAGAGATCATCGAAAAAGCGGTGGCACTTCTGCCGGAAAAAGAGAAAGTCGTTTTCCTGTTACGCGATGTGGAAGGCCTGTCGACTGAAAAAGTCGGTGAAGTTCTGGAGCTGTCCATACCAGCGGTCAAGTCCCGCCTGCATCGGGCGCGCTTGTTCTTACGGAAAAAATTGTCGCACTATTTTGAAGAGTACGAGTCGCGGGGAGCTAAAAAATGATTTGTTGCCGGGAATGTCTGGAACTTCTCAACGATTATATCGATGGAACGCTGGATGGCGGGGTCCGCGATTCTCTGGAAGAGCATTTCAAGGACTGCCCTCCCTGTATTTCCTTTCTCAATACCTATAAGTCCACCACTGAAGTTGCCAGTAAAACGCTGAGCGAAATTGAAATTCCGGAAGTGGTACAAGTGAAACTGCGCGAGTTCGTGACCCGGACACTCAAGAAAAAAGAAGGTAGTTGATCCGGAACGCATCCCGGCTCGGGAAATGCGTGATTGACAAATTTTCTTACTCTTATATCCTAAATAATCAGAAATCAAATGCGGTTTTATGTTTCCGGGTCGACCGCGATTCAACCCCGGTTTAAGCTTCAGGAATAGTTATGATTGAAATGAAAGTGGAAGGTCTCACGCTTGATCCGTTGACCAACATGCCCATCATTATTTTGAAGGACACGTCGGGGGAACGCGCCCTGCCGATCTGGGTAGGTTTTTTTGAAGCGAATGCGATCGCGCTGGAGATTGAAAAGATCGCCACTCCGCGACCCATGACGCACGACCTGATGAAAAACCTCATCACCGACATGTCGGGCGAGGTCAACCACATCCTGGTCAGCGAATTGAAGGACAACACTTTTTATGCTGTCATCAACATGGTAAACAATGGCAACACCCTGAATATCGATTCGCGACCCAGCGATGCCATCGCTCTGGCCTTGCGGGTGCAAGCACCGATCTATGTCAACGAAACCGTCATTGAAGCGGCCAAAAGCCTCGACCTCCCCGATACCTCAAAGCACAACACCGAGGAAAAAGACCAGTGGAAAAACTGGATAAATAATATCAAGCCACAGGACTTCGGAAACCTCTAGCAAGTGCCCCCTTGCTGTTTCCCTGCCGTTGCGACACGAACCCTCTGGCAAAATTTTTACAGGCGGTCTTGTCGCCCGATTCCTGATATTATCACTCTGACACCAAATCGTTAGCGTCCACCCGGCAACACAACCTGACAGACACCATGGCCTCGATCAAACGCGTTGGAATTTTTTGCAAACCCAAGTCGGATCTCGGACGCGAGGTTCTCATCGAACTCACTGCCTGGCTTCGCAAGCGGCAATGCGAAGTATTGATGCCAACCGACACGGCAGAATTGGTCGAAGAATCTGCGACTCATGAACGGGAAGACATTCCACGGCTGGCAGATCTTGTCATTGTATTGGGCGGGGACGGCACCCTGCTTTCAGTGGCGCGCATCACCCATCCGACACAAGTCCCCATCCTGGCGGTCAATCTCGGTAGCCTGGGGTTTTTAACCGATGTTTCGCTGGCAGAACTGTACCCCACCCTGGAAAAAGTATTCCGCAAGGAATCCAGAACGGCATCGCGAATGCTCCTGCAAGCCAGGGTAATTCGTAACCGGCTGGCGATCACGGAAGATTTTGTGCTCAACGATGTGGTGATTAACAAGGGCACCCTCGCACGGATCGTCAACCTGGAAGTGCAGGTCAACGATCAATACATGACCTCCTACCGCGCCGATGGCCTTATCGTGAGCACGCCGACCGGGTCCACTGCCTATTCCCTGTCTGCCGGCGGACCTATCCTGCACCCGAGTATGAACGCCCTGGTGCTGTCGCCGATCTGTCCCTTCACCCTGACCAATCGGCCCATCGTGATTCCGAGCAACGCGACCATTCAGATTCACCAGACCACCGATGAGGAAGTGCGCATCACCCTCGACGGTCAGACGGGTTACGATTTAAGAGCAGACGATCTTCTCGAACTTAAGCCTTCGGACCAGCCGGTGAATCTCATCGAAGTTCCAGGCAAAAACTATTACCAGATCCTGCGCCAGAAACTTCACTGGGGACGGCCCGCCGATGACCAAAAAGGCGGCTGAGCCAAACCGGAACAAACCGGACACCGCTCCTTTGAACACCACTATCGTCGCCTGCGGTTTTGAAACCGATATCGAAACCCCGGTGCTCCGCTGGGATCAAGCGGGAGGGCTTGTCTGCCCCAACCGCCGTGGTCGGGAATCACTCAACCACCATAAAAAGGAACTGAACGAGGCACCGACATGTGCCCCGTCCCACTATAAAATCAGCAACCCCACAGCCGCTTACGAAGAATTAAAGCAAACCGTTTACCAGTTCATCCTGCACTACGATGTCTGCTACACCTCGCGTCATTGCCACGAAGTTTTGCAAAACAGTTCTTTCAAGGGCAGTCATTTTTATCTGGACCTTGACGGCACCCTCTACCAGACCTGCGACCTCTACTGGAAAACCAACACCGCTCCGGCAGACGACAAGCTCGGTAACGAACGCGCCGTCCACGTCGAGATGGCCAATCTTTCGTGGCAGGCACTCAGTGCCGAGTCCAGCCTGTATCACTTGAAACAGGATGCTTATGTCCTCGGTAAAAAAGGATGGAAGCTTCGTTTGCCGGCCTCGCGCAGGAGTCAACTCTTGCAGAAAAGTTATCAGCCGGTGGTGGCGCGGGCTTTTGGTGAGCGCGGTTATTTCAGCCGACGCATCAACGGTCGCCAAGTGAGGATGTGGGACTACACGGAAGCGCAATACCAGACGCTGATCCGATTGTGCAGGGGCATCAACAGACTTTTGCCAAGAGTCCAGCTCAAGGTGCCAGTCGATCCCGAATCCGGTCGCACCCCACTCGACCGCTTAAAAAACTTTGCCCAATTCGAGGGCGTACTCGGTCACGCCCACGTTCAGGCCGGAACAACCGAAGGCATCACCTGCAAATACGATCCGGGTTCTGCGTTTAACTGGGGCCGACTGCGCCGTGCCCTCGGTCGACAATCAAGCAGGTAAGCTAGCCTGGTTCAAGGATTTATGTCGGATATTTTTCTCTGCGTTCATCACACCTAAAAAGCGGTTGACCTGCCTCTCCATTTAGGGGTAGCTTGTTAAGGAGACTTTATTCGGGGACTTCTCATAATTTACAATTTTCTGCGCCGCTCATTCGCGTCCCCCCTGTTAAATAGAGCTTTGCAAAAGTGCTTTTTGAAAGACTCAAAAGTTAAATAATTTTCTAACCTCTTTGCAGGAAATAAAGATGCGCCAAAGAAAATTTCAAATGATTGAATTTTTCCTCAAAATCGTCACTATTGCGGCATTGATTGTGGGGCTGTGGGTGATTCCGGCTCTGGCAGAAACCATGTACGTCAAATCAGCCAAAACCAAAATGACAGCGGAACCCTCGGCCCGTTCCAAAAGCCTGGGTTATCTAAGTGCCGGACAAGCGGTCAAAGTGATCGCCAAAGAGGGACGCTTTATTAAAGTTTCAGTTGGCGGAAAAAAGGGCTACATCTTTAAATTCAAACTGACTTCCAAGGCTCCTTCAGGTGGTGGCGGTGGTGGTGGACTCGACCTGCTTTCCGGCAATCAGAAAATGGCCGCCGCCGAATCGTCTTCCGGTTCCAGCATCCGGGGTCTCAGTCCTATTTCGGAAAATTATGCCAGAGGGCACGGTATTTCTGCCGCTGATATTTCTGCGGTCAAAAAAATGGAATCGCTATCTTTCTCAAGCTCTCAGATCGATGCCTTCCAGGAGCAAGGCGGCATTGGACCCTACGCAAAATAAACCGATGATCCTGAAAAGCCGATGACTGTCGGTTTTTTTAATACGCGGAGGTATTCGTGAAAAAATTATTGATCGCACTCATGGCCCTTGGAATCACCCTCGGTCTCGTCACCGCTTCCTGGTCCATTAATTTTGGTGACATCCTGAATGAAACCCTCAAACCGCCACCCCAAAAAAAGGCGGCTCCCGCGCCTAAACCCAAAGCCAAAGCGGCACCTGCCGCAAAACCCAAGGGCGGCGGAGGTTTGATCGGTATTCTGGAAGGCACTGGTGCCATTGACAAGAAAACCTCTGGCATTTTACGCGGTGCCACCGCTGTTGTGCAATCCATGCAACCCATCGGTTGGGAAGAAGAACGCGCCATCGGCGGATCTCTGGCCCTCGAAGTATTCAAGAATTTTGGCGGACAATATAAAAACGATAAACTGCAACGCTACATCGCGCTGGTCGGCCTTACCGTTGCCGGTGTCTCTGACCGGGCCGACATCCCGTATCATTTCGCGATCCTCAACTCCAGTGCCCCCAACGCTTTTGCCACGCCGGGCGGATATATTTTTGTCAGCTCCGGACTGCTGAAACTGGTACGCAATGAAGCGGAACTGGCCGGTATCCTCGGTCACGAAATAGCTCATGTCGCCAAACGTCACGCCCTCAAAACTATTGAACGGAGTAAAACCTTGTCCGGGTTCAGCCAATTGACTACGTCTATCCTCGATTCGGACCCTGGCGTGTTGAACAACATCGTCAAGGAAATGTCGACCACCCTGTTCACCAAGGGGCTGGATCAGAATCTGGAATTTGAAGCGGACAAGTTTGGAATGGATTACGCCTATCGCGTCGGCTACAACGCCGGTGGGTTGCGGGACTTTATGAAAGTGCTTGGCAAGACGCAGAAATCGCGTTCTGTTTTACTCAGCACCCACCCGACCCCACGCGCCCGTTACGGCAAATTGAACGCCCAGGCAAAACGCTACCGCAGTGCGTCGCTGGCACCTGTTCTGTCCCAACGCTATCTGGCAGAGACCAAAGGCAATCTGTAAGTGAAAACTGGAATCTTTCGCGAAGAGTTGCCGGGCGAACGCAAGAGCATCATCAACACCCTGATGTGGGGCTGGATTCTGGTGATCTCGATCCTCGGCTATTTCGCGTTTTTCCTGACCATCCAACTGGAGCAGGTGAATACTCTACTACAGAAGATGCCTCCGGGATTGACCGGGGAAGAGTTCGCCTTCGTCCAGAAACGGCTCACCACCGCCATTGGTCGGCTGGAGTCAGAAATCCTCTGGATAGCAGTGATGGGAAGTGCGTTTGCCGTGATCGGTGGAATTTATACTTACAATCTGGTGGTGCGCCCTTTAAGAAAACTGGTGCGGCTGGCAGAAGGGGAACCGGTCGAACCGCCCGAGATCAAATCCAACAACGAGATCAAACAACTCCTCACCGCCATTCACCCGCCCAATGCTAAAGAAGCAAAATCGGTTCATTTGAATAATTAAAGACATCTCTAAAATTTTCAAATAGCCACGAGGTGCTGGCGCGGAGCCTGCCCTGAGCCTGTCGAAGGGGCCAACAAACAGCAAACCTGGTTTTAGAGGGTCTGCGAGTTGCCGGAATAGAAATTGTCTAATAAATTGAAGCCCCATTAAATCAACTGGCGCATCAATAAGATTCGTAGTCGTGGGTCATTTTGGCGAGACGATTCTCGAGGCTGTGCTGGGCCTTGTCGGGCAACCCAAGCGCGTCACTCATCCGTTTAAAAAAATAATAGTTCATGGACCCCCGGAGATTGTGGAGCGAACGCGCCACTTCTTTTTCAGAATGCCCAAGGACAATCCATTGATCGCATTCCTCAGACGCAGTGAGGCCGGTGGCGCGTTGTTCGGTTAAAAAACTTTCTTGCCGCGCCGGGCGATCCATGCGTCGCCTCTCCACAGAATGCCTCTGCTCCAGCTCCCGGAAATACAGACAACTTTCTTTCAGTAAAACGCTTCTTTGCCAGGGGGATTTTTTTTGCCAGGCTTCTTTTCTGCTGACCGTGTCGCTAACCCGGAGGGCGATCAATCGTTCACTTTTCCTTTCGTATTCGTCCAGCCGGTCGGCCTTCAAGGCATCATTTCTATCGGATCGTGCTTCGAGTTGGGAGTCTCTGAACTCAGGATCGTCGGCCCACTTTTTTTTCCATTTTTCATGGCGAAGCAGAACCACCTCTACATCAGTCATCGCATCGATTTTTTTAAAAAGTTCCCACGCTTTCGGAAACTCCACCTCTTTGGACGCGATGACCATCTCCTGATATCGATCCGGGTCCTTGGCTTCAAGCGCGGTCAACATGGACTGAAAGGTTGTCCAGTAATAGGCCCCGGCCCCCGCAGAAATCACAAGAAAAAACAGGGTCGCGTAAAAGGACCACTCTATATATTTTTTTAAATTTTTGGGAAGTTTCATTGCCTTTTCCAAAACCTCGTCCATCCCTTCGGACAAGGTACCCGCATCAAAATTACACGCTGCCTACTCAACAGAAGGAAGCATCACCACCCCGAACCAGTATTGACCCATCGTCACTATCAATCGGTCATAATCCGCCTGGCTCTTTGGCCTCAAAACAAGTGAATTGACTCCGTAATCATAAAGCTTTTGTGCTTCTACAGACTCGATTTCCGTATTGGCAATGACCACCAGCGGAATTCTTTTCAGATCAATCCGTAGCTTTCGCATTTCAAGAAAACCCCACATGGGTTTCGAGTCACGCGGCATGCCAAGAAAAATCAGGCGCGGGTTGAACAGGGAGAAACCGGAATGGTCGGGTTGATCGAGAAGCACCAACAGCTCGGCGGGGTTTTGCACCCGGGTGGACCGACTCTCAATTTCGAGAGAATCAAACGCCGTTCTAAAGGAATCGAAATGACCGTCATCTTCTTCCACCACAATAAAATCTTTCAGATGACTGGGCATATCACAAACTCCTCCCAAAACTACTTTTCCGAGTCTACACTTAATATCATAACGGAAAAAACGGGGCGAGTCGTAAGGGAAATCACATAAAAATGCTGATAATTCCAGAACGCGAGTAGTGTTCTTGAACAGGTTTGACCAGCGGGTGCTCCGTGCAGAGCCTGCCCTGAGCCTGTCGAGGGGAAGGGGGAATATTGTATAATCCCAAAAAGTAAAGGCGAGATTCTTCCTCACCCTTCGGGTTTGTCAGAATGACATGCGGGATTTTTCTGTTTTACGCTAGTCGTGCGTAAGGTCCGTCCGCCGCCCGCAAGGTCAAGAGCACTATTCGCGTTTGTTCAAGAACGGCTACTCGCCGTTCTTAATGCTTAAAGTGGCGGATGCCGGTGAAGACCATCGCGATGCCGTGTTCATTGGCCGCGTCGATGACTTCCTGATCGCGGATAGAACCCCCCGGCTGGATAATGGCGGTAATACCCGATTCTGCGGCGGTGTCGATGGAATCCCTGAACGGGAAAAATGCGTCCGAGGCCATGACGCATCCTTTGACTTCCTTATTGGCTTTTTCGACGGCGAGACGCGCCGAATCCACCCGGCTCATTTGCCCTGCACCGACTCCAACCGTTTCCTGATCGCGCGCATACACAATGGCATTGGACTTCACATGCTTCGCCACAATCCAGGCAAACTTCAAGGTGGCAAGCATCGCTTCATCCGGTTGTATCTCCGTCACCACTTTTAACTTGTCAGGATCCAGAATTAACCGGTCAGCAGACTGAATCAGCAATCCGCCGCCAATTTTTTTGATGTCCTGTTCGCCAGCACCGGCACGGGTGTCGGGCATTTCCATGGCGCGAATATTTTTCTTTTTCGCCAGCAACTCCAGTGCCTCGGGTTCGTATCCTGGTGCCACGATCACTTCCACAAAATTTTTGAGGAGCTCTTCCACCGTTTGTACCGTTACGGTTCGGTTGAACGCCATCACGCCACCAAAGGCCGACACCGGATCGGTTTCGCGTGCTTTTAAAAAGGCTGACAATTGATCCTGCCCGACCGCCACCCCGCACGCGTTGGTGTGTTTGATGATAACCGCCGAGGATTCAGAAAATTCGATGGCCAGTTCCCAGGCGGCGTTCATGTCGATGTAGTTGTTGAACGACAACTCCTTGCCCTGCAACTGACGCGCATTGACGATGCGGTTGGGTGCCGGATTGGCTTCACGGTAAAGTGCCGCAGTCTGATGCGGATTCTCTCCGTAACGCAGTTCCTGAACCTTTGACAGGCTCTGACTCCACTGTTCCGGAAAAGCCGGAGCGTCCTCTTCAAGCGATGTCAGATACCCGAAAATCATGGCATCGTATTTGGCCGTTGCAGAAAAGGCACTGCGGCTGAGTCGCTTGCGAGTGGCAAGGCTCACCTCACCGCCGGACGCTTGCATCTCTTCCAATACCACGGCGTAATCCGCAGGGTCGACGACGATGGTCACATCGTTGTAATTTTTTGCGGAGGAACGAACCATCGCCGGACCGCCGATGTCGATATTTTCTATGGCATCTTCCAGGGTACAACCGGGCTTGGCAATCGTCGCTTCAAACGGATACAGATTGATGACCACCATGTCGATGGGCTTGATGCCGTGGGTCTGCATGGACTGCATGTGAGCCTCGACATCACGCCGACCCAGTATGCCACCGTGTACTTTCGGGTGCAGGGTCTTGATACGACCGTCCATCATCTCCGGAAAGCCCGTATAGTCGGACACCTGCCGGACCGGAATGCCTTCCTGCTTGAGCAATTCCGCAGTGCCGCCAGTGGACAAAATTTCGACACCACGCGCATGCAGTTCTTTGGCAAAATCCGCTATGCCGGTTTTATCTGAAACGCTGATTAAAGCTCTTTGAATGATTTTCATTTTGGTTGGGGAACTCAGATGCGGTAATTCTTTTTGGGAGGCTCTTTGGTTCTCAGGATATCAGGGGTGACCGTGTCAATGATTTTTAACATCCAGCACGGAAAGGAACCAACCGATTCCAGCAAACCTGGATCTTCGGAAGTTTCAGTTTCCTTCTTCTCTTCTTGCGGGGCCTGCGCCTCGTTGGTTTCTGTTTCGCTCATGACTTGATTTCCAGTTTGAATAAAATTCGGTGCCCTAATATTTATTGGCTCTGTTCTTTAGAAGAGGACGAAATCTTACACTCTTTTTAGACATTTGAACATATAAAAAAAACCGGCAAGAGCCCGGCCTTGTGCAAAATTAAATGATGCACAGACCGCGGGTGAAATGCCATTCAATGGGGAGCGTCGCGTTTAATCCGCCAAACTGCTGATATAAGGTTTCCTCCACCTCTTTCATCAAGCGGTCCATCTCCTCTCGGTCAGCATCGGTCCAGGCCAGCGGCATTTCTTCGAGCCGGGCACGGAATGGCTCCAGAATATCTTCATTGAGAGCCCGCGGATCCCCCGGCACGGGACTGGGTAAAAATATCACTTGAAGAAAAGAGCTTGCCGCCTCCTCGGAAAGGGACTCGCAAGCCACCTGACCAAACATGGCGTAATGCGCCAGCGCGGTCACGGTTAAACACACTGCATCCAGTTCTTGAAGGGTCGTTGGAAAACGCGATCGCTCTGCCATCGCTTCGATATCCTGAATGGAAAGTCCCAGCACCATATTGACAAACCGCACGCGGAACAATACCTGCCCTTGTAAATAGCGCAGTCGCTGTAAATCAGCCATCGATTCCAGATGCCGCCAGTGAATTTCCGGCGTATCGATATCCCCGTCCTCCTCGCCCTCCAAACCCTCAAGAACAGCCTGTGGCATACGATGCACCCCGATGCGCGGAAACCGGTCGATCATGGCGGCAAGGTGCTCCTGCACCACCGGGCCCGGCACTTGCTTGACCAGCGGACCGTGGTCACGAAGCAAAGTTTCCACATCCCATTTGAGTTGCATGACCCCGGCGTAACCGACCTGAAAAAGCGACTGCATCCAGGTTCGATTGAGAATTTTTTCTCCCAGTTGCAGATCGCCCCCAGCACCAAGTTCAAGACCGATATTGATATAGCCCAGAACTTTTTTTAGCGTGTCACGCCGGGCCTCCAAACTGCCAAAGTCCAGCTGGTCCGCCACGATCACCTTGTTGGCCAACATCACCAGTTCCCAGCAGAGGGCATCAAACCTTTTGATATCTTTTAAGCGGGCAAGACACTGCCCGAGAAACGATGCCGGATCAGCTTCAAATAGAGGAAAGGTGGGTGCCAGCGTCTGCCTTCCAGCCTCCGGCTCAAAATCTTCCGGTGCCGGCGGATTCTCACTCAGGCTGAGTACATCGAGTTTGCTGTAAACGGAGAAGGCTTCTTCAAAGTCGGGCAGTCCCCGGTCCGCCGTGCGCGACAAACGCCACTGATAGGCTTTTTCCACGGTGGGTGTGATGGGATACCAGAGCACGCCTTCCATCAGGGCGCGAAACAATTGGGCGTTGCTGTTATAAAGCTCGATAAAGATTCGTTTGAACAATCCCGAGCTATCGTCATTTATAAAGAACAGGTCATAAACCCCGTCGGGGGTCCAGGGCGGGGCCTCTCCTACGCCTTCATATTGATCGGTGGCATCATCACGCTTGTACACTTTGATGAACGCCTGCAGGAACACGATTTTCTGTTCAAATTCCTCGGTCTCGAACCAATCCAGTATGTGCTGGTCATTGGCATGGTCCATCCACTCGAACCATTGCCAGGCGCGCTCCGGTAGAAACTTGTCGCCACCCCACCATTCCATATCGAAAAAGAACTGCACTTGGGGGGGGGATAATACGGAAAGCAGAGGATACGCATCGACCGGACCGATTTCCTTGACCGTGTGGTAAATTTCTTCGTCAGGCAGGATCTGCGCCAGACCAAAGGCATTGTGAGACAACAGGAGCAGCTTCTGCCGCTCCAGACCTGAATACATCAAAAAACACCGGGCCTGATCCTCAATGGAAAGGTCATTGAGAGCCTGTTCCACTTTTTCGGGCGCAGAATGCAACCATTCTCTGGGAAACGGCAATAATTTGTCTAAAAGACCCTCAGCGGGAACCGTAATTTCATTCATGCCATATTGTGTTTGGAGTTTTGACCTTTTATGCAGAGCATTCTATCATGAGACAGGAAAACGAACAGACCTAAACATGTTGCGACTCCTGAGCAGAGAGCGGAAGGGCTGACCGTTGAAGCAAGCCATAACTTTTATCCAGCGGAAAACAAATGACGCTTGGTTCCAGTAACAAAGACAAACAGGAAATGACCGGAGAGGTCGACCGTCTGCGCCAGGAAAACCATCTCCTGAAACAACAGGTGTCTGAACTGCAGGAGAAAGTAAGTTGCGGGAGAAGCAAAATAACCTCCCTGCAAAATATTGTGGAAAGCCCTTCCGCAGTCTCCATCATGATCACTGATCTGAAGGGCAACATTCTTCTCTGGAACAAGGGCGCGGAAAACATGCTCGGATATTCGGCAGAGGAGATCATCAATAAGAAAAAAATTTCCACCCTCTATCCTGAAGATGGCGACACTAACGAAGTGGTCAAGGAAGTGGTGACGCACATCATCAACGAGAAAAAGGGAATCACTTGCGAGGTCGAGGAACTCCATAAGGACGGGCACAAACTCTGGGTACGCCTGACGTTGTCGCCGCGGTTCAACGAGCAGGGAGATGTGATCGGAATTCTGGGTATCGGGGAAAACGCCACCGTACGCAAACAGGCGGAAGCCGCGCTGGCCGAACGCGTGACCCTCGCCGCCTTCAGTGCCAAAATCGGCAACGCTCTGGTGGAAAGCGCGTCCATGCGTCAGGTGCTGACACGGTGTGCGGAAATCACCAGCCACTTTCTTGGGTTTTGCCTCGCAAGAGTCTGGATTGTCTACCAGGGAGAAAATGTTCTCGAGATTCAGGCTGAGGCTTCCAGCGGTTTATCGAGCAAACTTCCGACTACTGCAAGTTACATGGAGCAGGACCCCCTGGGAAAAATCGCCTCCGGTAAAAAACCTTTCCTGAGTCACCAGGCCTCTCAAGACCCCAACCTTCTGGATTATCGCGACTGGTTATCCAGCGAAGGCATTCAGGGCTATGGTGCCTACCCACTGGTACTGGAGAGACGGGTCACCGGCATCCTGGAAGTGTTTTCGCACAAGGAGCTGAGTGAGGCCAGGCATCACACGCTGGCCACCACCGCCGATGAAATTTCTCTCGGCATCGACCGCGTGCGCACCTTCGATGCCCTGCAAACAAGTGAAGAACGTATTCGTTCCATCGTCAACAATTCCCTCGAAGGGCTCATCACTTTTTACCGTGACGGCAAGATCGCAAGTTTTAATCCGGCGGCAGAAAAGATTTTTGGCTACCCGGCCGAGGAAATGCTGAACAGTTGTTTGTCCAATGTATTTCCCAACCTGTGCGACGCTACCGGGGATATCAAACCCAATTTATTGTCCGGCGATGGCAGTCTGCTGGGCCGTCTGGTGGAAGAAACCGGACAAAATAAACAGGGGACCCATTTTCCGGTGGACCTCGCCGTCAGTGAAATTAAATTTCCCGAGCGACGGAAAGGCCATCGGTCAGAAACTGGCGACCGTCCATTTCTTTACACCGCCATGGTGCGGGACATCACCCAACGCAAAGGATTTGAAGATGCCCTGCTCAATGAACGCGACTACACCATGCGGATCATCGAACGCACCCCGGCCCTCGTGGTGGGCCTCGGCCTCGATGGCACCACCCGCTTCGTCAATCCGGCAGTGGTTCGTACAACCGGTTTCCATTCGGCAGATCTGATTGGCAAAAACTGGTGGCGCACCGTGCTTCCAGAGGAAGATTTCGAGCAGACAAAAGTGTTGTTCGAGGCCATGCAGAAAGGCCCCGTCCTCAATCATGAAATGGTGCTGACCACGCGCAACAATGAAAAATGCATCGTCTCCTGGAGCAACATCCAGCGTTTCGGCGAACAGGGACAACTCGAGGAAAACATCGGGTTCGGCACCGATGTGACCGAACAGAAGCGGGTGGAAAAACAACTCATCGCCGCCGCCAGAAGAGCCGAAGAATCCAACCGGTTGAAATCGGATTTTTTAAGTATCATTTCGCATGAACTGAGAACGCCGCTCACCGTCATGCTGGGCAGTACCCCGCTTCTTTTAAACGCCGAAGACCTGCCGGATCAGGATGAGGTCGTCAGCATCGCCCGCGATATCGACAGCTCTGGCAAACACCTGCTGGCCCTGATCGATGACCTGCTCGATTTCTCGAAGGTGGAAGCCGGCAAGATGGGCCTCAACCTGGATGCATTTTCGATCCGGCAATTCATGGACCAACTGATCCCCGCCTGCCAGATGATCGCGCAAAAAAAAGGACTGATCATCTTTTCCGAGGTGGAGGACTTCGACCTTCTTGCCGATAAGGTACGACTCAAGCAAATCATTTTTAACCTGTTGAGCAATGCCATCAAATTTACCGATAAGGGAAAAATTACCGTGCGCGTCCGGCAGGAAAACAACAACGCCTTTTTTGAAGTGGAGGATACCGGTTGCGGTATTGAAGAAAACGACCTCCGCTATATTTTCGATGTCTTTCGTCAGGTCGATGCCTCCACCACCCGGGCCGCCTCTGGAACAGGGCTGGGCCTTGCCATCACAAAAGAACTGGTGGAACTCCACCAAGGCACTATTTCTGTCGAGAGCACCTTGGGCGAAGGAAGTGCGTTCCGGTTTGTGTTACCCTTGAAACCGGAAAGGAATGAAAACTGATGGCCACCATCCTGATCGTTGAAGATCACGAATTGACGCGCAAAACGATTCACCGCCGGTTGTCAAAAGCCGGGCATCTGGTGCTGGAGTCCAGCAATGGACTGGACGGCATAGACCAACTGGAGAAAAATCCAGTGGATCTCATCCTGATGGACTTCATGATGAAAAACATGAACGGAATGCAAACCTTCGAACGCATGAAAGAAATCCAACCCAATGTTCCGTGCGCCATGCTCTCCGCCTATGCCCATGCCGGTCTGATTAAACAATTCATGATCGAAGGCGGGGCCGACTTCATGGTCAAACCCATCGGTGAAGATTTCGAGCAACGGATCGATCACATCATCGAACGCTTCAACCAGGAAAACTGAGCGGCATCACCGTCGACACAACATGACTGCGGTGAGCATCCTGCCAGCACGGTTCCCTTCCCGACGATAAGAATACCAGCGACCCGGCTGGCAAACCGTACACTCCCCCGACAAAAATATTTGCCCCACCGGAACGCCTTCAGCGAATGCCTGATCCCGATTCGCCTGCCACAAATCCAGCATGACTTTGCCGGACGTGTGCGCCCGGACCCATCCCGACCCATTGGGAAATGTTGTTTTCAACTCTGTCAGACAATGCTCCTCGACCTCGTAGCAACAAGGCCCGATCGAAGGACCTATCGCAACCTTCAGCGTTGCAGGCTGTACTCCAAAGTGTTCTGTCATTTTTTTGATCGCAGACGGAACAATACCCTTGGCGGTACCGGCCCGGCCTGCGTGCACCACCCCTGCGGTGTGCGTTTCGTGATCGTACAAAATCACCGGAACACAATCTGCCGTGTAAATACCGATCGGGCGATCCACCTCCGCGGTGATCAACGCATCCCCTTCCAGACCCTCCGGCAAAGCAGTCGACTCCACAACGATCACCCGGTCACTATGCATTTGTTTCATTACACTCACCGGTTGCCTGTCCATGCCGGATGCTTTTAAAAAGCGACGATGCTCTTCATTATTTTTGATCGACAATGTTTTATTTTTTTCTGGCAAGGGTTCAGGTGCGATGAATTGCGGCTGATCGTTCCGTGAACAGGTTCCATGCCTGAGCGCGGATTCCGACAACAAAGCATTAAAACGATATGGTGTCATTGAAATTTCCTTAAACTTTTTTAATTTTTTTTTCCAGATAAAAAATCAAACCAATAAACCAGCTTGTCTAAAAAAATTTTTAACGACCTCTATTTGCCTCAGCATTCATACGGTTTTTCCTGAGTTCACTCAAAAATAAAAATTTTTCTGCATTCGTATTTTAAAAAACCGCGCGTCACCTGAAAACCCGGAACGCTTTTTTCTTCAATATTTTCTTGACAATACAAAGCGATCTAATAAAATACAATTAATATTTGGGCGCTGAAGCACTACCAAATATTGTGTTGAAAGGAGTTCTTGATGGCAACCAAGAAAAAAGCAAAAAGCAAGACCAAGTCAAAAGCTAAAGCCAAGACAAAAGCAAAAACCAAAAAGAAAGTTAAAAAGAAAGCCAAGTCAAAAGCTAAAGCCAAGACAAAAGCAAAAACCAAAAAGAAAGTTAAAAAGAAAGCTAAAGCAAAAACCAAAGCTAAAACCAAAAAGAAAGTTAAAAAGAAAGCTAAAGCAAAAACCAAAGCTAAAGCTAAAAAGAAAACGAAGAAAAAAGCTAAGGCAAAGAAAAGATAAATTATTTTCTTTAGCCACTACGGGCAGTCAATCGTTTCCAATTAGCCAAACATCCACTAACAGCCACGAAATACCTGAGGTAGCGTTTCAGCGCCCTGCTTTACCTCCCCTCGGGTCCTCCCACTTTGCCAGACTGGCAACTCCCCTTCCTTAGCAAGCTGTACCCCCTTCACACAGCCCGTTCAACCCCTTTAGTTTCAATAAACTTCAAAGCATCCGGCTTTGAGGTATTCGCCTCCCAGAAAATTCACTGGATGGTCCACCGCATGCTTGGATTTAAACAGCGCCTTCTCTTTTCGACCCGTTTGGCGGATACCCAGCGATACTGACCGAAAAAATTCCTTTGCCGGCACGGATTGCGAACACGAAGCGGCAAACAGTAATCCTCCCGGTCGCGTGCAATGGGCCCCCGCCTTGGCCAATCGCAGATAAGCTTGCAATGCGTTTGGTTTGTGCTCTTTTCTTGATGCAAATGCGGGCGGGTCCAGAATGACCAGATCGAATTGCCGCTTCTGACGTTTGAATTCCGACAACACCCGAAACGCATCGCCCGGGATTTGTAAAAAATCCGCTTCCTTAGATACCTTGTTTGGAAAATTCATCATCATATTTTCCCGGGCCGCTATCAGAGCCTGCTGATTGACATCCACTTCGGTCACGGAGCGACATTTTCCCGCCATGCAATAAACGGAGAATCCACCAGTGTAGCTGAAAACATTGAGCACTTCCTTACCGGCGGCAATTTCTTTTAACCGAGCCCGGTTTTCTCTCTGGTCAAAATAGAATCCTGTTTTTTGGCCCTCAACAACATCGGCCTGAAACACCAACGCGTTTTCAGTGAAATGCACCGGGCCATCCAAAGGCGGGCCGTGCAAAATTTGTCCGTGCGCCGGACCACTGCTCCGGGTGCGCTCGACATGGCGGCTGTGAAGCAACACCACGCGACTGCATCCGGAAACTTGGATCAGCGATTCCAGAAACAAATCCAGATGCGGCATCCAGGCCTCGGTGTACAATTTGATGACCAGCGTTTCTCCATAGCGGTCCACCACCAGGCCGGGGAAACCATCGTTCTCGCCATTGACCAAACGGTAACCCGTCGTCGCCGTTGCTGTCAGGGTACGCCTCAGCAGGACCGCCTGCTCCAGCCGTCTTATAAAAAATTCTGCATCAATGACCACAGGCTCGCCGGTGCTCAAAATCCGGAGCCGAATGTCCGAGACCGGATCAAACAAACCGATCGCGAGAAAACGGTTGTTCGAATCGTAAATAACTCCCAGGTCACCGGCATTGCCGCGGATGTCGCGGTTCTGCAATTGGTAGAAATGGACCCAGGGATGTCCCTTCGCAATTTTGGCCTGCAGGGTTTTTGAAATCTTGATCTTGAGTTTACCGGGCTTCATTTTTTTTCCTATCCTAATCACCTTGCGGAGAACTATTTATTTTTTAAGAATCGTAACGATGTCGTGCGCATGCGCCGTAAAATGATTTGCTGACGTCCGCGAACCCTTTTATCAAATGCAGGCTGGCTCCATTTTCTGGGATTGGGCAAAATCGCAGTCAACCATGCAGACTCCAATGGCGACAAATGTTCCACCGCACGTTTAAGATGGACCTCAGCCGCATCCCGACAGCCAAACACTCCGTCTCCCCACTCGATGATGTTCAGGTAAACTTCCAGGATGCGCTGTTTACTCCAGAACATCTCGATCAGAAAAGTGAAATAGGCTTCCAGTCCTTTGCGAAACCAGTCGCGGTTCTGCCACAAAAAAACATTGCGTGCAGTCTGCATGGAAATCGTACTGGCCCCGATCAGGCGTTTCGATTTTCTATTCGCATCGATGGCGCGGCGCACAGCGGCCCAATCGAACCCATTATGCCATTCAAACCTCTGGTCTTCCGAGGTGATCACCGCGCGCACCAGCCGCGATGAAATATTCTCAAGCACAATCCACTGGCCGAGAAGCAGAGGTCGCTTCACATCAAAATCACTCTCGACCCAGCGAATAAAAAGCAGGGGCGTGGTCGGCGGGTTGACATACTTGTAAACCCAAACGAGGCCGATTGACAGCAGAAAAAATCCTGCGATCACTATCGCCAGGAATTTTTTCAGCCGACTCAAGAGTGTGGTTTTGGATTTTTTTGAACGTGATGCCTTTTTTTTGCGGGTTTTCGGTTTCGTTTTGGCTTTCGCTTTGGGTTTGGACGGGGGGCGTTGTCGTGGAGGCAAATCTATTCTCCACTCAAGCCAGCATCAGGACAGGCTGTTTTGCAGGATGGAGGCATAGCGTCCGGCAGATTTTTTGAAACCCGTCATGCTGTTCACGGTTCGGCGAAAGGTCGGATGCAAACGGGTTTTGAACGGATTAAGAATCTTGTTCCTGTTTTTAAGCGATCGCATTTCATAGTGCAGGTGTGGCGCAAAACTGTGACCGGTGTTGCCCGCTTCGCCAATAATTTCTCCCGCTTTCACATACTGGCCTTTTTTGACGCGCACTTTATTGAGGTGCAGGTACAGAGTGCGCACGCCTTCTGCCGGATGCGTCAACTCAACACACAGTCCGTTGTTATGTCGGTTCCAGTTGACGCGGGAAACGCGCGCGCCAAACGCCGCATAAATGGGAGTCCCGACCGCTGTTTTGAAATCGGTGCCGGAGTGCCCGGCAAACGCGCCTTCACGGTAGTCCCCGGGCAGGGAGGTGATTTCTGAATAGGCGCGGATGGGCGATTGTTTGTCCTTGAGACGCAACCCGAACTCTTTGCCAGCATCATCGAAATACGTGCCGAAGTCCGCACCGGGAGCCTGATAGAAATTAGCCACCAGTTTTTCTTTCAAAAATCCGCTGTCGAATTCCAGCCGCAGGATGCGCATTTCCTTTTCCGACAACCGTTCATAAACTATCGACACCCGATCGCCTTCGCGCAGGTGGCGGGTCACATCCATTCGCCACATCAATAACCGGCTCATGTAAGCGGACATCTGTTTGCAGTCCGGATCCGGCATGACCTGACACAACGTGAAAGTGAGGGATTTCCTGACCGCGAAATGCAGGGTCTGGAGCTCATGCCCTGGAAATTCCTCCGGCGCAATAAACGATGCGCGTTGTACCTGAAATGACCCTTTATCTTTTTTCAATGTAGTGGCTGAAACAGAAACCGCTTTCTTTGCTTGCTCTACCGGCGCGGACGCGATGGCCACCACACGGGAACCTTTGGGCGACTCTTCGGAAATCTTGCGGGTCGGCCATTGCGGATCATTTGCTTTTTTGGTGGTATGGACAACTGGCGTCGCCACCACTTGCGGAACCGGGACCACCGCTACTGTTTCCGAAGGCAACCAGTTCTGACGGTCGAAAAGAAAATAGGCATTGCCCATCAGCGACACCGCCAACACGGTCATGATGATGGTGGAATGCGGTGACGATTTGCGTGGGCTTGGAATTTGATTTTCTAGAACAGAAGGGGATTCCATTTGGGCACCTCTAAAAATTTCTTTGGCCGCGAGCAGACCCTGATTTTAGAAGGTCTGCGAGTTGCCGGAATGGAAAAATCTAATTATTAATGGTCCCCATTGGATAATCCTGAAGGAAAAGTTGCGGGGGTTTTTTGATCTGCCGGAAAAATTTTTCGGACGTGCTCGGAGTGGACGGTTAAACCGCCATCGGACGGGCGATTTGGTTTACAATACGACCTTAGCCATTATGCCAAAAGAATCGCCCGATAACAACCGTTGGCACGGCGTTAACCTTTTGTTTTTCATCAAATTATGACTTCGCCGCTGTTTGAAACCATTTTCCTTGAAGAAGGCACCGAACGCCTGCCGTTCACGCAGAAGGTGCTATCGCGCCTGCCCGGTGTGCCGGTAGAGCGGGTCGACTCTTCAGCCGATATTGAAGAACGCCTCGCCCGCACCCAAACCGATGTTTTTGGCGCGGGCAAACGGCAGTTATTGCTATCACGTTTTCGCGGCGAGTTTTTAAAGAAATGTCCGGGGATCAGTCCTGGCATGGTGTGTTGCAATTATTATGTCGTCAACCTGATTAAAAATTGTATTTACGATTGCTCGTACTGCTTCCTGCAGGATTTCCTTAAAAACAATCCGGTGCTGACTGCTTTCGCCAACCCGGAAGACCTCGTGACCGAACTCGAAACTGTATTCAGGGAACACCCGAACAGAAGTTTTCGCGTTGGCACCGGGGAGTTGACCGACAGCCTCGCGCTGGAAGATGTCCTGCCCTACAGCGAAGTGCTCGTCCCGTTGTTCAATCGCTATTCCAACGCCGTGCTGGAACTTAAAACAAAATCCGATTGCGTGGACCCCCTGCTGGCTCTGCCCGATGCAAAAAACGTCATCGTTTCGTGGTCGCTCAATCCGCCTGTAGTTGCGGAGCTGGAAGAGAAGGGAACACCGAGCACGCACGCGCGATTGACCGCCGCTAAAAAATGTTTTGAGGCCGGATTCAAAATCGGCTTTCATCTCGATCCGATCATTTTGCATCCCGGTTGGGAGCAAGCGTATCAAAAGCTGGTGGACGATCTGTTCTCAGCGGTGCCACCTGACGGAATCGAGTGGATCAGTCTCGGTAGTTTTCGTTACCGGCGCGGACTCAAAACCGTCATCAAGGAAAGGCATCCGGAAACGCGACTGTTTCATGCCGAGCACGTCCCGGCGGAAGACGGCAAGTTTCGATATCTTAGACCCCTGCGGCAGGAAGCGTATGACACGCTACGCAAAATGATTCAGAAAAAGTCGGAGGCGGTGAGCGTTTATATGTGTATGGAATCGAAAGAAGTGTGGGAAGGCGTGACCGGCCACACCCCCCGCGCCGACAAGAAGCTGGATGTATTTTTTGATCTATAGTTTAGACAACCCTGCCAATTCATTTTCAGTGGTCCCCCCAAAGATCAGTAATGATCGGACCGTAGACGATACTTTCAATCACAATTTCATCAGGATCAATTCGATAATAGATGACGTGCGAACCGTGTAAAAATCGATGCTCATTCGCCCGACCGCGCTCACTCTTACGCCCCAGCGTCGGAATATAGGCAAGCATTTCAAAAACCCGCTTAAATGAATCCTGATATTTCAAAGCTTGCAGTTCACCGAAAGCAAGAATACCTGCGATCAGAATATCTTCAAGGTCAATTGCGGCTTTCTCAGAAAGCCTAAAGTGCATATTGGGATTTTTCTTTTTTTGCTTTGGCTTTCAGGAGGGCGGAATCCCAGATTTCATCGATCGTCTTGTCACTCACCGGGCTATTGCGACCACGCTCCAACGCCTCGTTAAGCAGGGCAAGCCGGTCTTCTTCTGACAGGGCCTGCAACTTTTTAATATCCTCAGCCGTGGGCGCGGCTAAAGAAGTCACAGTGATCTTTCCATCAAGGTAGGTTTCAGTCATGCTCAAATTATAGCAGAAAATTCTTGATATAAGACCGGGCCTGTCGTACCAGCCGATAGATCATTCACTCTTTTGCCCGAGGCTCCAGCATAACCCCAGAAACAAAAGCCAAGGCGAGATTCTTCACTTCGTTCAGAATGACATACGGAGGTTTTCCGAATTCAAAAAAATCAGCGTACCAATTTTTATCCCGACCCCGAGACCCGAAACAAAAATCAAAGCGACTCACAGTCGCATGGGCATGACGATGGAGAGGTAGTCGGCATCGCTATCAGCGGTGATCAGGCAGGAATGGTTTTCGTCTTTCAAGTTGAGCACGACCTGATCGCCTTCCACGGCAGACAGCACATCCAGCACATAGCGTGCGTTCAGGCCGATGGTGACTTCATCACCGTCGTAGTCGATCGCCATCTCTTCGCGTGCCGCACCCAGTTCCGTATTGTCCGAGATCAGGATGAGATTGCCGGAGCGGATTTCAAAGCGCACCATCTTGGACTTTTCATCGGCCAACAGTGCCACACGTTTGAGGGCGTGTGCCAGATCCTCTTTATTGACTTTCACCTGCAGGGTGCAGTCACCGGGAATGACCTGCCGGTAATTGGGAAACTTGCCGTCAACTTTGCGCGAGATGATGACTTCCTGATCCTGGATAAATGCCAGTTGGTTGTCTTTGACGGAAAACTTGTAGGTCGCATCGTCTTCCCCTACGGATTTCATCAGTTCGGACAATACCTTCTTCGGCAACAGGTAACCGTTGGGGTCGGCAGAGGCACCGTTGGATTTTCCAGCGGGTCGTTTGATCAGTGCCAGCCGATGACCATCCGTTCCCACAAGGTTGACTTTGCCCTGCTCCACCTCCAGCAGAAGTCCGTTGAGGGCCTGCCTTGTTTCATCCGGAGAAATGGCGAACACTGTTTTCTTGATCATGTCCCGCAGTTGACTGCCGGTGAACTCCAGCAGACAGGTTTCACTGTACTCGGGCAATTTCGGATAATCCGCCGCTGGCAAACCGGGCAGACGAAAGCGCGACTTGCCGCAGGTCAGCGTCACCCAATCGTTTTCCTCTTTCACCAGGCGCACTTCTTTAACAGGAAGTTCTTTGAGGATGTCAAACAGTTTGCGCGCGTTGAGAGTGACCGCGCCTTCCTTGATGACCTTGGCTGGATAGAAACCACGAATACCAATCTCAAGGTCGGTCGCCATGAGGGTGATGCCATCGCCACCGGCGGAGATCAGCAAATGCGACAAAATAGGCATGGCCCCCTTGTTTTCGACTACGCCCTGAACTTTCTGAACGCCTTTTAAAAAAGTATCACTGCCGATCTTGATTTCCATGGAACCTGATCTCCGGAAAGATTTTAACGAAACTTAAATAATTGAAAATTTTCTATTCGAGCCCACCTTGCGGCCACTGACCGTGGGGCGACTGGCTCAGCGTTTATGCGCTGGCAAAGACACCGCTTTTTATTGACCGACCTCAAGATCCCAGACCTGTATACAGTTTTTGGAGTTGCCCTTTTCTTAAAATAGTAGGTCGATACCAACGAGGCTAGCCAAGGCAAGTGTGCAGAAGGAATTCTTGAGGGAATTTCCAGTTGCCAAAATTTTTGGCTATGGACCAGAGAGTCCTTTACGACAAGCTCGGGGCAGGCTCCGCGCCAATGTTTCGGGGTAGCAAACTTGAAGGCTCTGAAACAACCTGTATGGATAATTACACAATAACCCGACCCTGTCAAAAACCAAATCTGCCCTGAAAACGCCTCTCAAAACCCCTTAAATATCAATGGGCCTGAACGGGTCTCGGCACCCCTCAAACAAGGGATGCCAGCTTGACTCGGGTCACGAACGCATGCTAATTTTAAAGTAGTAAACAATTTTTTCCAGGGTATTTATCATGATCGTTGTTCTAAAGCCGGATGCCGAAGCTAAAGCGGTTGAAGCGGTTCTCGAAAAAATAAAAAGTCTGGGCTACAACACCCACGAAATTGTTGGCGTGGAGCGCCGGGTCATCGGTGCCGTCGGCAAAGACGAGCAGAACAAGGAGCATCTCAAAAATATTCTGGAGACCATGCCGGGCGTTGAAAATGTCATCCCGATTCAGAAACCCTACAAACTTGCCGGACGGGAAATTCAATCCGCCAACAGTGAAATTGTGGTCGACGATGTCGTCATCGGTGGTGAACGCATCGCGTTGATGGCCGGTCCGTGTTCGGTAGAAAGTCGAGATCAACTGCAAACGACAGCTAAAGCTGTCAAACAAGCCGGGGCCAATTTTTTACGCGGCGGGGCGTTCAAGCCTCGCACCTCTCCCTATAGCTTTCAGGGGCTGGAAGAGGAAGGGCTCATCCTGCTCAAGGAAGCCAAGGAAGAGACTGGACTGCCCATCGTAACGGAAGTGATGAACCCGCGCGAAGTTGACCTGGTCGCCCGCTACGCCGACATCCTGCAAGTAGGGGCGCGCAACATACAGAATTTTTCCCTGCTGAAAGAGCTCGGCGCGGTGCCCAAACCCATCCTGCTCAAACGCGGCCTGATGACCACCATCAAGGAGTTTTTGATGTCGGCGGAATATATTCTTTCCGAGGGCAACAAAAATGTGATCCTGTGCGAGCGCGGCATCCGCACCTTTGAAACGGCCACCCGCAACACCCTGGATATTTCGGCGGTGCCGGTGCTGAAAAAAGAAACTCACCTGCCAGTGATTATCGACCCCAGTCACGGCACCGGACATTGGGATCTGGTCCAGCCCATGGCTATGGCCTCCATCGCCGCCGGAGCCGATGGGTTGATGATCGAGGTCCACCCGGATCCGATCAATGCGTTTTCCGACGGTCCGCAATCCCTCAAACCCGACAAGTTTACCCATCTGGTCGAAACCTTAAGGCCCCTGCTCAAGGTGATGGGCCGCACGCTTTAACCCCCCGCCCACGACACCCCCACAACCCATTGATTTTATTTGAGTTTTAAAAACTTCTCGTCTTGAAATAGCAGGGCGTTTGAGTTATTCTGCTTATATATAAAATTTCCTGCCCCTTAAGACAGGGGCCACGGCTCCATGAACGGGAACCGGGACGAGACCGATGAGCGACCTCTACGTATCCAATCGAATCCAGGCGGAGGCCATCCGCAAGGAACTATTTGCCCGTTTGGGCGATCTTTTCACGCTAGAAGATCTCCTGGGGTTCGATCCGACCGACACGCAATCTTTTTACCTCCAGTTTAAAAAATACGTTCAGGACTTTGTCGAGAAAGAAACGGCGGAGGCGCAAGCTGAGGCTCTGGTGTCGGACAACAGCCACCTGCTACTGCTAAAACGAACCGTGCTGGTCGATGTTGTCCTTGAGCGTGCGTTTTGTCTTGCGCTCGATTTTTATAACCACAGTCACAACACATCTCTCAAACCCAACAACCTGCCGGTGGCGATTGTGGCACGTTCCGGCTATGGCCGTGAAGAGCTTTCCTTTGGCTCGGATGTCTCGATCAAAATTGTTTTCCGCGAGACAGCGGGTGTTGAAAACCTCAATGCGGCAACACAAGTTATCAAGGATTTTGAATACCTGTTTGTTTATCAGGATATTTTTCGCACGGTCGCACGAAGCGGAAACTCCCTTCTGGACACCGATGGTCAGGCCCTGGACGATGCCACCATGTCGTCCCTGTTCTCCCTGCTGGAACACCGCTTTGTCACGGGCAATGAAATCGTGTACCAGGAATTTGCAAGTTCCATTCAGACCGCCGGGCTGTTGCATAAAGAAAAACTGATCAGCTACTGTGATCGCTTCAAAGAATTGTATGGCATCCATAACACCGTGTTCAAACAGGAGCCTCATCTCAGAGATGAACTGGACCGCGTTTACTGGGCACTTTCGCTGGCCCGGCTAAGATATTCCATCCAGCAGAAAAACCTGTTTGAGGTTTTGCAGGAAATGTACAACCGGAAACTAATCAGCACACCCGCATTCAAAAAATCACAGGTCGCCTTGAATTTTCTGGCGCGGACCCGGCTGGCCCTGCACTGCCACCAGAAGGGAGCTCAGCGTGACTTACTCAGTTATGAGGTGCGGGAACATGTCGCCAAAGCGATGGGATTTTCTGTGAAAGAATTCTTTAACGCCTATTATTACCAGTCCGTACTTCCGCTGAAACGGTTTTCACGCGGGATTTTCTGGGAGTGCCTGACTTCGGATTCGAAAAAGGTGCAAACCCTGTCGCCAGATTTCGGGGTCAATGCAGAAAAGCAGATCATCTTCACGGAAAACCGAAACGATTATACTTGGGATTCCCTCGGTGACATGCTGGAGCTGTTCACCTGGGTGTCACGCCGCAACCTCTATCTATCCTATCCGGTTGCCCGCGCCATAGAACAAAATGTGGACCGCATGGCTCCTCTTTTCCAGATGGCGAGCAATGGCACCGAACTGCAACCGTATTTTCACAGCATCCTGCGCGGCAAACATTTTGCCCAGGCCATCCGCTACCTGCATGAATTCGGATTGCTGGAACAACTGTTCATTCCGGAATACAAAAACCTTGGCGGTTTGTTACAGGATATTTTTGTGCACCTGTTTCCAACAGACACGCACCTCATGCACGCGCTCGACGCTTTGAACGGGCTTGAACTCGATCCTGAAAGCCGACCATTTCTTTACGACCTGTATCAATCCCTGCGAGACAAAAACACGATCCGGCTGGCGGTCATGTTGCACGACATCGGCAAGGGATTAAAACGCGAAGGGGAAAACGAAGAGCTGGTGGGCGCACGGGCGATTCCCGGTATCCTGAGTAAACTGGGTTATGATCACAACCCTAGGATGATTCGGGACGTGGCCTACCTCGTCGAAAAACATTTGATGATGCGCGACCTGATGATGCTCGATCCGGACGATGACGATACCTATGAGATGATCTGGGACCTGGTGGAAAAAGATGTGGAGCGTCTCAAAATGCTCATTATACTGACCTACGCCGACCGCGCCGCCACCAAGATGCACATGTCACAATCGCAGATTGACCAGTTGAAATATTTTTACCAGAACACCCTCCACCACAAAAAGCGCGAGAGCGTTTCCTGGCCAGTCAAAAATGAATTCCTGCGGATGATCCGACTGCCGCGCGACATGCAATCGCAACTTGAAATTTACAACGAATATAAAAAATCGCGTGACGGCTTTTCCGTAGAGTTGTTTTTCAAAGCAGACAAAGCCAGCGAGTTGGTTATTTGCACCAACGATCAATCCGGATTGCTATTCAAAGTAGCCACAGTCCTGGCTTTCAATCATCTGAGCATCAGTGATGCCCGGGTGCACACCATTGGCGACAATGTGTTCGATGTCTTCCAGGTGATGGAGTCGGGGCAGAAGCCCATCGACTTTTCCAATTTTTTTCTGGTTCAGAAAAAGGTCAAGGAAGAGTTGCGCAAAGTATTCGTCGGCGACCTCAAGGTGCCCGAACTTTACAAGGGCCGCTACCTGACAACGCATCAGGGGGAGGAGCGAACCAGCCCCGTAAAAGTCAAAGTGTCCATAATCGGACGCGCGGTCAAGGTGGAATGTTCGGATGTTCTTGGTATCACCATGCTCCAAACCAAGATGTTTTCCAAGCTGGACATGCTGATCCAGCGGGCGGTCATCAACAGCCAGTATGGAACCGCTTCCAATATTTATTACTTGAGACCGGAGGACGTTCGCAAGATCATGAGCGATGAGGAGGGGTTCAAAAATGCACTGAAAGAAGCCCTGGCCCCTTTGAGCCAAAACCAACCTATTTTTCCCGACTTGCCTGTTCAAGTCGCGTGAATTCCCCAACGGAACTTTCCATGAGAATCTTCGTCACCTGCTCGCTTTTATTGCTTTGCCTGTTCACCCGACCAGCCCAGGCTGATCCTTTTAAAGAAGCACTCACGCTCGACCGACAGGGGTTTTATCAGGAAACCCTGCCCCACTGGAAAGCGTTTCTGGCATCCAGGCCTGAGCAAAAACTCGATGTCTACGGGCACATTAAACTCTGCATTGTCATGAACCGGATGGGCGACCTGGGCCAGGCCTTTGAAGCCGCTCAGCACCTTGCAGATCGCTACCCTGACGATTTCCACGCGCAATTTAATCTGGGCAACATGACCAGTGCGGTGAAAATGTTTCCTCAAGCAATAGAAGCCTATCAGATCGTCACGCAAATGCACCCGGAGGAAGGGCTGGGCCAAATCGGGCTGGGGTTGTCGTTGTTCGGGAATCGCCAAGCCGACCCCGCCCTCGACATCCTGCGCAACGTCCGCAGTCTGTTTAAAAAACAAAAAAATATTTCCTGGTACCAGAACACACGCATCATGATCGGACAGATAAAAAGTTTCGCGCCTTATCCTCCGGACTTTTCCGATCTCTGGCTGAATAACAATCTTAAAAACATTCGTGACACCTACCACCGCACCCTGTTCCTCGAATACGAAAAAGAATTGAACCTTTAATAAAGCACCACCTCCCTGAAACAACTCCCAGTATTTTTCTCTACTTTAACAAAAACTCCTGACCTGCTCCTCACCAGGTCTATTGCAAAACCCTGCCACAATAAATTTACGCGTTAACAATCTTTAATCCTGAATTCATCAAAGGTTAATTCCGGATCGCCATACTGGCATCAGCCTGTTCTCCTCCATCCCGAGGGAGCGGAAGGAAAAATGGGGATTCTTCCTTTCGCTCCCGCCCTCCTCAAAAAATTTTTGTTGAAACCCGGATCATTTTGGGCTTCCCTAGAGGTGTGGGTAGAGAAGGACCGGAGTTTGACGATGACAGACCATATTTTAATGTGCCCTCCAGTTTATTTCGAAGTGAAATATTCGATCAATCCCTGGATGGAAAACCAAATCGGAAAAGTCGACCGCGCGTTGGCTCTGAATCAATGGTACAGCTTTCACCAACTGCTTTGCCAGCACGCCAATGTTGAACTGATTTCCCCTTCTAAAGAAACACCGGACATGGTGTTCACTGCCAATTGTGGGCTGGTTTGGGGATCCAATTTTATTCCAAGCCGGTTTCGCCACCCTCAGCGTCAGCCAGAAGAACCTCTTTTCACAGAATGGTTTCGCCAAAAAGGATTCGACATTCTCCACCTGCCGGAAAGCATCACCTTTGAAGGCGGCGGAGACGCTCTGCCCTCCTGCGATTCAAGCTTTTTGTGGGCCGGTGAAGGTTTTCGCACTCATGCGAAAACACACCGGATACTGGCTCGCGAATTAAATTGCCGCGTGATTTCCCTGCATCTGATGAACCCGCATTTCTACCATCTGGACACCTGCTTGTGCCCTCTCAACGACGGTGTGGTTCTTTATTACCCTCCAGCTTTCGATCCGCCATCCATCGACCTGATAGAACAGAACGCCCGCGAAACCATCATCGTCTCGGACGAGGACGCACTGTCTCTGACCTGCAACGCTGTATTGGTAGAGAGCTCTCTATATATGAACAGTGCCAGCAAAATGTTGCGGGACAAGCTGGAAGCAATAGGCTACACAGTGAGCATCCTGCCTATGAGCGAATTCATGAAAGCTGGCGGAGCCAACAAATGCCTCACCTTTTCCTGGAAGACCTCACGCCCGTGAGGAAAGATCGTGTACAATAGTCGTTTTCCAACAACTCGGTTTATCTTAATTTATGAAACAGGATTTTCTTTCGCTCGCAGATTTTTCCTCAAAGGAATTACAGGACATGCTGGTCACCGGTCTGGTTATGAAAGACCGACCGGCAGACTTTCGCGATTCCCTCAAGGGTAAAACCCTGGGCATGATATTCAACAAACGGTCCACACGGACCCGCATTTCTTTCCAGGTGGGCATCCTTCAGCTTGGCGGATATGGACTTGTGCTCAGTCCCAACGATCTTCAACTTTCCAGAGGTGAGTCTATCGAGGACACGGCGCGAGTGTTGTCGGGTTATCTCGATGCCGTCATGATCCGCACTTTCGCCCACGAGGAGATTGTCGAGTTCGCCCGGCATGCAACGATTCCAGTCATCAATGGATTGACCGACTTCAATCATCCTTGCCAGGCGATGGCAGACATGCTGACCCTGCTGAAATATCATTCTACGCTGGAAGGATTAAAACTGGCCTATCTGGGCGACTCCAACAATGTCACCGTCTCCCTGCTCATGGCCTGTGTCCATTTTGGGATGCACATGTCCATTGTCAGTCCGGAAGGATACACGCTCGATCCGGCAGTGCTCGAATCTGTGCGGGAAGAGGCTGAGCAAAAAGGTTTAAGCATCACCCTCACCTCAGATGTTGCCGAAGGTGTTGCCGATGCAGATGCGATCTACACCGACACCTGGACCAGCATGGGGCAGGAGGACGAGGCGGAAAAACGGTTGAAGGATCTGGACGCTTACCGGGTTGACCAACGGGTCATGTCACTTGCCAAATCGGGCGCATTTTTTATGCATTGCCTGCCCGCCCACCGGGGCGAAGAGGTCACAGCCGATGTCATGGACGGCGGTCAGTCCCTGGTATGGGAACAGGCGGAAAACCGCCTCCATATTCAGAAATCCATCCTTTACCACCTGATGAAATAATTTTCAAAAACGTTAACCGATCCCTCTTCGGTAGATCACAGGCCGTTCTCCGAAACCTGGTGAAAAGTCTTCCGGGACACCTTGGAAACCTCAACGCGATAGGTTACAATTCTGAGTAACCTTGAAACTAACGTTGGCTTTAAGCGACCAAAAAAATTTCAGCGCGTTGCTCCTCAAAAGGGAATTCGCATCGTTTTAGGTTTCCTCAAAGTTTGTGACCCTGGAGCAGTTTTCTTCTTTTTATTTTTTGCAGGATGACCATTTCATGAAGCGAAAACTGATTTTTCTCATGAGCCTGTTTGTCATGGCGAGTCTGGTGACGACGAACCCTGTGCTGGCAGATGCCTGGGGCCCTGCGAAAACCAGTGTGCCTCAGAAAAGAGCTTCTCAACAAAAAACAAAAATCCCTTCGCCACCTTCATCAAGAAAACCCATTCCGTCAGCACAAAAAAAAGCTGACGGGATAGAGGACCAACTGCGCAACGATCCGGAATCCATGAGCAAAATTGAAAAGCTTCGCGATAATCCAGCACTTCAGAAAATCCTGCAGGACCCCGAACTCATGAAAGCGATTCGGGAAAAAAATCTTGCCAGGATTGTATCCGACCCAAAAATAAAAGCCCTGGAGTCCAGCAAGGTTCTCCAGGAATTACTAAAACAAAACCAATGACCAAGGTAGACCCCAATCATTTAGTCTGGATTGATCTGGAAATGACCGGACTCGACCATGAAGTCGAATCCATCATTGAGATCGCCACCATCATCACCGACAAACATCTCAATATTGTTGCGGAAGGCCCCAACCTTGTCATCCATCAACCGGACGAACTGCTCAACCGGATGGATGACTGGAACACTCAGCATCACACGGCTTCCGGTCTGGTGGACAAAGTGCGCAATTCCAAAATCGGGCTGGCGGAAGCGGAACGGGCCACGCTTGATTTCATCAAGCCTTACATTCAGTACAAGATCTCACCTTTATGCGGCAACTCGGTACATCAGGATCGCAAGTTTCTTGATAAATACATGAAGGAACTGGCCGACCACCTGCATTACCGAACCATCGATGTCACTTCCATCAAGGAAATTGTAAAACGATGGTATCCGAATGGCCCCAAAGTTCCCAAGAAAAGTGGCGCACACATGGCCCTGACAGATATTCGCGAATCGATCGAGGAATTGGTTTTCTACCGCCAGCATTATTTTATTGGCAACGGCAGGCCGCCGGAAGAAAAAGATTCATCAGACAACGAGGATAGCAAAGCATGAATAAAGGAACGATGGTGACACTGATTTTTTTGGTGGGTCTGGCGGGCCTGTCCGTCTCCATGATCCTCGGAGGTAACCACATGCGTTGCGAGATTTGTATCGAGTACAACGGACTCGAAGTGTGCGAGTTTGTCGAAGGAAAGGAACGCAACGAGATGGTTCAGTTGGGCATTAGCACGGCCTGCGCCGGGGCCGCCAACGGGCGCACCGAATCCATGGATTGCTCAGCAACTCCACCAATCAAGGTGGAATGCGTCGCGACCGAAGGTTAAATCTTGGCATCCCCACAAATCAAGTTATAGACTTCCTGATACTTTTCTTCAACTTTCCCGAGGTTGAAGCGGAACCGATCTTTATCCAACTTCTCATCAGTTTTTAAATCCCACAATCGGCACCCGTCCGGACTGATCTCATCACCCAGTAAAATTTTGCCTTGGTGACGACCGAACTCCAGCTTGTAATCCACCAGACGAATCCCGCGCTCCTTGAAATACTCGACCAGCAGGTCGTTGATCTTGAATCCAAAATCCTTCAACTGTTGCACCTCGTCGTCTGTAGCAAGACCAAACTCGCGAATGTGATATTCGTTGATCATCGGGTCGCCCAGATCATCATCCTTGTAATAAAATTCAAGGATGGGGTTCTTCAATACTTCCCCCTCGGGTCGCCCCATTCGCTTGGCCAGGCTACCCGCCACCACGTTGCGCAAAACAACCTCCACCATGATGATGTCGAGCTTTTTGGTCAACTGCTCACGATCGCTCATGTGTTCTACATAATGTGTAGGAATGCCCTTGCTCTCAAGGAAACGATAAATCACCGCTGAAATGTGATTGTTGATCACACCTTTATCGACGATGGTACCCTTCTTCACCCCGTTGAACGCCGAGGCATCGTCCTTGAAATACTGGATCACCAAATCCGGGTCATCAGTATTGAAAATAATTTTCGATTTACCTTCGTAGAGTTGTTTCTGCCGTTTCATTCTTTCACCTGTTATTTTTTAAAAACTCGTTTAAAGATTTTATCCACATTGCGCAGATGGTGCTTTTGATCGAACGCGCGATCGATCTCTTTTGCGCTCAGCGATTTTTTAATATCCTTGTCTTTTTTCAGGAGGGCTTTAAAATCTCCACCCTTCTCCCACACCTGCATCGCATTGCGCTGAACCATGCGGTAAGCGCGATCACGGGTGAGCCCTTTGCGACACAGGGCCAGCAGGATGTGCTCGGAAAAAATCAGTCCGCCGGTTTGTTCGAGGTTGCGCATCATATTTTTTGGATACACCAGCAGGTTGTCCACCAGCCGGGTAAATTTGCGCACCATGTAATGCACCAGAATGGTGCTGTCCGGTGCAATGATGCGCTCAACCGAAGAATGACTGATGTCGCGTTCGTGCCAGAGCGGCATGTTTTCCATCGCCGCCATCGCATTACCTCGCACCACCCGCGCCAGCCCGGACATCTGTTCGGAGACCACCGGGTTGCGTTTGTGCGGCATGGCAGACGATCCCTTCTGCCCTTTCGAGAAAAATTCCTCGGCCTCCAGTACCTCGGTGCGCTGCATGTGACGCACTTCCACGGCAAACTTGTCGATGGAGGACGCGAGTAATGCGAGCACGGAGAAAAATTCTGCGTGGCGGTCGCGCTGAATAATCTGGCTGGAAACCGGTGACGGCTTGAGCCCCAGTTTTTTGCAAACGGAAGCTTCCACCTCCGGGTCTATTCCGGCAAAGACACCAACAGCCCCGGACACCTGCCCGACGGCCACCCGTGTTCGGGCACTTTTCAAGCGTTCGATTCCTCGCCCGATTTCTTCATACCAGATCGCCATCTTCAAACCAAAAGTCGTCGGTTCTGCATGAATCCCGTGCGAGCGACCCACCACTGGCGTCATCTTGAACTCAAGCGCGCGCTTTTTGATCGCCTTGCGTAATGCAGTGAGCTCTTTCAAAATGAGATCCGCCGCCTGTTTGAGTTGAACTCCCATCGCCGTGTCCAGCACGTCGGATGAAGTCATGCCGAGGTGCATGTACCGAGCCGACTCGCCAATATGCTCGGCTACGGACGTTAAAAACGCGATCACATCGTGTTTCACCTCGCGCTCAATTTCATCAATCCGGGCCACATCAAACCCGGCGTTTTTCTTCATGTCCGCTACTGCGGATTTTGGTATCTCCCCGCGCTTGGCGAGGGCTTCGCAGGCCGCGATTTCAATATCGAGCCAGATCTGGAATTTGTTTTCGGGCGTCCAGATAGCCGCCATTTCAGGCAATGTATAGCGCTCGATCAAGGTCGTTTTCCTTTTTTCGGGTACGGGAAATTGCAGGTTGAACGGTGGGCAAACGGTGTTTTACAATAAAAGGACACGCGTTGTTCCGGGCCGCTGTGAAAAACCCCTGTTGGCTGTCGGTTCCAGCGCATCTTAAAACGAATTCACCTTCAAATCAATCACCCAAAATGACCTCAGACACCACTGCCACTATCTGCTTCGTATGTCTTGGAAATATTTGTCGTTCCCCTCTTGCCGAAGGGGTATTTCAACACCTGCTAAAAGAGCAGGGCATGGAAGATCGCATCATCGTCCATTCCGCTGGCACCGGCGGCTGGCACGTCGGGGCACGACCCGATGAACGTATGCAGTCCACCGCCAACTCTTACGGCATCCAATTGCTGTCCACCGCTGAACAATTTCAGCCGAGCGATTTCAAACGCTTCGATCTTGTGCTTGCCATGGACCAGACGAATAAAGAATCCCTCGACTATATGGGCTCCGGCAACGTCCCGAAAGGTAAACTTAAAATGTTCCGTGAATTTGATCCTGCGCACAACGGCGACTTCGATGTCCCCGATCCGTATTACGGGGGGGGCAAAGGATTCGAAACTGTGTTCGATATCGTCAACCGTACCTGCCCGCCTCTGCTCGATTTTATCAAGCGGGAATTGCTCTGACCCGATGAGAGAGGCCATACAAAAACGATTATCCGATGCGCTCGGACGTGATGTCAGTATCGCCTCGGCATGTGACATCGGCGGCGGTTGTATCAATCAGGCGCAGGTGTTGATCCTTGATGACGGCATGCGGGTGTTCGTAAAAATGAATACCCATTCCCCGGCCGGTTTATTCGAGACCGAAGCTATGGGATTGCGGTTGATGGTCTCGGTCAGCGGCGGGCCGCGCATTCCAAAGGTCATCGCCTGCGATCAGGAAAAGGACGCACGATTTTTAATTCTGGAGTATCTGGAATCCACCTCTCCGGAAGGAGATTACTTTACCCGCTTCGGGCGCGCCCTTGCCACCATGCACCGCACTACGACTGATGCCTACGGGCTGGATCACAATAATTTTATTGGATCAACGCCGCAAATAAATACAAAAGAAAAAGACGGCCTGACTTTTTTCCGCGATCAGCGGCTCGGCTATCAGCAGGAACTGGCGCGGAATTCCGGACGGTTGCCAAACCACATCGATTCTAAACTTGATCAATTGCGTGTCAGGTTAGAGGACCTGCTCGATTTGGAAAACGAACAACCGGCTTTGATCCATGGTGACTTGTGGTCCGGTAATCATTTTTGTGGACCCGACGGTTCAGCCGCGATATTTGATCCGGCTGTGCATTTTGGATTGCGAGAAGCGGATCTCGCCATGACCGAGTTGTTCGGTCGCATGCCGCAAGCGTTTTACGATGGGTATCACGAGGCGTTTCCGCTGAATCCCGGCTACACGGAACGGCGGGATATTTATAACCTGTATCACCTGCTCAATCACTTGAATTTATTTGGCGAGTCGTATCTCGGCTCGGTCGAAACTATTATCACTCAATTCATCCGTTGATACATACGAGGTTCTCATGCCAGAAAAATCCTGGTCGGTATTATTCTTTATCCCTTTATTTTTATTCCTGAATTTCACTGCCTCCCACGCCGGAGGATCACCTGACTACTCTTCTTTAAAAAAGAAAGCCGAAACTTTTTTTGAAGAAGGTTCATATTCGCGTGCGCACACACTCTATCAGGAAGCGCAAAATGCCAACCTGTCGGCAAGTGGAAAAAAATGGGTGGCGTTCCGCCTCGCCGACACTCTCTGGCGCATGGAATCCGCAACCCACAACCCGGACAACACCAAAACCGAACAGGCCAGGACCCAGCTTGAACGCATGGTGCGTGATATTGTGCGCAACGAGGATAAGGATCGCATCTATGCGGAAGTGAAAGAATCGCTCGCCGATTTCTGGTGGGTGCGCAATCAGACTCATAACTGGTCCGCCGCCTGGCAACATTATCAGACCGCCCTCGACTGGTGGGCCGGGGCACGCGATATTGAACAGGCACGCCAACGCTACCTCAAAATAATCTGGACCATTGCATCACCACCCTGGCGAGGCCGCCATTATCTGTATGGAAACTACGGCAACCGTCTGCCGATGAACATTCTCGAAAATGTTCTCAAGATCGCGAAGCAACCGGAAGACCGCTACCGGGCGCAATACCTGATCGCGCTCACCCAAAGACGGCAAGGCGGCTGGAACGCCTCGAAGCGAACCAGTGAAGCCTTCGAGGAAGCATTGAAGATGGGTAAGACCTCCGACTGGTACGACAATGCTTTATTTCATTACGCAGAATGGCTCAAGGGTCATGGTGAATTCATCATCCTCAAAGATGGACAAAAAATTCAGAAACAAAACTTCGTCAAAGCTCTGCGCTATTACCGGCGCATTGTCGGTGAATTCAGCAAAGGCGAAACCCGCCACTATGAAAATGCCAAAAGAAATATTTCTCAAATTACCAATGCCACATTGAACGTCAACGTGTCGAATATATTTCTGCCCGGCTCTGAGGTTCAGTTCAACCTCAACTGGCGCAACTTGAAACAGATCGACCTGTCTCTTCATTCAATTGATCTGACCGGACCCTGGAAACCAACTGAAGATATCAACAACTCAAAATTTTTCGACACTATCCCTCTTGATCGCGCACAAAAAATACAAGCCTGGGAAGAGGAGACCAACGACAAGGGTGAGCACCGGCTCGGAAATAAGCCCATCAAAATTTCCAAAAAACTCAAGACCGGTGCCTATTTGCTGAGTGTCCACGCAGGAGGTCTCCACGCACACCAGCTCATTCTTGTCACCAACGCCGCGCTGGTGGTGAAATCCTCGAATCAAAAAACTCTTTTATATTTTGCCGACTCCTACGACGGCAGTCCGATCGCCAATGCAAAAGTACGCCTTTCTGAAAGATACCGAGAGAACAACAAATGGATATGGCGAACGCGTGCAGGAAAAACCAATGCCGAAGGGCTTGCTGTTTTTATGCGAGACGGCAAACCCAATTCAGGAATTTACGCAACAGCACGGTTGAAAGACCGTCAGGCTTTTGCTATTGGACATCACTATTATTCTTCCAACAAAAATGAACAATGGAAACTCTACGTCACCACCGATCGCCCGGCCTACCGCCCGAAGGAGACCGCCCACTGGAAACTGACCGCCCGCATTCATAATGGATCAGTTTACAAAACTCCCGCAGGTAGCCAAGTCGAATACGAGATCACTGATCCCCGTGGGGCAAAACTGGAAAAAGGCGAAACCCGTCTCAATTCTTTCGGCAGTGCGTGGGGCAATCTGGAGTTATCCGAATCGATTCCGCTGGGTTCCTACCGAATTACTTTCTGGAGCAAAGGGCGCAAAAAGCACCTAGGCAGTGCCATCATGTTTCGCCTGGAGGAATACAAACTGCCCGAGTTCAAAGTTAACATTCAAACGCCGGAAGAAAACGGTCGCCAGAAAGTATTTCTCTCCGGGCAAATAGTTGAAGTTGAAATTGGGGCCGACTATTTTTTTGGAGGACCGGTGATCAATGCGGAGGCCGAAGTCACGGTTTACCAAAAAACATTCCAGCCGTACTGGCGACCCACTCCAGAATTTCCCTGGTACTTTAAGGATATGGACAGTCCGCCTCACTCCTGGGGAAACGGACAGCAGATCAAACGCGAGGTGATCAAAACCGATGCGCTGGGCAAGGCACACTTGAAATTTAAAACGCCAACCAACGGTCAGAATCTGGAATACCGGATCGAGGTGCGGGTCACCGATCAATCGCGGCGCGAAGTCAGAAGCTCCGGAACCGTACGCGTTTCTCCCAAAAAGTTTTTTGCGCATCTGACACCGAAACATCACCTGTTTCAACCGAACGATCGGGTGACGGTTGATCTTAAAACACTGGATGCCAACAACCAGCCGCTGAGTGTTGGCGGGACGATCAAGATCACCCGCGACCAGTGGAATGAAATCTGGCTCGATCCTTCGGGCCATGAAGTTGCAGGCGATCAGCTCAAAAAATTACGCGCGAAGAGTTCTCTATGGCCACCTCCACCTGTGCCGGGCAACAAGGGATGGGTGTTAAAGTTTCGCGGCTACGAGCACGAGGAAATTTTAACCCGGTCAATTGAAACTTCTGCCGAAGGCACAGCCGAGATTTCTTTTACTCCGACTCGCGATGGCTATTACAAGTTCGCCTTCAATCACGAGGATCAGGAAACACCGCCGATTTCCGCCAACACCACCGTCTGGGTCGCTACCAACGAAACCACCGAGCTTGGTTTTCGCACCGGCGGTTTGCAGTTGATCGTCGACAAGGACACCTTCCATGCCGGTGAAACTGCGCCCGTGATGATCACCGCGTCCACCGGCAATCGTTATGTGTTGTTCAGTGTCGAGAATGAAGAGATCGAAAGTTTCCGACTGATCCACATGGAGGGTCCGGTAAAACTGGTGACACTCGACATCGGCGAGGCACACGTCCCCAATATTTTTCTGCAGGCTGACATGATCAGCGATCATAAAATTTTCAGAGACACCCGGCAAGTGGTGGTGCCGCCGGTCAAACAGTTCCTTAAAGTCGATGTGACCACCGACAAGGAACAATACGGTCCGCGAGACAAGGGAAGGATCACTGTCACCACAAAAGATCATGAAGGCAAACCGGTATCCGCCGAAGTTTCACTCGGCTTGGTGGACGAATCGGTTTACGCGATTCAAAAAGACCTGGCACCCGATCCGCGCCAGTTTTTTTGGGGAGACAAGCGCGGGCACCGCGTCCAAACCACCAGTTCGTTTCAAATCAAGAGATACATCGGCCTGGAGGAAGATGAGAAAGGTGTGCTTTATGAAAAACGCGACCTGGACAGTTTAAGAGCATCACAAGTTTCTGGAGGAGGCCGTGGAAATTTTGCTCAATACAAGGCGAAAAGTGGAAAGGTTGCGGGATTTAAAAACGAAGGAAAATCCAGTGCCTATCCAGCCTCCGCACCAATGGCCCGAGATGCTTTGTCATTTGCCGACAGCAGTTCAAGTCGGGAGATATTTGCAGAGGAGGCGATGGTAGGCGGTAATGCAGGTGGTGGCTCGGAAGACCCGACTGTTGTCGTGCGTTCTGATTTTCGCACGACCATTTTCTGGCAACCGGATGTCCGGACCGGTCGCGACGGCAAGGCCGAGATAAACATCACATTTCCTGACTCCCTCACCGAGTGGCGGGCAACCGCGCGGGCGACCACGGAGCGCAATCGTGTCGGCTGGGCCAAATCTCAAGCCCACACTCAGAAACCGCTGATTGCACGTCTACAGGCACCGCGTTTTTTTGTGGTGGGTGACGAGGTCACATTGTCCGCCGTCATCAACAACAACACCGATGAACCGATGACGGTGACCCCGAAACTTGATGTCTCCGGCCTAAAACTGATCGGGCGGAAAATCGGCAAACGTGTTTCTATGGAGGAAATAAAAAAACAAGTGACGGTTCCGGCGCGTGGAGAGTTCCGCGTTGACTGGCTTGTTCGCGCAGTTCAGGCGGGTGATGTTCGCATTAAAATAACGACCAAGGGGAAACGCCATGGCGACGCCATGGAGAAAACTTTTCTGGCACACGAACACGGTATCGAAAAATTTATCGCGCGTTCCGGCAAGATGCGTGGCGATTCCATCACCGCCTCTTTTGATCTGCCCAAAGCACGCAAGCCGGACACCACGCGCGTCACGGTACAGGTCACGCCAAGTCTTGCGGTGACCATGCTCGATTCCCTGCCGTACCTGATTGACTTTCCTTATGGTTGCACCGAGCAAACGCTGAGCCGCTTTCTTCCCACCGTGGTCGTCGCCAATACTCTCAAGGGACTCGGACTCAAAACTTCGGACATTCTGGGTCGCGTGTTTGGTGGGATAGATCATGACAACACCGGCAAAACCCATCGCAAGGGAAAACGTGATCTCAAAAAACTCACACGCATGGTGGAAAAAGGGCTCGACCGGCTGACCGACTTTCAACATTCAGATGGCGGTTGGAGCTGGTGGAAAAAAGGCAAGAGCGATCCGTTCATGTCGGCTTACGTTTTGTGGGGACTCTCCCTTGCCACGCAGTCCGGCGAAGCGGTCAACCCTAACATTTTAGCACGAGCTTATAACTATCTTTCCAAGGTTCTGGTGGAGGCGGAAAATGATTACGCCCTGCAAGCCTGGGAACTGCATGCGGCGGTGTATTATCAGACACAGTCCAACAAGGGGCGTGCCGGTCGTTTTGAAAAAAAGGCTTTTGAAAATTTGTGGGACAACCGCACGCGGCTCAACGCTTATACCCGCGCCCTGCTTGCCTTATCGGCACATTACATGAAAGATGAAAAACGGGCGCAGGTTCTGGTACGCAATTTGGAGAACGGTGTCATTGCGGACGATAGTCCAGACACATCGATCATTCAACGCGGCAAGCAGAAGACTTCCGGCACAGTCACCGGCACCGCCCATTGGGGTGAGGATGGCATTTACTATCGTTGGTCTGAAGGTGGCGTTGAAGCGACTGCATTTGTTTTAAAAGCACTGCTGACGATTGCCCCCAAGCACAAACTGGTGGAACCGACTGTCAACTGGCTGATCAAAAACCGACGCGGTGCCCACTGGAGCAACACGCGCGACACAGCTATCGTTTTGATGACGCTGACCGACTACCTCAACATCAGCGGTGAACTTGAAACGACTGCCGGTTATGAGGTGAGTTTCAATGGAAAAATTATCGCAAAAGAAAAGGTAACGGATGTGCTGACCGCGCCTTCAACTTTCACCGTCAATGCCAGCCTGATTCAGGATGGAGACAACCGGTTGCAGGTCGCACGCACTTCAGGTAAAGGTCCGTTGTACTATTCCGTGCAAGCAGAATATTTCAGTCTGGAAGAACCGATCCCGGCGGCGGGCAATGAAATTTTTGTGCGGCGACAATACTATAAACTTTCGGGTCGGCCCACATTGCTCAAGGGGTACGTCTACGACAAAGTGCCGCTTAAAGATGGCGAGTCGCTCACCAGTGGCGACCGGGTGGAGACCGTGCTGACCATCGAGGCGAAAAATCATTACGAGTATCTTATTTTTGAAGACTTGAAACCGGCCGGGTTCGAAGCGGTCGAAGTTAAAAGCGGCTTGCCGGTTTATGCGCGGGAGTTGAAACAAAGCGGCGTGAAGCACAGGTTTTCCAAAGACCGGAAAGCCGCGTTGGAAAGAACAAAACAATCCGTGTCAGCAAGGGGTTTGACAGGCAAGTCCAGAGTTTCCGGTTCGTTTATTGCGCCACCTGCCCCACAAGCGGAGGGTGATGCCGCCGACTATACCGGTCGGCAACGGCTGGTGTATCAGGAGTTGCGTGACCGCAAGGTAGCGTTGTTTGTTGACAAGATGCCGCAGGGAGTGTGGGAGATTCGTTATGATTTACGCGCCGAAACACCGGGGACGTTTCATGCCCTGCCACTGATGGGCCACGCCATGTATATCCCGGAAATCCGCGCTAATGGGGCGGAAGTGCGGGTTACAATATTAGATAAATAAAATTATTTAAAACTTTGGACCAATTAATCCAGATTAGATTCTTTCTAAAACCCGTTGCCGATTTTACGGAGAAAGGTGGAAATTTCCTTGCGTGCCGGGCCATCCAGATTTTTTTCTTCTTTGGTGAGTGTGCCGAGTACGGACAGGCCGTAGCCCATCTCAAGGCCCATGGCGATGCTCACCAGAACGCGTGATCCGTAGCGTTCGGTGATGGCGTGCTCATCGGCCGCACGGAAGGCAAGCTCTGGCCCGGCCAGCATGGCCCAGGTTTTGATCACCGCGATCTCGCGCGATTCCCTGAAACGCAGTTCCTCCAGTTTTTCCATGTAAGTGCCGGGGTCGATCTCATCGGCTTCGTAACGCTCCACCAATTGATTCAGGTTTTCCCTTTCGGAATCCATTTGATCGAGAATGAACTCGAACATTTTTCCTTCGAGTGCTTCCTTCATTGTTGGGATGTCCCAGATACATTTGAACTCGGTTCGCACCTGGGAATCTGATTGCGCGGTTTCCTTTTTTATTTTACGGAGACAGGCTTCACAACGTTGGCCCGAGTCGTGCGCGAATGCCTGGCCACAAAAACATTTGGCAAGATACGTCTCAATGGCGAGAGCCAACGCTTCGCCTTCAAGGTTTAGCACGATCCGGAGCGCAACGCGAACCGAATCTCCAACGGTGATGTTGATCCAGCGGTAGCAACTGGAACAGGAAATTCCATAACCAGTGGCATCTTCCTCCGGTTCGAAAACAGGCGTGTATGTAGAATCACAGAGAGTGCACTGAATACTTCGTTCTAAAGATTCGGTCATGACCTTCTCGCGATTTAAAGGAAGTTAATGGTTGGCAGGCTTTCACATTGAAGTGTGAAACTCTACCGCAAAAAAAAAGAACCCATGGCCAATCAGCCATGGGTTCCTAAAAATAGTTCGTTCAGGTTAACCAGAGTAGGCCTGTCCCATTCCTGCAGATTCCGTTTGCTCGGACTCAAGAATAATCTCACCGGTGCTTTGATTGACCGGATGCATGCTGATCGCATTGTGCGTACTACAGACGACCATACACAAGTCACAGCCTTTACAACGAGGGAGGACGACCATGGCCTTCTTTTTTTTGGGATCCAACAAGATGGTGTCCGCTTCCGGACAGTACATGATGCACAGACGGCATCCCTTTTCGGCAATACATTTATCATCATGGACAAACGCTACGTTATACACCCTGAATCGCTCCTTACGTTAAAAATTAAAATCAGAAAGTTACCGGTGCATATTTAGAAGACTCGACCCATTTACTTGACATTTCATAAGCTTTTTCCATGGTATCAAAGTTCTTCTGTAGCAACTGCTCTTTCTTGGCGTATTTCTTTTTGATGGCTTCGTCCAGGGTGGCTGTTCCGCCCGATGCTACATATTTCTTACCGAAACGTTCTTTCAAAGCCTTGTCCAGTGCTGGCATATCCACCACTTTGGTGACACCGGCGCAGGCACCGATCATCGCCATGTTGGTGGAAAGTTCCGTCCCGCCAATTTCCAGCGCCAAGGTAGTTGCGTCGATGTTGTAGACAGAAACTTCGTCTTCATCAAGACGCTCATGATCCTCAGGGGAGAGCAGATCGACATCTGTATTGATGATGATCATCCCACCTTTTTTCACACCGGAATAAAACGGTGCGGTGTAGCTTTTCTGCATGGTGATGACCTGAGGATGAAACACCATGATGACCTCAGGAAACACCAGCTCGCCCCGATCATAAATCTTATCCGGTCCAACGCGCACATAACTTTCGGCGGGTGCCATTCGTTTTTCTGCACCAAAGAAGGGATTGGAAATTGAAAATTTCCCCATAGCGTTTGCGGCCATGGCCAAAATATGAGCGGCGGTCACCGCGCCCTGACCTCCAAGGCCGGAAATGCGGATATTCATCCGCTTCATGGTTCCCGCAGGATGTGTTACTACTGCCATTGGTTTCCTCGCTCCTCGATTATGCGGTTACAGTTTTCGCCTTTTTGCGGCGGGCCTTGTCTTCAGCTTCTTTTTCTTTCAGGAATGCTTTGACTTCGTCAGTCATCAATTCTCTCATGACAAAACGACCGCCAATGGATTCTGAATCTTTCATCTCATCCAAACCTTCCATGCTCTGCTTGCCAATTTCCAGGATGCACGGGGTGTAAAGCTGAATGTAGGTCGGCCCAAATTCGCGAGCAACATAGGTTGCACGGCGGATGGCCTGCTCAACACGATTCGGTTTAGAAACGGTGAGAATGGCAACGTAATGACAACCAGCTTCAAATGCAATTTCCGGCAACCTGACTTTGTCAAAGTTCTTGCCTTTCGGTGCCATTTTTGCCACGAAACCTCTTTGCATCAGACCAGATTCCTGCCCACCCGTGTTGGCATATAACTCGTTATCAAAACAGATGGTGGTGAATTTCTCCTGACGAAACCAGGACTGCATGGTCATGTCGAGGCCGATATCAACGGTCGCGCCATCACCTGCCAGAACAAACACATCCTTGATACGATCCGGAAAACGAACCGCCAACGCCCTTTTCAAACCGGAGGCAACAGCATTCTGGTTACCAAACAGGGAATGGATGTTGTGGATTCCCACATGCGGGAAAACCAGACTGGTACAACCGGTAGAACCGACGAATACTGAATCTTCCGGATTAGGAATACTGGACATGATGAATCGAAACGCGATGGATTCCGGACAGCCCGCACAGAGCGAATGCTGTTCAATCAACTCTTTACTGCTACCAATGTCCTTCCAGCTTCTATCCTGATTACCAAAGGTCGCATTTTCAACCATATCGTGATACTCAGGAGGCATGATATCTGCCAGGTCTTCACAGATTGCAATTTTTTCTTTACTCATAACGTCCTCACTATGGCATCACGCCCAACAAGTGCGCGTGGATGTTTAATTGTCGTTATCAACTTGAACCCTGCCAGGGTTTTTCATCAAAAGCCAAGCCTTCTTTATTGCAACCTGGCTCCCTGGGCACCCCTGGCACCTTCGCAAAAAACCTTGCGGAAAAAAGTCTCGGACTTGCCGGTTAACCTCTACCGGACATCGGCTCAACTTTCATTCCCAACTTCTTCTTGATCTCCATCACGATCACCTCGGAAGGCATCGTCATGCCGCCAGCAACCTGCGGTCCGGCAATCACCCGTTCGTTGTCTGGGAGGCAAGCTTTGATTTCCCGAGCCAGCCAACCCGCCACGTTAAACTCAGGAACGAAGATGGTTTTGGCATTTGCCGTGGCTTCTTTAAGCTCTTCAAACGGAAAGGGTCGCAGAGATTTGATTTTGACCAGACCAACATTGATGCCCTCTTCCTCAAGCAGACGGATAGCTTCCCGGCCTTGCGAAACTGCCGTACCGGATGAGACAAGCAAGATGTCGCGGTCAAGATTTTCTGTATCAATCAACGAACCGCCCATAACCACCTTGGTGTGCTTGCGGGAACGCTCAATCGCGGCACGAACTTCCTGTTGCCAGGAGGCGTGGGTCATGTAACTGATGTAGTTTGATTTCATAATAAAAGGATCACGCATCATGCGAACCGGCGGCACTTCCATATCCATGCACGGCACTGGAGCCCGGTAAGGATCGTATTCCGGCAAACACAATTCGTCCTCCTGAATCATGACATTGTCTTTGGTATGGGTGACGAAGAAACCGTCACAGGCCAAGGCCAGAGGGAGATGAACATCTGGTTGCTCGGCAACCATGAACCCACCCAGAATCCAGTCATAAAGGTCCTGCGCTGTTTCCGCGTGCCACACCAGCGCACCGGTTTCCAGCATGTAATACAGTTCCAATGTGTCAGGCTGAATGGACAGAGGGGAATTGATTCCACGACAGGTCACACACACCTGAATCGGCAAACGAGAACCAGCCCACATCGGAAAATTTTCCATAGCGCGCAAGGTTCCGGGACCTGCTGTGGTGGTGAACACGCGCGCACCACCGAAGGCCGCGCCAGCGCATTGCCCCATAACCGCAAATTCACTTTCACCGCGGAAATACTCTTTCAGATAACCTTCCGCGTACAACTCACCAATCAACGCGGCCGCTTCAGATTGCGGGGTGATAGGGTAGGCCACGGACATATCCAGATTGGCACGACGAATGGCTTCCTTGATTACCTCTGAACCAGTGAGGAAGCAAGCTTTACGCTTGGCTTCAAAAAACATGTGGTTCGGGTCGGCAACCGTCAGATTCACGGGACCTTTACTGCCTATATCTACCTTTTCAGAGAACAGGATCTTGCTATTCTGTCCGTCAACTTTTTTATTCATGATCAACTCCATCTCTCTTAACAAGAGTGCCGGTTAAAGCTTCGGGTTGGATTTAAGAAACTAAATTATTACCACCTTTTATATTCCAAGCAAACACTCAGGACTATCTAACCTATCCCTCGCGTGCCGTTACAAACTGATCAAAATCTTCCGCCTCACTTTTCACGCCCTCACTCTTCAGTTTTTCAACTGCGGCAGTGAGCTTTTCTATCTTCGCCGGATCAGCGTCGCGGAAAGAAAGGCAGGCATCTTCGTGACCGGCCTGCGCACACATGGCCATCGTGTAACAGTCGGTACCACCACGAATGATTTTCAGTGCCAGATTAGCTTGATGACAGTGCACTCCAATGAAAATACACACGTCAATCTTATTGTACCAGATCGTCAGGTTGGGATGATTCGGATTGATTTCAACAGCCGGATTAATCTTGGGGTATTTCGGCCGATAATCCGCCATCGGTATCAGGCGCGCCGGCAGTGCATTGGCCAGCTTGCGGATTGCGGCGGCCTTTTTCGCCGCCTTATCATTCCAACGCCACAGAACCAGCGGCCCTGGAAAAAGCGTCGGTACTTTAGCCGCCAGCAACTTGCGCGCGGCGTATTCGTAAGCTTCTTCTTCATCTACAAGGCGGCCCTCAATATGCGCTTGACCAGGGTCCGGCAATACGATCCCCATACTAGCCGCCGACGGGGGTAGAAATGCTTCCGGACCAGGCATTACCTGATACTGCTCTTCCATCCTTTAATCCTTTTTATTTAAAGGGTTATACCCTACTTGTGGAGTGACCGCTTACTATAGCTCAAGCCCACCAGAATTGTCAAACTAATTCCCAATTAGTCGCGATGGGGATTGTAGCCTGTTTTTAAACAGGTTTTCAGGAAATTCCGGGAGACAAACAGGTGTTTTGGGGGGCTCACAGAAAAATACCCCGTTTGGGGATACGAAAGCAAGATACACATTCGCCCCACACCCTCAGAGAACAAATGAAAACTCCATTACTTTCATCAGCTTAAAAGGATATACAGGCGAATATTCGCCGCGTCTCATTAATTCTAAATATAGAGGCCCTTTTCGGCTAGACATAATTCCTGCATACGGCATTACATTGGGAAAAGAATATACTGGGAAGGAAAGGGTGCGCTTTTTACTTTCTCCTGAATTCCCCGGTCATTTAGGAGAGCTTTGCATAACTCTAAAATCAAAAGCAAAGCTTTCGTCATTTAGAGCCCTGTCAAGAATGGTTTATTTTTTTGGAAAGGGAGCTACTGCCAAGTTTTCGCAAGTATCTCATCTTTATAGTAGGCAGACTCTTGCAATATTACCCTGGCCCACTTAGCCTTTCTATATTAGCTGTGACTCCTGCAAAGTCAGGGATTGACTTGGAGAAAATATTGGCTTTGGGCAAAAGAGAACCCATTTAACTGCAATTACCTTTTATAAAAAACATTATGCCTATTATCAGCAGTCCCCAGGATATTATTTGGGTATTGATTTGTTCAGGAATGGTATTGCTCATGCAGGGTGGGTTTACCTGTTTGGAAAGCGGATTAGTTCGCGCAAAAAATAGTATCCATGTGGCCATAAAGAATTTTGTCGATTTTTCAATTTCCTCCGTGCTCTTTTGGTTATTTGGCTTTGGCATTATGTTTGGGGCCAGCTTTGATGGATGGTTCGGGACTTCATATTTTCTATTCAGCGAAATTGATAATAATGAGCTGGTCCCATTTTTTATTTTTCAACTGATATTTTGTGGTACGGCTACAACCATTGTTTCCGGGGCTGTGGCAGAGCGGATGCGATTTTCAGGATACATTTTGGTGGCGATAATCATAGCAGGATTTATCTACCCGGTAATCGGTCACTGGGTCTGGGCAGGAGTCGGAACGGATAACCCGACCGGTTGGTTGGCGCAGAAGGGGTTTATCGATTTTGCAGGATCTACCGTCGTCCACTCGACAGGCGGTTGGGTGGCATTGGCTTCCGTCCTCATAATTGGTCCGCGTATAGGTCGCTTCGCAAAAGGGGAAACCATTCAAGGACATAATTATCCGATGGCCTCTTTAGGGGCATTTCTTTTATGGTTTGGATGGTTTGGTTTTAATGGAGGCAGTGCGTATGGCTTGACTGATCAGACCACTACCATTATTTTAAACACAATTTTAGCCGGGTCCTTTGGTTCTTTAACCGCACTGTGCCTTTCCTGGAAAATACAAGGCCAGCCCAAAGTGGAAGTAATAATCAATGGGGCGTTAGCAGGGCTGGTTTCCATTACCGCTTCCTGTCACATCATGGATGCCTGGGCTACGATGGTTATAGGCTCCCTGGGTGCCACGGTCTATTTTGGAGCGAGCCAGTTATTAGAAAAGTTTGAAGTGGATGATGTTATTGGAGCTTTTCCGGTTCATGGTTGTTCCGGCATCTGGGGAACATTAGCCGTTGCACTATTTGGAGATCCAGACAAGTTTGGTACAGGATTTAGCAGCTGGGAACAGTTTATGGTGCAGGCCCAGGGTGTGGTTATGTGTATGGTCTGGGCATTCTTTTTTGGATTTGCAGTGATATGGTGTGTGAATCGCATGTTTCCCCTCCGGGTTTCCAAGGAAGATGAAGTTCAAGGATTAAATGTTTCCGAGCATGGAGCCAGTTCGGCTCTTCTCGACCTTCTGGTAGAAATGGACGTCCAGAAAAAAAATGAGGACTTTTCGAGCCCTGTTTATATTGAACCACACACTGAAGTGGGGCAGATAGCCCAACAATATAATAATGTCATGGCAAAAGTGGTTTCAGTGGAAACTAAAAATAAGGAGGTTTCCGAATATCATAAGTTATTGTCTTCAACCATTGCCATCGCCAACGAGTCTTATTCATTCGAGGAAGCCATGCAAGCCTGCCTCCGTTCTATTTGTAAAATGGCAAAGTGGCCGGTTGGGCATTTATTTCTGGTTTCTGATGACGGAAATATATTAGAACCCACAGCCGTCTGGCATTTGGACGACTCCGACAAGTACCTGCAGTTTAAAATTGTCACAGAAAACACAAGTTTTAAAAAAGGTATTGGACTGCCAGGAAGAGTTTTGGAAAATAGAAAGCCCGCATGGATAGAAGATGTTTTAAATGATTCCAATTTTCCAAGAGCAAAACTCATCAGAAAGGATGAAATCATTCGCGGCGCATTTGGGTTCCCAATTTTGGTAAAGTCCAGCGTTGTGGGGGTCATGGAATTTTTTTCTGATAAACCGGAACATCCAAATTCAAGAATATTGGAACTTGTTGAAATGATCGGGATTCAAATGGGGCGGGTGATAGAGCGATGGAAGAATGAAATCGCACTGGTTGAAAAAAAAGAAGAAGCCGAAAAAGCCAACCTCGCCAAATCCGATTTTTTAGCAAGAATGAGCCACGAGTTGCGCACCCCCATGAACGCTATTCTAGGATTCACTCAGCTTCTGCAAATGGACCAGAAAAACCCTCTGGTCGGTTACCAGAAAAAAAATATGGAGAGCGTCTCCTCGGCAGGAAACCATCTTCTAAATCTCATCAATGAAGTGCTCGATCTTTCCAGGATTGAATCCGGGAATATGCAAATGTCCCTTGAGCTTGTAGATATGATTCCTATTGTGGATAACGTGATATCTATTTCCAAACCCTTGGCGGGTGAAAAGGACGTGACTCTTGAGTATCAGGAGATTCCGGAAGGCAGTTGTTTTGTGGAGGTCGACCTCCTGCGGTTCAAACAGGTTGTTTTGAATCTGGTATCGAATGCCATCAAATACAATAAACCGAATGGCTCTGTGGTGATTTCTTATGAAACGCAAAAGACCGGCACAATGCGGTTAGGCATCCGGGATACCGGGCTTGGTATTTCTATTGATAAACAGCCCTTGTTGTTTCAACCTTTCAACCGCCTGGGTATAGAATCCGAACAAATTGAAGGAACCGGTATTGGATTGGCCATATCAAAACAGCTTATCGAATTGATGAATGGAACTATAGGTTTTGAAAGTGTTGAGGATGAAGGCAGTCTATTCTATGTTGAATTCCCTGTTTCAGATAAAACACCTGCACAACTGGAGACTGAAATGTCTTCGCCTCCCGACTCTTCGACCTTAACCGGGAATAGGAAAACCGTTCTTTATATTGAAGACATTCCCGCAAACGTGGATCTGGTGAAACAAATCCTGAGCGGCAGGTCTGATATAGAATTGTTAGCGACACCCAATGCTCTGGATGGAATAAAAATAGCCGAGACCCGCATCCCTGATATGATTTTAATGGATATCCATCTGCCGGAAATGGATGGCCTGACGGCCTTCAAAAAACTGCAAGCGATTGATTCAACCCGCGACATTCCCGTTATCGCCTTGACTGCTGATGCCATGGGTTCTGACATTAAAAAAGCTTTGGAGATAGGTTTTCATTCCTACATCACCAAACCCATTGACATCCCCCTGTTTCTGAAAGCATTGGATAAAATATTGACCCCGACTTAACTTACACGCGAGTGCCACCCAGGCAGGAGCGCGTAGGGGGAAAAGTTATCCCTTTAGGAGGTCGGCTTTCAGGGCTTCTAAAATCGCCAGGTGTTTTTTTTCTTCGACCAGCAGGTGGGAGAATACGACTTTGACATCAATCTTGCGCTCAGCACCTAGCAGGTAACCTAATATTTCAATCGATCGCTTTTCGCAGGCTATTCCAAACTCCACCGCATCCAGATCCGTTTTCAAATCGGGGATCTTCAACAAATCAATGTCGAACACTTTGCCCTTCACTTCAGTCTGAATAAAACGATTGACCTCTTCGTTGGTGGGCGACCGCTTGTTGACCGCAGGCTGAAGATGTTTCCATTTTGCCTGCAGGGTTTTGGAGTGATCGCGCTCGTCCTTGCCCAGCCGACGGAACACTTCTTTGGTTCTTGAATCACTCGCCTTCTTGATAGCCTGCTCGTAAAAGGATATCCCCTCACGCTCAATCGCGATGCAAACCTGGATCGCATCGCCACACTGGAAGTTGATTTCGGACGGTGGAACATCTGAATTAAAAGCGGTCATAATTCCCTGCAAATAAGTTGAAAATAGTATCCTTCTCTATAAAAGACTCGATAAATCCCAAAAAGATTCTAAGGATTTTAACAGTTTCTGTAGAATATGCTATGATGTGGCTGTTTTGTTTTTGAAAACAATAGATTACGGAAACGCCCTCCATCGCGATGACAACCCCAACAAAAAAAATTGAAATTTTCACTGATGGTGCCTGCAAGGGCAACCCCGGCCCCGGAGGCTACGGTTGCCTTATCCGCAACAACGGTCAGACTCAGGAAATCAAAGGGTCGGAGCGAGACACCACCAATAATATCATGGAACTCACCGCCGCCATTGTCGCGCTCGAACACCTGCCGGAACCCAGCCGGGTCGACCTGACCACCGATTCGCAATACCTGGTCAAGGGCATGACGGAATGGCTTCCCGGCTGGATCAGAAAAAACTGGATGACGGCATCCAAACAACCAGTCAAAAACAAACCGCTCTGGCAAAAGCTGGACCGGCTCAACAAAACACACAAAATTTCGTGGCTCTGGGTGCGCGGTCATTCGGGCCATCCGGAAAATGAACGGGCCGATTATCTGGCCAACCAGGCCATCCTCGAAATGAAATAACTCCTGGCGGAGGGCGACGTGAGCTATCAGAAATTTTTGAGCGCATCGCCAAATTCTTCCGCAAGGTCCGGTGGGGCAGTTCGCTTACCGGTATTGTGTCAGCAACAGTTTTTGAGCGCATCACAAAATACATTTCGTTTACCGTCCACGGAACACACACTTGAATGATGACTCCTCCTGATAAAACCCACCATCGAATCTACCTTCCGGTTCCACCACAAATTTTTGCTGTCACTTTTTTCCTTCTGCTCAGCTCCTGCGCAACATTTGAAAGTGGAGGCAACACAAAAAATGTTTGGGACCAACAGGAATCCCAACAGAAGCTGGTTGAGAATAATGTCAAGCCGTCTTCGGAAAACCAGGCACGCATCTCAAACTCGGCTACCATAGAGCAAGCCACGCCGCCGGCTCCGTCCCGTGATTCCATGGAAACAAAATTGGACCGGCTTCCCGGCGCAGAACATCATTCCAAAAATACAATTGTCGCCAGCCTGCCACCGGCTCCTTTATATAAATCACCTCCAGCAATCCAGTCTCCCCGCAAGACGGCGAAGAAAAACAGACCGAGCCCCGGTGTTACCCGATCTCATATCCCCATGTACCCGCCGCTGAATGTCGAGGCGGTCGACCTGCCGGATTCTTTTCTTGATGATCTGGAACCTGCAACGTTAAGGGAAACCCTGCGGCGCCATCTTAATATTTTGGAAGGCAAGGACCCGGGAGAGCGTGTTCGGCTGGGCGACCTGTTCATCACCCAGGCGCGGTTATACGACACCCTGGTCGAATTTGAATACCTCATGGACGAGCAATTGTCGCCGGAGGAATTCAATCAACAAATCAAACAACGCTTTTATGTGATCCCGGTTGGCACCGGTAACCAACACCGGGTGTTGTTCACCGGCTATTACACGCCGGTGATTCCGGCAAGCCGTACCTGGAGCCGCGAATACCCGTACCCGCTTTACCGTAAACCGGGTGCCGGGCAATCGGTCGAATCTTCCTATGAAAGAGCCATGCAAACCCGCCGGGACTACGGCTTTCATCTAGTCGCGTCCACCCGCCCGGTGGAACTGACGCGCGAGGCCATCGACGGTCGCGAAGTGCTGGCCGATAAAAATCTCGAAGTCGCATGGCTCAAGGATCAGATGGAAGGTTACTTTCTCCACATTCAGGGATCAGGCTTCCTGCAATTTGATGGCGAAAAACTGGAAGCTGTGCAATACATGGGATCGAACGAACGACCTTATAAAAGTGTCGGCAGGATGATGATTCGGGACGGCATCATCACGACAGGACAAGGTTCCATGCAGGGCATCAAACGCTATTTCCGCGAGCATCCGGAAGACATCCCGAAATATCTTTTTAAAAATGAACGCTACATTTTCTTCGGCATGGGCGGCAACGGGCCGCGCGGCTCCACCGGGGCCGAACTGATCGGCGGTCGTGCCATCGCCACCGACAAATCCCTCTATCCTGGCGGCGGACTGGTCTTCATCACCGCCAACAAACCCATCCTCAACGCCAACAATAAAATCACACACTGGCAACCGTTCTCGCGCTTCGTGCTCGATCAGGATACCGGCTCCGCCATCAAAGGCCGAGGCCGCGCCGACCTCTATTTCGGTGTCGGAGAAAAAGCCGGAGCCAAAGCCGGACGCTTCATGAAACGCGGCAAAATGTTCTACCTCCTCATAAAATAGCCACCTTTTTGGCGCACGGCTGACGTGTTAACCGTATAAAAACAGTCAACCGTTTCGGCGCATACGTAAAATATTTTCTGTTGGCTGACCGCAAGGTCCGGTGGGGCTAACGGGCTGACCATTTACTAGCAAACAACAATCCAAGAGCGCATGGTGGCATGTTCAAGAATCGCTATTCGCGTTCTTGAATCCCGTTGCCCGTGCGTCGAGCACCCGCAAGGTCACACCGAAAAATCGTGCTCTTTTACATGCGCCCATAAATCCATGCCGATTTTCAGCACCACCATCAACGACAACGCCAGAATATTTTCTCCGGTCGACATGACCAGGAATCCACCAAACAGGATGGTGATATGCAGAATGACGATGCGCTTGTAAGGCGCACTCATCAACTGCTGAGTGGTGGCCTTCCGGTATTCTCCGTTGCCAAGAAAATTAATGAAGTAACTCACCAGATGACTGCCCAACAAACCGATGGCCGCCACAATCATTCCCGGCTGATCCAGAATCACCGGAAGAACGTCCATAAAATTATCGCCGCCTTTTGGAACGTTCTTGCCGAACAGTGCCACGACAAACAACCCATGAACGCCGGTGAACATCCCATAATGAACGGTGAAAAACGGGATCATTAAAATAGCGTCCCACGCTTTATTTAGAAAAAGAATGGTGAAAAAGCGGACGATGTTGAGCAGACCAATGATAACGTTTTCCATCCAGTACAATGCAATCAGGAAAAATACTTGCCAGTCGAATAGCAATACGCAAATCAAGGGCAGGGTATTGGCAACCAACAAAACCACTGCCGAAGTTCCTAAATATTTCTGAATGTTTTCGATCATCCGTCCGCTTCCTCCTATGTTTTATTAGAAGGCAAAACAGACTATGGAACAACCAGCAAATCCTGAAAATTTTACTCCAAACAAGAAACATAAGGAGCTTCATAGTCTTAAAATTTAAAAAACCCGGCAACCGAGGCTTGCCAAAGCAGGACGGGGAGACTAGCATAGCGGTTGTTGTTCCGTCATTCGCTCAGCTCTTGCCAGCGTATTATATGATTTTACTTGCGGTCATGAGCTTCTCCAGTTTAAATATTGACACAACCGCTCACTAAAAATGGCGGAGCCAATCACCGGGTCATAAAATTTTGTATTTGAATACCCTCTAAAAAAACCTTAAGGAAGCCATCATGCCTGCAAAAATAAAACAACCCTGGGATCAATGCCAGTTCTGTATGCCCGCGAAATGTTGCACTTACTTCGCATTTGAAATTGATGAACCGGAAACGCGCAAGGACTACGAAGCCCTGCTGTGGCAGATTGCTCACAAAGGGGTGACTTTTTATATCGAGCGCAAAAGCTGGTACATCATGGTCGATTCGCGCTGTCAGTTTCTGACGGATAATAATCAGTGCGGTATCTACGAAACCCGCCCCTACATCTGCCGCGAGCACAGTATCGAATCGTGCGAATACACGGCGGACGAATACGGGTTCACCGAGCATTTCCGGTCTTATGATGAACTGCTCGACTGGGTAAAAGAAAACACCAACTACCGCATCAAACGCCACCCGTCACTACCGGATCGCAAGTCCAAGGAATGGCAACCCCACCTTCCGGTGGAGGTAACGGGCTGACCACCTTGCGGTGGGGCAGCCGATTTACTCCAGCAAGAACTGGACGCGAATAAAACAAGGTTACCAATTTTAAGATAGTGTCGGGAAACCCCCAGAAATTGAAACGAATTTGTACGGCTACACGTCCAACGACCCCGTTAACTTTTTCGATTGAAATGGTGAATACAGGATATTTTTGATTTACTTTGAGAAGGCTAAATTAATTCAGTGACCCCTTTCCAAAATAAATGTAATAGGGCATTAATCGAGCTGATGAGTCCTTCAATTCATAGTTTTTTGGAAAAATCTTTTGTTTTTGGTAGAGAGGAAAACTATGTAGAGGGCAAGATTTTAGATTTCAAGTTTTGGATATATGAGGATGGAGCAGAAATCCAAGGGGAAGGTGAAGACCATCGTTTGGAAAAAGAGGATTTTGATTCATTAGAGGAATTGCAGAAAGAGTTCATTTCTATTTTCAAGCGACTCTTAACTTCCCCAAAAACTTGACCCCCTTTACCTCAGTCGATCGTCCACAAAAAAAAATCCCCCGACCCTTTGAGGGCACGGGGGATTTAATTTGCGCTATTTTTTTAGAACTACTCGGCGGCTTCGTCCTTGGAGTCAGCATCCGGAGATTCTTTCTCAGTCTTTTCTTCTTTTTTGGCTTTGGCTTTGGGTTTGGCTTCTTTCGGAGCTTCTGCTTTTTTTGCTTCAGCCTGTTTGGGTTGCGCTTTTTTGCCTTTTTTCGGTTCCTCTACCGGGGCATCGCCTTCGCGATCGACCAGTTCGATGATCGCCATAGGGGCATCATCGCCGCGCCGGTGGCCCATCTTTAGAATGCGCGTGTACCCGCCATTGCGTTCAGCGAAACGCTCCGACAAGGGGCCGAACAATTTCTGGTACGCCTCTTTGGTTTTGATCACGCGCAAGGCTCTGCGTCGTGCATGGAGGGTGCCTTTTTTTCCGAGCGTGATTACTTTTTCAGCGTGGCTACGTAGTTCCTTTGCCTTGGCCAGCGTGGTGGTGATACGTTCGCGAAAGATCAACGCGGTGACCAGATTGCGGAACAGTGCCTTGCGATGGGCGGAGGAACGGCCCAGTATTCTACCTGATTTAAGATGTCGCATAACGGTTACAACTTATGTTCGGGTTAAAAATGGATGGAACCCTGAAACAGACTCAGGGGTTTTCCACCGGCTCGGGCTCCAGTTCTTTTTTCTTGCGCAGAGTGGCGATTTGTTTGAGATCGTCCTCTTCCAGCTTCATGCCGAGCCCGAGTCCCATTTCTTCCAGGATTTCTTTAATCTCGTTCAAGGATTTTCGGCCAAAGTTCCGCGTTTTGAGCATCTCCCCGTCACCCTTTTGTACCAGTTCTGCGATGGTCTGGATATTCGCATTTTTGAGACAGTTGTAGGATCGAACGGAGAGTTCAAGCTCTTCAACACTTTTCGACAGGTTAATGAGTGTCTTCTGTTTTTTCTCATCGACCTGCGGTTGTGCCGGTTCTGGCTCTTCATCAAAATTGATGAAAATCTGCATGTGGTCTTTGACGATCTTGGCGGCATGCGCTACGGAATCTTCCGGGGTAATCGCGCCATTGGTCCAGATTTCCATGACCAGTTGATCGTAATCCGTGGACTGACCGATGCGGGTTTTTTCTACCAGGTAGTTCACCTTGTGAATCGGCGAAAACAATGCATCCACCGGGATCATCTGAACAGATTCGTTGGCAAGATCATGCCGGTCAGCAGGGACGTAGCCGCGACCCCGTGTCACGATGACTTCCATTTCGAGAGTGCCGTTGGTATCCAGCGTGGCGATGCGATGGTCGAGGTTCATGATGACCACATCCGGATCGGAATTAAAATCCTTGCCGGTCACTTCTCCCTTTGAATTCTTTTTCAGATAGAGACGTTTGATGTTGTCCGGCCCCGTCATCCGAAGATGAAGCTGTTTCAGGTTGAGGATGATCTCGCTCACGTCCTCAAGCACACCGGGGATGGTGGAAAATTCGTGGTAGATGCCCTCGAATTTGGCACCGATAACAGCGGCCCCTTCGATGGACGATAACAGCATACGTCTTAATGAATTTCCTACGGTGATACCGTAACCCCGCTCGAAGGGTCCGGTGGTAAACTTCCCGTATAAATCGGTTCGGGATTTTTTATCGAAATCAAGCCGCTTGGGCTTAACGATTCCCTGCATCATGGATGCGTCTCCTAGGCATGGTGGTGTGTCGTATTTCCTGATTGGTAAAAAAGAGTCGAGCCTGCAAGTCGCAAGGCCCGTGTGTGGGCTTTACCTTGAATAAAGGTTGACGATCATCTGTTCCTGAATAGGCAGGGTGATGTCTTCCCGTGCCGGCAGTGTTTGTATAAGTCCTTCAATTTTGTCTGAGTCAAACGCCAGCCATGAAGGCAGGGTTTTTCCCTTGCTTGCCTCGATAGCACTTTTGATTGGAGCTTTCTCGCCCTTGCCTTTGGCCATACCAATGGTATCGCCCTGTTTCACAATATAGGAAGGCACATTGACACGCTGACCGTTCACGGTAAAAAAACGATGCCGCACCAGCTGACGAGCCTGATTGCGTGACCCTGAAAGACCCAACCGATACACTACGTTGTCCAACCGGGTTTCCAAAAGCTGTAACAGCAATTCGCCGGTCACACCCTTGCGCCGGTCCGCCGTTTTAAAGTATTTGCGAAACTGACCTTCCAGCACGCCATAGATTCTGCGCACCTTCTGCTTTTCTCTCAGTTGAATACCGTATTCAGACGGCTTGCTCCTGCTTCTGCCCTGGCCATGCTGACCTGGCGGGTACGGGCGCTTGTCGATCGCGCATTTAGGAGTCTCGCACCGTTGACTTTTCAAAAAAAGTTTGATGCCTTCGCGGCGGCACAGTCTGCAAACAGAACCGGTATATCTGGCCAAAATCACTCTCCCTTGAGAATTAATTGTTTCAATAAAATTTTTATTATGGCTTTAAATTTCCCTAAAACTTCTGCTGAGGCAACTAGCCTCTTTTTTCCGGGATGCTTTTTGCCTGGCTGTGCGCCAGCACCTCGCTACCCGATGCGAATTACAGAGTTTCCTCTGCTAAACGCGGCGACGCTTGCGCGGTCGGCAACCGTTGTGCGGAATCGGCGTTTTGTCACGAATCACAGAAACCTCCATGCCCGATGCCTGCAGGGAACGGATAGCGGACTCACGACCTGCGCCCGGCCCCTTGACATGGACCTCCAGTTTGCGCATACCCATTTCCTTGGCCCGGGTTGCCGCTTTCTCAGCCGCAACCTGCGCCGCAAACGGTGTGCTCTTGCGCGAACCCTTGAACCCCTGCGCACCAGCACTCGACCAGGAAACTACGTTGCCGGACAAATCGCTGATGGTCACAATGGTGTTGTTGAAGGTCGCGCGGATATGCGCCACCCCGGACTCGGGAACAACCTTGTTTTTTTTCTTTCCGCTTTTTCCTGCTTTGCCTTTTTCAGCCATGAATCAATTGCCCTTTCGTGTCTTGCCGTTACTTGCTCTTTTTCGCGCCCACTGTCTTGCGCGGACCCTTGCGGGTGCGGGCATTGGTGTGCGTGCGCTGACCGCGTGCCGGCAAACCGCGCCGGTGGCGCAATCCCCGGTAACAGCCGATGTCCATCAAACGCTTCATGTTCATATTCGTATTACGCCGGAGGTCACCTTCCACCTCGTAATCCTTATCGATAATGTGACGGATGCGAGTCACCTCGTCTTCGGTGAGGTCCTTGACCCGGGTCACAAGTTCGATGTTCGCCTCTTTCAGGATTTTCGCGGAACGGGTGCGCCCGATGCCGTAGATATAAGTCAGCGAAATATACGCTCGTTTTTCACGGGGAATGTCAATGCCTGCAATTCGCGCCACGTTGGTTGTTCTCCTTTAAACGGTTCATCCCGGCGTTTACGACCGGGCTCAATTCGTTCGCTATCCTTAAATTACCTGACCTTACCGTTGCCTGTTCCGGCCTTTACGGGTCCGGCGTTATTTATCCCTGACGTTGCTTGTGCTTCGGGTTTTCACAGATCACGCGCACAACACCGCGACGGCGGATCACCTTGCATTTAATACAAATCTTTTTTACCGATGCTCTAACTTTCATGACTCGCCTCTTGTTACTTGTAACGGTAGGTGATGCGTCCCCGTGTCAGATCATAGGGTGACAACTGCACCTTCACTTTATCGCCGGGTAATATTTTGATGAAATGGAGGCGCATCTTCCCGGAAATATGCGCCAGCACCTTGTGTCCGTTATCCAGCTCCACCTTGAACATTGCATTGGGAAGTGGCTCAAGCACAATTCCCTCAACTTCAATCGCTTCTTCTTTGGACATATTCAGGATACCAGGGAGCAGATACGATCAAAAATGTCATCCATGGAGCCACTCCCTTTAGCTGATTTCAATTTCCCCTGCTTTCTGTAAAATTCTTTTAGCGGTGCTGTCTTGTTTTCGTATTCTTCCAGCCGACTCATCACCGTTTGCTCGTTATCGTCAGCACGCTGGTACAATTCACCGCCACACGGGTCGCAAATGCCGGACTGCTTTGGCGGCTTCAACGTCAGGTGAAACATGGCGTTGCAATCCCGGCAGGTCCTGCGTCCTGTCAACCGGATCAATATCTCTTCCGGGTTGACCTCAAGATCCACCACTTCATCGACCTTCTCGCCAACGGAGGCGAGCATTTCGTCGAGCTTCTCGGCTTGCAACACGGTGCGTGGAAACCCGTCGAGGACATATCCGTTGTTACAATCCTCGTCTTGCAAACGTTCCTTGATCATATCGATGACCAATTCATCTGGAACAAGATGCCCCTTGTCCATGTACTCCCCGACCTTGGCCCCTAATGCGGTCTGGGCCGATACGGCAGACCGGAGCAGGTCCCCGGTAGAAATCTGGGGAATATTAAATTTGTCCCGGAGCAAAACCGATTGTGTGCCTTTGCCCGAACCCGGAGGGCCCAACAGGATCAACCTCATGTTCAACCTCGACGACCGCGAATCCTCTACTGTTACAGAGACGTTAACCCCGGCGTCCGCGGATTTTCCCTTTTTTCATAAAACCGTCGTAATTCCGCATAACGAGATGGGATTCAATCTGCTGCATGGTATCGAGGGAAACGCCAACCACGATCAGCAGGCTGGTTCCACCGAAATAAAACGGAAGTTGCGCATATTTTATCAGATAATCCGGCAATATACAGACAAAACAAAGGTAAATTGCTCCGTAAAACGTGAGCTTCCCGAGAATCTGGTCAATATAGTCCGAGGTTTTCGGACCGGGACGGATTCCAGGTATAAACCCCCCGTTTTTTTTCATGTTATCTGCCACATCCACCGGATTAAAAATAACCGAGGTGTAAAAGTAACAAAAGAAAAAGATGGCTCCGCTAAAAATCAGGCTGTAAATCAGGTTGCCCGGTGTCAGCATGGCGGCAAATGTCTGCGTCCATTCGTTCGGATAAACCGACGCCATGGTCGCTGGCATCATGATCAGTGAGGATGCAAAAATCGGCGGTATAACACCTGCCGTATTGACCTTGAGCGGCAGATGCTGACTGCTACCCTCCATCATCTTGCGCCCCACCATCCGCTTTGCGTACTGGATGGGAATGCGCCTCTGCCCACCTTCCGTATATACGATGAACCCGACAACTGCGGCCATCAGCACCAGCAACATCAGAACCAGCAGAAGCGACAATTCGCCTGTGCCCATCAGGTCCATGGATTGCAATATAGCCGCCGGCACGCCAGAGACGATGCCGGTGAAAATCACCAGCGAAATCCCGTTGCCAACTCCAAATTCGTTGATCTGCTCACCCAGCCACATCAAAAATGCGGTACCACAAGTGAGCGTCAGCATGGTCATCAACCGGAATCCCAGACCAGGATCCATGACGACCGAAGCACCACCCGGACTGGTCATATTTTCCAGCGCGATAGCGATCCCGGAACTTTGCACCAGGCCAATGGCGATGGTACCGTAACGGGTGTACTGCGTAATCTTTTTCTGGCCCTGTTCGCCTTCTTTTTTCAATCTCTCAAGATGCGGCGACACGATGGTCAGCAACTGAATGATGATCGAAGACGTGATGTAGGGCATGATGCCCAGAGCAAATATAGTCAGGCGACTGAGCGCGCCACCGGAAAACATATCGAAAAACCCGAGAATCGTGTTCTTCGACTGCTCAAACAATTCCGCCAGCGCAACGCCATCGATTCCCGGCGTGGGGATGTGCGCCCCGATCCGGTATACCACCAGCATGCTCAATGTAAAAATGATCCGGCGTTTTAGCTCCGGAACCCGAAACATATTGCCGAAACTTTCAGCTCCTGCCATCTAAAGAACTACAGCCTTTCCCCCGGCTTTTTCGATTTTTTCCACCGCCGATTTACTGAACTTGTGCGCCTGAATTTCCATGCCGGACGTCAGATCGCCTACACCCAGAATCTTCACTGCAGTTGTTTTTTTAACGAGACCTCTTTCTTTCAATACTTCAGGTGTCAACGGCCCATCGACTTTGAGGTTGGCAATCTGCTTTAGATTGAGCACCTCGTATTCTTTGCGGAAAATATTAGTGAAGCCGCGCTTCGGCAAACGCCTTTGAAGCGGCATCTGCCCGCCCTCAAACCACGGATGCGGATTGCCGCCGGAACGACTCTTCTGACCTTTTTGACCTCTACCACAGGTTTTGCCTAGCCCTGAACCGACTCCCCGCCCGACCCGCTTGGGGGATTTTTGCTGGGAAGCGTGGCTTTTTAATTCTTCAAGTTTTAACATTTTTTTTCTCTCGTCCTTTAAGCTGTCGCCTGGTAATCGAGCTCTTTACCGCGAGTCGCACTGCACTGTTTGGGGCCACGCAATACGGTCAAGCCGTTGATGGTAGCCTTGACCACGTTGTGCGGGTTGTTGGTGCGCAAACATTTCGTCAAAATATCCTTGATACCAACGGCTTCAAGTACCGCACGCACCGCACCACCGGCAATCAACCCGGTACCGCGGGATGCGGGTTTCAGCAGGACTTCTCCGGAACCAAATTTCCCGATCACTTCATGCGGAATGGTGGCGCCTTCCAGTGATATCTTGACCTGGTTTTTCTTGGCTTTTTCCACACCCTTGCGGATGGCTTCCGGCACTTCGTTGGCCTTGCCCAGACCCCAGCCCACCTGGCCTTCACGGTTACCAACCACCACCAGCGCACTGAAACTGAAACGCCGACCGCCCTTGACTACTTTGGCGACACGCTTGATGGTAACGACCTTGTCTACAAAATCCTTGTCCCGGGCATCACGACTATCCCGACCACCTCGTTTATCTTGACCCCGCTTGTCTTGCAATGGTTATCTCCCTTTGAGTCGAAGCTAGAACTTAACGCCCTTGCCCCGGACAGCATCGGCCAGCGCCTTGACTCGGCCAGCGTAAATAAATCCGTTTCGATCATAGACCACTTCTTTAATTCCAGCCTCATTCGCCCGCGCGCCGAGCAATTCACCCACTTGCTTCGCCGCTTCCACATTGCCCCCGTTGGCGAATTTACCTTGGAGCTCCTTCGACTGCGAGGAGGCCATCACCATGGTTTTACGCTCGGAATCGTTTACGATTTGAGCATAAATATGCTTGGCGGTGCGAAACACGGTCAGCCGTGGTCGAGCTTTGACGTTCTGAATTTTTTTCTTGATCCGCCTTTTTCTGGCCAGGCGCAATCGCCGACGTTCTGTAGTTGCCATAACCTTGTCAATTACTTCCCGCTGCCAACAGCAGCTTTACCCGCCTTGCGGCGAATGCGTTCGTCGGAATACATGACTCCCTTACCCTTGTAAGGCTCCGGCGGACGCAGTTTTCTAATTTCAGCCGAGGTCTGCCCGACTTTCTCTTTATCGATCCCTTTAATCTTGATGGTGTTGGCTTTTTGATCGACCTCAAACTCGATACCGTCCGGCGCGTTGAAATCAACCGTATGGGAAAAACCGAGGTACAGCTTCAGGTTCTTGCCTTTAAGCTCCACCTTGTAACCGACACCCACAATATTGAGCTGTTTCATGAAGCCTGCTGAAACACCCACGACCATGTTGTTGACCAGTGCCCTGGTCAAACCATGCAGGGCGCGGTCCTGCCTCTGGTCGCTCGGACGCTTGACCACAATTTTTCCATCGTCTGTTTCGATGGTCATGTTCGGGTGAAGATCGCGCTTGAGCTCACCTTTGGGTCCTTTGACCTTACACAGGGTGCCGCTCATACTAAAATCTACCCCTTTGGGCAGATCAATTGGTTTTCTACCTACTCGTGACATAATTGCAATCCATTAAAAAAACACCAAAGAAACACGATTTGTGTTTCACAAATTTCTAACTACCAGACGTACCCCAGCACCTCGCCGCCAACACGTTTCTCGCGACAAGTGACATCGGTGGCCAAACCCCTGGAGGTCGATAGAATGGCGGTCCCCAAACCGTTAAGCACCCTCGGCACTTCATCGGTGGAAACATACACCCGCAAACCAGGCTTGCTGATCCGCCTGATCCCCTGAATGGCTCCCTGCCCATCATGGTATTTCAGCAGTAACCGCAGGATGCCCTGAGGTTCTTGCTCCACCGTCCGGAAATTGCGGATAAAACCTTCCTCTTTCAGGATCTCGGCAATCCGCACTTTAATTTTTGATTGAGGTATATCCACCCGCGTATGCTTTGCCTGCAAGGCATTTCGAATACGGGTGAACATATCCGCTATAGGGTCGGTCATCATAAGCTTTAGTCTCTCCTGCTGTCCGCGCTGGTTTTATTACCAGGCTTCCAAAAATACTTTTAGACCACAAACGATTCAATTTTATCCGGGACACATTGAATGCCCCGCAAAAAGCCGCGACTTACCAGAGCTGTAATTGAAATTTACCCCAAGTACCTTCGCCTACCAACTGGCTTTGGTCACTCCGGGAATTTCCCCTTGCAAGGCCCGCGTCCGGAAACAGATTCGGCACATGCCGAACTTCCTCAGGAATGCGCGCGGTCGCCCACAAACATTACAGCGGTTGTAACCTCGCACTTCAAACTTCGGTTTGCGCTGGGATTTGGATATTAACGATTTTTTTGCCATGACTCGTTTCTTTTAACCACGGTGATCAATTTTTACGCAGGGGAAACCCCAACGTCTTCAACAACACCCGCCCCTGCTCATCCGATTCCGCGGAGGTGCAGATGGTGATATTCATCCCCTTGATCTTCTCGACCTTGTCAAACGGAATTTCCGGGAAGATCAATTGCTCTTTCAAGCCGAGCGTATAATTGCCGCGACCGTCAAAAGATTTGGGCGACAAGCCCTTGAAATCGCGCACCCGGGGAAGGGCAAACGAGACCAACCGCTCAAAAAATTCGTACATTCGTTTACCGCGCAAGGTAACACGTACGCCGATGGGCATATCCTCACGCAGTTTAAAATTGGAGATCGCATGTTTAGACTTGGTCACCACCGGTGCCTGACCCGTGATGATGCGCAATTGCTCGACACCCGCCTCGATCAGCTTGGCGTTTTGAATAGCTTCCCCCAACCCCATATTGACCACGATCTTGCTGAGCTTCGGCACCTGCATGATATTCGCCATGCCGAGCTCTTTCTGGATCTGGCTCTTGAACTTTTCGTTGTATGCTGTTTTTAAATTCGACATAAAAAACGTTGCGTCTTTCTTTTGCTTCACTATTATTCAGGGGAACCTTTTCCCCGGAAATTAATTTCTTTCAACACCCGAATCGGGCCCACCCACTCACACACTACTGGTCGATAACTTCGCCCGTCCTTGCCGCCACCCGCACGCGCTTGCCATCGTCCAGTCGCTTCCACTTGACGCGGGTGCGTTTACCTTCGGAGTCGATGAGCATGACGTTGGAGACATGCAGTTTTCCCTCTTTTTCAATGATCCCGCCGGTCTTGTTCGCCTGGCTGGGCTTAAGGTGACGCTTCAGCATGTTGAGCTTTTCAATGGTGATCCGCTCTTCACTCGGAAACACCGCCAGCACTTTGCCTTTTTTACCTTTTTCCCGACCCGAAATCACTTCCACCAGATCGTCCTTCTTAACCGAAAACTTGGGAGCCGCCATCACAGCACCTCCGGCGCAAGAGACAAAATTTTGAGAAATTTCTTGGCACGCAATTCACGCGCTACCGGACCGAAGATACGCGTCCCCACTGGCTCACGGGCATCGTTGACCAATACTGCGGCGTTACTGTCGAACTTGATGTAACTGCCGTTGGATCGCCTGAGTTCCTTGCGCGTCCTGACGATCACTGCTTTTTTCACTTCGCCCTTTTTGACGTTACTATGAGGCTCGGCCTCTTTCACGGCGACGACGATAATATCTCCCACCGAGGCGTAGCGCCGACCACTGCCGCCGAGCACCTTGATGCACTGCACCTTGCGTGCACCACTGTTATCGGCAACCTCCATCACTGTTCTCAGCTGAATCATGAGGCCGCCTTTTCCGTTTCAGCAGGAGCACCAGCAACCTCTGCCTGCTTGATGATGCGAACCAGACACCAGTGCTTAAGCTTGCTGAGCGGCCGGGTTTCCCGGATTTCTACAAAATCTCCAGGCTTGCACTGGTTCTTCTCATCATGACAATGGTACTTCTTGGAACGGCGAATGATTTTTTTGAACTTGGCATGCTTGTACACCCGGTCGACCCGCACCACTGCTGTCTTTTCCATCTTGTCGCTCACCACCGTCCCGGTCAACAAACGACGTCGGTCCGTGGGGTTTTCCTTAGCTTCTTGCGTCATATTCTCTTAAGCCTTAGCCGTCTCTTCGGTTGCCGGAGTGGGAGCGGCGTCGGCATTGGCCCGCTTCCGTTCGGTTAAAATTGTTTTAATGCGAGCGATGCTCCGCCTGAGATGTGCGATCCCACCCGGGTTCTGGATTTTACCGGTCGCCAGTTGAAACTTCAGGTTGAACTGCTCTTCCTTCAAATCGACCAACTTGTCCTCAAGCTCTTTGTCGGACAATTCCCGTATCTCTTGCGCTTTCATATCACTCCAATGACTGCCATTACTTGTTGACCACAAACCGCGTTTTTACCGGCAGTTTGTGTGCCGCCAGGCGAAACGCCTCGCGCGCGATATCCTCGGGCACACCGGACATTTCGTACAACATCCGTCCCGGCTTGACCACGGCTACCCAGAACTCCGGACCGCCCTTACCCTTACCCATGCGGGTCTCGGCAGGTTTCTTGGAAATCGGTTTGTCCGGGAAAATTCTCAGCCAGATTTTACCGCCGCGTTTGACGTAACGCGTCATGGCAACACGAGCGGCTTCGATCTGCCGGTTGGTGATCCAGCCGCAGGCCAGTGTCTGCAATCCGTACTCACCAAAACTGACTTTATTTCCGCGCCGGGCGACACCGGTCATCCGACCCTTGTGCTTCTTCCGGTATTTAACCTTTTTTGGCATTAGCATAATTAAATCTCCTGACCCGTCGCTTTACGCTTCTTTGTCTTCTTTTTTGGTGGGCACTTCCTGGCGTTCGCGGAAGATGTCCCCTTTATAAACCCACACCTTGATACCGATGATGCCATAAGTGGTGGCCGCCTCGGCGGTGCCGTAATCAATGTCTGCACGCAGAGTATGAAGCGGCACGCGACCTTCGCGATACCATTCGCTCCGCGCGATTTCTGCCCCGGACAGTCTGCCGGAGCAACGTATCTTGATTCCCTTCGCGCCAAACCTAAGCGATGACACCACCGACTTTTTCATGGCGCGACGGAAGGAAATCCGCTTCTCCAGTTGCAATGCGATATTCTGCGCAATCAAGGTGGCGTCCAGCTCTGCCCTTCTGATTTCCTTGATATTCAGGTTGACCTGCTTGCCGCCGATCATCTTCTGCAACTCTTCTTTCAAGCGGTCCACTTCCAGCCCCTTCTTACCGATAATGATTCCCGGACGGGCGGTGTGGATGTTGATGCGGATGCGATTCGCGGAGCGTTCGATTTCGACATTCGATACCCCGGCATGCGACAGCGCTTTCTTAAGATGCGTCCTCAACTTGATATCTTCCAGCAACAGTTCTGGATAATCCTTGGTTGCGTACCAGTTGGATTTCCAGGGCTTGTTGATGCCCAACCGAAACCCGTATGGATGAACTTTCTGACCCACTGTTGCCTCCGAGAAAATTAACGTTCGTTCAATACAATCGTGATGTGACTGTGCCGCTTTTTAATGGGCGACGCAGACCCGCGCGCTCGCGGCATAAACCGTTTCTGGGTGATAGCTTTGTCCACCATGATCGTCTTGATAAAAAGATCGTCCACGTCCACCACCTTGTGGTTTTCTTCTGCATTGGCGATGGCCGACTTGAGGAGCTTGGAAATGACCTCCGCCGATTTCTTGCGCGTGAACGCGAGAATATTGATCGCATCGTTGACGTTGCGACCGCGCACCATATCCGCCACCAGCCTCGCTTTTTGCGGACTGACATGCACCTGCCTTAATGAAGCCTTTACATCCATTACACTCTCTCCATCATTTGCCCGGCCCGGCCTTTTTGGTTTTGCCACTGTGAGCCTTGAACGTTCGCGTCGGCGAAAACTCGCCCAGCTTGTGGCCCACCATGTTTTCTGAAATGAAAACAGGGATGAACTTTTTCCCGTTGTGGACCCCCAAGGTATGCCCTACGAAATCAGGAAGAATCGTTGAGCGTCTCGACCAGGTCTTGATGATCTTTTTGTCGTTGCGACGATTCAACTCCTCGACTTTTTTCTCGAGGTGCTCGTCAACAAACGGTCCTTTTTTTAACGATCGTGCCATTGATTGGTCACTCCTTAGCTTTCAACCAAAAATTCTACTACCGGACATCCGGCTCTTCTTCAATCGCGGGAAAACTCCTGCCATCCTACGGACGACTCCTCCTGCGCGGCTCCCTTATTTTCTCTTGCGCCGACTCAGGATAAATTTCTCTGACGGCTTCTTCTTCTTACGGGTCTTGAATCCCTTGGCCGGTTGCCCCCATGGACTACAGGGATGCCGTCCGCCCGAGGAACGCCCTTCACCACCACCCATAGGATGATCGACCGGGTTCATGGCCACCGCACGCACTCGCGGTCGGCGACCAAGCCAGCGAGATCGACCCGCCTTGCCCCAGGAAACCTTTTCGTGATCGGCATTGCCCACGATGCCCACTGTAGCGCGACACTTTAATTCAACCAGACGCACTTCGCCTGACCCGAGCTTGATGTTGGCGTAACGACCTTCCTTCGCCATGAGCTGGGCGGACGTACCAGCACTGCGCGCAATCTGCCCGCCTTTGCCGGGACGCAATTCGATATTATGGATCAACGTGCCCTCCGGAATCATCGATAGCGACAGACAGTTACCCACCTTCACTTCGGCCTTGTCACCCGACATAACACTGGTATCAGTCTTGAGCTCTCGCGGCGCAAGAATATAGCGTCTTTCGCCATCGGCATACACCAGCAAGGCAATGTTGGCACTGCGGTTAGGATCGTATTCAATCCCCTCAACCCGCGCTGGCACATCGTCCTTGTTGCGCCGGTAATCAATCACCCGATACAACTTGCGATGACCACCACCCCGATGCGGCGCAGTAAGTCGACCGTTATTATTGCGCCCACCCTTGCGACCAATCGCTACCAGCAAACTCTTTTCGGGAGTTTTCTTGGTGATCTCGTCAAAAGTGGAGACCGTCCGGAAACGCACTCCGGCGGAAGTCGGTTTCATTCTACGTACAGGCATTCCCGGCTTAAGCTCCCTCGAAGAAATCTATAGTGTCGCCATCCTTCAAAAGAACCATGGCTTTTTTCCAACTCTGAGTCTGCCCGACGAATTTGCCAAACCGTTTGGTCTTGGGTTTCATCATCAGGGTGTTGACCCTGAGCACGGAGACTTTGAATATTTTTTCTACCGCTTGCTTGACCAGGTGCTTGTTGGCATCCCGGTTCACCTGAAACAACACCCAGTTACCCGACTCGGACATCAGAGTACTTTTTTCAGTGACCAGCGGTTTTTCCAATACGCGATGCAAGTCCATCAGTTAAGACGCTCCTCAATTTTCTTGACAGCTTCCGGCGTCAACACGAGCCGCTCATGCCGGAGCAGATCGTACACGTTCAATCCATCAACTGAAAGACAATCCACATGAGGCAGATTCCTCACGGCAAGTCGTAAATTATTATTGTCCTCTGCCAGCACAAACAGCGTTTTCCTAGGTAGCTCCAATTTACTGATGAGTGCCATCGCAAGCCTGGTCTTCGGCTCTTCGAGCGAAAGATCCTTCACCACGGTGATTCCGCCATTCTGCAGACGATCGGTTAAAACAGATTTGAGCGCCAGCTTTTTGGATTTTTTGGAAAGGGTAAAACCGTAGTCACGGGGAGTGGGCCCGAACACGACCATGCCGCCGACCCAGTTGGCAGATCGAATACTACCTTGACGGGCGCGACCGGTGCCTTTCTGACGCCACGGCTTCTTACCACCACCGCGCACTTCGTTCTTGGCGTTCTGTGTTTTTGCCGTGCCGCTACGCCGCGTTGCCAGTTGCATGACAACATAGCGCTGAACCAGATGTTCGCGCACGGTCACACCGAACACATCGTCCGATACGGCGACGGTTTCTACCTTATTATTGTCTCTATCCTTGACTTCCAGTTCTGCCATCACTTGTTACCATTCATTATTTATTGCCGTTTTATTTATTGCTATTTTTCGGTTGTTTCTGCGCCTTGACCACCCGCACCAGCCCACCGTTCTTGCCAGGCACTGCACCCCGGATCAAAATTGTGTTATTGCCCGTGTCAACGCCTACAACCCTTAAATTCTTAACAAAGACTCGCACATCACCCATATGCCCGGCCATGGGATGCCCTCTCAGCACGCGCCCCGGAAAGGTGGCCATACCAATCGAACCCGGCCCACGAAATGATTCGTGGTTACCACGTGAGGCAGGATGCCCGGCAAATCCGTGCCGCTTCATGACCCCCTGAAAACCTTTACCCTTGGAGGTCCCGATCACGTTCACGATGTCGCCTTCCGCGAACAGGTCCACCTTGAGTGGCTTGCCGAGCGCATCGTCGTCAATTTCCTGATCGCGAAACTCGGTCAACACTTGCGCCGGATCCAGTTTATGCTTGGCGTAAAACCCCTGCTGCGCCTTGTTGGTGTGTTTCTTCTTACGCTCACCGTAGGCCACCAGCACCGCCTCATAACCATCCGTCTCAACAGTTCGCTTCAAGACAGGCACACATTTTTCCACCTGGATCACCGTCACGGGAACACAATCGCCCTTGTCGGTGAACACCTGGGTCATGCCTAATTTTTTTCCAAGTAAAGCTTCCATAAGATTACAACTTAATCTCGATATCAACGCCGCCAGAAAGGTCAAGTTTCATGAGGGCATCTACGGTCTGCGGGGTGGGCTCGAGGATCTCCAAGATTCGCTTGTGCGTCCGGATCTCGAACTGTTCCCGTGATTTTTTATCTACATGCGGTGATCTCAAAACCGTCCACCGGTTGCGCACTGTAGGTAGAGGGATCGGCCCAACCACACGAGCACCCGTACGCTTTGTGGTTTCGACAATTTCCCCTACCGACCAGTCCAGCAGTTTATGGTCGTAAGCTTTGAGCTTGATCTTTATTTTCTGACTGGTTGTCTCGGCCATTATTCGTTGATCTCACTCACGATGCCAGCACCAACGGTGCGCCCGCCTTCACGAATTGCAAAGCGAAGCTCTTTCGCCATGGCTACCGGGGTGATCAACTCAACATCAAAGGTCACGTTATCTCCAGGCATTACCATCTCCACACCCTGCGGCAGGGTACAAACCCCGGTCACGTCGGTGGTCCGGAAATAAAACTGCGGACGATAGCCGTTGAAAAACGGAGTATGTCGCCCACCCTCCTCTTTAGTCAGAATATACACAGATGCTTTAAACTTACTGTGCGGAGTGATCGAGCCTTTCTTAACCAGACATTGACCGCGCTCGATATCTTCGCGTTTGGTACCGCGTAGAAGCAAGCCAACATTGTCACCCGCCTGCCCATCATCGAGCAACTTGCGAAACATCTCAACACCGGTGACTGTGGTTGTGGTGGTTTCACGAAACCCAACAATCTCAACCTCCTCACCAACCTTAATGACACCCTGCTCAATACGCCCGGTGGCCACTGTTCCACGACCGGAGATGCTGAAAATATCCTCGATCGGCATGAGAAATGGCTTGTCCACCGGTCGATCAGGAACCGGGATGTACTTGTCAACTTCCGCCATCAAATCCCAGACGCACTTGCTCTGCGCTTCGTCAGCTGGATTCTCAAGAGCCTTCAAGGCACTACCTCGAACCACCGGAATGTCATCCCCTGGAAAATCGTATTTACTCAGCAATTCACGTACTTCAAGTTCCACCAGGTCGAGCAATTCTTCATCATCAACCATGTCGCATTTGTTCATGAATACAACGATCTTTGGCACACCTACCTGACGCGCCAGCAGAATGTGCTCGCGTGTTTGCGGCATTGGACCGTCGGTGGCGGAGATAACCAGAATCGCACCGTCCATCTGCGCCGCACCGGTGATCATATTCTTCACGTAGTCAGCATGACCAGGACAATCAACGTGAGCATAATGGCGATTATCCGTCTGATACTCCACATGCGCGATGGCGATCGTGATGCCGCGCTCTTTTTCTTCCGGCGCCTTATCGATCTGGTCGAACGCAATCTTATCCGCGAAACCCTTGGTAGACAGCACTTCGGTGATGGCCGCAGTCAGAGTGGTTTTTCCATGATCCACGTGCCCGATTGTTCCAATATTCAAATGAGGCTTGTCTCTTACAAATTTTTCTTTAGCCATACCGTGTCACTCCATTTTCTCGATCGTAGATGTCGATATCTGTTAGACAGTCGTGTTTTGAGGAGCCGTCCCGGCAGCCTTGGCGATCAACTCCTCGGCAATCGCCGCCGGCACAACATCGTATTTGGAAAATTCCATACTGTAATTGGCGCGCCCCTGCGTCGCCGAACGGAGATCGGTCGAATACCCGAACATACCCGCCAGGGGAACTTCAGCTTTCACCACCTTGGCACCGGCGCGTTCTGCCAATTCCTTAATCTTGCCCCGCTTGGAATTGAGATTCCCTATAACCTCACCCATGAAATCCTCAGGAGTCGTCACCTCAACATCCATCACCGGCTCGAGCAGACGTGGACCGGCCTTCTGACAGGCCTCCTTGAACGCTATGGCGGCACAAATCTTAAACGCCATTTCATTGGAGTCCACCTCATGAAACGAACCATCCTTCAAGGTGACGCGCACATCCACCACCGGGTAACCACACAACACACCCCGACTCATAGCCTCATCGATTCCCTTTTGAACAGCGGGAATAAACTCTTTGGGGATCGAACCGCCAGTGATCTTGTTTACAAACTCGTATCCGCCACCCGGCTCCTGCGGCTCGACGTCAATTTTCACATGCGCGTACTGACCCTTACCACCGGTCTGCTTAACGTAACGGTGATTGGATTCCATTGACTTCGAAATGGTCTCGCGGTACGCGACCTGCGGTTTCGAGACATGCACATCCAGATTGAATTCGCGCTTCATCCGATCCACCAGCACTTCAAGATGTAATTCGCCCATGCCGGAGATGATCGTCTGGTTGGTCTCAGGATCGACCCGAGCTTCAAAGGTTGGATCTTCCTGCGCCAGCTTATGCAGACAGTCGCCCAGCTTATCCTGCTCGGCCTTCGTTTTAGGCTCGATCGCGATCGCAATAACCGGCTGAGGAAACGTGATGGCTTCCAGAATAACAGGGCTGTCTTCAGGGCACAGCGTGTCACCGGTAAAGGTTTTCTTGAGCCCGACCACGGCGGCAATGTCACCAGCGCACACTTCTTTTATTTCTTCACGCTTATTGGCGTGCATGCGAAGCAGTCGACCGACCCGCTCGCGTTGATTTTTTGTTGAATTGTATACATAGGAACCGGAGGTCAATTTACCGGAGTACACCCGGACGAACGCCAACTGGCCCACGAAAGGATCGGTCATGATCTTGAAAGCCAGCGCCGACAACGGCTCGCTGTCTTCCGGCTTGAACCCAAGCTCTTCCTGCGTATTCGGATTGACCCCGACGATCGCCGCAACATCCAGCGGCGACGGCAGAATATCGACCACGGCATCGAGCAGTTGTTGCACCCCTTTATTCTTGAAAGCCGCGCCGCAATACACCGGCGTGAATTTCAATTCCAGGGTCCCGACCCGAATAGCCTGGCGGATCTCATCGTTGCTGATCTCACCACCCTCAAGAAACCGCTCCATGATGCTTTCATCGGCATCGGAGGCCGCCTCAATCATTTTTTCGCGATAATGTTCGGACATCTCCCGCATGTCTTCCGGGATTTCCACTACATCGAACACCTCGCCTTTATCCTTGGCATCAGAGTAAATGTTAGCCTTCATCTCGATCAGGTCGATCACGCCGATAAAACCATCTTCAGCCCCTACCGGAATCTGCACCGGCACCGGATTGGCACTCAGACGCTCCTTCATCTGACCCACGACAGAAACAAAGTTGGCACCGGTACGATCCATCTTGTTGACGAAGGCAATACGGGGCACCTTGTACTTGGTCGCCTGCCGCCACACCGTCTCAGACTGCGGCTCCACACCGCCGACCGCACAAAACACGCCGATAGCACCATCGAGCACTCGCAGGGAACGCTCCACCTCGGCCGTGAAATCCACATGACCGGGGGTGTCGATGATATTGATCTGATGATCGCTCCAGAAACAAGTGGTCGCGGCAGAAGTGATGGTGATACCACGCTCCTGCTCCTGCTCCATCCAGTCCATGGTGGCACTGCCATCGTGCACTTCACCGATCTTATGGCTCTTACCGGTGTAATACAGCACGCGCTCGGTTGTCGTGGTTTTACCCGCGTCAATATGAGCAATGATGCCAATATTACGAACTTTTTCGAGGGATAACTTTTTACTCATTTCAGTTTACTTTTCCTTTTCATCTTCATCGAAAGCCTTACCACCTGTAATGGGCAAACGCTTTATTAGCTTCCGCCATACGATGCACTTCGTCTTTTTTCTTGATCGCTCCACCCTGACTGTTATAGGCATCGAGCAATTCCGCTGTCAGCTTTTCCGCCATGGACCTGCCGGGGCGCGACTTGGCGTGACCGATCAACCAGCGAATACTGAGCGCGATGCGGCGCGAGTGATTAACCTCGACCGGCACCTGATAGGTTGCACCACCAACACGGCGGGATCGCACCTCCAGCATGGGCGCGGCGTTTTCCACCGCTTTTTTAAAAACCCTCAGAGGCTCTTCATCGGTGATTTTTTCCTTGATCGTGTCCAGCGCCGAATACAACATACGCTCCGCCAGGTTTTTCTTGCCCTGCCTCAAAAGACAGTTAACAAAGCGTGACACGAGCATGTCGTGGAACTTGGGATCGGGCAGTATTTCTCTTTTTACCGCTGTACGTCTTCTTGCCATGGGTTAGGTTCGGAGTTAATTCTTAGGCCGTTTTGCGCCGTATTTGGAACGGCTCTGACGGCGGTTATCAACACCCAGCGTGTCGAGACTTCCGCGTACCACATGGTAGCGGACACCAGGCAAATCCTTAACACGACCACCCCGAATCAAGACAATGGAATGCTCTTGCAAATTATGCCCCACGCCGGGAATGTAGGTCGTCACTTCCATTCCGTTGGTCAACCTCACACGGGCCACCTTGCGGAGTGCGGAATTTGGTTTCTTGGGAGTCGAGGTGTACACACGCACACAAACACCCCGCTTCTGCGGACAGCGCTTCAATGCCGGACTCGCCGTCTTGTATTTTTTTGCCTTCCGGCCCAACCGGACCAGCTGATTTATTGTCGGCAAAGTAATAGCTCCCTATCGAGGCCGCCCCTGAAAAAAATGGAACTGCCCTAAGTGTTTGATTTCACTGATTTAATGAAAATTTGTCGTGCTCGTGGAAAGTTCAAGATTCTATCACTTTAACGCGATCAGTCAAGTGGAAAATCCAAAAAAAACAAGCTTATTCCACAACAGCTACGGCTTCTTCCGTAGAATCTGCTTCGCCTTCGGCGGCAGGGACTTCTGCGGATGCCTCTTCCTCATATTCAGGTTCTTCAATACGAATTCCGGAATAAACCCGGCACCCGGTTCCGGCCGGAATCAACCGCCCCATGATGACATTTTCCTTGAGTCCCACCAACCGGTCTTCCTTGCCGCTGAGCGATACTTCGGTCAGCACCCGGGTGGTTTCCTGGAACGAAGCGGCTGAGATGAAACTTTCTGTACTGAGCGACGACTTGGTGATTCCCAGAAGCACCGGGATGGCCTGCGCCGGTTTGCCGCCGCCCTTGATCACTTCCTGATTTTTTGAATTGAACTGTTTCTTGGTGACCTGCTCGCCGACCAGGAGATTGGTATCGCCGGGATCTTCAACCTGAACATGCCTCAGCATTTGCCTGACGATCACTTCGATATGCTTGTCATTGATCGACACGCCCTGCAGTCGGTAGACTTCCTGCACTTCGTTGACCAGGTATTTCTGCAATTCGTTTTCACCGAGCACTGCCAGAATGTCGTGCGGATTGGACGCGCCATCCATCAGCGGCTCACCGGCCAACACTTCATCATCCTCATGCACGTTGATGTGTTTGCCGCGTGGAATAAGGTAATCGCGCTCTTCACCTGTTTTGGAGACCACGACCACTTTCCGCATTCCCTTGACAAACCCGCCGAACTTGACTGTACCGTCAATTTCAGTGATGGTCGCCTGCTCATGCGGCTTACGCGCTTCAAACAATTCCGCAACACGCGGCAGACCACCGGTGATGTCTTTGGTCTTGGCAGATTCACGCGGAATTTTCACAATAACGTCACCGGCATTTACAAAATCGCCTTCGTTGACATTGATGTGCGCTCCGGCGGGCAACAAATACTTGCGCAAATCTTCGCCCTTATCGTCCTTGATAACGATCCGCGGTTGCTTCTTCTCATCCCGATGCGGGACGATCACTTTGGAAGATAAACCGGTGATCTCATCGAAGTCCTCTTTCATGGTGGAGCCTTCGAGGATATCGTCGAAGACAACGGCACCGGACACTTCGGTCAGGATCGAGTTGGTGTAGGGATCCCATTCCACCAAAATCTGACCTTCATGCACTTCCTGACCATCAGCAACTTTCAACTTGGCCGCGTAGACGATGGAATAGCGTTCTTTTTCCCGTCCATTTTCATCCTGCACGGTAACGAACCCGTTCCGGTTCATGACAATGATTTCACCGCGCTGGTTTTTAAGGGTACGCAACCCCTGGTAATTAATGATGCCGCCTTTTTTGGTCGACAAGGTTGTCTGCTCGACCACCCGGCTGGCAGTACCCCCGATATGAAAGGTCCGCATGGTCAACTGGGTTCCCGGCTCACCGATGGATTGCGCCGCGATGACACCGATCGGCTCTCCCACTTCCACCCAGTCGTTGGTGGCAAGATTGCGCCCGTAACATTTAACGCACAATCCCTGGTGCGATTCGCAAGTCAGGTTGGAGCGGATATTTATTTTTTCAATTCCGGAGTTTTCAATCGTCTCAACCTCTTCCTCGCCAATCAAATCGTTGGCTTTAACCAGAAGCTCATTAGTGAAAGGATCGATCACATCTTCCAGAGCCGTGCGCCCGAGCAATCGCTCGCCCAGCGGCTGAATGATTTCGCCCGCTTCCACCAGCGCGGCAACTTCCAGCCCACGCAGGGTTCCGCAATCTTCTTCCATGATGATGATGTCCTGTGCCACATCCACCAGTCGGCGGGTGAGGTAACCGGAGTTCGCGGTTTTAAGCGCGGTATCAGCCAGACCTTTACGAGCACCATGGGTTGAGATGAAATACTGGATCACCGACAGGCCTTCACGAAAGTTTGCGGTGATGGGCGTTTCAATGATTTCACCCGACGGCTTCGCCATCAGTCCGCGCATACCAGCCAACTGACGCAGTTGCTGGGAACTACCGCGTGCCCCGGAGTCTGCCATGATGTAGATGGAGTTGAAGTCCTTACCTTTATCAGTTTCAGTACCGTCCACCAGACTCTGATCTTCATTTTCCAATTCCCGGAACATTTCTTCAGAAACTTTTTCTGTGACATGCGCCCAGATATCGATCACCTTGTTGTAGCGTTCGCCATTGGTGATCAGACCATCGCGGTACTGACCATAAACACGTAGAACCTCATCGCCGGTCTTCGTCACCAACTCTTCCTTGGCTTTGGGAATCCGCATATGGTCAATCGAGATCGACAGACCGGCTTCGGTGGCATAATGAAATCCGAGCGTCTTGATCTGATCGAGAAAGGTGACTGTTTTTTCCCGTCCCGCCATTTTATAGGAGGTAGAAATCAGGTCGGACAACGATTTCTTGTCCAGAATCCTGTTGACCAGACTGAACGGCAAACCTTCCGGCAGAACTTCTTTCAGCAAAACGCGTCCGGTGGTGGTCCACTGCAACTCGCCGTCAACGCGCACCATTATTTTGGCCTGCAAATCCAGCTCGTTCGCATCGTATGCGGCGCGCACTTCCCGCCCATCGGAGAACACATGGCCCTCGCCCGGAACACCGCCGCGAATTTTTGACATGTAATAACAACCGAGCACAATGTCCTGACTCGGGACAGCAATGGGTCGGCCGTTGGCCGGCGACATCACGTTATTCGGAGCCATCATCAACAGTTTGGCTTCTACTCTGGCTTCCATGGAAAGCGGCACATGCACCGCCATCTGGTCACCATCGAAATCGGCGTTGAACGCGGTACACACCAGCGGATGAATACGGATCGCCTTGCCTTCAATCAATACCGGTTCAAAAGCCTGGATACCGAGTCGATGCAAAGTCGGGGCGCGGTTCAAAAGAACCGGATGCTTCTGGACCACTTCCTCCAATACTTCCCAGACCTCGGCACGCTCCTGCTCGACCATCTTTTTTGCGGTCTTGATGGTGGCGGCGTAACCTCTTTCTTCCAATAAATTAAAGATGAATGGCTTGAACAACTCAAGCGCCATCTTTTTGGGAAGCCCGCACTGGTGCAAATTCAGCTCCGGCCCAACAACAATAACTGAGCGGCCCGAGTAGTCGACACGTTTACCCAGCAGGTTCTGCCGGAAACGCCCCTGCTTACCCTTAAGCATATCGGACAGGGATTTCAATGGGCGCTTGTTGGTGCCGCGCAGGGTGCGACCCCGTCGACCGTTGTCGAACAGGGCGGACACTGCTTCCTGCAACATGCGTTTTTCGTTGCGGATAATGATCTGCGGTGCCTTGAGCTCTTGTAATCGTTTCAAACGGTTATTGCGGTTGATGACGCGCCGGTACAAATCGTTGAGATCAGACGTGGCAAATCGACCGCCGTCCAGCGGCACCAGCGGGCGCAGTTCCGGCGGTATCACCGGCACCACCTGCAGGACCATCCATTCCGGTCGGTTGCCCGACTTGCGGAACGCTTCCACAATTTTCAGTCGCTTGGAAAATTTTCTTTTATTGAGAACCGATTGAGTGTTAGCCAGGTCTTCCTTGATCTTGACGGCGAGGCTGTCAAGGTCAAGGTTCTTCAGCATTTCCGAGACCGCCTCACAACCCATCATGGTTTTGAGCCCGTGCGGAAACTCGATTTCCGATTCACGTTGCTCCGCCTCAGTCAGCAATTGACCGTATTTGTAATCGGATTCGCCCGGATCGATCACCACAAAGTTTTCAAAATATATAATGCGCTCTAGCTCTTTCAAGGTGAGGTTGAGGATATGACCAATGCGACTCGGCAGTCCCTTGAAAAACCAGATATGCGCTACCGGGCTGGCAAGTTCGATATGACCCAGCCGCTCGCGCCGGACCTTGGAGAGAATGACTTCCACGCCACACTTCTCGCAAACCACGCCCTTGTGCTTCATGCGTTTGTACTTACCGCAGTTGCACTCCCAATCCTTTACCGGGCCAAAGATCTTGGCGCAGAACAGGCCGTCACGCTCAGGTTTGAACGTACGATAGTTGATGGTCTCGGGTTTTTTGACCTCCCCGTACGACCAGGACTTTATTTTTTCAGGCGAGGCCAACCGGACACGCATGGCATCAAACATGATCGGATTTTTGGGTTTGTCAAAGAAGTTCGGGGTATCCACGTGTGTGGTCTCCTAGCGGGTTTAATGTTTGAATGGTGGCACCCAAATCAAGGGCATATTTAAAATCGGCAGACAACGGGCACTAGGTCAGAAAAAATTTCTGCGCCTTACATAAAAGAAAGCCTACCGGTTTATCAAAAATGCTCCTCTTACAATTATTATGTTTCGGTCTTACCGGACGCGGATCACTTAAGTGTTTCGATCAACTCCACATCGATAGCCAGACTTTGCAATTCTTTTACCAGGACGTTGAACGATTCAGGCAAACTCGGCACCAAATGCGTGTCGCCCTTAACGATGGCCTCGTACATTCGTTTTCTGCCTTCGACATCGTCGGATTTAACGGTCAACATTTCCTGAAGCGTGTACGCTCCGCCGTAGGCCTCAATCGCCCAGACTTCCATTTCTCCCAGACGCTGACCGCCGAACTGCGCTTTACCACCGAGCGGTTGTTGCGTGACCAGGGAATACGGACCGGTCGAACGGGCATGTATTTTGTCGTCAACCAGGTGATGCAATTTAAGCATGTAGATGTAGCCCACCATCACCCTCTGATGAAACGGCTGACCATTGCGACCATCGTACAACTGAACTTCGCCCGCAGGATGACAACCGCCCTCTTCCAGCAACTTGCGGACATCGGCTTCCACCGCGCCATCAAACACCGGAGTGGCCATGTGACGACCGAGTGCTTTGCCTGCCATCCCGAGGTTGGTCTCAAGAATCTGCCCGACGTTCATACGCGATGGCACACCCAGCGGATTAAGCAGAAGCTCGACCGGCTGACCGTTACCCATGTAAGGCATATCTTCTTCCGGCACAATATTCGAGACCACGCCTTTGTTGCCGTGACGGCCCGCCATTTTGTCGCCCACCTGCAATTTGCGCTTCATGGCAACAAACACTTTAACCAGCTTAATAACACCGGGCGCCAAATCGTCGCCCTTCTTGAGCTTGCCGATTTTATCGGTCATGCTCGATTTTAAAATCTGCACCTGATCCTGACTACTGTCTTCGAGTGCCTGCATGGCCTTGGCGTCGACACCGGTTGCCGGGATCTTGACCATATCCTTGCCGGTCATTACGGACAGGGTTTCTTCATCAAGCACCTGGCCTTTTTTTACCTGACGGCGACCAATCGCGGCGGCCTTGGAGACGGTCTTGCCAAGCAACATGACTCGAAGACGCTTTTCGGTTTCACCCCTGACGATTTTTATCTCGTCCTGGTAATCCTTTTCAATAAGCTCAACTTCTTCCTCTTCGATGGCAATCGTGCGCGAGTCCTTATCGATGCCCTTTCTGCTAAACACTTTCACACCGATAACGATCCCGAGAATTCCCGGCGGAACCCTGAGTGAAGTGTCACGCACATCGCCAGCTTTTTCACCGAAAATTGCTTTCAGCAATTTTTCCTCAGGACTTAACTGCGTCTCACCCTTTGGCGTGATTTTACCGACCAGAATATCGTTGGGCTTGACCGAGGCTCCAATGCGGATGATCCCGCTATCGTCGAGATTCTTGAGTGCATCTTCTCCGACGTTGGAGATGTCCCGCGTTATTTCTTCCTTGCCCTGCTTAGTGTCACGCGCCTCAACTTCAAACTCCTCGATATGAACAGAGGTGAAGACATCTTCCTTGACGGTCTTTTCGCTGATGACGATAGCATCCTCGAAGTTGTAACCTTCCCAAGGCATGAACCCGACCAGCACATTGCGACCCAATGCCAATTCACCCAGGTCTGTTGATGGACCATCGGCGATGACCTGTCCCGCCTGGATTTTATCCCCCGTCTGCACCAGCGGCCTCTGATTCACACAGGTGTTCTGGTTGGACCGTTGGTATTTGGACAGGGCATGGATATCGACTTTGGAATCCAGACCGCTCTCATGCTTATTCTTGTCAACCGAAGAGCGGATAACGATCCGCGAGGCATCCGCACTGATCACCTCGCCGCTGTGCCCGGCAACCAGAACAGCACCGGAGTCACGGGCGACAATCCCTTCCATTCCCGTACCCACCAACGGTGCTTCCGGGATGAGAAGCGGCACCGCCTGACGTTGCATATTGGAACCCATCAGCGCGCGGTTAGCATCATCGTTTTCCAGAAAAGGAATCAGCGAGGTCGCCACCGAAATCAACTGCTTTGGCGACACATCCATCAACTGCACCTTTTCTCTGGGCGATAAAATAAAATCTCCGGCCTGCCGCGCGGATATGATGTCGCTGACAAACTTATTACTACTATCAAGCTCCGCATTGGCCTGGGCGATGATGAACTCATCCTCCACCATGGCCGTATGAAACTCTACTTCATCAGACACCTTGGCATTGGACACCCGGCGATACGGCGTTTCAATAAAGCCATAGTCATTGACCCGCGCATAAGTGGACAAAGACGCGATCAACCCGATGTTCGGGCCTTCAGGCGTTTCGATGGGACATATTCGCCCGTAATGGGTGGGATGCACATCGCGCACCTCAAACCCGGCACGCTCACGGGTCAACCCGCCCGGCCCAAGCGCGCTGAGCCTGCGCTTGTGAGTGATCTCGGACAACGGATTGGTCTGATCCATAAACTGCGACAACTGACTGCTTCCAAAAAAGTCCTTGATGGCCGCTGTGACCGGCTTGGAATTGATCAGGTCGTGCGGCATCGACACCTCAAGATCCTGGATCGACATGCGTTCGATGATGGCCCGCTCCATACGAACCAACCCGACACGAAACTGGTTTTCCATAGACTCGCCCACAGCCCGGACGCGACGATTGCCGAGATGATCGATATCGTCGATCAATCCCTGACCGTTGCGAAGACCGATCAGGTAACGCACGACCGCCACAATATCTTCCAGAGTGAGCAGTCGATTTTCCAAATCAATATCGAGGTCGAACTTCTGGTTCATTTTCATCCGACCCACAACCGACAGGTTGTATCGTTTCGGATTGAAAAACAGATTCCAGAACAAAGTCCGCGCAATTTCATTAGTGGGGGGATCCCCCGGACGCAGTCGCTTGTATATTTCGCGGATGGCGTCTTCTTCTTCATTCACCTTGGCAAGGTTCATGGTGTCGCGAATGGTGGTATCCGGGCTCTCTTCATCAATCCTAAGCACCCGCAACTCGCTGGCACCGCCTTTTTCGATGGTCGCCAGAATATCTTCCGTGATCTGCTGATTGAAATCGCCAATAATCTCGCCGGTATCGGGCTCGAGAACTTCCTGCGCCAGAGTCAACTCGAGCACGTCTTCACGAGCAATTTCAATTTTTTTCGATTTGCCCATCCGCCCCAATTTGCGCGTCACCGCGCCCGGCGTGACTATCTTGCCGGACTTGAGCACAACATCGTCAGTCTTCGAGTCGATCACATCTTCCAGAACCGTCATGCCGCACATCAGGTTCTTGTTGTTGATGAACCAGCGACTATCTTTAGGGGAGAACGAAAGCGTTTCGATGGTATAGAAGGTTTTGAGAATCTCTTCGCGGGATAAACCAAACGCAGACAACAGAACCGTCGCCGGTAACTTGCGCCGACGATCAATCTTGACGTGCATGATATCCTTGATATCAAATTCAAAATCGAGCCAGGATCCTCGGTCCGGAATAATACGGGCGGTATAGAGATACTTGCCGCTGACGTGGGACTTGCCCTTGTCGTGCGCAAAAAACGCACCGGGAGAGCGATGCATCTGACTGACAATCACGCGCTCAACACCGTTGATCATAAACGTGCCAGTGGGACCCATGACGGGCAACTCACCCAGAAAAATCTTCTGCTCCTTCACTTCACGAACGGAATTGATCACCACCGTCGGCACCTTCGCCGACTTGAGTGCTTCGACGATTTCGTCGGTCACCTCAACACGCCCGGAGATCAACACCTTGCCGGTTTCCGGATGCTTGACTTCTTCTACAAGGGTTTTGCCAGGAAGCTCTTTCAGGACACGTGCGTTAAGATCAATACGCTCCTTGTCGTAGAGCACCATCCGGACCATGATCTTGATGGGGTCCGAGTAGGTCAGCCCTTTCTGCCGACATTCGCTGAGCTTGAATTTTTCCTTGTAATAGACTTCCTCCCCGGACTCCTCGTCAATAACACCAACGCCACCGAGGTCTTTGAATTCCCCCTGAGAGGTCTCCCAAATACCCACTTCGTATCCGACAAACTCGATACGGGCGTTAACATTCAAGTCGGAAATAGGAAAAATATCCCGGAAAACTTCTTCCAGTCCCTGTAGTTTTCTTTTCAGGGGCGCGATTTCAAGCTGAAGGAAATGCTCGAAGGACTTCTTCTGAATCTCTATCAGGTTGGGGATGCCAATGACCGTCGGAATACGGGAAAAGTTGAGCCGGGGACGATGGTCAATACTTCCACGTTCGACAGGGGTCGTTTTCGACATAGCGGTTTCGTCTCAGTAAGGTGAAGTTGAAGGAACGTCCGCGCCGGAACAGTGCAGACGGGAACCACGCTTCACGATTACTTGATCTCGACGGTACCGCCCACTTCCTCAATCTTCTTTTTAAACTCTTCCGCTTCTTCTTTTTTCACAGCTTCCTTGATGGCTTTTGGTGCGCTGTCCACAAGATCCTTGGCATCCTTAAGACCCAGGCCGGTAATTTCACGAACCACCTTGATCACCTGAATTTTCTTGTCGCCAACCGCAGTCAGCACCACATCAAACTCCGTTTTCTCCTCGGCACCACCACCGTCACCGCCACCACCAGGCATTGCCATTGCCATGGGTGCCGCCGCGGTCACACCATATTTATCTTCCAACTCTTTAACAAATTCAGACATCTCAAGAACGGACATCGTATCAATAAACGTAATGACGTCTTCTTTCGTGACAGCCATCGGGAACTCCTTTCAAGCTAATGGGATGATTGCTTTTCTATCCGGTAATTGAATAATTGATTACTTTGCGGCTCACGCGCCGCTTTCTTTTTTATCCTTGATCGCAGACAACACGCCGACAAACTTACGGGTCACGCCTGAAAGCACACCCACAAAATTTCGGGTCGGACCCTGCATGACGGACAGCAACTGCGAAATGAGCTGTTCCTTCGAGGGCAGATCGGCGAGAGCGGTCACCTGCTCTGCACTGACAGGCTTGCCTTCCACCATACCAAACAGCACCTCGGGTATTTTCTCAGCACCTTCTTTTTTAAAATCCTTTAACGCTTTTGCCGGGGCCACGGCATCATCAAAACTGACCAACAGAGACATCGGCCCTTTAAATTTCTCTTCCTGCCCCTCGAAATCCGTACCCTTCGCCGCCTTCTGCGCGAAGGTATTCTTGACCACCCAGTACTCCAGCTTACGCCCCCTTAAATGGCGACGGAGCCTTGTCATTTCTGTGGCCGGAATCCCCTGGTAGTTCGCCAGCAACGCCGATTTGGCGGTGGTAAACACCCGGTTCAGTTCATCAATCGATTCTTTTTTTGCTGGCGTTGGCACAACGGTTCCTTTCCGTTAATTGGGCGAGTACGCTATTTTAATTCCGACACCCATGGTGCTCGACAGAGCAACACCTTTGATATAGGCCCCCTTGCTGGTCGCAGGCTTCATTTTCATCAGCACCGACATCAACTCCCGGAAATTTTCCGCGAGGTCTTCGGCGGAAAAACTGAGCTTGCCGATAGGCGCATGAACAATCCCGCCTTTATCAACACGGAAATCAACTTTACCGGCCTTGATCAGGTCGACCGCTTTCTCAATGTCAAACGTCACCGTGCCGGTTTTGGGGTTCGGCATCAAACCGCGCGGTCCGAGTATCTTCCCCAATCGCCCGACCTGCCCCATCATGTCCGGGGTCGCGATGACACGGTCAAAATCCGTCCAGCCGCCTTGAACCTTGGCGACCAGCTCATCGCCACCGACAAACTCCACACCGGCATTTTTGGCTTCGGTTTCCTTTTCCCCTTTAGCGAACACCAGAATACGGAAAGTTTTTCCCGTCCCCTTAGGCAAAACCACACTGCCACGGATATTCTGTTCTGCTTTACGGGGATCAACCCCGAGCCGCACCGCCACATCGACCGACTGGTCGTATTTGGTGGAGACTCCGTCCTTACAAAGACCGAGGGCTTCTTGCAACTCATAACGCTTGTCCGGGTCCACCTTCTCTGAGGCGGCCTTATAACTTTTTGAGACTCTGGCCATAGACTTCCTTCTCTCCCTTAATTCCCTATCTTTAATCCTTAACCTTGACACCCATACTGTGAGCTGATCCTTCAATGATCTTCATCGCGCCCTCAACATCGTAAGCATTCAGATCGGGCATCTTCTTCTCGGCGATCTGCTTCACCTGCTCCCGCGTGAGGGTACCCACGGAATCGCGACTGGGATTGGACGACCCCTTGGCGATACCTGCCGCCGCCTTGATAAGCGAACTTGCCGGCGGTTGCTTGGTGATGAAGGTGAACGAACGATCCTCATAAACGGTGATGACCACCGGAATCAAAGTCCCGGTGTCTGCCTGCGTTGCGGCGTTGAACGCCTTGCAGAAATCCATGATATTCACACCCGCCTGACCGAGAGCCGGACCGACTGGCGGCGATGGATTAGCCTGCCCGCCAGGAATCTGCAGTTTGATCAGGGCTGTAACTTTCTTTTTGGTCGCCATTTAAAAATCCTGTTGAACCCCTCCCTATATAAGGAGGGGAACGAAAAACACTTTGAGTCGCGCCCAAAGCTCGCTTTATTTTTAATATCACCGCCGCCCACCGAATCAAACACGCACCCGGTGAGAGACTGCGGGATCAGACTTTTTCTACCTGCGGGAACTCAAGCTCTACCGGTGTGGCCCGACCAAATATAGAAACCATGACCTTGACCTTGCCTTTTTCAGGATGCACTTCTTCCACCACACCATTGAAATTCATGAACGGGCCTTCGATCACCCGCACGCTCTCGCCCTTGTCGAACATGAACTTGGGCTTCGGCCTCGCCGACTCACCCGCCATCTGCTCCAACACGCCCTTCACTTCTTCCTCGCTCAGAGGTACCGGCGTGACACCGCCCGGAAACCCCGTAACCTTCGGCGTATTCTTGATCAGGTACCAGATATCCTGATCCATTTCGACCTGGATCATGACGTATCCGGGGAAGAACTTGCGCGAGGTGATTTTCTTTTTACCCCCGCGAATCTCGATCACCTCTTCAGTGGGAATCACCACCTGACCCAGCTTTTCCCGTATACCCGAATGGGCAAAGCGATCCTCGAGACTGGTCTTCACTTTATTTTCGTAGCCGGAATAGGTATGAATTACATACCATTCCATTGCATCCTGCCTACTGCTCTCTTCTTTACCGCTCTCTTCAACTGGAGATGAGGGACTCAATTATTTTCCCCAAAATGGTGTCAACCAAACCAAGAAACAGTGAAAACAGGAACACCACAAACAGCACCACTCCCGTCCCACCCATAGTTTCACGACGTGAGGGCCAGGTCACCCGCTTGATTTCCGCCCGGACCCCCGTCAAAAATTCCATTGTCTTGCCAAACATCACCACTCCGCAACTTATCCCAAAAATGCATTCAGCTCGACAGAACCCCAAAACCTGAACATCAGCCCACAACCGCCAGCCACTCGATAAACACAGCCACCGGAGCCGCCTTGAAAATACAGGCCAGGAGGGATTCGAACCCCCAACATCCGGTTTTGGAGACCGGCGCTCTACCAGTTCGAGCTACTGGCCTATTCGATTCCCCGAATAAACGATAGCAGATTGCCGACCGCGAGGCCCGCCGATCAAAAGAACGCCGACCGCGAGGTCCGCCGGACCCGGACCCAACCGGATTACTTCGTTTCTTTATGAGGGGTGTGCTTACGGCAAAAACGGCAAAACTTGTTAAATTCCAGCCGCGACGTGGTTTTCTTCTTATTTTTCGTCGTGGAGTAATTTCTGCGCTTACAGTCACCACAGGCCAACTGAATAATGTCTCTCATGTCTCTTCCAAAACCGCCGAAGGCCGAAAACGCCTTCCGCCCTGTCCTCGTTTACGTTATCTGGAGCCCACGATCGGATTTGAACCGATGGCCTCTTCCTTACCAAGGAAGTGCTCCACCCCTGAGCTACGTGGGCAAATTCCCCCTAACCTACTCTGCCACCGCCCCTTACAGAGGGCAAACAAAACCCGATCCTCTCCTATCTCACCGACACTGACACCTGCCAACCACAAGGTCTGCCGACTGCCAAGTCCGCCCCGAAAAATTGGAGCGGGAAACGGGACTCGAACCCGCGACCCTCAGCTTGGAAGGCTGACGCTCTAGCCAACTGAGCTATTCCCGCCTAACCTTATACTTGCAAGAGCCTCCGAACTCACGCCCCTCAACCCTCTATCAATCAAGGGCCAACAGGACCCGAGATATTCTCCAGAGGCATCCTGAAATCAAAATGGGGAGAGGAGGATTCGAACCTCCGAAGGCAGAACCAACAGATTTACAGTCTGTCCCCTTTGGCCGCTCGGGAATCTCCCCGCAATAAAACAGAGGCAATCACCTGTTTTCAGCACAACCGCCCTATGGTTATTCCTCTTTAACAGGGAGAAATCTTGGACCTGGCAGACCAGACCACAAAAAAACAAGCTCCGACCCCTCACCGCACCCCGGCAAAAAACCTTATAAAACAAGCCAGAGCCGAGTTGACGAGTCGGCTGTCTTGGGTTACCGAAAAACCGCCATTATATAGGCGCATTTTGATCGATGTCAATGGAAAATGTGGATTATTTATAAACCCGGTCAGATTTTGCGAATAAAGCCCTTTATGAACAAACAACAATATCACCCTTTTACATTTTTCTCAATATTTTTGTGGTTTTAGGGGTTAAAAAGGCAACATTTTCCTTCTTATCGGGCCATCATCCTGCCAACACCGGATCGAGCAACGATACCCAATAAAGGGCACCTCGGAAAATTGTTTCTGGCGGTGAGAAGCTGGCGCACGAAAAATGCCACAAATGCTGAAGATAAATCCAAGCGCGAGACAAAATTTCAATAAATTGGCATTCTGACTTCTCGTTAGCCGCGTGCTAGCACCTCCTCGCCGGCCCTTACGGGCATTTGCGCACGCGACTAGCAGGTTGCTGAAAAACTATTTTCGAAGGCAAAAATGGATTACATGAATCTATTAAGGTCCGCTGACAGCCTTTATTATCAAGGGCACACTTCGACAGGCTAAGGACAGGCACTCCTGTTCAAGAACCGCTATTCGCGTTCTTGAATGTGACAATCAGAGGAATGCTCGAAAAAAAACTTTTTCAGCAACCTGCTAGCGTAAAACAGAAAACCATCGCATGTCATTCTGATGAACCCGAAGGGTGAAGAAGAATCTCGCCTTTGCCTTCGGCTTCGCTCAGGACAGGCTCCGAAGGGGGAATATTGTATTTCCCCAAAAGCAAAATCCAAGGCGAGATTCGGAGTTTATCCTGAGCCTGTCGAGGGGCTAACGCTCAGAAGGACCAGTCGATTTTTCAGTGTCATTGTGGGGCCCACGGTCATTTCCTGGTCAGTGGTGGGTCCGATTAGTTTTTAACGCGCAGGGTTCGGCACCTCAGTGTTGGCCTTAGCCTGCAGTTGTTCGCGGGCTTTTGTGGATATGGATACCCGGTCCTGTTGTTGTTGGACGGTATTGAGTTTGGCTTGTCGGTTGAGCTCGCCAATCCTTTCCTGCGTTCGGTAACTGCGGAAAATCTGCGATAATTTTTGAACTGAAAGATCCATGTCAGTCTGCCTTTGTTGTGATTTGCGTTTTATTTCTCATGTCACGCGTTGCCTTTAAATCCGCCGCCTTTGGCGGACGACGGGTCCTGATAACCTTTGAACAGATTCTTCGTTTTTTTGAACTGCGTCATCTGAACTTCCAACTCGTCCTTTTGCCGGGTCAGTGACTGTTGACATTGCTCTTCACCGGCAATGAGTTGCTCCAGTGATTGCACAATTTCGTTACGCAGGGATTCCGTTCCTCGCCTCACCGCGCCTTGCTGATCTTCTCCTATATGGCCCATTTGGGCTTTCAATTCATTTTCTAGTTTATGCAGTGTCTGGATGGTTCCGTTTTTATGCTTGATAGCCGTCATCAGAGCCTCATCGTCTTTGTTGGTGATGGCGGTCTGTTGTTCGCCCAGATGCTGTAGCAAATGCCGGTAGCATTCTTTTTGTTGTTTTAAATTTTCAATAATGATTTTCATTTAAGCGTGCCTTTTTAAAAACGTTTTGGCCGCGAGCGTCCCTTGTGAAACAAGGGAGAGCAAGTTGCCGGAACAAAAATTATTGAATAATGAAAAAGGTCCTCTAACTCCTCTGTTAAGTCACACGATGGCGAGCAGGTTGCGCGCTGGCTGAGACTGCGCCAGTGCTTCGATTGCCGCTCGAAATGGGTTGTTTGAGTTTGTTGCAGGTGGTGCAATCGCCGGGTCAGGCGCAACGGTTAGTGGCCCGAAGTCGGTGTCCAGCAAACGGTCTAACCGCTCTTGCAGTTGGGCCAGCAGGCCGGTGTCTTCTTTAAAGAAAAGATCGCGCACCTTCTCGAAGTCATTTTCAAATGCCTGTTCCAAAGCAGGCTTGTTAATCTCCAGCGTGTTGTCTTCAAGCACGCGTATTCCGATTTGCTGGAATGGATCGGGGAGCACGTTGGTATTTTTTGGAGGCTCGGTGCGCAGACCATTTTCAATGGATTGAGCCGAGTCCGAAATGAAGAACTCGCCGAAGTTGAGCACCCCACTGTCTTTGAGGGGCTGACCGGAAACCGGCGGTGTGATACGGTCGAACGTAGTTTGATCAGCGTCGGGTTCTGCCGATGGCGCGGCAGAGGTTGCCGGAACTTGCACGCTTACCAACTGGCTTTGCACGTTGGGAATATCAGGATCGGCAACGGTTGGAGGATCGCCTCTTTGCGCACGGTTGAGTTCACCCACCACGCTGTTGAATTCATCGGTCAGGTTTTCGATTGCCTCGACCGCTTGATCGGAATCAAACCGCACTCGCACCTCGATTCCCTTATCGGTCGTCTGTCGCAACTCAACCACCGCGTCTGCAATGGCAGATGTGAATTCGTTGTCATCGCTTTCCCTGGTGACTCCGTCAATTTCCAGGCTGGCAGTTTGCGGTGTGGTGTTGAGGTTGGTCGGAGTCTGCCGGTCAAAATCAAATTGCGCTTCTTTTTGAATGGGCCGACCTTTGGCGTTCAATTCAAAGAATCCTAAAGCCAAAAGAACATCGTCCGGGTCGCTCAAGGCGATGGTCGAGGCACCGCCGGTTTCGCTGGTGAGGGTGAGGCGATCGCCGATGACTCCTGCTATCACTTTATTCTCTTTGGTGCCGCCATCGAGCCGGTCGTTGGCGTTGGCATCTTCATCCGGGTCGAGCCTGCCGTTGCCGTTTTTGTCTTCGACGATGAACAAACCGGGACCCTGCGTACCTCCCGCCACTTCGATGATATCGATCTGACCGTTGGCGTTGAGGTCTTCCGGTCCGTCGAGGCGACCGTTGCCATTACTGTCTTCGCCACGATTGATTTTGTCGCGAATGTTGGACAAGCCATCGCTCACGCTCACGGTCACCGTGGTGCCATTGATGAGAAAACGACCGCTTAAATTGAGCGGAGACCCGGCGGTGAATTTATCCGATGCCAACACTTGTCCCTGAGACAAACGGGTGGAAGTGATATTGACTTGATCGAGAGGGGTTTTGTTTCCAGGAGTGACGCTGAGGATTTCGGGCCGGGAGACTCGGGTGCGGCGTGTGTTGAAATCGCCCACCGCAAGCAGGGCACTGACGCGGTCACTGAGATCTCCCAAGCGATCACGAATGGATTGCCGGAACCCGTTGCGGACGGACTCCAGCCGTTCAGAATTGAGCGTAGGCGAAACTATGAGTGTGTCGAGAGGCCCGAAAGGGGAGCTTATGAGTGGCGGCGAGGCAAGGCGTACTCCCGGTCGGTCCGTAGACCGGGGTGGCGCGGCAGTGCGGGAGGTTTCCTGCGCGGTCAACACGGCTTCTGCCGAACCCGTGGGACGCGTGAGCGAGACAGGTGCCGTCAGCCGTGAAAAAGACAGACCAGTGACGTTGGAAATCTGCATGGGCCGAAAATACTCAGGGCCTCATACCGTTTGGGCGTAAAGATTTTTCCAGCCACAGCCGATATAGAACCTGAGCGGGTGATGGACACGCCAGCGACTTTAAGCCGAAGTTCGGTTCATCACCCAAACGACCCAGGAATAGATATTCCAATGCCTTTATAAGACGGTCGGTGTTTAGACAATGTTGTGCGCACCGTATGCCGGCGTGCTCTATCCTCCCCAGGTCCGGAGCACGCTGGCACGTCTTTACTTCGGCTCAACTGAATCGTGTCAGTTGAACCTCCAAAAAACCTGCCTTCAAATTTTTGCGACTTACTTCTTTATTGCATCAATTCTGCAATCCACCTCATCCTGATTTTGCGGACGCAGTCAGGCGGAATCCACAGACTGTCTCCAAAAGTTAAACGATGCTGTCAATATTCTGTCCGCGATTGGTTTGTTCCGGATCGCGTTGATTGTTGTCCTGATTTTCCTGTTCCTCTCTTCGCTGAGCGTCTGCCTCAACCGCATCACGCAGGTTCTGGTTCGAGGCGTTGGCCTGTCCGGTGCTGGTGGCGGCAAGGCCAGCATCGCTATCGGTCAGCCCTTCGGATTCAGCACCGGCATCTACACCCTGAGGGGCCGTCGGCTGAAGAACTTCGAGAGCTCCCTGTCCTCCCACCTGAGATTGAGCACTGGCCTCTGCCGCCGCTTCAATCTGGTCCCCACTGCCTCCTGAATTTACTGGTTCCTGCACAAATTCCCTGGCCTGCTCAACCGCCTGGTTGATACCCGTATTGCCCAATTGTTGAGTCGACACACTTAAATCCGAGGCGGTTTCGACCGAATCATTTAGGTCGGTCAATGTTGGGCGGGTTTGAAATTGATCCCCCAGACTTTGCCCCAGATTTTCCTGAATATCCTGTGACGGGACGTTCAAATTCTCGCCCTCGGCGCGGATTTCCTGTTGCTCGATGGCACCCGGTCCGTTTTCATTGACCGAGACACTATCTTCCTGTCTGACTTCAGCCTGCCGGGCTTCTTCAACACGCTGGCCTTCGATCTCTTGATTCTGGACATCCTCTTCCTGCGCCCGGCGGGCGGCGGCCAGCCCAGGAATACTCACATTTTGACTTTGGATGGATAAATCGCTACCTGCTTCTGCCATGATCCTGTCTCCCCAGATAATGCCCCGGAATGAGCCTGCACTTCCGAAGCATGCGTCCTTTTATAACGGAATTTATCAACGTCCCCTGCCCGGATTCAAAGGTGCCGGGCGTGAATGGTTCTACGGTCATTTTGCAGAACCTTTGATAATTCAATAATTTCTTTTTTTTATTAAGACCTCCATTAAAGTCTGTCCCTATTGAACCGATAAGTTGTTCAGGGTCAATGGATTCTCCTCACCCGGCCTCTCGCCAAAAAAAATAATAAGAAAAAAGCCAAGGCTGATCCAATAAGCCGCCAACAGGAACCTGTAATTAGAATACACGGTCTCCTAACGTTCTTATCGGTAAAAAACCTGGAAACTTTAGAGCTGTCAGGCGATTTTTTTCTGATTTATTTTGCGCTGGAAAATAAGTATCGATAAAACAACTAGTTAGGCTGGTTGGGCGGTAGGAGCTTCGGCAGAAGGGATTGCCATTCAGCATAGAAAGGGGTCAATTCGTACTCCAGCAGGTCGGCTAGCAGGACCCAGTCCCGGTTCTGATTGGCTTCCACCATTTGTGTGGTGAAGCCCAGCAGACGTTCTTTTCTGTCCTGAAGCGATTCTTTACCGAGGATCATCAGGGAGGGGTCCTGACCGGTGGCCTCGATAATGGAGTCGACCACCTCGGAAAACCATTCGATGCCATCAATGATCTCGAGAAAAAACTGGTTGGCCTCCTGCTCGCTTCCCATGCGAAATAAATTTGCCGCTTTCTCAAAGCCGGGCAGAAGACGGTCGAGGTACTCGCCGGCATTTTCAATATTGCGAGCGATGAGAGCCTCAATGGGAGCGAAGTCGACTTCGATGCGGTCCTCCAGGTTAAGGACAACCTTGAAAGTTTCATCGCTTTCAAGAGCCAGTTCCATATCGTTTACCCGGAGGGCTAGAATATGAAGCCCGAGAGACTGGCGTTCCTGCAGAAGTCGATCCAGCAAAGGGCCGAGTTCAGTTTCCGCGATGGAATCGGGGATCTCTTCACCATTGACAAATAGTTTCATAGGGACTCATGGAGGTAGATTAAAATCGAGGGCTATTGTATCGGGCAAATCTCCCGTTTGCAAATTCCCCAGACGGTGCGGTCAATCAATAAACAGCGTTTAATTATCCCTCTCCTTCTACGGAAAGACCTTTGCATAAAGTCTGCGGAATTTATTGTGTGGATTATGATGTGTTGAGTGTTTGGCTTGCTCGAGGTTTTTCTAATTGAATCCATGGAGGGTAGAGATGCAAAAGCAACTGGGTCCGTTGAGCATTGCGGATGAGTTGGTGACGGGTGCAACGAACTTTCTTTCTGAAGTGGATGAGGTTTTGGGTTTCAGCCTGCTTGAGGATAAGTTGTCTGGTATTTATGGTTCAAACGCGGGCCGCCCGTCGTATCCGTTGGTGCTGGTGCAAACGTAGGGAGGGGTTTGGTAGAAGCAGGGAAAGTCCGAACGAAGCCAGGAAAAAATGCACAATGCCCACGCGAACCACACCAGAAAAGATGTGGATCAAAGAGACGGAAGCCATAATTTTCGATTTTCCCCGACAAAAAAACCTCAATAAAACAAAACCACCTTATGCAAAGGTCTCTGTTGCCGGAGGAGTCACCTGGCGGGGAATTATTTTTTGGTGGACCAGGTGCCGGTGTCGAGCTGGATTTTTTCGCCAGGCTTGGCGTTGCCGCGATTCAGGCTGGCGGAGATTTCTTCAACTTTCGGCAGGTCGCCTTCGCTGAAGGCTTCGTTGGTGGCGACGATGCGTTCGTAGATCGCTCGTCGGTCTTCGTTTTCTTCGGTCACGATTGATTGCACAAACTTTTTATATGCCGTATCGGTTTTGGTTTTCGTGGTTTCGAGGAACACGAGGTAACCGCTCTTGCCTTCCCCCGCTGATCCGTCATTCTTGAACTGCGTCACATCATCCTGATTGAATTCCTGCCGTTGTTTGGCACGCACGGCTTTCATCTTGCCCGGCGGAATCTGGCGCACGGTTTTGAGCTTGCCGCTTTCATCGACCGAACGCACCGACGCAAGCAACATGACATCTTCACCCAACTCTTCGTAACTGCCGAGCACCTGGTTTTCCAGTGCGGTTTTTTGATCGACCACGGTGACGGTCACGTCGGCCAGTTTACCGGCGCAGGCACCGAGCGTCGCCCAGCACAGGCAGACCAAACCGATGCGCCACATCCTTGATTGTTTTATGCAGGAAATGAGTTTCATAAAAATAGTGTAACGCAATTGAAAGTGGTTCGCCTCAGGAAAAGCGTCGAAATACCAACGCGGAATTTTTCGAGCCAAAGGAGATGCAGTTGCTGATGGCGATATCAATTGATTTATCGCGACTTGTGTTGGCGATGTAATCCAGGTCGCAATCCGGGTCGGGCGTTTCCATATTGATGGTCGGTGTCAGCACGCTTTCCTGCAGACTCAAAAGGCAGATGGTGCTACCGAGCGCGCCGGACGCGCCTTGCGGATGCCCGACCATCGACTTGGTGGAACTGACCGGGACCTTCATGGCGTGGCCATTGAGCGCGCCTTTAACGGCGAGGGTTTCAATGCGGTCGTTCATCACGGTCGAGGTGCCGTGAAAATTTATGTAATCGATAGCGTCTTCGTTGATCTGCGCGTCCTTCATCGCCATCAGCAGGGCGCGGGTCGATTGTTTGCCGTCGGGCATGATGGCGACGCGGTGGTAGGCATCGCAGGTGGAACCGTAACCGACGACCTCGGCATAGATGTGGGCACCGCGCTTCATGGCGTGTTCGAGATCTTCCATGACCATCATCCAACTGCCTTCGGCGAGAACGAATCCTTCGCGGTCGCGGTTGAACGGTCGCGATCCGCGCTCGGGGTCCTCGTTGAAGTGCACCGGGTTGGCGCGCATTCTTTCGAAGCCGGTCATCATCGCCGGAGTCACGCAGGCTTCCACACCGCCGGTGAGCACCCATGTCTCTTGCCCGGAGCGGATGGCGTTGAGGGCGTAGCCCATGGCATCGGTGGAACTGGTGCATCCGTTGGAGATCACATGACTGCGCCCTTGCAGGCCAAACTTCATTGAGATTTCACTCGACAACATGCCGACCAGCGAATTGGATATGGCGTAGGGGCTGACTTTTTTTTTCTGGTCGGAATAATAGAGGGCGAATTGCTTTTCTGAAAAATCGAAACCGGCACCACCGGTGCCGACGATCACGCCGAGGCTTTCAAAATCTTCTTCCGAGAAGGAATCGAAATCGATGCCCGCATCGTCGAACGCTTCTTTGGAAGCGGCGACACATAGTGGCACCGCGCGCGGAAGTTTTTTCAGTTCGTTTTTCGGGAAGTACGTTTCCGGATCAAAGCCCGACACTTCGCCAGCGATCTGGCAGTCGAGCCCGACGGGATCAAACGCGGCAATGCGACCGATCCCGCTGATGCCGTTGATCGTGTTATCCCAGAAATTTTGTTTGCCGATGCCGTTGGGGCTGACGATGCCCAACCCGGTGATGACCACTCTATTTTGCATGAGGGAAATTCACTATCAGTCACCTTGAACCTGTCGAAAGAAGAAGTTGCTGATCGACCGGCTCAGGAAAACAGTTTTGGAAGCTTGATGATTAAAAATTATGGCTACAGGTTAATTTTAGCATAGCGTCCGGCGCGGAATTGAGAACAAAATTCTTCAATCTGGACATAACGCCGTGGTATTCTCTCTGAAGCCTGAATTTCCGGGCCTTCTGCTTGATACTCCATACATTATTCAGCTTTTTTACGGGATTATTGATTTTGAAACCTCTTGAGACTTTAAGCCAGCGTGTCGGGCAGATGATCATCTGCGGCATCGAGGGCACCACGCTGACCCAGGAAACGGAACAGTTGATTCGCGATTGCCAGGTGGGCGGGATCATATTATTTTCCCGGAATTATGAAAATCCTCAGCAGTTGTTTCAGCTTGTCAGGGACCTGCAGAAACTTGCCGATGAGGTGTCGTCGGGCTGGCCGCTTTTTATTTCCGTCGATCAGGAAGGCGGCAAGGTGGCCCGACTGACAGAACCGTTCACTAAGTTTCCGGAGCCCGGCTGTTTGGGGATCGCGGACTCGCACGAACTGGCTTACCGTTTTGGCACGGCACTGGGACGCGAGTTGTCTGCCATGGGCATCAATATGAATTACGCGCCGGTGCTGGATGTGAACACCAATCCGGACAACCCGATCATCGGCATGCGCGCTCTTTCCAACGACCCGTTACGCGCCGGGGTGCTGGGCCTCGCTCTGCTCAACGGGATGCAGGACCACGGGGTGCTGGCGGTTGGCAAACACTTTCCCGGACATGGCGACACCACACAGGATTCGCATCTGGCCCTGCCCACGGTAGAGCGCGACCGGGCGACGCTGGAGCAGGTGGAGCTTGCGCCGTTTTCGCAATGCATTCAAAACGGACTCAAGGCAATCATGACGGCGCATGTGGTTTACCCGGCATGGGATAAAAATTTACCGGCCACTTTTTCTGAACCTATCCTGAAAAAGGTCCTGCGCGGTCAATTGCAGTTCGATGGACTTTTAATTTCCGATGATCTGGAAATGAAAGCCATCGAAGATCAATTTGAATTTGAAAAACTTGCTGGCATGGGAGTCTTCGCCGGTCTCGATATCTTCATGGTCGGTAACAATCCGGATCGGGTGCGGACCCTGCATGCAGAGCTGATGGTCGGGGTGCGCAATCAATCGATCAACCCGGACTCGATTCACGCGACCATCGACCGCCTGGAGAAAATGAAGAAGGCTCTGCCGTCGGTTCCTGAAAAGGCCCCTAACTTTGATGAATGGTCCGAAGAACACTCCCGCCTGGCGGAAGAAATGGCGGGTTTCCTTTCCTCTTGAGTCCTGCGGCCCAATACCCGATCAGGTATTATGCCGCCGACTCTTGTCTCAACACCCATGTCTGCTCCTCCAGGCCTGAATAAGTTTTTTTTAGGCGCGTCACTATTTCAATCCACTGTGTTGAGATGGGCGACCGCTTATGTCCTGATATTTTTCTACTATCTTTCCTTTCTCGATTACGGGCTCAACCTGTGGGATGAGGGCGGGTTTGCCGATGGCACCCTGCGCACTTTCCGCGGTGAGATGGCCCTGCGCGACTTCAATCCTATTGGCTACCTGCCGGGTCGTTATATTTACTCTGCCTGGTTCTTCGACTGGTTTGGCATCAGCTTGCACAGTCTGCGCCTGAGTGTGGCGGTGTTCACACCGTTAATGCCGTTGATGGTGTATGCCATTTCGCGGCGCATCATGCCGGTGGGTTTTTCCCTGTTGGCCGGGGCGATGATGTTGAGTGCCCCTTCGATGTACTACAACCGTTTCTTTCCCCTCTTTTGCGTACTAGTTTTGTTTTGTCTGGTGCGCTGGCTGGAACGCCCCAAATTTTGGCGCGGCCTTTTGCTCGCCACCGCAATCCTGCTCTGCATTCCCTTCAAAATGGAGATCGCCATATTCTCAGTCGGCCTGTGGGGACTGCTGGCCTTATGGCGTTGGCGCGACCCGGTCACCCGGATCGATAATAAACCAACGTCCCCTGTGCGACTTGGCCTGGGTCTTGGAATCCTGATAGCAATTTCCGGAATCCTGATGATGTTCCTCTGGCGTTATCAGGTGCCGCAAAAATTTATCGAAATCGTATTCAACACGCACGCGGTGTGGGGCAACCCCTTTCCTGCATTGTTTCCTTTTTGGGAGATTTGGCGAACCGAGGGGCCGGACCGCATGTTTGAGCGGGTCATGTTTTACATCCCACTTGCCACTTATGCGCTGGTACTGATCCTGCTGGGGCGTGACCGGATGGCACGGCGCGGCTCGAATCAATCGCAGTTATTCTTGCTGGCGGTGACCGGCATGGGCATCTGCGCTTTTGGTCTGGTGGTGTGGCGCGCCGGATTCGATAATTTAATCCGGACCCTGCCAGCGTTCTACATTCTTCTGCCTTACCTCTTATTCAGATTACGCAATAGACTCATGACTCTTTTTGCCCATTTAGAGGAGCGGATTTCCTTCTGGGCTCCAGAAAAATTGCTGGTCCATTTTCTGGTCGGCATTTTCCCCCTCCTGTTTTTATATGAAATGAATTTCGGTCACGGATTTTATGTAGGCTCCGTGGGCGCGCGCTGGCAAAACACGGAAAAGCTGGAAATGGACAGGATGACGGTTTGGACCAACCCTTATGAAGCCCGCTGGGTGCGCCAGCTGATCGACAAAATTGAGATCGCGACCAAGCCCGGTGATTCTATTCTGGCTCTTCCGTTGAACCCGCTGTTCTATTATTTGACCGATCGGGCCAATCCTATCGCTCACGGCTGGATTTTGCCGGGCATGCTGGACGATGCGGCTCAGCAAGAGGTGGTGCATCAGTTGCTGATCAAATCGCCACAGCTGGTCATCCTTGCAGATTTTGCCATTGATGGGAAAGAGGACCGACGCTTTAGCCGCTACGCCCCGATAATTTACCGACACCTCCAGCGACACTATCAGTTATGGGAAAAAGTGGGGCTGTTCGAGGTCCTCCTGCCGGTGGGGCCTTCCAAAATTCCGGTCATTCCCGCCTCTCCTGGCACCCACTAGCGTGGGGGGCTGACGGGCAACTTGACAGGCAATAACACGGGTATTTTAATGCGTCCCTCCTCTCTCTCCATTCAGGGGCATTGAAAATTTATGCATAAAACTGTATGAAGAATCCGGGAAACCCGGAGAACATATTTGGAAATCGGAATAATTTTCAAAGATTCCCTCTATACGAAATCTAGTATTATTTTTTGATGGTTTTAATTAATCCTCTAAAAATAATGGTTTGTCGAATATCAAGAAATGATGACTTTTCGGAAAAATCATTAATTTAAAGTAGACCGAATTTTTATTTATTTATCCGAAAATAATTGATTGCCGTGTTTTTAATGTGCAAATAATTTGCCCATAATGTCAATTCCCTGATTAGCGGACAAGTTCATGAAGCCAGTTGGGTGATGCGATAAATCCTTTAAAACAAATGATTTTGTAGACTTTCATTTTTACATACTTAAGGATTGACATCTTTATTTTATGTATTATATTGATCGCGCTTTACCTATTTAATGTAAATGTAAATAATTGTTATTGTCCTCTGTTTGGCGAGGACTTGGGAATGGAATCAAATAGGCAAGTAATCGCTCTGTAATATAGAGTTCCTTTCCCCCCAGAATAAATAATTGAAGTAAAGACGTTGGTTCATTTTTAACACCGTTTAAATCGGCAAACAAAATAACCTGCGCCTCCATATTGGACAGCCAATGACAGAAGATAAAACAGCGGGTGCCGCAAAATACCTTGGTCGGCGTCTCAGGGAGTGGAGGAAAACCCTGCCACTCAAGGCGTATGAGTTGGCACGCCTGATAAGGGTTTCTCAGGGGTCCCTGTCCGATATTGAAAACGATAAGTCTCTGCCTTCTGCCGACACATTGGCCAAACTCTATCAGCACACCAGTGTCAACATTATCTGGTTGTTGACCGGCAAGGGGTCGATGAACCGGACGGAGATGGGCGGCGAAGGCCGGGTGGACGTTGTGCAGGAATCGGCGGAAACTTACGGCGAGGATCAAAAATTGATGGAGTTGATTGCCAAGCTGGTTCGAATTTATCAAAACGGGGGTCCGGAAAAACGGGCCCATCTGGTCGGTTTTTTAAACGGGGCCGACCCCGGGGAATAACCTTCGATTCTAATTTTATTGCCAGTCGTTCTTGTCGCCCGCTAAACCCGCTCAACTTGCCAGACCAGTTCCCATTCCAGTTTTTCGCCCGGTGGCAACGCCACATCCCAAAGCAACCAGATGCAACTGCCTTGATAGGTTTTTTCGAAGCCGTCTTCGGATTGGGAAACGGTCTCTACAGGATAAAATAAAATCCGGCTGGCCTTCTTCAGGCTCCAGGAAATTTCGATCCCCGACCAGTCATCGCGCATGCCCCAGCGTTTCCGTCGACGCGCCTCACCTTCCGTAACCAATGGTTTATTTGAAAACTCACCTTGGTCATCGACAAAATATCGATCCGGCGCGTCCCCTGCCAACAGCGAAACATTGAACTCAACCGCAAACATCCCACGCAAAGTTTCCGTACCGGAATGCAGAATTTGGTAACGCGCTTGAATAGAAGCTTCCTGTTCTTTAAAGGTCAGCGACTTGGTCAGCTCAACCGTTTGCCGGTTCGTTCCCAGTTGTTCTGTACGAACCAACTTTAAAGAGGAAGCTCCGGTTGTTTCATTTTGATTTTGTGAGGAATCAAATGTTGCTCCGGCAAATGTTCCAAGGTCGTCAAAGGTGCCGGTTTTGATTTGTTCCAATGAAATATCAGAGGCCACAAAATATTCCTGTAAGGACAAGCGTTCCCTTTTGTCATACACAAGAAGCGATTCCAGGCCTTCCTGTTTGAACCGCACACGATCATGAATCGATTGCGGTTGTTCGGTTGGCACTTCCTCTTGATGGGCGTGGTCCCGAATCGCCTGGTGATAGGTTTCTTCGGAGCGTTCCAATACGTTGGTGATGTTGAACGCGGCAGGATGAAAATCAAACTCGACCACCGCGCCACCGCGAGCAGGCGCGATGATCGCCGTCATTTCAGAATGACTCACCACCCATTCTGCATGCCCATCAAGATCGTAGTCGATCTTTTCAAAACTGACTTTGGTGTCGTCAAGACTGCGGGTGGCAAGAGCCTGCGCTTGAATCAGGTTTTGATAAACAGCATGGCGCAGGTAGTTCAAATAGAGTCCGCCAAACAAGCCGTGCCAATAGGAACAATTACATTGCCCCTGGTACAAAAGCTGAAGAGCCTCGGCTTTGTCGGGATGCGTGTCCGCTAATTTATTGATGACCCGACTGGTCAGGAGCATGCGTTTGTGCATGCGGTTGCTCGCCGGATATTTGGTCAGAAAATTATCCCACTGTCCGCCACGGATAAACTGGCGTGAGACGCTGGCATCGATTCCCTTAATTTTCATTTCTTCTTTTAAGCTGTGAAGTTCACGCGAGGTGTGCACTGGCAGAGCCCACTCCATCATCTCTTCATAAGAAGCGGGGGGAAGGTACACGCGCCCGTTTGGCGAATACCGGTCAAGGTATTCTCCGAAATGCAGGGTCTCAATCCTTTCCTTATTATCTTGCAGAGATTGAAAAAATCTTTCGAGATAACGCTCACCGTAAACCCACTGCCAGGTTTCAGGCCAACTGCCAAATTTTTCCCCATCGTCGGCGTAGGTCAATCCGGAGCATTGCCGCTCTTCATGTAACGTGCGCAGTTTGTCGAGCGTCGCTTGCGGCAGATCGAACGGAATGGAGTAACGTAGTTCTTTTGAAATGGGAAACAGGTTGAGTGGGTAGCCCTGACTCTCGGTAATGTAATAGCCATGAATGGCGCGGTCTTCCAGCCCGGAATACGAAAAATGCGTGTCGTCGAGAATGGTGAATTCGATTCCGGCGTGAGCGATAACGCGCGGCAGAGTGGGGGACCAGATACGCTCCGCCAGCCATAAGCCGCGTGGCGTGGTGCCTAGTTTTTCCCGCAGATATTCGTTCATCATCCGGATTTGTCCGAGAGCGTCCTCTTCCGGAATGGTGGCAAGCAAGGGTTCGTAAAAACCGCCACCTAATATTTCAAGTTGACCGACCTGCACCATGCTCCGCAGTTGTTTTAAATAATCCGGACGGTGGGCTTCGATCCATTCCAGCAAAGGACCGGAAAAATGGGCGGAGGTTTTCAGTTGCGGAAATTGCGTCAGCGTTTCGAGGTAGGGTCGGTAACATTTTTCGAAAGTGTCTTCGAACACATGCCCGAAATTTCCCACCGGCTGATGATTATGAACGGCAAACAGGAATTTGAGGGTTTCAGTTTTCAAAGTTTTCTTTACACTCCTTCCGTTCCTGGTGGAGGGCTAACAGGTTGGACCGTATCGCGCAATATGGTTCCCCATTGGCTGACACCGCAAGGTCCGCTCGCCGTGCGCGGAGCACCCGCTAGGAGGGATCGGAGCCGGTTTCCAGCGCGACCGGTTCTTCAAAGGTCCGCATGGTGTAGAGTTTATGGTAGAGGCCCTCGGTTTGCATCAGGCTCTGGTGCGTACCAGATTCTTTTAACGCACCCTTGTCGAGCACCAGTATTTGATCGGCGTGGTGAACCGTGCTGAGCCGGTGCGCAATAATAAATGTGGTTCGATTCTTCATGAGCTTCTCCAACGCGTCCTGAATGAGACTTTCCGATTGCGTGTCCAGCGATGAGGTGGCTTCATCGAGGATGAGGATTTTTGGATCCTTGAGCACGGCGCGGGCAATGGCGATGCGCTGACGCTCGCCGCCAGAGAGCTTCACACCTTTCTCGCCGACCGAAGTATCGTATCCCTTTTCGAGTTGGGAAATAAATTCATGTGCGTGTGCTGAACGCGCCGCCTGAATGACTTCTTCTTCAGTGGCCTCCAGTTTGCCGTAAAGAATATTTTCCCGGACGGTGCCGCCAAATAGAATAGTGTCCTGAGGAACCAGCGCGACCTGCCCAAGATAAGTTTGAAGATCGAGTGTTTTGATATCCTGTCCGTCCAGACAAATGGCCCCGGAGCCCGCATCAAAAAAACGGTGCAACAAAGCCACGATAGTGGACTTGCCGGCACCGCTCGGCCCTACCAGCGCGGCGCGTTGTCCCGGTTCGATTTTAAAGGAAACATTGTGCAACACGGATTGATCGTCGTGGTAGGCAAACAATACTTCTTTAAATTCGATGCGCCCTTCGATGCGCTCCAGCCGAACCGGATTTTCCGGCTGTAAAATTTCCGGAGGCGTATCGAGTATTTCATAGACGCGGCGCACGGCACCGAGCGATTCCTGCACCTGCGTGTACAACCTCACAAAAGTTCCGATTGGGCCGGCGATGATGATGGCGTACAGGAAAAAGGCCGCCAGCTCCCCGTAAGAAGTTTGCCCCTGCATCACCTGATGACCGCCGTACCAGACCAGTGAAGCGGAAACCATAAACGTTAGAAACAAAATAAACGGCCCGAAGAATGAAGATATTTTTAGTTTTTCAATTTCCGCTTCCAGTGCTGTTTCGATACCTTCTTCAAATCGTTTTTGTTCATACGGTTCGCGTGTATAGGATTTCACCACCTGAATGGAAGAGGCGACTTCTTCGAGAACAACCGCGGCACCTGCCAGTTGGTCCTGCACTTTTTCGGCGAGCTTTCGCAAGCGTCGGCCAAAGATGCGTGCGAACAGCATCAAGGGCGGCAGGATGAGCAGGATCAGGCCGGTCAGTTTCCAGTTAAGGTAAAAGATGATGGCAAGACCGCCGATCAGCATGATAGTTTGCCTGAGAACGGCGACCGGAATCGTGACCAGTGCGTTTTGAATCACGGTGATGTCATTGCCGAGACGCGACAGCAACTCCCCTACGCGGCGGTTCTGAAAAAAGCTGAGGGACAGCCGTTGCACGTGTTGAAAAAATTCGATGCGGAAATCTGCCGTGACCCGGTTGGCGACGAAGCCGAGGATGAAGTTGGTCAAAACGGCAAACACCAGTTGCAGGGAGATGACGATGACCAGATCCCAGGTTCTGCTGTTTAAAAGATCGCTGTCATTGGTGACCAGTGTGGCGTTGATCATGTCCTTCACGATCATCGGCAGGATGAGGGTGATGGCGGAGGTGAGGATCAGGCACAAAAATGCCAAGACCAGGCTCCTGGAATACGGTCGTACAAATTTGAAAATTTTGGAAAAGTCTTTCATCTATATATAAAAAAAGGCGTGCAGGATTATTGAAACTTCTGAAAGAGGCTCAGGAAATAATGTTTTTTGGAAGGCCGTATCATACCCGTAAGTCCGCATCAATTCAACCGTTACCCGCTCCTGGCGGAGGGCTAACGGGTGCTTGCGCACGGCCAGCGTAAAACAGAAAACCACCGCATGTTATTCTGACTCCTCGCCGGACCACCTAGCGGTGGAGGAGCTAACAAAAAAACAAGAAAACCATCGTATGTCATTCTGATGAGCCCTTGGGGCGAAGAAGAATCTCGCCTTGGCTTGTTATGATATTCCCCCTTCTACGAAGGGGGAAGCGGCAGGGGGATTGGACATTTCAGGCATCAGAAAGAATCTTGCCTTGAATTTTTTTTTTAAGATGTGCAAAGCTCTCCTTTTTTAAGGGAGCCTAAGGAGGTTATGATCGACCCGCAAACACAAGTAAAGTTGATACGAGCGTGGGCATGGTTCAGTTTTGTGTTGCTGACCGCCCTGTCGCTGATGCCCATTCCGGAAATGGTGGGCAAAAACATCAACGATCTGATCCTGCATCTTATCGCTTACGGCGGAGTGATGTGGAGTTTTACCCAGGGCTACCCGGACGCACGCACCGTGAAGCTGATGCTGGGCTTGATGCTATGGGGGGGTTTGCTTGAAATCGTCCAGAGCTTCACCTCGTATCGGTTTTTTGAGGGGGTTGATTTGGTGGCAAACTCCTTCGGCGTCCTCCTCGGCTGGGCTCTCAGCCGTTGCCACAAACCGATTGCCGAGATGATAAAAGTCTTGGAATAAGCCAAAAAACTTTTTGCATAACCGCAAACGATACGAAGTATAAGCCACCTCCTCATATTTTTATTCAGCAACTTTATTTAAAACGTCTTGATCTGAAATACTTTTTCTGTCTGTTCCCGCTTAAGGATTATTTCGACAAGCAATGTCCGGTTTTTTTTGAATACCCGGGGAATGTTGGCCCTGAGTATGGAAAGCGCGCCGATATCCTTTTCTGTCACCGTTTGGTAACCCACCTTTCCATTGACGCGGAGTTCCGGTTTGGCTACCAGGCTCATCCGCATTTCCTGAAAGGATGAATGGTTGTTAATAATTTTAATCAGGCTGGTGCAATCAATCAGCAAACTGCGGTAGGCCTTGTCATCAGAATAGGCATGAATAGTGCGAATAGCTTTTCCATGAAAATACTCTTCAAGCCAATCGGAATTATCATCGTTGTCATAAAACTCCAGGAAATATTCCTTCACATGCATGCCAAACTGATCGCGTACCAAAAAAACCGTATTCTGGTAACCATAGAAATATGAGTCATCCTCCTTTTCCCTTTTATTCGTTACGGAACGGGTTTCCGTTTCCAACTGTGCGCACCATGTGTCAAAACTGGCATCGTTGACTTTAAGGCCACCCATTATCTGTTCAAAAGTTTTTCCGTTTTTATTTTTATTCACAATGGACCCATGGTTTTCTTCGTCTAGTATCGCAAAAGCTGTTTTGCCCTTGGAGTTTTTAGAAGTGACTTCCGGGTTCAAGGGGTCCTGCGAAAAATCTACTGAAAGATAGGCGCAGTTTAAATTGGCTGTTGAAACGCGCACGGTACCATCCGAGCCCGCTTCGTTGGCCGCCGCGGCAATGCCGGAATAACCGGTATTCCCTACCAGAACGGTGCAAAGGATTTTACCTTTCCCAAAAAAATTACTTTTCCCAAACCGATCCTGCATGGCCAGATCCCAGGAATACGGGCTTGCCAGCTCAAGGCCATTGAGTAATTTCTCTCCAACTTCAAAAAGCTTGTCCCCGCTCCAGCCTTTAATGATTCTACCTATAAAGGAGGTTCCTTTATGGCCTAAGGGGGAACCGAAATTTGCCGGGGCCAACATGACAAGGTTCCGTATAGGAGCATTTGTTTTGTCCGCCGAGGCCGAATAATTCTGGCAGAGCCAATCTCTCACCACCAGGCCACCGGTACTATGCAAAATGACATCAACGCTTCGCGGGGTCGTGGGAAGGTTCTTTTTTTCCCATTCTTTAGTCATCGCGGCGACAAGATCGTCAAAGGTCACCTCATCGTCCAACGATTCGTAATCCGCCAGATTGATGGTTAATACCGGTCGACCAAGACTTTTTCTTAATCTCTTTGCCAGCGGCCGAAAAGAATTTGATTTGTCGCTCCACCCATGAATGATCACGATCGGTCTGGACATAAACCCTCCTTGCGGGATAGTTAAAATCACTCAGCTCCACTTGTTTATTGTGGTAGCGAGGCGAGGATTAGCGTCCTCACTTGCTACCAGCACTATTGCCAGACTCTACCTTTTAGAGCAGGCGGGAAAAATTTTGACTACTCTGAAAGAAGCTCCAAAAAATCATGAGGATTTTTCAGGCTTGCCATGAAAATAAAGTCTCGGGTTGGCAGATAAAGCACCTCACTTGTTTTTGTTATCAGAAGAAAGGCCTTGTCCCGATTCCTCAAAATAAACCAACCCGCTTTTAAGGTGGGGGCTCCGGTTCCGTTGGTCCGAAGGACCGGTTGCAAGTGATGGTTGTCTTTAAGGTTCAGCACCTGCGCTTCTTCAAGTCTCAAATTGGATCGTTCGATTTCCTGACTGTACCAGCCGGCATGGATGACCAGAGTGTCTCCGGTTATTTCCAGAGTTGCCGTGTCCTGTTTATAAACCAGCCAGCAAGCCACCAGCATGAGGATAGCGGTGACGGGAAAAATGAAACGGATATTCAGTGCAAACTTTTTTAAACCCACCATGCTTTTGGATTGGTGGGTCAGGTGAAAAAAACCATAGACCATTAAAATGGCACCTGAAATAAAAATTGCATAAAGCCACCAAAGGTTTCCTGCCGGATAAATTTCAAAATTCATAATTTCCTGTCCCGAAAAGTTTCATCTGGTCCCTGCCTGGAAGGGCTCGCTGGATATAAATTATTCCAATAAAAACAAGGTGGTCGAGCACGGGCTTCATGGGAATTGGTGATCGGATAAACTGTATTTAACAGCATATTCACTTCAAATACCAATGGAATTTATTAGGGCTGATTGTATCAGTTCCCTGCCCTTGAAAAAACCAGGCTAACAAGGTCGAAATCAGGCTGGGCCCACATTCAAAATGGGTTGACAAAATGGCTGTAATTCCTTAGTTTAGGCCATCATTCTTCGGTTGCAGATAGCATAAACCCGGACAGCCAATCCACTCGCTGTGGAGTTCCAGGAATCGCAATGCGCGTTCTTGAATGAGGTGTCCTGTTATTCGGCGGCGAGGCGGTCCTGCTTGTTCTCAAAGGGTGGGTTGTCGCCAACCTTTCGGTGAGGGTTCCCCGGCAACTGAAGGCAAAACACGGCGCGACATTTCTTTCCTTTGATAGAAAAAAAATTTCGCGCCCTTTTTTTGGTGGCTTATGGTAACGGAAACGATGCGAAACAAAATTACTGTGGTGGGTGCCGGGCAAGTCGGGACCACCGTCGCGCAATTGTGTGCTTACAAAAACCTGGGCAATGTGGTGATCATAGACATCGTCGATGGCTTGCCGCAGGGCAAGGCACTGGATCTTCAGCAATCGGGTTGTCTACAGGTGTTCGACAGCATTATCCAGGGCACCAACGATTATAAGGACACGGCGGACTCGGACATTGTCGTCATCACGGCGGGGCTTCCGCGCAAACCAGGGCAGGACAGGGCCGACCTCCTGAAAATCAACGCCGCGATTGTAAAAGACGTTACCGAAAAAATAATGGAACATTCGAAGAATCCGATTCTCATTCTGGTATCGAATCCGCTGGACGCCATGGTGTACCTCGCCAAGCAGGTCTCTGGCTTGCCGCGTGAACGGGTGATCGGCATGGCGGGCGTGCTCGACTCGGCCCGCTTTCGCACGTTCGTTTCCAATGAACTCAAATGTTCGCTGGTGGATGTCGATGCCATGGTGCTGGGTGGCCATGGCGATTCAATGGTGCCGATGCCGCGCTACACCACTGTTTCCGGTATTGCCATCACCGATTTGATGGAGCCTGATCGCATCGAAGCGTTGGTGGACCGCACGCGTAAAGGCGGTGCAGAGATCGTCAGCCTGCTGAAAAAGGGCAGTGCATTTCTGGCACCCGGTGCGTCCGCCGTCAAAATGGTGGAAGCCATTCTGCAAGACAAACGGCGCATCCTGCCTTGCACGGCCTACCTCGAAGGGGAATACGGCTGGAGCGGGATTTATTTCGGCGTGCCCATTGAGCTTGGCAGGAACGGCATGAACAAGATCATCGAGCTGAACCTCACCGAAGAAGAAAAGAAGATGCTGAACATCTCGGCGCAGGATGTAAAAAACACCATCGAAGAAGTCGATGCTTTCCTGGCAGGCTAACCCACCTCGCCCTCCTTGCGGAGAGCTAGCGGGCAACTTGGCAGGCGGCTGACCACCCACCTTGCGTGGGGGCTAACGGACTTCGCGGTCAGCCAACGAAAACCATCGAATGTCATTCTGATGAACCCGAAGGGTGAGGAAGAATCTCGCCTTGGAGTTTGATTTTAGCTTTTTCACTGTCACCCTGAGCTTAGAGCCTGTCCTGAGCTTGTCGAAGGGCGGCAGTGACACAAGATGGAATTCCTTGTTCGCGCTTCGACAGGCTCAGGATAAACTCCGAATCTCGCCTTGGAATTTAACTTCTGTGTAATTCAACACCCCCCAAAAGAAACAGGTAAACTGTGAGCTGATGCTTCATTCCGTCATCGCGAGCGTGACCGTAGTATCCCTTCAAAGCTTTCGTGCCCCGAAAGGATAGATCCAAAGGAATCATCTTTATCGCGCATTGCATTTATTTTCTAAAAAATTATCAAAGAGGTTTTGTTATGGGCAAGCAACTGTCCGAGCTTGATGATTTGCTTGTAAAATTTATCGAGAATCAAAAAATGTTTTTTGTGGGCACGGCGGGTATTGATGGTCGTGTCAATATTTCCCCTAAGGGAATGGATTCCCTGCGCATCTTGAATTCAAAAAAACTGGTGTGGTTGAATTTTACCGGCAGCGGCAATGAGACAGCGGCTCATGTCCTCGAATGCAATCGCATGACGCTTTTGTTTTGCGCCTTTGAAGGTGTGCCCAATATTGTCCGTCTCTATGGGAAAGTACGGACTTTTCATCCGAGGGACATCCAGTGGAACGACTATATCGGACTGTTCCCAACCCTGCCTGGTGCCAGGCAACTATTTCTATTGGATATCGAATCGGTCGTGACCTCCTGTGGCTTTTCAGTGCCCAGGTTTGATTTTGTAGAAGAGCGCAACACGCTGGTGGAATGGGCGGAGAAAAAGGGTCCCGAAGGTGTGGCGCAATACTGGCGCGAAAAAAATGTAAAGAGTATTGATGGTAAACCAACCCATGTGCTGGGTGATTAGAAAATATATTTACAGGAATTTTATGGGAATTGTCGAAGAAGTCGGCGCATTTTTAGCAAGTTGCCTCACCCATTGGCGTGGGGGCAAAAGAGCTCGCTGTCGGCGGAAAAAACCACCGCGTGTCATTCTCTGAGTAACTTCCTTTGTTGAGCCTGTCCTGAACGAGGCCGAAGGAAAGAGGGACGCGGAGCCTGCCGAAGAGGCCAGCAGAGAGCAGGGTGATTTTCAATCTAAATCAGTAAAGTAAGCTCCCATTTACAGCCCCTCATGAGAATATCATAACCTGCCCTTCACCTCAGTTCCCCACCTATCATCACCCGGTCGGGGCCTTCACCAACGTGCTCGAAGACAAGCTAAGGCTTGAGTTGCCGGGGCAAAGCTCAACTACTTTCGATAATTGATCCTAATATCGGTTTCTACTTTATTGGGATAAAATTCTTTTTTGAATTCCAATTGGAAAAATAAAGTTCCGTGTATTCCTTTAGCAATTTTTTTATCAATTCGATTATCCCAGGCTTTTGCTAAAATTTTTCCGGCCACTTCTTTCCCCACTCTTTCAAAAAAATCTTCTACAAACTCAATATCTTTATCCTCAGGAAAAATTAGTGAAAAACCTTCATCCTCAACCGCAAAAATATCATAAGCGGAATTTTGAGCCCCATCAATTACCTGAATGTTTTTCATTTATATCTCCTAAATATTTTTATTTCAACATTGGAATTTCAACGCTCTTGTCCCCTAGATAAAGGAACAAAGGGGTCAAGTCCTTTGGGCCTGTTGCCGGAATAAAACAGAGTTGATGTTTATCTTATATGTGTAGCGTTTGTGTTTTGATAAATCCTTCCTTATTTTGGAGTCCTTCTGATGATGAAGCGAGAGTCTGCGCCGCAGGGTTCGTTGTTTCATTACG
>JAJDBF010000028.1 GCA_029261535.1 Nitrospinaceae bacterium | reverse complement strand
CTTCCCTTCGACAGGCTCGGGACGGGCTCTAAGCTCTGGGTGACAGTGAAAAAGCTAAAATTAAAAGCAAAGGCGAGATTCTTCTCTCCTCTGCGTTTCGCTCAGAATGACATGCAGGATTTTTCTGTTTTTCGCCAGCCGTGCGCAAGCACCCGGAAGGTGGTGGTTAGTCGTTGGAGCGTTCGGACGGGGTTTCCTGCAGGATCACATCGATCTTATCGAAATGTATTTGCAGATCATTCAGAAATACAGCTTTACTTTTTTCCCTGTTTTCCATTATGGTCTGAAACACTTGAAGGGCCGTGGGTTCCTTTTCAAACCCAACACTTTTTTGCCATTCCCGAAATTGTTGTTCCCAGCTATTTTCTTCACTCATGATTAAAATCACCAGATAAAAGTTATCGAAAAAAAATCAGACGAGACAGGTTTTCATCTTATATCAAGCTGATCCATTATAAACGGATGATTTTGGGATTGGCGGCTTTTTTTCAATCAATCTTTTTCTTCCGGCCCAAACAGGCTTTTGTATTCCCGGATGCAAAACCGGTCGGTCATCCCTGAAACGTAGTCACAGATACGACGCTCAATGGAGGTGGCCTCGCCTTGAGGCGATGCTTCTTCCGGTACCAGGTCGGGAAACCGGGTGTAGGCTTCAAAAATCCGATTCAGGTGCAAATCCGCTTTGAATTCCATGCGCCGGACGCGCGGGTGCTGATACATTTTTTTATGCAGGAACTGTTTCAGCTCCAGGTTTTTTTCTCCCACTTCCGCACCAAAACCGGCCAGCCGGACCGGGCAAGTACGAACTCCCTGAGACGAATCCACCGCGTGCTTGCGAATGTTTTTCAGGGTGGCTTTTCTGAAATCGGTGATGAGGTCGTTGATGATGCTCCGCACGATCTGGTACTTTTTCATTTTCAAGTCCAGGTTGGCATATTCTTTATCCAGACGTTTTTCGTTTTCGCGCCAGAGTGCGACCGGACGCAGTTGCGCCGGGTCGAGCAGGCCGGAGGTGATGCCATCGTCGAGGTCGTGGGCGTTGTAGGCGATGCCATCAGCAAAATCCGCCACCTGCGCCTCCAGCGAGGAAAAGCGGTTGGATTTATTTTTGAGCAGTGGATTGTCTTCATCGCGGGAATGCTTGCTGATGCCTTCCAGAACTTCCCAGGTCAGGTTGAGCCCATCAAACTGGGGATAGCGTTTTTCGAGAAGCTTGACGATGCGCAGGCTCTGCCGATTGTGCTCGAAGCCGCCATGATCCTTCATCAACTGGTTGAGAACTTTTTGCCCGGTGTGACCAAAAGGCGGGTGCCCCAGGTCATGCGACAACGCGATCGCCTCGGCCAGGTCTTCATTCAACTGAAGCGATTTGCAGATGGACCGCGCGATTTGAGCCACTTCCAGCGAGTGCGTCAGGCGGGTGCGATAATAATCGCCTTCGTGATAAACAAACACCTGCGTCTTGTATTCCAGTCGACGAAACGCCGAGCTATGGATCACTCGATCCCGGTCACGTTGAAAGCGGGTCCGGTAAGGATGCTCGCGCTCCCGGTTCTGCCGACCGCGGCTCTCCCCACTTTTCACAGCAAACGGTGCCAGGATTTCCTTTTCCAGTTTTTCAATGTCCTGTCTTTTAATCACATGGATACCTGATCTGTCCTGACAATATTTTTTGTTGATTGCCAATGCAATAATATCATAAGCCCACAAATGATGATGTTCACTGACTGTCGACTGCATTCAAGACCCCGGAGTGCCAACCAAAAACCTTTTCAGGGTTTGAACTTTAATATTCTCTCTTGTAAAGCAGACCTTTGTATATGTGTTTTTGAAGGGCAGAAAACTGTTCCCTGGGCAACCGTATCTCCCGGTCAAATCTGCTATAATCCGCTATGTTACGGGGTGTTCGGTTCAATTTCTATTAAAGGTTTTAAGAGTTAACAGCCAAGTCGGTTTGCCAATGGATATTCTTAAAAAAATTCGAATTCTAAAATCTATCGATATTCTAAGCTTCCTGCATGAAGCCACTTTGGAGCGTCTGGCAGAAGAAAGTCTGGAGCTGACTCTTCTTCCTCAGGAAATTCTGTTTAACGAGGGAGAAGAAGGCAAGACGATGTATATCATCCTGAATGGGGAGGTCCGGATTTTTAAAAAGGAACTCGAGATTACCGTCATGGGCTCGGGGGCAATTTTTGGAGAAATGGCCCTCATCGAAAAACAACCCCGGTCCGCCAGCGTTCAGGCTCTGGACCAGGTGGACCTCATCGAAATTAACGAGGAGCAGTTTCAGCGATATTTTGCAGGCCAACCACAAGTTCTGATGGCCCTGATGAAAACCATGTCCGCCCGCTTTCGCCGGTCTCTTGGAAACCCCTCGCCCATTCCCATGATGGTAGAGGATTCAGGCAATCCGCTGGAAAAACTGGATCGCATGGAAGAACCGGTGTTCATGCTGAACGCCAACACATTCCAATTGCTCAAGGGGAGCCCACCTGCGATTGACCTGTTCGGGTACGCCCAGGAGGAAATCAGCGATATGAATTTCCTCGATTTTCTGGAACAAATCAACGAGACCGCTCTCAAGACGCTTATCGCCCCGCTCCTGAACCAAACCCGATCCCAGTCTATGACTGAAACAGATTTCAAGAAAAAATCCGGAGAAACCCTGCCTGTTGAAATCCGGATACGCCTTGCCCCTTCAGACAATGCGGTCCCTATGGTGATGGCGTGGATGTCGGACATTTCTGGACGGAAACATATTGAAGACACCATCCGCCAAATGGCCTACTACGATTCGCTGACCGGTCTGCCCAATCGTAACCTGCTCAATGATCGCCTGGCGGTTGCTTTGGCACGGGCGCGTCGCAACAAGGAAAGAGTCGCCATCATGTTTCTTGACCTGGATAATTTCAAGACCATCAACGACACCCTCGGTCATGACATGGGAGACCTTCTGCTAAAAGATGTCGCCCGAAAACTGCAACACACCCTGCGGCAGGAAGACACGGTAGCCCGCATGGGAGGAGATGAATTTATCGTCATCGCGCCGGAAATCAAATCCACCGAGGATGCCAGCGTTCTCGCCCAGAAAATCCTGCAACAGTTTGAGGAGGCCATTTGTATTGAAGACCAGGAGTTGTATGTTGGCTGTAGCATTGGCATCTCAACATTCCCGGAAGACGGGAGCGATGGCAAGACGTTGCTAAAAAATGCGGACATGGCTCTTTACCGGGCTAAAGACAGGGGGAAAAATAACTTCCAGCTTTACACCCCGGCCCTTAATTTCAAAGCCATGGAACGAATGGCCATCGAAAGGAATTTGCGCAAAGCGGTTGACCGTGATGAATTTGATCTGGTTTATCAGCCCAAGGTGGAGTTGGCGACAGGCAAGATTACCGGTATTGAAGGGCTGGTGCGCTGGGACAGCCCGGAACTTGGTCGGGTGATGCCGGTCGCGTTTATTCCGGTGGCGGAGGACACCCGGATCATCGTGCAAATTGGTGCCTGGACCATAAAAAGGGCCTGCCAGCAAATTCGGGAATGGATAGATGACGGACTGCCACCCGTCAGCATCGCCATCAACCTCTCGGCTGTTCAGTTTGCTCATCCTCAATTGTTAAAAGAAGTCCAGACGGCGTTGAGTGATTACGATGTCAACCCGGATTACCTACAACTGGAAATCACCGAAACCATTCTCATGAAAGATACCGACCTTGCTGTGGATATTCTTCGTCAACTGGGAGACCTCGGAATCAAAGCGGCCCTCGATGATTTTGGCACCGGTTATTCATCACTGAACTACTTGAAAAATCTTCCTATCCATTACCTGAAAATCGACCGCACGTTTGTGCAGGATTTTTCTCAGGACACCAACTCTGCCATCACCAAAACCATTGTCGGATTAGGCCGAAGCCTGGGATTGATCAGCATCGCCGAGGGCATCGAGACAGAAGAGCAAAAACAATTTCTACTGGGAATTGGATGCGAGGAAGGGCAAGGCTATTTATTCAGCCCACCGGTGAGCAGTGAAGAAATGACAAAACTTCTGCAAGAAAAAAAAGTGTACTAAACTCCCGCTGATCCCCTGCGGACAGGTGCTTGCGCACGGCTAACGTGAACCAGAAAATATTTTGAGCAAGCTTCAATATTCCCTCTTGTAAAGGAGAGCTTTGCATAACTCCAAAAAACAAAGTCCAAGGCGGGATTCTTCGTCCCGCTGGTTCTCAGAATGACATGCGGTGGTTTTTCTGATTTAAGCTGAGTCTTTCGAAAGGAAAAGGGAATACCATCTTGTGTCACTGCCGCCCTTCGACGTAGCTCAGGGTGACAGTGAAAAAGCTAAAACCAAAAAATAAAAGCAAAGACGAGATTCTTCCTCACCCTTCGGGTTCATCAGGTGCTTGCGCGGAGCCTGTCTAAGGGGCCAACGGGATTCAAGAACGCGAATAGCGATTCTTGAACGGGCTATTGAGGGAAATTGTATTTAAATCCCTGTGTTATTGCCCTGCAGGTTGCCCGTTACCCCCACCGGAAGGTGGTCAGGAACCCAGTTTCCGAATCACAGCGTCCCAATCGGTATCGACTATTTCTTCATCAGTGATCGAACCCATATTTTGGAACTTGAACATTTCTTCCGGGGTGAGGTCCATGTCGTCAGCAGGGGTCATGGATTCCAGGTAACAGTCAATTTCAAACTGGCTTTCCACCTGCTCCGGGATTTCATGGATGTCTGATTCCGACACCGTTTCCCTGGCGGGGGGTGTGATTTGCAGACTTTGCCGGAAGCGGTTCGCCATGGTATTCCCCAGGCTACCCATGCCTTCCGTCACTGAGTTGAGGTATTCACGGTAAAGACCGTAATGGGTGAAGCGGAATGGGCTGATCTTGTTGGCCTTCAGAAAGTCTTCGGAAGCCAGTCGATACTGGAACTCTCTCAGATAAATCCGACCGCGATAAACCCGTGCCAGAAAATGATCCGGGCGCAGACTCAGCACCATATTCAGGTTGAGCAGGGCGACGGCGATATTATCTTTTTCCAGACTACGAATGGCCTGGTCAAAGTGGCGCCGTACTTCTGGCTTCCAGTTTTCCAGAAACACGTTCATCGGCTCCAGCGCAGGGAAACACAAACGCCCCACACGGAACGATACACGACGCACAAGATCTCTGGCTCTGATGCTTCCAGATGAAAACATAATACCCCTGTGGCGAGGCCAAAACTCGACCAGCCAAGTGGACTTGCTTTTCCATTTATCGGATGGAAAAGATTTTAGCCAAATATAGGAGACTCGTCAATTATTATCGGCTTTTATTGCAAAATACTTTTCCGGCAATTTCAAAAAATCGGGTGGAACCTCAATCCATATCAGTGGCGCAAATAATTACAAACACGGGCCTCCGGCTTTTGCGTCTCCCCAGGCCTGCTGAAAAGCCCAAACATTTTCCTGTAATTGATTCTTTTCCTTGACCTTACAGCTTTATATCTTTATACTGGCTGTTATGAAGTGTCCAAGTTGCAATTTTATTTTCTTCCGATCTGCCAAGAAGTGCGCCAGTTGCGGTGCCGGTCTGTCGCGTGCCGCTTTTGCGGAACAGCCTGATGAAGAATTTTCCATTTACGCGTCTGCCGGGGGTGCAGGCTTGGGCCTGGATGATGGCGGTTCTTTCGACAGCTCTGACGGACTTGAAGATTCCCTCTATTCGGGAGCGGATACCATAGACTCGCCGGATGGCGCGGACGATTTTAATCTCGATTTATCTGGTGTCAGTGAGGATAGCGACAGCGTGTCCGATTCTGCACTGGATGCTGAAGCTCCTGCCGATGAAGCTTTGGATTTTGATCTCGGAAGCGGCGAATTCAGTGATGTCGATGTTGAGGGGATGGGCATTGACCTGGAAGTCCCGGAAGAAACGCCCGACCTCGACCTTGATCTGGGAAGCGGCTCTGCTGAACCCGAGTTGGATTTGAACCTGGACGATGATATCGCAGAGGCCAGCCCGGAAATCAGTCTGGACGAAGTCATGGACGATGAGCCAGAAATTGATCTCGACCTTGGAGACGATTCTGCGGCAGAGGACACGGGACCGGAACTTGATCTGGACCTCGACCTTGGAGATGACGATGTCTCCCTGACCGACCCAATTCCTGCCGCCGAAGAGAACCCTTCATTAGATGCTGGCTCCGATGACGGCCTTGACCTCGAGATTGACGGATTGGAGCTTGATCTGGATCTCGGGATTGACGACCCCAAGTAATTCCCCCTCCTTCAAAGCTATCCTGAAAAATCCCGTAACAACTGCACGTTTTTTGCTTCATTACCATTAATTCAATGGATTTTTGGCCTGTTTTTTTATATAACAGGACGATAATCGAATCGTAATCTTGACTTCCCCTATGCATACCGATGGGTGGGCCCTGTGGTCAGCCAATGGGATTCAAGAACGCTAATAGTGGTTCTTGAACACTTTGCTATGCGCTTAGAAAATTTTGTTTGCTCATAAAGGGTCAGCCATTCAGCCCCCACGCAAGTGGGTCAGCCCGTCACCCCCACCGGAAGGTGTGGAACTGGCTGGCTTTGGACGCCGATATTTAGCTTTTGCGTTGGATGCCTTGTTTCTGGAAATCCTGGGAGCCTTGATATGTTCCCCTCTCGCCGGAGCCTTTCAAGAGGACAGGGTTCTCGTTTCTTTTGACACCGCCATTGGCACGGCACCTGGTTTTTTTCCGGTCCTTATTCTGAGTTACCTGGGAATTGGGGCCATTCTCTGGTCACTTTATTTCTCCTGCTTCCATGGCTTTTCAGACCGGACACCCGGCAAAGCTTTGCTGGGGATTCAGGTTTGCCATTTGAATGGGACGGCGATCACTCCCCGGACGGCACTTGCAAGGTTTTGGGTCAGTCTGCTTTTGGGAGTTCTTACTCTCGGCCTGTCCTACTCCTGGGCTGGTTGGGACCGCTGGCGACAAGGCTGGCACGACAAGTTTTTTTATACGATAGTGGTCCGCCACTTGGCGGTGGGGCTAACGGGCCGAACGTCAATGAGCTAACAAAAAATTTTGAGCGCATCGCAAAATGTTTTCCGTTGCCCGTGCGGCTAGCACCCGTCTGCGGAGGACCACATTCGAGGACGCGAACAACGGTTCTCGAACAAGCCCCGAATTTTGACCACAACTAATTTATAACCACAAACAGGAATCTGTACTTATGAAAAAGACGTATTTGCTGGCACCCGGGCCAACCCCCGTTCCCGAAAAAGTTAACCTCGATATGGCGGCACCGATGATTCATCATCGGACACCGCAGTTCAGCAAGATATTCGCTGAAGCGGCGGAGGACGCTAAAATTCTGTTCCAAACCAAACAGGATGTGATGATTCTCGCTTCAACCGGAACCGGCGGCATGGAAGGCTGTATCACCAACCTGTTCTCCCCCGGCGATAAAGTGCTGGTCGTCAACGGCGGCAAGTTCGGTGAACGTTGGGGAAAAATTTCCGAGACTTATGGACTCGTTCCTGTCTGGCTCAAGGTGGAATGGGGGCAAGCCGCCAACCCGGCAGACATCAAAGCTCTGCTCGACAAGGAACCCGACATCAAGGCCATTTTGATTCAGGCCAGCGAAACATCCACCACCGTAGCTCATCCCATCGAAGAAATTTCCAAACTGACGCGGGACCGCGACGATTTACTTCTGGTCGTCGATGGCATCACCGCCGTCGGCGTGTACAATATGCCGATGGACGAGTGGGGCATTGACGCGATGATCACAGGATCGCAAAAAGCTCTGCAACTGCCGCCGGGTCTTGCCCTTGTGGCCTTAAGCGATAAAGCCTGGAAAGCTAATGAGTCTTCCAAATGCCCGCGCTTTTATTTTGATTTCAAAAAAGAACGCAAGAATCTGGCGAATCAAACCACCGCCTACACGCCCGCCGTTTCTCTGGTCACCGGTCTTCGCAGTGTTTTGCAAAGCATGAAGGAAGAAGGTATGGAAAATGTCCACAAACGGCACAACCGCCTGGCCCGCGCTACTCGCTCAGCTGTCAAGGCTCTGGGATTAAAACTGGTCGCGCCGGACGCGCCGGCAGATTCCGCGACTGGCCTGTTCGTGCCGGAGAGTGTTGATGGTGGCAAGTTGGTCAAAAGTTTGCGCGACGATTTTGGTGTCACCCTCGCCGGCGGTCAGGACGATTGGAAAGGCAAGGTGGTTCGCATCGCCCACCTCGGATACGTCGATACCTTTGACACCATCCTGGCCATCGCCGCGCTGGAAATGGCCCTCAAAAAATTCGGTCACGATGTTGCCCTGGGCAAAGGCGTGGCCGCCGCACAGGAAATCCTGCTGGAAGCGTACTAAAAACGCCGACAATAATTAACCGTCTGATAAAATCTGAATGGGCCTTTTGCCCGCAACTTTGGAGATTGAGTGAATGAAAGTATTGGTGAGCGATAACCTGGCCCAGGTCGGGGTGGAGATTCTGAAAAAAGCGGGCGGCATTGAAGTCGATGTTAAAACCGGGCTGTCCAAAGAAGAACTGATTGCCATCATCCCGGAATACGATGGGCTGGTGGTCCGCAGTGCGACCAAGGTCACAGCCGATGTCATCGCCGCCAGCGACAAACTCAAGGTTGTGGGCCGGGCAGGTGTTGGCGTTGACAACATCGATCTGGAAGCGGCGGGTAAAAAAGGCATCATCGTGATGAACGCGCCGGATGGCAACACCATCACCACGGGCGAGCACGCCATGGCGCTGATGCTCAGTATGTCACGCAATGTTCCGACCGCGATGTGGTCGCTCAAGCATGATAAAAAATGGTCGCCTAAAACTTTCATGGGTGTTGAGTTGTTTCAGAAAACCCTCGGAGTGGTCGGCCTCGGTCGTATCGGTGCTGTCGTTGCCGAACGCGCCAAAGGTTTCGGCATGAAAATCCTCGGGTTCGATCCGTTCATCAACAAGGATCGCGCCAACAAACTGGGCGTGGAACTGGTGGACCTCAACGAACTGCTCAAACGTTCGGACTTCATCTCCCTGCACACTCCCAAGATGGAAGGCGGCAAAGCCTTACTCGGCAAAGAACAGTTTGCCATCATGAAACCGGGCGTGCGCATCGTCAATTGTGCCCGCGGACCGCTGATCGATTCAGCCGCTCTGATCGAAGCGGTCAAGGAAAAGAAAGTTGCGCAGGCGGCACTCGATGTTTACGAAAAGGAGCCTTTGGATCCGAACAGTCCGTTGCTCGGAGTCGATGAGATCATCTGCACGCCGCACCTCGGTGCCTCCACCGAAGAGGCGCAGGAAAACGTCGCGGTCGCTGTTTGCGATCAGTTGATCGATTTCCTCAAGTTTGGCAACATCCGGAACGCGGTCAACATGCCGTCAATCGATGAAGAAACTCTCAAACAAATAGGCCCGTTTCTGGGATTGGCCGAGGACCTCGGAAAAATCGTCTCTCAGTTGATCGAAGGCGGAGTGACCAAAGTCAAAATTCAGTACAGCGGTGAAGTGGCGGACATGAACATCGCACCCATTTCCATCTCGGTATTGAAGGGCCTGTTCGAAAGTAGCATCGAAGGAGTCAACATGGTCAACGCGCCGTTTCTCGCCAAGGAACGTGGTGTTCAGGTTGAGGAAACCAAGAGCAACGAAATTCAGGATTACACCAATGTGATTGAGGTGACGGCTGAAACCAAAGAAAACAGCTGGACCGTTGCGGGAAGTATTTTTGGCAAGGGCGATCCTCGCATCGTCAAAATGGACGACACCAGTTTCGAGGCACTCATCACCAAACATATGCTGGTCATGAAAAACAAGGACGTCCCCGGCGTGATCGGGAACCTTGGCTCGGCCCTTGGTGAGCATAAGGTCAATATTGCCGGATTTCATCTCGGTCGTCTGGACTCGGGTAATGCCATCTCGGTGATCAATATCGACACACCGCCAACATCTGAAACCCTCAGAAAACTGCGAGAGACACCTAATATCCTCGAGGTTTACTCGGTCGTTTTATAAAGCCAACGGAAACTAAAAAACGCCCCGCCGGATTTCCGACGGGGCGTTTTTTTTTGACCGCTATAATTTATTTTGGCTTTTCTTCAGAAGAACTTTCTGCGGCTTCTTCCTTTTTTGGAGCGGGTTCATACGCCTGACCAAACACCTGAGCGATGACCTTCAAGATAGCCTCTTCACCCATGATGTTATAAACCGCGTTAGCTGATTTGAAATGCGGGCTGGTGAACAGGCTCATCACCTTTTTGCTTGAGTATCCAAGCATCATGAACTCGTGGGCATAATTCTCTGCCACTAAAATAAGAGTTTTTTCGTCAGCGTCTTCATCGCCGGTGGGAGGGCCAGAGTCCGGATCGATATCGTCCTTGATTTCATAAATGTAAATCACGTGCCAGCCAAATTCGGTTTTGATGGGCCCCACGATATCCCCTTCCTGGGCAGAAAAAGCCGCCACTTCGAAGGGGCGCACCATCGAGCCTTTGCCGAACCAGCCGAGATCGCCGCCACGTTTTTTTGACGGACATTCGCTGTGCTCCTCAGCCACTTTCGCGAAATCCTCGCCGCCGTCAACAACGCGGGCTTTCAATTCTTCCGCTTTTTCCTTGTCGGCCACCAGAATATGCCGGGCCTGGATTTTTTTTACGCGTTTTTCACCCACACTCATGGTGTTCTTCCTTTATTTTGACCACCTTGCGGTGGAGCTAACGTACAAATGGCAGGCGATAAAACTGGGGTTTTAACACCTTCTCTTTCGCGCACCACCCATGTTCAAGAACCGCTATTCGCGTTCTTGAATCCAGTTTATCGACCACAAGGTCCAAGGCGAGATTCTTCCTCACCCTTCGGGTTCATCAGAATGACAGGCAATGGTTTGCTTTTCCGTTAGCCGTGCGCCAGCACCTCGCGGCCAAAAGCAATTTATAGAGGTGCCTTCAGTTTACCTGCGCTCCAGACTGGGATTCCTGCAACATTTCCCCCACCTTCTTGGCTTCCTTATATCGCTTCTTTAAAACATCGAACAAGTTGGGGATGTACCGGTTGAGTTCCACCAGCATTTCGGCCTGCTCGCCTTCGAGTTTGGCATCTTCATCCGCCCGCTTGTTCTCTTTAAAAAAGTACGTGTAATGAAAAACAGGCGGCAACTTCTCATCGTTTGGATCCAGTTTATAGAAAGTCAGGCGCACATTCCGGTTGGCCCTTTCCGGGTCCATATTGTAAGCATCCTCAGCGAAATACTTTTGTTCGCCGAAGGAAAAGTCGAGTAGCTGACCGCTCTTGGGAGCAAGTTCCATATAATTGACGAATCGCTTGGAGTCAAACACCAGATAAGAATAGGGTTCTTTTTCGCCATAAGCCTTGGCTTCCAGATAACGCTGTTTGAACAACACCAGCAATTCCTCTGCCATATCCTTGATGAAGTTATCTGCGATTTTGGTCTGCACTTCGGTCAGTTTTGTTTGGTTTGGAACAACGCCACGAGTCCGGTTGAAATTGAAGATGAAGGACATGCGGAGCTCCGGGTTCTCTTCATCGCGAAAGGACAACACGGCGGACTGATTATCATTGAAAGGATTGGTGTCGTAATAATCCTCCAGGATATACCGGTTCTTGTAATTTTCTTCTTCAAACCGGTAAGTCAGAATCGTGTTCTGGCTTTCCTGCGGATTGATCAGGCTGTATGCGTTGATGATGCTGTAGGACTCCATCACCCGGTCTCCAAAGCGAGAATGTTTGCTAGGTCCGGCTCTCTCTTTTGGCATTCACCAAAAGCGACCGAAAATGTTGTGGGCCTGTGAACTCCCGCCAAGGCGGTGTTGAAAAAATCAAGGCCCTGAAAAATATTATTTCAACGAACCCGATGCCGAAAGAACTGTAGAAGATTTAATCGTCAAGGCCCAGGGTCGCGCGTTCTTCCTCTGTCAGGTTGCGCACTCCGCGTATCGAATCTTTTGAAGGGTCGTCCCGGTTGTTGACATTGGGATGCCCGTAGCGATAGTAAAAAATCACGGCACCGTTGTGTGGCTTCAATGTCATGGTCCAGATGGAATGCCCACAGCCGGGCGAAAAAACCGGATCGATGAAAACTTCAAACCGGTCACAGTCACGGATCGAAACGGTTTCATCGAACAGGCTCTCGGCTTCATCCAGAGTCGGCATGCGCCAGTCGCGCCGTCCGGCAAACTTGCTCGTGTTGAGCCCGGTGATATATTTTTCGGCGGCAAACCAATCGTACCAGGTGCTCTCATCCTGGAAACCATCGGTCTGCTTCCACATCAAACCTTCTTCCCGGTCGACCACGGTGCCGTCGCCTAAATCAACAAATCGTTTTTCCATTTTCCCTCAAAACCTGTATCAATGGATCGGATAATTTCTTAACGTCCTTTGGGTATGGGACGAACCAACCGGACAGCACCGCGTGAATTGCGAAAAATATTGTCGTACATGGCACCGCCCTTGCGCAGTCCCACGCGGACGGCCTGCACCTTGGATCGCACATCGCCGGTCCAGCACAGAAAACCAAACCCCTTGGGGAACAGTGGCGAACAATACGCTTTCTGTCCCATGTGATCTTCGTTCACCAGAGTTTTATCGAACAGGCTCTTGACCTCTTCGGCCGTTGGCAGTCGCCAGTTACTGAACCCGGCAAATTTGATGTTGTTCATTTCTTCAGAGAATTCCCTGGCCTCATTCCAGTTGATCCATTCCTGCTTGATTTGCCACGAATCAAATTTCATCCAGATCAAACGCCGTCGCGTATCGATCACGGTAGAATCTTCACCGCTCACAAATCGCTCGGTCGCAGGCTGGACAGGCTGATCCTGGGTCATGCCGTTTCATCCGACTCAGGTTTCAAGTCGCGCACCGGCCGGACACCATGGCTCCTCAATCCCCGTTTATGGAACTTGTGATCGCCATTATAAAAATGGAAACGCATCGCCATGCTGGGGTCGGTCTTGTGGAGCGTTTTGGTCCAGGTGGTTTGACCGGAACCGGGAGGAAACACCTTGGGAATATACACCGTGTCGCCAAAGGTATCGGTCACCGGGCTTGCCGGATCATGAATGGCCTGCGCTTCTTTTCGAGTTGGCATGCGCCAGTCGCTATGGCCTCCAAACTGGTTGGTGTTGAGGTCTTTGATATAGTTTTTAGCTTCTTCCCAGCTCACCCATTTGTCGAGTTCCAGAAAGGAGTCGCTGGCCTTCCACATCAGTTTATTTTCGAAATCACTGATGGTGCCATTCTTATGTTTTTGAAAACGGTCTTCGGTATTTTTTATGACCCTGGTTTTTCCAGGGGTGCGTACCAGGCGTACCGAGCTGGGGAACCCGTCATTTTCCTTGGCCAGCCAGAATTCATAATCGGAACGGTAGTCGAAGCCCATCGCCGCCTTGGCACCCCGCGATTCGGTGGTCCAGGTGGTGAAACCACAACCTGCCGGGAAAACCGGGTCGATGTGAATTTCGCATCCTTCCATGTCGGTATTACTGGCTGAGGGGTCGAACAACTCCTTGGCTTCTCCGGCATTGGGCAAACGCCAGTCATCAAACCCGGCGAACTTTTGCTTGTTCATTTCATTGCAAAATTCCTGGCACTCCCACCAGGACATGCGGTTGCCCTTGCGCCCCCAGGTATCTTCCTTCAGCCACATGCGCTTGCTGGAGAGATCACTCACCGTGCCATCTCCGTTGTCGCTGAACCTGGCTTTACTGGTCACTTCGTTCATGAAGTTTTATCTCCGTATCGGTTTTACCCGGCGGTCGTCCTTTTTCACCGGCTCTCGCCGACAAAGACGAACCGATCCAAAGGCGTATTCATCGGCCTGCATCACCTTGCCGTTGGTGTAATCAAACCGCGGTCGTTTGGTCGAGGTATCTGCCATCAACCATTGAGTTTTGAAGGGGCCTTCGGGAAAAGTTTTGTCGAGGAAAATTTTGACATCCCCCTTGGCGGTATTTTCAAATTCCTCATTGTAGAGGGTGCCCGCCTCTTCCGGTGTGGGCAAACGCCAATCATCGAACCCGCCGATCTTGCGCACGTTTTTGGCAAGCGCATAATCCTTGCTTTCGTGCCAGTTGAAATACTTTCCCTTGTCGAGCCAGGAATCTTTTTTCATCCAAAACAAACGGGTTTCTGTGTCCTGAAGCACATGTGGACCTTTTTCAATGAATCGCTTGGGCCCTTCATCTTCAACCTGTTCGATCTCAGCCCCGTCAGTCTTTGTGACCCCCAGGGACCGTGGGTCCTTGGGCGACTCTTCCGGGGACCCAGGATCCAGGTCGGTTGCAACTCCCATAAAGTATTCCTTTCAGGTTAGCGTCGGTGTCACTCTTCGCCTGTGTAGCCTATTTCAACATCACCTTTATCAACGTTCACGATCACCGGGATCATGTACTTCCCGTCTGTGTAGTCGAGAAGTTTTTCCATGGCACGCGGATCTTTCTCAACATTCACATAAAGAAAAGGAATGCATTTTTTTTTGTAATCGGCCCGCGCTTTTTGCGTGTGCGGGCAATCGTCTTTTCCAAGTATCAGATAATGCGACATCGTTTTCTTTTTCACCAGGCCCCGGGACTGCGGGAGCGATTAATCGAATTTGCGCGTCTGCGACCGCCAGGCCGGTTCCCACTCTTCCTTGACTTCATCGCGCACAGCGCGGACATGCGTGAACTCGTTATCCTTGTGTTCCCATTTTTCATTGCCGGTGATGAAATTATAGTTCATCGCGTACTGGGAGTAATCGGGCTTCTCTTCATAGGTCCAGGTGTTGTGACCGCACCCTTCCTCAAACAGGGGATCGATATGAATTTCCGCCCCGTCTTTATCCCGGTTGGATTCAGAAAAAGAGAACATGGACTGCGCTTCGTCGAAACTGCACAAACGCCAGTCATCAAACCCGGCAAATTTCTTCTCATTGAGCTCTTCAATAAAATCGTTGGCTTCGTACCAGTTGATGCCGTAGCCAAAACTGAAGAATGAGTCTTGCTTCTGCCACATGAGATTGCGCCGGGAATCACTGATAGTGCCATCACCGTTTTCTACGAACTGCGGCCCATCAAAGCGGGCATCCTCGTCTTCATCATCCTCGACTTCATCGTCGCCGGACCATTCTTCGAGATCAAGCGATTCATCGAGATCAAGTCCCTCATCGCCGGGATGTTCTTCAGAGCCTTCAACCTCGCTTGCCGTTTCCTCCGGGTTTTCATTTTCAGCCATTACCACTGTCTCCTTGTAGGGCACCTCTAAATATTACTTTTGACCGCAAGGTGCTGATGGACCTTGCGGTCGGCGGCTGACGACCAACGGTATTCAAGAACGCGAACTGCTGTTCTTGAACATGGGTGATACTGAGGGATTGTATTAAAGTCCCAGTGTCATTGCCCCACAGGTGGCCCGTTGGCCCCCACGCAAGTGGGTCAGGAATCCCGCACCAGCCTGACTGATGTTCCTGTTGTGGAAACCTGTTGATCCACGCAGACTTCTTTCATCGAGGGAAAGTAACATTTCCAGGCGTAGGAATCGTAGCGGGTTTCCGAAGTCCACATACTCCATTCTCCGCCAGCCTGATAGTCAGAGACCTGCCGCTTTTTCTTGGGCGGCAGGTTCATGAACATCGTCCAGTAAATCTCTTTATTTTTAAGCAGACTACGAAGCTCGCTTTTGGTTGGCAGTCGCCAATCGGTGTGACCACAATATTTCTGTTCATTGCATGCCTGCTGGTACGCCAACGCCTCATCCCAGTTCAGCCACCGCCCCAGTTCCTGACGCGAATCTTTTTTTGCCCAGGTGATATCTTCTTCGTTATCCGTTACCGTTCCATTATCGTTACTGTTAAACCGGGTTTTTGTCTCGCTCATTTATTATTCCAGTAAAACGTTCTTTCAAAATTATCCGAAACACGCGCCAAAATTATACCCGTACAGGGGAACCTCGAAACGCGATACGCCGGACCTTTTTTTTCTTTTAAGATAGCACCCGGCGAGGCGATTTTCAATCCCCAGCTTCAACCCAAACCCCTGAAAAACACAGTCTTACCTCGGGGTTCGGAACAGAGTCAGCGCTGATCGGAAATGAACATGCCTTTACGGGGTTTAATTTTGCCAAAGGATTTCAATGCTTCGTCATCCGGCTTGCCACTCACCGGTCGAAGACTGGAATTCAGGTTATCGTCCACATCCTTGTGACCACCAGTGCCACTACTGAAGGAGTAGGTGTAGGCTGTTATTTTCCCACGGGTATTGCTCGTCCAGGTATCCCAGCCGCATCCGGGAGGAAAAATCTCATCGATGTACAATTCCATCTCGTATTTGTCCATCACCTTTTGCGATTTTTCCTGATAGTACAGAGAATGCGCTTCCTCGCGCGTCGGTAGACGCCAATCGCTGATCCCGGCGAAAGCTTCCTTGTTTATTTTATCGAGAAATTTGCTGGCCTGACGGAAGGTGATGAACCGCTTGAACTCTTGAAAAGAATCTTCTTTCTTCCAGATCAATTTGGTGAAATTGTCCAGAATCGTACCGTCGCCATTGTCCGTAAACCGGTTTTCCATAAATGAAAAGGACCCTTCAAAAGTTTCTATTAAAGACGGCGCAGTACCGGCCTATATTATTCAGGCAAGATGCCAGTCTTTTTTTGTATGGCCTTCACCACCAAAATCCAAATTGCAGGGCACCCTTCGTTTAGAAGACGACCAGACTCAAAAAGGTTCAAAAAAAAACCGGAAGGCCCAAAAAGGACCTTCCGGTTGAATTCGCGCTTATGAACTAGCGACCCAGTTCACTCTTCTGACCCTGGGTACCGAAAATACCGCGCTCGGTGCCTGTAGGCAGACCCAGCCCCGGCTCAACATATGTGCCAGGCTGAACGTGATCCAGATGGTACTCGCTCTGGTAGGTCTTACCAGAACCCGCATCGATTTTCCAATCGTGGCGGTCAAAACGCTGACGCTGGCAGTTAACCACTATGTTGCCAGGACCATTGTTTTTGAAAGTAGTTTTTTGGGTGATGGCGTTGGACTGAAAGCCCCCCGGAGAAATAACGCGCTTTACAACTTTGCCCCAACCGTAAGCGATAGGACCCACGTTGAATTCCAGAGTCGTGTCTTTATCTTCGCTGGAGTTGTAAGCAATACAACCCGCCGTAACACATTAAGAGAGTTAGCCCGGCTGCAAAGTGGTTTAGGTTGCACTGGCCAAACCAGTGAACCCAACGAAAGCCAGAGCAGTCATCAGACCGATAATTCTTTTCATTATGCTCCCCCTTTCAAGTTTTTAAAAGCAAGCGATATGAAGAAGTTCCAACCTTCTGAACTTTGATTCCCAAATTTTCCAACCTTCATCCCTCAAAGAAAACCATTTTAAGGGATTTACAGTGCCGGTGCAACCTCCCACCCAAGCACTTTTCAAGGTTTTGGAGAAAATATCAAAACCCCCGCATTAAGTCAAGGTTTTAATTCTCCGCCAACCGCCCCCCACAACCCCTTGTTTTACAAAGGAGTTTTTACAGAGATCGCGGCCCTTTTTAGCTGACTTCAGACACGAAATTTTAGCGATGTCAAACTCATCAGATTGGGGGAGTTGCGGAGTACCTTTTCCCCCTCTTCTGACAGGCTATTGACCACCAATTGCAGTGATCTCAGGTTCTCCAGAATTTCCGAATTGGCCAGGTATTCCGCGCCCTGATCGGTGATCTGGTTGGATTTCAGGTTCAACTGACGCAGGTTTGAAAATATTGTGGATTCGGCAATCGCCTTGACCCCTTCATCCCCGATGTCATTTTGCGACAGATCAAGTGCCCGCAAGTTGGACAACTCTTCCCTTTTGGCCAGCTCCCTGGCTCCAACTTCCCGTATGAACTTTGCCTTGAGATTGAGGATCTGCCCATCCTTGCTCAAGTTATCACGAATCAGTCTGTCAATATCCGCCATTTATTTTCTTCCCCTATTATTTTTCAAAAAAACCTGCGCGTCCTCCGCGCACGGCGAACAGCAAAGCAGTATTGCGATACACTTAAAAACTGTTTCTGCTCATCCCAAGGGTTGGCCCGTCAGCCCCACCGGACCTTGCGGTCGGCCAACAGAAAACTAAAAATATTTAGTGATACGCTTTAAAAATGCTACCGCTCAAAAAAGTTTCAGTCCGCTAGCTCCACCACCAGGTGGTCAGCCCGTCCGCCGTCTGCGGAGGCCCCCACTCCTAAGGTGGTTAGCCGTCACCTGGGATTTCTTTAGCTTCAAATCCGTATTCGTCATAAATCGTCCAGCCAATGGCCAGCATTTTTTTTGCGTAGCCGACCATCAACCCGGCCTGGGCGTGATTCGGATCGATATCCAACGCCTTTTTCAGAAAACGCAGGGCCGTATTGACATCCTCTTTTTCGCCCCCATAGAGGTCAATCTGCCGGGCCTTGTCGATCAGGTCAGACGCCCATTTATAAAACAGGTTCGCCATCTGCCCCGGTGTTTCTTTGGCGATGTATTCGACCAGATCGTCATCGGCTTTCAAATGATCCAGAAACTCCAGAGCCTTTTCAAAATGACCGAGCGGGACATCGTAATCGTCGTCATTGACCTCGGTGATCTGAGCTCCGGGTTTGTGCGCTGAGTGCAGACCTACCGAACTTTTAACCACAACCGCTTGTATGCCCGACAACAGATCATGGTAGTAGAGGTTGCCTATTCCAAAATGAATGATGGAATGAAAATCTTTTTCATTGTCGAGGGTCAGAGCCAGATTGTATTCTTCGAGAGCCCGGTCGATGTCCCCCATCTCTTCCATGGCTTCGCCCAGATTGTAGTGGTGGACCGGGTTGTCCGGCTCTTCCTCTATCTGGGTCTCAAACTCGGCGATCTGCGCCGCCAGATCAAACTCGGCCTCTTCGCCGCCTTCTTTCTGGGCGCGTTCCAGCGGATCGTCTTCTTTTTCCTGGAAGTTTTTACTGAGGTCGTCTTCCGCCTGAGCGTCCGCCTGCCCCTCCGCTAGAGAGGCATCATCTTCCAAACCTTCTGTCTGTTCTTCGTCACTCATTATTTTTTTCGGCAGGAGCTCTCACCGCGTCTCCAAGTTCCGCCCGCAGGGAATCTGATTTAATTTTTTCTTCCGAGGTAAGGTCGCGCACTGGCCTGATCGCGGTGAGAGATTTCTGGATACCGCCCTTACTGCTAATGTAGGCGCGGCCCCGAATATAATTGAACCCCCAGGCCATTTCCTCACGGTACTCTTCTCTCGACCAATAGCAACAATGGCTGTGTCCAAAGATCGGGTCCATATGCACTATGTTAGTGGTCCAGTAATAATCCCAGGGAATGGATGAGCTTTCATCGAACAGGCTCGCCAGTTCTTCCTTGTTGGGTAAACGCCAATGGGTTGAACCGCCGAAATTTTTTGCGTTCAGTTTTTTGATGTAGGTCTGCGCATCATTCCAGTTAATCCAGTCGCGGGTCCGCTGATACGAATCATCTTGAGCCCAGACCACATCGGTTACCAGGTCCAGCACACTGCCGTCCTTGTTGTCCTGATAGCGCGCGTTGGTGGAAGGCGCAAGCTCGGCCTTGGGTTTAGTCATGGTAAGAATCTGACTATCAAAGCCGGGGTCAAATCCCGCAGAACTCTCTGCCCAAGCCTGACCCACCCCACTCAAAAGGAGAACAGTCAACCCGGCGGTCACTGCCGACTTTTTCATTTTGAAAAACAAGTCAACCATGGTCCCTGTAAAAAAATGAAAGGCGTGATGTGTGTGTATTGTATCAAACTTGGACAGCTTAATCTTCTTCTTGCGGTGCCCAGTCGGGTTCCCAGGAAAGGGCCAGGCCCACCGGATTATGGAACTGCCGGGGCTCGCCGCCCACCGTACCCCATTTTTTGGAAAATCCCATATCAGGATCAAATTTCTGGAGCCGATGGTTGAGGGTATCAATCACATAGACAAACCCGTAAGGGTCTTCCACAATTCCCATAGGGCAATTGAACTGCCCGTCGCGCTTGCCAAATTCTCCGTGAACGGCAATAAAATTGCCGTCGCGATCAAACTGCTGAATCCGGTTCTGACTTTTCTCGACCACGAGCAGAGTACCATCCCGCCGGGCCGCGACATCACTGGGATAATTGAAGCGTGACTCTTCGGTACCGTACTCGCCAAACTTGGAGAGGAACTGGCCTTCTTCGTTGAAAATCTGGACGCGCTGGTTGTCCCGGTCGGCGACATAAATATTACCTTCCTCGTCCAGCGAAAGCCCGGTAGGGAATTTCATGAAGCCGTCAAAATCGCCAGCGAAGCCGAAGCCCATTAAAAAGTCGCCATCGTTATCAAACCGTTTGATGCAATGGTTGGCTGTGTCGGCCACCAGAATGGTGCCGGTCGGTTCCGCGATGATATTTTCCGGCCAGTAAAACTTGTCCTGCCCGTAGCCTTCGGTACCAAACTCAAGCAGGAACTCGCCATCTTCCTCAAATTTTTGTACGCGGTGACACCCCGTATCCGCCACCCAGATATTGCCTTCCATATCGACGGCTACCGAAAATGGACCTTTAAACTGGCCCGGCTCATAAGGCGCACGGGTTCCGGCCGAACGACCAAACTCCATCAGGAAATTGCCGTTACCGTCGAATTTCTGGATACGATCATTGTTAGCATCGGCCACCCACACATACAGCTTGGAATGATCAACATCCATCCACGCCGGGCGTTCCTCCGGAACAATTTCGGTGCCTTCGCTTAAGGTCAGCTCCGCCGAATCCGGGGCTTCCTCCTCTTTATTTTCAGTATTATCTTCGCTCATAAATTACTCCGCCCTTGTATCAAGGGCAAAAAAAAAGCGGAAGGCCATTGGGGCACTTCCGCAATTATTATCTGACAAGAACCGTAAACCCCTGACCTCCCGTTGGCGAACTGAGTTCAAGAACGCGAAAAACGGCTCCTGAACAGGTGCGATGCCTGGTCGGCCTGCCACCTTGCGAAGGTTTTCTATTAATTGACGGTGAGTGCCTTGACATCCAGCTTTTGATACTCGAAGTCGCAGGCTTGTTGCATTTCGTTCAGCCGCTCGTTCCAGTTGGTCTTGAAGTTGTCCAGGTTTTCCATCTTTGGTTTTTTCTTCATCAGCCCGACTTCCTTGTACAGCGGCTTCACCATGTTCTTGCTAATCTCCTGCAAAACATTGCGCAGGCGGATGATGCAATCCTTGGTCACTGCTTCACGGGTCACGCCATCCACTTTTTCCAGTAAGCGCAGGAACCCCTGAATGGTGACGAGATGTTTCATATAGCTGTCGGCCAGTTTGTGATTGTATTTGAGTCCGCAGTCGATATAACTCGGCATGAGAAACATGCCAACGTGGTGATCAAACTGCACGCAGAGGGTGATGAGTTTCTGCAGATAATCGACTTCACGCAGATCTTCCTCTTCTTCGCCTTCTTCAAGCTCCTGGGCGGCTTTTTCTTTTTCCTCCTGAAGCTCTTTCTTTATTTTTTCAAGTTCCGAAAGATCCGAAAGAGGGTCCTCGGTACGGGCACTCTGGTCCTTGTCTTCAGCTTCCTCTCCGGTGGCCTGCGCCGGATCCTGATTAGCCTCTTCTTCGCTCAAGGTGTTCTCTCCTTCAAAAATGCGGATGCGCCAAATGCATAAACCCTATAAAACAAAAGGCGTTATCAGATTTGGCAGGATTGCGGATTATATCCCGCCAGGATTCAGGGTGTCAAGCTTATTGCGGGTAGAAAAACCCCCGAATTTAGTCAATCCTCTACAGAACAGGCGTTCATTTTCTACATGACCATCACCATTACCCTCATAGGTGGGGAGGGGCAAACAAGACTTACCTGTTTGGCTCCTCATTCATTTAAACATTTAAATTCCCACCCAATTCACCCAGATACCCAAAAACCAGAGGAAAATAGGCATAAAACTTGACTTTAGCCACTCCTTGTTTTATTATTGATAATCATTATCATTAATTAATTTCCCGAAATACACTCTTTTTACGCCTGACTTGTTTTTAGCTGGAGAGGCTCTCTTTCGTTATGTCATTTCTTGATCGTCTATTCTCGAAAGTAAGGCACCAGCAGATGCTGAAGATATCTTCCTTCTTTGCCGCAGGCTCTGTACTACTGATTCTGGTCAGCGTCGGGGGTGGTTTTTATAAAATTTTTAACAACCATTTATTCCGGTTCGCCAAGGGCCACGCCCAAAGTATTTCCAAAGTTATAGTGGAAAATGAATACAATGTTCTGGTTGGCTTGGATGCATCCGGAAAGGATGTTCTCCAAATTAGCCAAGATGCCCTGGAATCCATCCGTGACACAGTCAAAACCTACCTGACTCCTTTCAAAATCGCCAAAATAAAAATTTACAGTCTGGACAATACAATTCTGTTCAGCACGGATTTTTCCGTCATCGGTGATGTGCATCATGGAAGCCTGAGACTCGCCCGAGTTTGGCAAGGTGAATTGGTCTCCGTTTTAAAAGCCAAAACGGACCTGGAAGACCTGGAAGGTGAGTTACAACTCGACATTGATGTCATCGAAACCTATCTGCCCATCCGTAACAGGACCGGAGACATCATCGGGGCTATTGAAATATATGAGGATGTCACCCTCTACAGAGAAGAATTGTTTCGTGTTCTGTTGCTTGCGCTGGCGATTCTTTTTCTTATTTCCCTTCTCACGTTTGGCGGGCTTTTGCTTGTCATTGGCACAATGAACCGAAGAATTTCCTCGATGCTACACGACCTGGAATTGGTTTCCATGACCGACCCCCTGACCGAGCTTACCAACAGGCGAGGGATGTTGCTTAAAATTGAGGAAGAAATAAACAGACATTCACGGACAGGAAGGTCCTTTTCCATATTCCTGGCCGACCTTGATTTCTTCAAATCAATTAACGACATACATGGCCACGATGCAGGAGATGCCGTTCTCATTCGAATTGCCGAGACTCTCCTCAACGAAACCCGGAAAATGGACACTGTGTGCCGTTGGGGAGGAGAGGAGTTTTTGATTCTTCAACCTGAAACGGATTTTTCAGGAGCCTTGAGACTTGCTGAAAAAATCAGAACCGCTGTTGAAAAAGTTGTCATTCCGTTCAATGGGCACTCCTTGAAGATCACTCTTAGCGGTGGTGTCAGTACCTTTGACCCTTCTATCGGAGATATCAACGCCCATATCTCCCAGGCAGACAAGAGTCTTTATCAGGCCAAGTCGCAGGGAAGGAACCAAATTGCAGGGTTTGAGGCCAAGACGGTGGTTCCCTGAAACCAGGCGAATTATTCGCAGGAGTTTCAGGATAAGGTCTCAATAGTTCAAAATTATCTATTCCAACAGCTTGACCTCCATTGCTTTGCATGAGGACTTGCTACCAGAAGTAATTTTTAAAGGTGCCCGTTAAAATGCTCGATTTTATTTCTACCACCAAACACAGCCCATGGCTAAGTGTCTTTAGCCAACTTTCTGACCCTGTCGTTCTGGTCCGGAAATCCGGAGCCATCATTTGGATCAATCCAGCGGCAGAATCCATGTTCCATATGCTGGCAAAAGATATCGAAGGGGAAAAAATTATCACCATAATGGACCAACACAATGATCATCTCGGTTCACTTGAGCCGGTTAAAAAACTGGGAAAAGCACCAAAAATGACCTCGCCTAATGCCGCCACATATCCCTTCACCTTCAATACAAGAAAACGTAGTTATAAGGTGTTGACCGAAGAAGTCACTATCGAAAAGGATCCCGGGTACGCACTGGTTTTTCAAAAGTCACCCTACGAAGACCGGAGGAAGCCGTTAGCCTCTCCGAAAAACACCTTGAACTCCTCCGAGACCCTGACCAGCCGGGAACTCCTGTTCGACCGTTTGAATCAGGCTCTTGCCCATTCCAACCGCCACCAGGAATTTCTAGCCCTCATGCTGATTGACCTGGATAACTTCAAAATTATTAACGAGACTTTCGGCCACCTTGTCGGCGACGTATTACTTGAAGATGTTGGCCGTAGAATCGGGAAACAAATTCGCGCTGACGACACGCTGGGAAGTATTGGGGGAGACGAGTTCATTGTTATCTTCCCTCAAATCAGCAAGGCCGCGGATGCGGCAAAAATGGTACGTAAAATCATCCAGTGCTTCAGAAAACCTTTCGTATACCTGGAAAAAGATATCTACATCACGCCTTCTATCGGCATCACCCTGTATCCCAACGATGGAACGAATGCACCTTCCCTGGTAAAAAATGCCGAGACCGCCATGTATCACGCCAAACGCAGTGGCGGCAACCATTATTCTTTTTTCGATTCACAATTAGGACTCAAAGAAAGAACCGAATATCAGCTTACGCTGGAAATCAGGAAAGCGATTGACCGGAACCTGTTTGAACTCCACTACCAGCCACAAATCAATTTCTCCTCGGGCAAGATTACTGGCATGGAGGCGTTGATTCGCTGGAATCACCCGAAACTGGGCCATATCTCACCGGGCCAGTTTATCCCCATCGCCGAAGAAACCCGGTTGATTTTGGATCTCGGGAAATGGGTCTGGAGAGAGGCTTGCCGCCAGAAAAAAATATGGACCGATAAAGGATTGAAGGGGTTCCGCCTTGCGGTCAATGTCTCAGCCGTCCAACTCACCATGCCAAACCTGGTGCAGGAGTTTGCCCAAACCATGCAAGAAGAAGGGGTAACCGGGCACCACCTTGAAATTGAACTGACTGAAAGCGCGTTTCTGGAAAACCCTGATTCCGCCTTCTCTGTCATTGAGGAATTCAGGCGTTTGGGTCTCACCATTTCTATTGATGATTTTGGGACGGGGTTTTCCTCATTAAGTTACATAAAAAACATCAATGCCGAGGTCATCAAAATTGATCGTGCATTTTGTGGAGATATTAAAGGTCATGCCAATCAGGCGATTGTCTGCGCCATCATTGCCATGGCCAAAGCTCTCAACATCACGACCATCGCCGAGGGTGTTGAAACTCCGGCTCAAATGGAGATGCTCAATGAGATGGGATGCCATACCTACCAGGGATTCCTGTTCTCTCGTCCAGTACCTTCAACTCAGGCCACAGAGCTATTGGAAAAAATGATCCAGTAATTTTTTACTCCGCTTCGACAAGAGTCAACTCCTGCCATTTACAGTTTTTAAACACATTAGCCGAAGCCAAGACTTTCCCGAAACTTCTCCAGTCAACGCAACCTCCAGAAAACCCTCATCTCACCCCAATCTGGTGAAATCCGAAAAAGAACCTCCATTTTCCCAGCCTCACATTGACAGGCTTTGCCTGACTCACATAAGATAAAGAGCAATCAAGCATCCACTACAAGAATTCACTGCAAGAATTAACTGATAGAAAGTCCCAATGAAAACAGCCCTGGTGTTTCCACCGCAATGGTTTCCCAGCCAGCCCTACCTGGCACTGCCAACGCTCAAGGGCTATCTGGAAAAAATGGGTCACGAGGTGGATCAGTTCGATTTCAACCTGGAAACCTACGACACCTTCCTCACCAAAGATTATCTGAGCCAGTGCGTCGATAAAATACGACAACGCCTCTCTGCCCCGGCCTACACGCCGGAGGAAAACGAGGTCAAAATAGTTTACCGACAAATTCTGGGCGACCGCGGGTTTCTGGATTCAGTTTTGAATGGTGTGGAAGATGCCAAGTCTGCCCTGCGGGACGAGGACATGTTTTTCCAGTTTCCGGTGTACAAGCAGGCCTACACCACGCTCAAGATTGCGATGAAGCTGATCTCTTATGCGCACTCGCCCAGCCGGATCGACCTGGAATCGTTTTTCATGCAGGGCAACCCGGAAGAACATCTTGACGGCATCCTGTCTGCCACTGCTAACCGCGTCACCAACCCTTATTTATCGCTGTTTGAAGAACGCTTCATGGACCGCGCCGATTGGGGGCAATACGGTGTGCTCGGTATTTCCATCATCCATGTCGGGCAGGTCATCGCCGGGTTGACTCTGGCGCGCATGATGCGTGAGCGTCACCCCAATTTGCATGTCGTCGTCGGCGGCAGTGTCTTCACCCGCCACATTGACATCCTCCACAACAAACAGGTTTTGTTCGAGCAGTTCTTCCACAGTCTGATCCTGTTCGAAGGCGAGCATCCGCTTGAACGACTGGTGACTGCGCTTAAGGAAAACACGTCTCTCGACAGCGTGCCCAACCTGGTGCATTTAAAGGAAGACCGCGTTGTTCAGAACGCAAAAGCCGAGTCCTTGTCTTACGATGATCTGGCGCGACCCAACTTCGACCAACTGCCGCTGAACAAATACTTCATGCCTTACCCGGTACTGCCTTACATGGCGAGCCGCGGTTGCTACTGGGGGAAGTGCACCTTCTGCACTCACAGCCACATCTATGAATCTTTTTATCGCAAGGATAACGAAGAGCGGGTGGCAGAAGACCTCGACTATTTCGGCAAACGCCACGGCACGCGCTATTTCACATTTTCCGATGAGGCCATCTCGCCGAACGCGTTCAAACGTATGTCCCGCGCTATTTTAAATCAGGGTGTCGACATGCGTGCCCTCGGCATGCTCAAGTTTGAAGCGGGTTCTGTGGAAACAGAGGACCTGTTTCACGATGTCTTCAAGGCAGGATTTCTCATGCTGTTCTTCGGGCTGGAAAGCGCCAACGACCGGATACTGGATTTGATCGACAAAGGTTGTGATCAGAAAACAGAAGAGATGGTGCTGGCCAACAGTTCCAACGCCGGTATCTGGAACCACCTCTACCTGTTCTTTGGTTTTCCAACAGAAGAGCGGCATGAGGCGGAAGACACCATCGAGTTCACCCTGCGCCACAGCGAACTGGGCACCGGCAGTATTCACTCGGTCGGGCAGTCGACATTCACTCTCGAAAAAGATTCGGCGATCTTTCACGATCCGGCCCGATTTTCCATCGACAAAATTGCGCACGACCCGGAGCGCGACATGGCGATCATGTTTGACTACGAAATTAACAAGGGCATGCCGCGCGATGAAGTGCAGGATGTGTACCAGCGTTTTGATAGTTTGATCCAGGACAATTTCCCCTCCCACAAGATCTGGAAATTCCTCTCGCGGGAACATTTCCTGCTCTACCTCGACCGATTCGGACGCGACAAGGTGAAAGCCATGGCACAAGACGAATCGCTCGTTCCAGCCATCGAAGTTTAAACGATCAAACGGGAGTCAAACCGGGTAGGGAAGGAGAACTTTGCATAAGTGCTTCTTGAGGGACTGAAAAGTCGATGCCCCCCTTTCCTTCGACAAGCTCAGGACAGGCTATCGGCTCAGGGTGACACATTAAATCAACGAACTGTCATTCTGAGCGAAGCGAAGAATCTCGCCTTTGGTTTTGATTTTTGGGTTATGCAAAGCTCTCATCAAGGAAGGGCGAAGATAAAAGTTCCCCGCAGGAGAAACGCATCTCCTTATTAGGCAAAGAAGATCGCGCAATGATTCAGATCATAGGTACCGGCGCGGTGACAGTACAGGTGCTGGTCCCGGAGAAAGAAGCAACAATTGTGAGCGTAGTCGGCACGCAAGTCGCGTTAACAATACCACTGAGAGTGATATTACAATTCGGGCCTGGGGTAGTACCCAGACAATTTATCGTCAGGATATTTACACCAATTGGGACAGCCATGTAAATGTGATTAACTGGCGTCACGGTCGAGATTATCCCCATGAACCCGCTGACTGGCCCGAGGCTGGTCGTAACATCAGCATTATTTATGGTGGCAGAGAAGTTAACCGTGACGTTAGCCGTAGTCGCGAGGGGTGCCGGGGCATTGGCTTCCTCCAGTGCCTTTTTTCGTTCTTCTTCAATTTTGAGCTGAATATCTTCCCGGTTCTGTTCGTTGGCATTCTGCACGTTTTGCTGTTTTACATCTTCCTTGCCAGTAAAACCAAAGTCCCCACTAAACTGATCGACAACATCATCGATGTCACCACCGCCTTGCGCTTGAGCCTGAGGCGGCTGGGTCTGAAAAAACACCTGCGCTAAAAAGAACACGCCAAGAAAAGCGGTGACAATAGTCAAAAATTTCCAAGAACCGAATGACCGCATTTTAACCTTTCTCATCCCTTTACTCCTTAAGTCTGTCAAGTCACCAGAGAATCATCAGCCAACGTTACAAGGAATCTTGAGTTTATTGGGAAATGGAGGATTAATGGTAAATGTACTGGGAGGATTACAACTTACATTGACGAGTTGGTCGATCGTCACTTGGCAATTTGGTCCGCTACCTGCTCTGCATTTAACCTCCAGGTCATGGCTACCTTTTGTGACACCAATAAATGACAGCGTTTTAGGAACAGAATCCCCAAAAACCCCGGAAAAACCATCGACTCCGCCAAGAGAAATATCCAGGTCGTCAGGGGGTGCTAATGACGTGAACCTGACTTGAACAACGATTAATGCTGTCGCCGGGTTGCCCGTATTGTTGCGCGGTTCCCCCCCTGCCTCTTCCCTTGCTTCTTCAAACTTGAGCTGAATATCTTCCCGGTTCTGTTCGTTGGCATTCTGCGCGTTCTTCCGTTTCACATCGTCCTTGCCAGTAAAATTGAAGTCCCCTTTAAATTGCTCCAAGACATCATCAATCCCTTGCGCTCGGACTTGCGGCGGCTGGGTCTCAAAAAACAACTGACCAAAAATGAAAACTCCAAGAAAAGCAGTGACAACAGTCAGAAACTTCCAAGAACTAAACGATTTCATTTTTATCCTTTCGGGTAAGAGAATATCGGGATTGTAAAGGGCCTCTTAATTTATAGAACCTTCAGATATCCATTCTCCAAACAAATCAAATATTTATTAAATAATCACAGCAAAACCTCGTCAGTTTATCATAAGGGGGGCAGGAGATTTACTAAACAATTTTAAACTCCCGGTTTTGATCCCGGTAGGGCCTCTTGCTAATACACGTTTCTGGATGCAAGCGACCCTTTCAGCGCCATAAGCCTATCCGGCTTTTCCTCCTCAATAACTCTCTCTTTAGTTAAAAAAGTGTACGCGTTGACGGAGCAGGAGTTGCCTGATTTGGGGAGATCTGCCTAATGGTTTGACACCTTGTGCCGGGATAACATAGAATCATACGATTCTACTCTATTGAAATTCGGGGTTGTGCAGGCAATCCCGCCAAAAAGGAACAGGATTCGATCTCATGGCTGAAATTGATGTAAACGAGGATTTTGACGTTGAGGGTTTCCGGGACGATCAGGACAGCAAGAAAAAGTCGAACTGGGTCACCATGAAAATTCACCCGGAGATTTTTGAAGATCTGGGAGTGCGTGACCCGGAGCAAATAAAGCTTGAAACTGCCATCATGAAAAAGACACGGCAGGTCAAAAAGGAAATGCGCAATGACCCGGACAACCTCGATCTGCAGGTTGAGTTGAGTACGCTTTATATTGATGGCGGCAACTACGAGGAAGCCGTCAAGATTCTCAACGTGGTTGTGCAAAAGGACGATCACCACGGGCGGGCTCACAAGGTCCTCGGTACCGCCTACGCCCTGTCGAATCACGAAGATGAAGCCATCCGCGCCTTGTCGAGAGCGGCAGAGCTTTCCCCGGACGATGCGGAAATCCATTTCAACCTGGGAGGCGTGTTCATGCTCAAGGATTATTTTGAAAACGCCGCGCGCGAATTTCAAAAGGTTCTGGAGATCGACCCGAGTGATAATTTAGCTTACGCCAATCTGGCGGCGGCTTATGATGTCAGCAAAATGTACACGGAAGAAATTTCCGTCCTCAAAAAAGTGTTGATGTTCGATCCGGAAAACCTCGAACTGAGGTCCGCGCTCAGCACGGCCTATTTCAACGACGGTCGTTTTGACGAAGCCCTCACGGCCGCGCGCTATGTAGTCGACCTCAATGAAAAAGACACACAAGCCTGGTGTAATCTTGGCAGTTGTTACTCTGCCAGCAACATGGTGGATGACGCTGTTGCAGCTTTCAACAAGGCTATGGAACTGGACCCGGAATACGCGGTGCCGCATGTCAACCTGGGCAGTCTTTATGCTTCTGTTGGACGCGTTGAAAAAGCCATCAAGGAATTCAAGATCGGGACCGAGCTCAATCCCGGCGATGCCATGGCTTGGCTCAACCTCTACAAATGTTACAAGGATATTGGTCGGCACGACGATTCCATGAAAGCCCATGCCAAATACGAGGGACTGATCCGGGAACAACCGGCTGGCGAAGACAAAGCCGAAGTCTCCGGTATTCCGGGAGGGGTTTCCAACACCGGTAAATCTGCCGGTTCCGATCAATAATCCGCGCGGTCCTTGGTGACCGGGAAACCGCATGCGACCGCCGCCGCCCAACCTGCGCCCCTTAGGCGATTTCCAACCGGCTGATTTCTGGCAAACCCACGTCAATGCTATTTTCTATGGCATTCAGGGGCCTGGAATTCACGACCATTTCCAGACCTTCGTCAGCCGCGATCACCGTCTCGCCCACGCCCTGGCTGAACAATTTTTCGACTCCGTCACGCAGAGTCCAATCAACGGCCCGCTCCATATCATGGAATGGGGAGTGGGCAACGGCAACCTCGCCGGGTCCTTCCTCTCTTGCCTGAAAATCCGTGATAGCGAAGGCCGGGTGTACCCTCGCCTGCGCTACAGCCTGTGTGATTTTTCAGAAGAAATTTTAAAGGGAGCCCGTCTGCAACCAAGACTTGAAGATCATCTTGGGCAAACCGACTTCATCCACATGGATGCCGAAGCCGACGATGTAACCCCCGATTCCCCGGTACATCAGATCATCTCAAATGAAATCTGGGATGACCTCGCCACCAAAGTCCTGGTCAAACTCGACGGTCAGTTTCTTGAAGAATTTTTGCAACCATACCTGGACCCAACGCACAGCCCCCTACCCTTCGATGAATTCGCCGAGGTTTTTAAAGATAAAAATCTGGAGCAGTTGAAAAGCCTGCCAGCGTTTCTCGACAAAATCCACTGGAAAAGGACCCTCCGAAAAACAGACATTGCGAACCTGCCCCACGCGGATGAAATCAAAACGCACTTTGAAAATATCGACGATAGAATTCCGGTGCCGGTCAATACGGGAGCGTTCCAGACACTGAAACGCGCCAACGATTTATTGGCTGAATCATCTTTGGGCTACACCGGATTCGACTACGGCATGCTGGGGTTCGAAGAATTGAACCGGGTGGGCCGTCCCTACTTCAAATTATACGGCGGTCAATACACCAACATGGTCAACTTCCCCCTGTTAAAAACCGTGGGGGAAGGGCTGGGCTTCAGCCACACCACCCTCGAGCCACAACAGGCCTTTGTCAGCAGTCAAATGGGAGAGCCGGTCTTGAGTGCGGTCGATCTGGTGCAGGCGCACCCCAACATCAGGCGGCTAGAGCCATGGGACGTGGACCTGCTAATGATCCAGACGTTGTCTGCCCTCAACCAGAATTATAAAAGCCCCTATCGCCTGAAACTGGAGTACCCGCCGGTACAAGGCACGCCTAAAAAACAGCGCAAGCGATTGGCTGAGATGGTCAAGCAACTGAGCGGTACCGGCGTGCCGGACACCGTCGCCTACATCACGCTTGCGGAAGCTGAAGGCGCGCTTTCGTTCCTCAAAAAAATTGGCTACCGCCAGAATGATATCCAGGATGCCTTCAACACCCCGCCACCACCGGTCGCCTTCGCTCATATCAATCTCACCACCTAGCGGCCACCTGGCGGTGGGGCTGGATGGCTGACCCGTTTCGTGCTAGCAACAATATAAGAGGGCATCGCAGAATGTTTACAGTTGGCCGTGCGCCAGCACAAAAAAACCCGGCAAGGGCCTTAGCCCCTACCGGGAAAATTTTCCCACTCAATCCTATGGGTCAACCCGCCCGCCGTCCGCGGAGGACCGCTAGTGGGTGCGAGAGGAAAGCGTTTTCAAATCCCAGTGGTATCGCGTACGAACTGTACATCGCCCCACCGGACCTTGCGGTCAGCCAACTGTAAACATTCTGCGATGCGCTCAATAGATGTTGCCAGAGCTACTGAGGTCAGCCCGTCAGCCTCCACGCTAGTGGATCAGGCAGAAGACAGTTCTTTGTCGTCTTCGTCATCATCATCGAAGTCGTCATCGTCGTCTTCAAAATCCTCGTCGTAACCCATGAGCAGTTCGTTGTCTTCCACCTCAGGTGGCAGATCATCGAGATCCTCATCGTCGTCATCCTGACCGGGAGGATTCGGCAACGTTTCCCACACGACCACTCTGGAATTGCCGCGATCACAAATCCAGATGCGACCCGGATCCTCTTCATCTTCCGGGTCCTCTTGCAGGAACATTCCGTACGGATCATTCAGAGTCGACGCGCTGGCTTCATTCCAGCGGTTGAATTTGCATTCGTAAAAAGATTTTTGCCCGAGAACGAGATCAGCCGCTTGTCCATTTTCTGTGGGCAGTTCGTTCCAGACCAAAACACGGTTGTTGCCTGTATCTGAAACAAACAATCCTTTACGACCAAACACGACATCGGTCGGGAAAAACAAACTGCCTTCGTTGGCGCGACTTCTGCCCAGCCCCATGTTCACATCACGCGAATAAAAATCACGCTGACCCAGCACGAGGTCTGCCGGCACTCCATTTTCCGAAGGCACTTTATTCCAGATCAGGACGCGGTTGTTGCCTTGATCCACCACGAACACTTTTCCGGTTTCTTCATGAAAGAAAACGCTGGTCGGAAAACTGAGCGACTCCGGTGTCACCTGATCGAAGTCACCACGGTTGGGCTCGCGCTCGTCAAAACTGACCTGCCCCAGACACACATCCGCATTCCAGCCGTTATTGAATGGAGGCTTGCCCCAAATCAAAACGCGATGGTTGTCTTTATCTGTCACGAAAACTCGATTGTCGTCACCGGAACACATCCCGAAAGGAAAGAACAGGGAGCCGGACCCGACCAGTCCGCGACGGTTGGCCTCACCACAATCCAGATTGTCCTGCCCCATCACAAGATTGGGTGCTTCGCCATCATCGACAGGCACACCATTCCAGCGGAGAACACGGTGATTGCCGCTATCGGCAACATACAGTTTGCCCTGCAGAACCCACATTCCGGCGGGTGCCGACAAGGTATCTTCTTCCGGTTTACTGATGGTGAATCCTTCGAGATCTTCATCACCCAATCCGGAAGTCATCTCATCCAGAGTGGTGGTGATGCCACGGTTTTCCATGGAATCTGCGAAATCTTCCTGACCCAGAACCAGGCTTGCCGGTTCGCCATTTTCTTCCGGCATGGTGTTCCACGCCAACACGCGATGGTTGCCACGGTCGGAGATGAACACCATCTCGCCGAAGCAGTGCACGAACTGCGGCTCCATCAATGTGTTGTCACTGGGGTCATCGGCCCCGCGATTAGCATCCCGCGTTTCAAAATCGCTCTGGCCCAGGACAAGCATGGCTCCCGTTTCCACGGCAACCTCTTCCTCAACCTCTTCGACCTCATCCATCTCTTCTTCAGTAAGAGCGTCTTCTTCGATTTCTTCTTCGACCGGAGCGTCATCGGCAACTTCCAGTGCCTCTTCCGTTTCCCCGGCCCGCTCTTTTTCTTCGTCGGACATTAACCTACCTCCCAATCAAAAACGGGATCATGGAAACATTCCATGACCCGGTAAGATACTTGTTCTCTCATCGTGGCTCAATGCCCCATATCATAACCCTGAACAGGGTTTATGGCAAATTGAGTCTCTGCCACATCGATATGGTTTTTCGACCGTTTCTATCCTGCAACTTTCCATCCCAGACGGCAAAGCCCATTAAAATCGGATGACCCCTGGTGAATTTCACGTCCCATTTATTGAGAGACTCCAGTGGACGGCGAAAGACGACGGTCCATTTTCCGTCTTTATACAAGCCTTTGCCGGTGATATTCTGCTTGGTCTGCGGTTGGGGGGTCAGGGTGCCGAAGCCCTCGGCGTTCAATTCTTCAATGGGATTCTCTCGGAAAGGAGTCAACGAGTCTACCGGATTGACCTCGCCGCCAAACACCATGACATCCATGTCCATCGCCTCATCCACCGCGTATTCCAGAGCTTTTTTGGTTTCAATCTCCCTTTGCCAGTCGGCCCGCCACTGCCAGATGTTGACCGGCTTGCCACGATTGCCCATCCCGAAAAACGGTTCATTATGACCGTGGGTATGCAGGGTAACCGAACCCAGAGCAAATTCCAATGCAATGGCATCTTTAAAATCCTGATGCCGGCTCGATGTGTGATTCGGCACCGGGTCATCCCAGGTGACTCGAAACGCGATGTCCTCATCGTTTATCAGGGCCTGCAACTGGACGCGGTTGATCGGGTCCCGCCTGGCATTGAGCGGCACCAGTTTAACATCATGGGTCGTCACATTCTGCCAGATTTCGTTGTCTGGATCGTCGTCGAGTTTACCACTGGTTTTGGTTACCTTCAGGTCGATCTCGTATTCCGCTTTCTGGTAGGTTTCTTTTTTGATTTTCGATTCTATAAATGCTGACAGGTCCCAGCGTTCTGCTTGCGTCAGGTGACCATACGATTTCATCGGTGTTCCATCCACCCCGGTGCTGAGCGTCATGAAAATATTTTTTTTACTGAACCCCCATTTAAACGTATTGGGATTGGTCAGATCGTAGACAAAAGACCGATGATCCCAGATATCGAACAAATCTCCCGCCATCGGTCCGTCTCCCTTGAGGTCCGGGCCGTGACAACGCTGGCAACGCAGTTCAGTATAAAGTTTCTGGCCCTTGGCGGTGCTATCGCTTGTGGAGCGTGGCACCCGGTCAACCTTGACCGGCTCTTTCGGGTTTTCGTTTTTGAAACGCGGCGAGAATTTTTTCAGGTAGTCGACCACCGACCAGGCTTCTTCCTCGGACAGGGCACTCTTCCACGCTGGCATAGCGGTTCCAGGAACACCGCTCATGATGGTGTGATAGATATCTTCATCCATCGGCAGAGAGCCACTGGGCGTACTGCGGTGTTTATAGATGCCCTTGCGGAAATCGCGTGGCCAAGGAAAAAGATAACTGGTCGCCCGACCGCCGCCGTTGCCATCGGCACCGTGGCAGAAAACACACATGTGCTTGTAGACGGTCTCGCCGGCACTACGCCGGAACTCCTTGCCATCACGCATGATCATGCCGCTGTCATTATGGCCTTGATGGTGGCCTTGATGTTGACCGCTATCCTTTGCAGGTGCGGGAGCATCGGAATGAGCGTCAGCTATTCCTGCCAAAAGGAGCAAACCCAGCAGGAGGCAGGAGGTGCGTTTAACGTACCGGATAATTTGGTATGGAGAGGGTATAAAGCGTTTCATTTCCATTCAATCCGTCCTCGCCAACATCTACCCAGATGTTCTGGCAGTTTTTTCTAAAGTCGAGTCCCCGGCAATAAAACAAGGGATATTTTTTAGTAAAATAAATGGTCGGGTGCGACACATAGATCGCCAGCTGGTCTACCTTGGCAATGACGATGGCTTCCTCGATCGTCACCTTCGCACTCGGAACCTTTTTTATGATCTTCCGAGTGACCGCATAATCGAGCTGGCCATCCAGATCAATATCATAATAGGTTGCAATCAACCCAGGGAC
>JAJDBF010000027.1 GCA_029261535.1 Nitrospinaceae bacterium | reverse complement strand
GTCACTGACAAACAACTGAAAATCATCATGGACCGACTCAATCACAGACCAAGAAAAACGCTTGGGTATAAGACACCACATGAACTATTCTGCAAAAAGAAACCACCACTAACCGTTGCACTTCAAACTTGAATCCACCTGGCTTTAAGAAACCTACTCTTGATATGAGGGAAAAGGGAATGTCTTTAGATAAAAGCTGGGAGATTAAATACCTGTCTGTATAAGAAACTATGGAAATGACTGAAGCCGATTAGTTGCACTCTGTTGCAGGTTCTGAGGTTGCCTAGTTTCTTTCCTGAGTACCAATAATTATATCGCTACGTCTGACCCCCTTCTTAAACTTCAATCAAACTGGCGTACAGGCATGGGTGGTGTCGGGTACGTGCCCATTTTTAAATTCCAGTAGGCCCAGGAGCGACCATCGAATATCCCCGCCGGTGCATTGGCAAGAGCTTCCTTTAAATCATCATCCGATAAATATCTTCGGACCACTTTCATGTCTTCATGCGTACCGTGGGTCATGGCATACGCCACAAACCTAATAGCATCGGACAGTGCCTTCTCCGGTTTTTCAAACCAGATCACCCGTTTGGAAACTTTTTTCAATTCATCTGTGAGTGATAAAGATTTCATCGACCAACACTCCACGCATGTATTTGCAAATTATTTCGTGCCACCCAGTTGAGGTAAACGGTCAAGGTCAACAGATTGTACTGCTATTGCCAGGCGCGATTTTATCTTTTCTGAAATTGTGTGAAGATCACCATCCTGAAAATATGAAAGGGCTTTCAAGGTCAATTCAGGGTTAAAAACCTGGGGGTAAATTTTCTTTGCCGCAGACAGGGCGGTCGGGAGGTCAATAAATTTACGCTCAATCATTGCATCGAGATCAATATAATCCTTGGCTTCTGCCCGCTGTTGAACAACAAACGCTTTCATCCCTGCAAGGTCAATCAGTGAAGCAATTTTCAAACCGTTGTCACGGGCAATAGAGGGTTCTTTGATCGGCTTGATCGCCGGAACGCCAAAGAAGGACACCTGAACAGTACCATCCCGTTCTACAAGACAACTGAGGGTACTTGGCGCTTGTTGCGTGATGTCTGCTCCATTAAGAAAGGAGATTTTCTCAAAAAGTTGTTGAGGCTGAAATTTCCTGGTGCCAAAAAAATCAAAATCTACGGAGTCTCGATGACCCAGGTGAAGTGCGATGGCTGTTCCGCCATAAAGCGTAAATTCCTTTGGCACATCCGTCAGTTCATCCCACAACCGGCGCTGTGATGGTGGCAATATCTCCAGATGGAGTTCAGTCACGAAACCAACTTACCAATCGTAATATTCTTCTGATGTCTTTGCCCGTCGCGCAGAATTTGCACCGGGATTTCTTCACCAATATCTGATTCCGCCACCATCTTTTGCAAAGTTTTCAAATTTGCGACTCGTTCCCCGGCATAAGCAATGATGATATCGCCGCGCTGGATGCCGCCCTGTTCTGCCGGGGCGCCGGTCTCGACGCTGTTGACCACCACGCCGCTTTTATCGGCTCCGACCTGAAACGACTCTGCAAGTTCCGGTGTCAGTTCCTGAATGCCGACCCCAAGCCAGCCGCGCGCTACTTCTCCGCTTTCAATTAACTGCTCGGCAATGTCCACCGCCATCTGAATGGGGATGGCAAAGCCGACTCCGGCTCCGATTTGGGCAACGGCGGTATTGATGCCGACCACCTGACCATCCAGATTGATTAACGGACCGCCGCTGTTGCCGGGATTGATCGAGGCATCGGTCTGAATGAAGTTTTCGAAGGTGGTGATGCCAAGGTCACTGCGATGAATGCCGCTGATCACGCCAACGGTCACTGTGCCTTCGAGGCCGTAAGGATTGCCAATCGCCATGACCCATTCGCCGACTTTTAATTCGTCCGAGCGGCCCATCGGTGCGGGTTCAAAACTCATCAGCGAGAAAATCTTGAGCACGGCGAGGTCGGTCTTGGAATCCATCCCGATAATCTTGGCATTGTATTCTTCTCCATCCGACAGCTTGACCAGAATCTTGTCGGTCTCTTCCACCACATGATAATTGGTCAGGATGTAACCGTTGTTTGTCAGGAGGATGCCGGAGCCGAGACTCTCCATCTGGTAATGTTTGCGGAAGGTTTTATCGAGGAATCCTTGGAACCAGCTCAGGAAATTTTTCTCCTGTTTGAGTTTGGGGTGCGGACTGCGCTTCAGCTCCTTCAGGTTGTTGATGCTGATGACGGAGGGTTTGAGGTCGCGTGCGTTTCTGATGAAAGCCTTCTGCAGGGAAAGCAAATCATCGTAATTATTCGGGAGGGCTGTTTTCAGTACTCCAGTTGAAGCCGGGGTGAGTTCTGGAATCTTGATTTCATAGCCCTGATAATTTAAAAGGACCGATGAGAAAATCAGAAAAAACAGAGCCACCAGAACGAATTTTTTCATGGCAATACTAGAGTTAAGGGAAGTGCTTCATTCCGCTTTGAATGCACGGTACAGAGTGACAATGCCGAGGCTCATGTCCCGGTACTCCACGCGGTCAAATCCGGCGGTGAGCAATCTTTGTTCAAGAGCTTGACGCACCGGAAATGTTTCGACAGAATCGGGTAAATATCGGTAAGCATCCGGTTGTCCCGAAATCAGTCCGCCGAGAAATGGGAGGACTCGTTTAAAGTATAACTTATAGCCCCAGCAAAGAATACGGGATCGTGGCAAAGAAAATTCGAGGATGACGGCCCGACCACCCGGTTTCAGGACCCGCGCCATTTCAGCAAGTCCACGGTCGAGATCAGCAAAATTACGCACTCCAAATGCAACGGTAAGGCCGTCAAATTGAGCGTCAGCCAGAGGCAAGGACTCTGCTGACCCCGCCGTAAGGAACACATTGTCCATCGTCGAGGCTGACGTGAAAAGCTTGGCCTGGGCAAGAGTCAACATGGCAGGGCTGAAATCGACACCCACTAATTTGTTCAGCGAGCCTCTGGATTGTTGCAGGATATCGATGGCAACATCTGCTGTTCCGCAAGCCAGGTCCAGAATCGATTCTCCCGCCTTGGGAGCAAGTTTTTGGACCATCTTCCTGCGCCAGCACTTGTCCATGCCGCCGCTCAACAACCGATTCAGAAGGTCATAGCGAGGGGCTATCGCGTTGAACATCCGCTGGATATTGCGCGCCTTCTGCGCTGTGTCGGGGCACGGTACCGCTTGCTTGGGGTCGGATTCAGAGGAGGAGTTTTCCATGCGTGTTGTTAACATTTTAAATGATTATTTTAAAATAAATGCTTTGAAATTCAATGGACTATGGCTATGTCTCTAAAGTTCTTTGTTTGCTCTTGTTGTCAGGTTAGCTGTGATTCAAACACCAGTGATGGTGATACCGCCCATTTTAAGGATGATTTTGAATTCGGCTGACTTGATGGGCATGACCGATAGCCGCGACTGCTTGATGAGGGCGATGTCCCCCAGTTTATTATGGCCTTTGATATCTTCCAGGGTTACCGGAATTTTCAGGGTCTTGACCGGTTTGAGGTCGACCACCACCCAGCGTTCGTCATCGGTGGTGGGATCGGGGTAAGCTTCCCGTGTGATTTTTGCAACGCCCTTGATTTCCTTGCCGACAACGCTGTGATAGAAAAATGCCAGGTCGCCCTTTTTCATAGCCGCCAGATTATTGCGGGCCTGATAATTGCGGACCCCCTCCCAATAGGTGGATTTATCCTTTAGAAACTCTCCCCAACTGTATTTGCTGGGTTCCTGCTTGATGAGCCAGAAATTCATCCTGTCCCCCATTTCATCAAAATTAGTTGTAATTTATCTGAATTATATCAAATTTAAGGTGATTACAAGTAAGCCTGCTGTGAGAGTTCCGCCTTTTAAAGGGCCGGTTCATTATCTAATTGACTGAAACTCAATCACTTTCTATAATCTCATAAATCATAATAAAGACATTTTACGAGTTCGCCACCCAATTTGGGCGAATAATGGAGACTTTAAAACATGTACCGCCCTGAGATCAAGGTTTTGGATTGCACAATCCGTGATGGAGGATTAATGAACGATCATCAGTTCGCCCCTGAACTGGTGAGAAACGTATATAAAGCCGCCAGTGAAGCGGGGATTGACTACGTCGAACTGGGTTATATGGCAGACGAATCCCAGTTTGACCGAGCCAAATTTGGTGCCATGAAATTTTGCCGGGAAGATGACCTGGCAAAAGCCGTTGACGGTGTAGACAATGGAGCCAAGCTGTCGGTGATGGTGGATATTGGCCGGGTGGATCCAGAGGCGATTCCTCCCAAAAGTGACAGTGTGATCGACATGATGCGCATTGCATCTTACGTCAAGGATATTGACAAAGCGATTGATCTTGTCAATCAAATCCACGCCAAGGGTTATGAAACGACGATCAATGTGATGGCTGTTTCGCACGCGCGTGAGCGTGAACTGGATGAGGCGTTGATTCAGTTGGAGAAGGAAAGTGCCGCTGACGTTGTGTACCTGGTGGACAGTTTTGGTGCCTTGTATTCTGAACAGATTGCCTACATGGCCAAAAAATACATCTCCCTGATGCCGTCGAAGGAAATCGGCATTCATGCGCACAACAATCAGCAGTTGGCTTTTGGTAATACGATTGAAGCTATCATTCAGAATATTAACTATCTGGATGCGACCATTTTTGGAATCGGTCGTGCGGCAGGCAACTGCCCGATGGAACTTTTGCTCGGCTTCCTGAAAAATCCAAAGTTTGATCTGCGTCCGATTCTTGAGTTGATTGGTTCTGACTTCCTCAAAATGCAAAAGGAAATTGAGTGGGGTTATACCATTCCTTATGCTGTCACAGGCATTCTGGACCTGCACCCACGTGCGGGAATGGCGCACCTGAAAACTGAGCAACGCGATGACTTCCGCTCGTTCTATGAAAAACTGCTCAACGAAGCCAACGTATAGTTGAAAATGTCCGGGCCGGATTTTGATCTTGAGTCTTTTTTATCCTGCCCCGTCATGGGCATATTGCGCGGAATTTCACTGGATCAAGTGGAGCCTGTACTTGATGCCGCGTACGATGCCGGGCTTCGTCATATTGAAGTGACCCTCAACACCCCGGATGCTTATTCCATCATTGAAAAAACGTCCCGCTTGTTTGCGGGACGTTTTACTTTGGGCGCGGGGACGGTTCTTTCGGTGGAATCAGCTCAGCGAGCTCTTGAATCAGGAGCGACTTTTCTGGTCAGTCCCACCTTGAATGAAGATGTCGCCGGGTTATGCAGGCGTGAGGGCATCGCTTATTTTCCGGGAGCGTTTACTCCGACGGAAATTGAACGGGCGTGGAATGCCGGGGCGACCCTGGTCAAGGTGTTTCCTGCGTCTCAACTGGGCCCAGGGTTTTTTAAGGAAATGAAGGGTCCGTTTGCTGATATCAAGTTGATGGCTGTGGGAGGAGTTCGGGCGGGAAATGCCTATGATTACTTGAAATCGGGTGCACAAGCGGTAGCGATAGGTGGGTCGGTATTCTCAATCGAACGCTTGCAATCAGGCGATACGGAATCGATTCAAAGGGACCTGGTAGAAATTTTATTTGCAGTCCGCGAATTTTTCACTAAAATGTCTTCGTAACCCAATTCGGGTTCTACTCACTCGCAAGACCCTGGGAGATATTGTTGTCATGGCTTTTGACTTTATGAAAGACCTCGTTTTCTGGGAAGACGAAGAACGCTTCCTCCGCCTCTGTGAAAACCTGGATGCCGCTGTCCAGAATGCGCGTGCCGAGGCGGGTGAAGTAGAAATGACCGAACTTGAAGTGATGCAGGCACTCGATCACATTGGTTTTAATTTATTCCGCGACAACTGGGAGGAGTTCAAGAAAATGAATTTTGACCGGGATCTTGGAAATTTGGGTGCTAATTCAAAAAGCCGCTCGTCTCACCTTCACTAGCCTTCCACTAGCCTTTACTGATTTTCCCGAACAGCATTCCCGAGAGACAAAAACACGCAGGGCGAAGTTGCGACCTTTTGTTTTTAAGTTCAGGAGGTTTGAGGTTTGGCTTTGCCAGTCAATTGCGATCCGAGTGTGATGCCGATAGCAAAGACATAGGCGACCATTAAAATAATCTGTCCGATGAAAGTTTCCATCGTTGGGTACATCCCGAGCCATCCTATTTCAGGTGCCCAGGTGGCGGGAGTGATCGATAGCGCGTTGCCCATTTGCAATTCATGCAAGCCTTTGCCCATGAACAGAAAAGCCATGAAAGCAAGAAACACACTGGTGCCAACAAAGAACCATTTGATCGGGATACGCACGCCGAGTTTGTAAATCATAAAATAGACCACGCATAAAATCAGACACCCGAGCACAAAGCCGGGCAGGATGCCGGTGGCAGACTCCCCCGCCTGAATGAACAGGGCTTTGTAGAACAAGACGGTTTCAAAGCCTTCGCGGTAGACGGAAATGAAAGCCACCATGCCCAGGGTGAAGGTGCTCCCCGTCCCGATCGCTTCCTTCATTTTTCCTGAAATATAAGCCTGCCATTTTGCGGCTTCGACTTTCGATACCAGCCAGTAACTGACCCAGAACAACATGGCAACAGCGACCAGCATGATCCAGCCCTCCATTTGTTCGCGGCTGGCGGCACCCATTTCAAAAACAGTTTCCAAAATCCACGCCGTCAGGAGGCTGGCGACAACAGCCAGACCCACTCCAACCCATATATGCCGGACCTTGTCCTCATTTTTGGATTTGACTAGAAAGGTGATGAGAGCCGCAAGGATAAGAATGGCTTCAAAGCCCTCGCGGACAATGATGGCGAGTGAATTCCAGAATTGCCCCTGAAATCCCATTTTTTCTTCAAGCAGGGGCAGGGCTTTTTTTAATCCTTTATTGAGTTCAGCGATGAGGCCATTGACTTCTTTGAGGGAGGCATCGCTCTTGATCTGTCCCTGAAGTTGCCCAAAAGTTCGCTCGAGGCCCTTGCCTAACTTGTCATCCTTGTTTATCAGTGCAGGCTCGATCCCTTCAAAAATCAGATAGGCATCCATCGCTGCCAGACGAGCGGATGCCGTGTCATGATGTTGATAGGCTATTTGCGTTTCCGCCAGAATGGTTTTTATTTCTTCAATGACCCTGGCAGGGGATTGCGGCCCGGATTCAGATGAAGTTTCTGCAAGGGCAGTGCAGGAAAAAAGAAGAACGCTGAATAGGAGACAAGGGAGAATTCGTTTCAATGGCATGGCAGAAAAAACACCTTTAATGTTACTCAATTGTGAATAAAAAAATTTTCTATAACAACAAACCGGAAGGATTGACCAGGCTGAAAAAAAATCTTCATTGCCAATACTGAGGCAACATCCATTATTTTAGCAAAGGCAATGCATTCTTCAGGTCGTGGTTGATTTTGCTTATGGTGGCCTCAATCTTCTTTTGAGGTGCTTTGATTTTTAATTGTGCTTGCAGTTCGCCAAAAGTGCGTTCGATGCCCTTGCCCACTTTCCTGTCCTTCGCGACCAGTGTTTTTTCTATGGGTTCAAAAATAAGATACGCATCAATGACAGAGAGCCGAGCGGAGCGCACTTTATTCTTTGCGTAGTCAGCACGAGATTTTTCAAGCAGTGCTTTGATTTCCTCAATCACCTGTGAAGGTTGATTCCCTGTATCGGCAGTTTTTGAGATCGCAGGTATTTGAACATTCTTGTTGGAAAAACTACGGGCGAAAAAGGTCACGTTCCAGCGTTCCTCTTCACTTAAAATATCGGACCAGGCCTGCATCGCGGTGTTGGCAATGCCGACCGAGATGATCTGATAATTATCATACGGATCGGTGATGCCATCGCCAGTCAAGGCAGGGTCGGCGAGTCGAGCCGGGGCAGGTTCGAGTTCCAAGGCCTTGGGGCCATCGCCTTGTCCCGTCGGGCCGTGACAGACCATGCAGTTCTTGGTGTAAATGGCTTTGCCCTTTTTAAGGGATACCGGTTGCCGTGGGGATTTAAAAAGTGTCAGATTAAATTGAGTCACCAATCCTGCATTCAGGTTTTTTACAGATGTTGAAATTTCTGCCGGGGCTTTTTTGGCAAGAATCATTTGGGTAAGCGACTTGAACTGACCGATCAGTTTTGAAGCAGATTTTTTTTTCGCTCCCTTGTCAGAAATTGCCTGATAGCGTTCTTCCGACTGCGAGAGGAACACCTGACTTTCGCCGTATTCATCGGCATTGATGATTTCTCCCCCCCTGACCGCCTCGTGATATTCCTTGCTGACGATGTTGAGCATCATCACAATTTTCTCTGCCTGATCTTTTACGTTGGAGGCAAAGGAGGGGATTGGCAGAGATAGAACCAATATTAAAGCGAGAATTTGGGTTATTTTGAAACGGGTCATTGGAAGGGTCGAGTTAAATAGTGGAATTATCCGCAACTGATTCAGCTTTTAAACGGGAGTTGTCATAATTTGAGAACCATTTTCAATATATCGCGAGGGTCAACAAAGGTCAATGGATATGATGGGTAAATTGTTTGCCTGATTTTCATTTTTACTATCTGTAGGCTTTTGAACATGTTACAACGGAATATACCCAATTCGGCCTTTATATTCGATCCGGTTAATATAGGGGTTAAATTTTAACGCGGAGTTATTTTGAAAAACAACGTGCGCGATGTGTACGATTCGCTGGTCGGCAAACTGCAGGAAAAAAGCCGGCTGGGAGCCGTGCTCGGTATCTTGCACTGGGACCAGGAAGTCATCATGCCCAAAGGCGGGGCAAATTCCAGAGCCCGGCAAATTGCCGTGTTGTCTGCCGTCATGCACGACAAATCCACCGATCCAGAATTGAAGGGGATGCTCGATCAACTTTCGCAATGCCCGGAAGCTCAGTTCAATGAGTTTGAGTGGAGTAATATTCGGGAAGCCAAGCGGGATTATGATCTCGACACCAAAGTGCCACGCCAGTTGGTGAAGGAACTTGCAGAGCTCAGTTCAAGAGGCCATTTGATTTGGGCCAAGGCGCGAGAGGACAACCAGTTCTCTGATTTTGCACCGACACTCAAAAGGCTAATTGAGCTAAAAAAAGAATGGGCAGATTGCGTCGCTCCAGATAAACCAGCCTACGATGCCAATATCGATATTTTCGAGCGTTCTGCCACCATGGCAAAAATATCGCCTCTGTTTGAAAAGCTTAAAAAAGAATTGATACCTCTTATCCGGGCGATTTCCGAGAGCGGCAAAATGATGGACACAGCCGCCCTTACCGGGAAATTTCCCATAGCAAAGCAGGAAGCTCTCGGTCGGCAAATCAGTGAGGACATGGGGTTTTCATTTGAAAAGGGAAGGATGGATGTCTCCGTTCATCCCTTCTCCGGTGGCGGTGATTTCACCGATGTCCGCATCACCACGCGCTACAGCGAAGACAATTTTATCGAATCGCTGTATGCCGTGATTCACGAAACCGGGCACGGTTTATACGAACAGGGTCGGATGCAGGACTGGCCAGATCTACCGGTATCAGAATCACTGACCATGGGAGTGCATGAATCGCAATCCCTGTTCTGGGAGCGAATGATCGCTCAGGGGCGGCCTTTCCTCACACACTACCTGCCACTCATCGCGGATACATTTCCTGTGCAAATGAATGGTGTGAGTGTCGATGGTTTGTACTCCGCGATCAATCAGGTGGCACCATCTTTCATCCGGGTGGAAGCGGACGAGGTCACGTATCCGTTGCACGTTATCCTGCGATACGAAATTGAAGTGGGTATTTTTGATGGGTCCCTTTCGGTGGAAGAGTTGCCAGAGGTCTGGAATCAAAAAATGGAAGAGTATCTTGGTCTGTCACCGAGGACTGACAGCGAAGGGGTTCTACAGGATGTGCATTGGAGCGGCGGGGCGTTTGGGTATTTCCCAAGCTACACTCTGGGAGCCATGTACGCTTGTCAGTATTATCAGGCTCTGAAGAAAGAACTGCCGGATATAGAGGACCAGGTAAGCCGGGGTGAATTGAGGCCGGTAAGGGAATGGCTCAACAAAAATATTCACAGGAAGGGTCGACTGTATTCTGCGGAAGATTTATGTCAGCGCGTTACCGGGGAAAGCCTCAATTCGGATCATTTCATCCGCTATTTAAAAAATAAATATGGAGAGCTTTACGGAATCAACCTGGGGTAGCCTGGCAAGTCATAGTTGACCAATGTATAAACTTTTTGTGGAGTGGGGTCATGGTTTCCCGGAAACCGAAGTCGGGAAGAGATGTCGAAATTTGTTCTGTATGCAAAACGGTGATCCGCTCGACCCGTATTTTTTGCGAAGTCTGCGGCCCCCCTCAACTGCCACCGGAGGAGGTCCCGGGGGGAATCAATTTCGGTCAAACATTTATTCGTGTATTCATGTTGGTGGCGGTATTCTCCGGACTGGTGATCTTCAAAACCCAGCCGGACACTTTCTCAAGTGTCGATGCCCTGGTCACCAAAATTAAATCAGAACTACCCATATTGCAGGAAGAGATCCCTCCCGCCGATGAACCCGATTTCAAACTAGTGCACAAGGTCAATGTGGCGCAGGCCAATGTCCGCACGGAAGCCTCTGCCAATAGCCCTGTGCTTGAAGTGCTTCACAAGGGGCAAGTCGTAAAGATGATCCGCAAGGTGAATGCCTGGAGCCAGATTCAGCTCGGCAAAAAAAAAGGCTGGATTGCCACTCGCTTGCTGGATTCAACTGTGGAGTGATGTCTACTTAGAGCCATTCTTACTCCTCGCCGGAGGAGCGACAAAAAATATCTCATGTCATTCTGAGCCAAAAGCGAAGAATCTCGCCTTGGACCTTGCTTTTTAAGCTATGCAAAGGTCTGGTAGAGCCAGGGGAAGCGCGTTGCCGGAACAGGAAATTTTGAATTATTAGCGGCCCCTTTTAAGTATTCCCTGTCGTACTTTAAGAAAAGCTTCTTTCAGTTCGTCGTAATTTTGGGTCACCGGAAATTGTGGGAATTCTTTGGTGATGCTTTCCGGGGGCTTGAAGAAAATCCCACCTTCCGCCTGTTTTAACATCCCCGTATCGTTGTAAGAATCACCAGCGGCGATCGCTTGAAAATTTAAACTCTGAAACGCCTTGACTGCTTTGGTTTTCCCGTCATCCTGGCGAAGTGTGTAATCTGCAATCCTTCCATTGTCCTCAATCACAAGGGAGTTGCAGAATAAAGTCGGATAGTCGAGTTGAGCCATGAGAGGGCCTGCGAACTGGTAAAAGGTGTCGGACAGGATGATCACCTGAAACTCAGATTTCAGCCAGTCGAGGAATTGCTTGGCTCCCTCCATCGGTGCCATAGAACCGATCACTTTTTCGATGTCCGGCAATTTAAGATTGTTATCATCGAGAATTTTCAAACGCCCACGCATCAGTTCGTCATAATCGGGAATCTCACGGGTGGTCAGGCGCAATTGTTCAATTCCGGTTTTTTCAGCGAAGGCGATCCAGATTTCAGGGATCAACACTCCTTCAAGGTCAAGGCAAGCGAGCATGTTTCAGGTCCTCGGTTTAAGTTTGGGTGCTCATTATAGAGAAGGTACTAAGGAGTGCAACCAGCAAGCAAAGGTTTTCTTCTGAGATCAGGCCGGTTTTGCAGACTTTCGTTTTTTCAATTCCATAACGTAGCGCAACTCTTCAAGTTTCATCAGGCGGGCCAGCAAGCCGAATGTGACGGCTCCCAGCAAAATTGAGGCAGACAATACGGGAAGTTTTATCAGCAGTGAAGCTGTTCGATCAAATGCCCATTGATTGAACAGGAAAACCACAAGTCCCATGACCAGCCCAGCCCCCGCCACTTTACATGTCATGACGGCAATTTTTTTCCCTCCAATTCGTCCCAGTCGTTTTTTCAAAACAAAAATGAGGACAACGGCGTTAAATATAGAGGCAAGAGAAGTCGCCAAAGCCAGGCCTCCATGTTGAAGCGGACCCATCAATATAAGATTGAGCACGATATTTAGCACCATCGACCAGATGCCGATGACCATCGGAGTTTTGGTGTCTTGCATGGAATAGAAAGCGGTGATTAAAATTTTGGAGCCGGCAAATCCGCACAAACCCAGTGCATAAAATAACAGGGCGTAGGCGGTGCCATCTGTGGTGGCAGAGGTGAATTCGCCGCGTTCCCAAAGTGTGCTGACAATGGGGACCCGACACAGGATGAGTCCGACCGTTGCTGGAATGGAGATGAACAGGATCAACCGGATTGCAAAATTAAGGGAGTCTCTGAGCTCGCCGAATTTTTTTTGTGCGGCCTGTTCGGATAATAGCGGCAGAAGCGCGATTCCCAGAGCGACACCGAACACGCCAAGGGGCAGTTGCACCAATCGGTTGGCGTAATACAAATAAGAGATCGAACCTCCTGCCAGGAGAGAGGCTAGCAGAGTGTCTACTAGCAGATTGACTTCATACACCGCAAGGCCAAGCATGACCGGGAGCATCAGTTTGCCAATTTTCACAACTCCTGAGTGACGCCAGTTACATACGGGAGCCAAGCGGAATCCGAGGCGGTTCATGGTAGGCCATTGCATGACGAACTGAAAAAATCCACCGATGCAAACAGCATAAGCCAGAGCCATCACCGGAACCTCGAGTGTGGGAGCCCAGAACAAAATAGCGAGGATCATGCAAATGTTGGTGACCACCGGGGCGAAAGCGGGCAGGGCAAATTGCTTGAATGTGTTCAGAATGCCGGTGCTGAAAGCAGATAGGCCAATGAATAATAAAAAGGGCGCCATCCACTGGGTCAGAGTGATTGTCAGGCTGAATTTTTCAGGCTGGTCGATGAAACCCGGAGCAAACAGGGTGACGATCCAGGGAGCAAACAGGACTAGAAAAATGCAGGAGAACGTCAACAGGAGCAGGAGAATGTTGAACAGGTTGGCGGCCAGTAACCAGGATTCTTCTTCCTTATGGTGCTCGCGGTATTCGCTGAAGACGGGGATGAACGCGGAACTGACGGCCCCTTCCGCAAGTACACGCCGCTGGATGTTGGGGATTCTGAAAGCGACAAAAAATGCGTCTGCGGCTGGAGAGGCCCCGAACTTCATGGCGATGAGCAGGTCGCGCGTAAAACCAAAAACCCTCGAAAGGAGAGTCATGGAACCTATGACACCGGCGGCGCGGCTGACTTGCTGGTTGGTTGAGGGCATGAATGTGATGTCGCGTGGGCGACAGGTTTTCCGGGGATGGAATGTATACAACGGAAGGCTTCATAAAGGGAAGGCATACGCTTTCCCTGCGGACGAGTATAACAAAATACCCGATTAAAAATCGCGTATAAATTTCTGTGCGAAGGAGCGCACCTGCTTGCCATTGAGGACATGGAATTGCCGTACTTTTTCGATGGTCTGGTTGGCGAAGCGTTTGAGCGGAATATGAATGATCCGGCGGTGATAGTGGCGCGCCAGTTTACGCCAGGAAAGCGGCGGTGGGGCAGGGGAGACCACCGTTACATGGCGTTCCTGGGAGTGAAAAAAAGCCGCCTCCAGTAATTTCTCTTCCAGTGTCTCGGATAATTTCAAGCGCGGGTCTTCCCAAATGTTGGGTATTGGACGCGGCGGAAATATCATCATGCAACCCCCGTAAGTCGCCTGCCCGATGCCCGGACCCATCATGTTGTCCATATAGTTGGTCGCGAAAAAGCAAAGCGTTGATTCCTCATTGTGCTCTGCATACCAGGTTTGTCGCCAGGGATAACGCTCCGGCACCGGTTCCATCTCGAAGAGAAATAACACGATCTCTACCTTACCGCGCGCTGGCGGGATTTCTTTGACATAGATATCGCCGGTGTGCCAGTTCCTTAGGGTGTCGCGTATGTCGATGCCATCTTTGACGGATGAGGTGAATTTTTCACTGCGAGCCAGATCATTAGCCAGCAGGAGTTTGGTCTGCTCCCTCACATGCGTATTGAAGCTCTCGATTTTATCGTCCTCCGGTGGCCAGGAACATTGACCATGCGGGTCCCAGGTGTATTTCCATTCGTCCTGCTTCTTCCAGTCCGGCTGAGGTTTTAAATCGAGGGTGCGCCAGACCAACTCGGTTTCCTGCAAACGATTTTTCAGAGTGACCGGTGAATCGTCACCAAAGGTGCCTTGATCAATTCCAAGCGTCATTGTTTCGTGGGTGGCTGATTCGCTTTGATAGGGATATTCCCGCGATGCCTCAACCAGAGCTATGGCGAATGAGTCGCCGCCGATCTGCTTGGCCGCCATAGCGAGAGTATAAAGATCAGGGGTCAATCGATTTTCCATCAGGGACAGGTTGCGCACATATTGCAAATAAACTTGAAAGGCCTGTGATGTCAGGTTGTGGTATTTGATCTTGTGACGCTCCAGAAATTTCTCTCTGGCGCGCAACAGGATTTCCTTGACGCCGTCGATACCCACCATTTTGTCGGAGCGCAGTTCCTCGCGCCGTTTCTCGTAGAGAGACGTGACATACGGCAGTTCACTCAAAGCAAACATCAAGGTGGAAGACTCTATTCCAAATAATTCCGGATTGGATACAGCCTGTGCTTGCGGGAAGGGTGCGAGGTCATCGTAGGCAGACTTGATCCAGGGCCAGTCGAGGATGGAGCAGATGAAAATGATTTGATCGCACTCAATTTCCAGTCGATGAAGCTGGTGTGCCATCCAGCGATTTCTCAAGTCCCATTGGCTGTCAACGGCAGGTTTCTTGACGGATGGCAGGAGAGTGACAGCGAATTGCTCAAGCGTCAATTGAGACAGCGCGAGTGTGTCCGGGAAAATCGTTTTGCGGGGCTCGAAACTGGAAACCGGCAGGTCGATGAACTCGCACCTTTTATTTTCCTGTAGCGCGATCCTCAAACCCGCAATCACGGGTTGCGTTGGGTCTATAGGAACATAACTTTGTGCTCCGCCGTCTTCTGCTTGAAAGCTTGCCGTGATGTAGGGCAGACGGGTGATCCCGCTTTCTACGGTCGATTGAAATTCAGGTGGCAGGCAAACGGCGAGACAATCATAGGAACGCGCCAGCAGACGCTGACGCACCGCCCGCATGAATTGTCCGCTACCGTGGATGACAGGCAGAAACTCAATCCGTTCACTCAACCGGAAGACATTGCTCACGAAAAATTCCTCAGGTTATCGATCAAGATCAGGGTGCAGGGGGTCGCTTTCGCCGAAAAAGAAATCGCCAAGGCCCATGGGCAAGCGCTCGTTGCCGAGTGCCCGCCGTTTGCGCTCAGCTAGTTTATCAAGGTCGAGTGCGTCTTCCCCTAGGATGCCCTCGACGGCTTCCTGCCAGGCCTGATCTTTGGACAAGGGGTGGTCAGAGTCCTGCGCCAGCCGTTTGACGGCGTATTGCAAAATATGGAGACCGTCACGGGGAGAAAAATCCAGATCCAACTGATGTGATTTTTGCAGGAACTGCACGGTCAACTCGACCATGTCGTGGCTGACAAAGGGCAGGTGGTATTTCAAAATCGCCAGTTCATCCTGCTCCTTCGGCATCCCCAGCGACAAGGTGGGTTGTAATCGGGACAGGATGTAATCCGGAATCTCGAAAGTAGATTCATCCTGATTCATGGTGACACAACAGCGGAATTCTTTATGAGCCGGAATCTGAATGCCCGCGATGATCGATTCCACATAACGGCGATGGTCGAGCAAGGGGGCAAGTGATGCCCAGCTTTTCTCGTTCATGCGGTTGCCTTCGTCCAGAATACAGATGCCACCGGTGATCATCGCCGTGACCACTGGTGAGGCGTGGTAGGAGATTTTACCTTGCTCCGAGAGCACCGGCGTGATCAGCAGGTCTTCCGGCCGGGTATCGCTGGTACATTGGAAAATATAGAGCGGTTGGTTGCGGTGCCGGGCGGCAACCATCCCCAACGTGGTTTTGCCAATACCCGGCATGCCGATGATGCGGGGAGACAATGGCATATCTTCTTTCGCCACCACCAGCCAGCAGGCCAGCAATTGTTTCAGGATTTCCTCCTGCCCGATCCATTCCGGCACACTCTTGTCCTTAGGGCTGAGGGTCAGGTTCACCCCACCCAGTGCCACCGATTGCAACTGTAATTCGTCATTGGTGTCCATTACGTCTCCATTAAATTCGAGGACAGCATACTTTTTGTAGTCGGCGGGTGTCAAGGAGGCCCAACGCTCCTGTTGTTTTCATCATGATGAGTCTGACCTGAAAGATCATTTGGCAAGCAGGAGGCAAAGTTGGTTCCCCATATCCAGAGTGCTAGAATATTAAAAGGAGCAGGGAAGATTTGAAGATGTATTGAGATTCCATCCAACGGAGGCAAGAAAGCAATGATCGCATTGGATGAGATATTGGACGATTACCTCTCCAGATTTCTGGAAGGCAATGCGGCTGGAAAACATATCAGCGCTTCCCTTGATGAAATTGGAATAGGACTCAGACCGCTGATCGACCATTGCACCATCCGCACTCTGGATGTGGATCAGCGTGCCATCGAATTCATTCGACTGGGATACCAGGTGGATCAGTCGATCGGGATTCTTGAGTTTGATTCCTGGTGGGCCAGGGTGTACCGCAAGCCGGGATATCCGACGTTGTTTATCGATCAGGCCTTTGTCAATGCAAGAGGCGAGGCGAGCTTGATACCGCAGTGGGTACGGGCTCATGGCGACCGTTGTTTTCATCATATTGCTGTGTTGACTGAGAATATTGAACATACGATTCACGCCATGCAGAATCGTGGGTTCGTCTTTGCCGGAAATATTGTGGGAGAGGCAGGATCGGACCTGCGGCAGATATTCACCCAACCGGAAATAAAAGATGGGGAAGCTTACACGGTGCTGGAACTGATCGAGCGGCACAACGGCTACAGCGGTTTTCTCCCGCCTCAGGCCGATGGTTTGATGGAGTCCTCTCGGGTTCCTGAAAGCTATGCATGATAAAGAAAACAGATTCTTCTGCCATCGCACCCTACCTGAAGGATGCGTCCAATTGTCCGGATGGAAAGGCGGAGGCTGTCATAGTGCCGGACTCGGTTGAAGAGTTGATTCAGTTTCTCAAAAGTAATCAACGACCGGTCACCATTTCCGGTGCCAGAACCGGTTTGACCGCATCCGCCATCCCGCTTTCCGGAGTGGTGGTCTCGATGGAAAAACTCAAGGGGATTGAAGGGCCAGATGCCAGTGGGCATCTGGTTTGCGGACCGGCTGTTTCAATCAGCGAGATTCAGGAGCATCTGAAAAACAGCGGCTGGTTTTATCCGCCCAACCCGACAGAGACGCTTGCAAGCGTTGGTGGAACACTGGCGACCAATGCTTCCGGTTCGAGAAGTTATAAATGGGGAGCCACCCGGAAATTTGTAGAAGAAGTCGAGGTTGTACTGGTCGATGGACGCTGTGCCAGAATTTCAAGAGGTCAAACCATTTCCAGCCCTTTGCAATTGAATGACGGTTCACAAATTGAATTTCCAAAAATGGACTATGAAAGTCCCCGCTGTAAAAACGCCGCTGGCTTTTATGTTCAGCCCAATATGGACTGGCTGGATTTGTTTGTCGGGTCGGATGGAACCCTGTGTCTCTTTGGCAGGATCAAGCTAAAGTTGATTGCGCCTCCGGCTGAATTTTTAAGCGGAATCCTGTTTTTGAATGATGAGGAGATTTGCTGGCGACTGGTCAAGGCGATCCGCGAATCAAAAACCAATGAAATTTCTCCCTGCTCGCTCGAATATTTTGATGATTATTCTCTCCAAAAACTAAAACCTGAGTTTCCTAATATTCCTACCGATGCCAAGGCCGCTCTGTTTTTTGAGCAGGACATTAAGACGCATGAGGAATACGAAAAAACGCTTGAAGCCTGGTTTGAGTTTCTGGAGGGAAGGGAGTTTGAACTGTTGGATTCATGGTTTGCCCAATCCGATGCGGACCTGAAAAAGTTCCATGAATTCCGCCATCGGGTGCCGCTTATCGTCAATGAGGAAAACAGTCGGCAAGGACGTGTTAAACTCGGTACCGATATGGCTGTTCCGGATGCGTTCTTTTTGGACCTCATGCAGTTTTACCGGGGCACTCTGAGCGAGGCTGGTTTGCCCTATGTCATGTTCGGTCATATCGGTGACAATCATCTCCACATTAATTTGTTGCCTGAAAAATCTCAAATGGAATCCGCGAAAACAGTTTACCGGGTATTGGTGGATCGTGTGCTTCACTGGGGAGGGACCGTTTCCGCTGAACATGGTGTTGGCAAGTTGAAGAAAGAATACTATCACCGGATGGTTGGGGATGAAGTTTTGGATGACTTAAAGGCTATTAAATTGTGCTTTGATCCCAAAGGTCGGCTGGGACAGAGCAATTTATTCTAGTTTCCCCGGATTAATTCCTTCCTGCGCATCAGTAGGGATCAAAATCGGTTGACGCAAATTGAGCATAAGGGTAAAATTTTTCAATTAGTTCCATCAGGTATTTCCTTTTTGACAAGGAAAGCGGATGTTGGATACACAGAAAGTTCTTATTCTAAACTTCTCCTACGAGCCCCTTCAGTTTTGTACCGCCAAGCGGGGCATCGTCATGGTGTTGTCTGGACGCGCCGAAAAAATTGAGTCCAACGGTTATATTGTTCGGTCTCCGAGTCAGAACTTTGCTTTGCCGACAGTGATCCGTGTGCTGAAAATGGTGAGACGCAATACCGGCAAAGGGTTGGCTTTCAGTAAAAAAAATATCATGCGTCGGGACAATTACACTTGCCAGTATTGTGGGGTTCGCGAGAACATGTTGACGGTGGATCACATCGTTCCGAAATCGCGCGGGGGGGGTACCAATTGGACCAATGTGGTGGTGGCGAGCAAACCCTGTAATCTTAAAAAGGGGAACAAAACTGCAGTGGAAGCGGGAATGCCTTTGCAGAAAAAACCGTTTCGGCCCAGTTTTCACTATCATGCTTTTGTCATTCCTTCAGCTTCCGAGGAACATTTGGAGAGTTGGTACAAATATTTACCGCCATCATTGAAGATGCGCAGTTCTTTGAATTAAGAGGACCTCTAAAAAAAACATTTAGCCTCAAGATCCGCCCGCAGAGATGTGGGAGCGTTTGTTTTAGCGAGAACCAGCGGCAAGTTTGAGGCTCCCTTTTTAAAAACGTTTTTTCTGGTCGTATTTTGGAACCAAAATCCCTGATTCAAATAATTTCAGAAGAAGAGTTTTTGATTCTTCTGCAAGACTGTTGCGGCGGATTTTTCAAAACCTTCAATGCGTTTCGCGATCTTCCGAAGGGCAACGGTGGAGCCACCCGAAAGTGTTATTCCAGCCTTAATCAGGAAGCAGAATTGCTGGAAAGCTTTCTTGATGAGCACGGTGCGAGGGAAAACAAGGTCTGGGCCTGCTTCACGGAATATATCGCCAGCATCCGCAATCTCGTGAAAGCCGCATTTTTTTGCAGACATCTGCTGGACCGCTACCCTTATTACCGATTACGCGATCCTGATGAAATTCAGGAGAAATTTTTTAAGGATTCCGTCGCCGTTCTGGAATTTTTGAATAATTCGATTCTGAAACTTTTTCTTGAGTGCGTTGAAGCGGGCAAAAGAAACCACCTGGCAATTTCAGAAAGGGCGATCAATCCGGAGAGCTTCGCCCTGGTTGAAGCCAACAAGCGTCTTCCAAAAAACACAGAAGGAGAGGAAGTCGATGAGCAGGAAGACCGCATCATTGAACTGCTTGAGAAAATGAATGTGGTGGGGAACCTTATGGATTCCATGAAGGTGGAATCCACGCAGGATCGCGACTTGTTAAGAGAGATTGTCCCCTACAAAATTGATGAAAAAAAATCACGGATGTTGATGAACCATGTTCACAGTATCCAGTCCGAGTTTGACACCTATATCAAGAGCACTCCGCTTGAGCAAAAACACGAAGGTTTGAAAGGCCTTCGCGGTTATATTTCCATGCCTCTCCATTTGCTGGAGATGATGATCTGGTTGATCCATTTTTACGAGAGACATGAAGATGATATTCGCAAAGGCGAGGCGAAGAGTATCATCAGTGGATTGGTCGACAAGACCGACTTGTTATCTCATGTGGTCAACTATTGTTTTTTTTATGCTCTGTACTATATTCACGAAGGCGACAAGCTCAGCAGGGAATTGCTGAAAATTTTTGTAAAAACTGTTCGCTACGAATTACCCGTTCCAGATCCGCTGGGGCTTCATGCCCGGCCTTCTACTTACGTGTCCAAAATCGTGCGACACTATGAAGGTGAGGCTTGGATGATTCTCGAGGGTGAAAAATTCGATGCTCGTTCCGTCATGAGCCTGTTGCAGGCAGGGGGGCTTCTTGCTGACAAGGGCTACAAAACTGTCACCTTCGAAGGAGACAAAAGGGTTCTGGATGATTTGAAAATGTTGGCCTCCTTTAATTACTGTGAGGAGCGTGAAGTTCCGGCAGAGCTGGATTACCTTAGAGGCTCCATTGAATAATGGGCATCTGGAGTTACCATGCTAGAGGCTGAAGAAATATTTGATGTCGTTGACGTGGACGATCAGGTGATCGGGCAGGCCAGCAGAAAGGAAGTTCATGCCAAGGGGCTCCTTCATCGCTCAGTGCATATCCTGGTGTTCAATTCTAAAGGAGAATTGTATCTTCAGAAACGTTCCATGAAAAAGGATGAAAATCCCGGTTACTGGGATACTTCGGCGGCGGGGCATGTCGATACCGGTGAGGATTATGAACCCTGTGCTCATCGTGAACTGATGGAGGAATTGGGCATCGCCGGTGATTTGAAAGAAATTGGCCGATTCTCTGCGTGTCCCCAAACTTTTTCTGAACATGTCCGGGTTTATACCTGTGTCACCGATGCCACAATCAAAATAAATCCCGAGGAAATAAGCGAAGGTCGATTCTGGTCTTTTGATGAAATGGATCAGGCTATTCAGGCAAAATCGATTGTCGTCACCTCAACATTTTGTTTGATCCGGGAAAAATTTGGCGACCGCCTCCGTTAATTTATCCGCTGGATAAACTCCAGCCTGTAGTTTTCTTTATCAACAAATCCTTTAATCAAATTTATGACAACCTTTGATACCCTAGTCGTAGTGGTTTTAAGTGTCAGTCTTATTTATTCTTTGTTCCGGGGGATGATCAAAGAAATTTTTTCATTGCTTTCCATCACGATTGGATACGTTGTTGCGCTAAAATATAATCATGAGGCCGCACTGGAGCTCAAAGGGTATATCGATTCAGAACCCATTGCACGAGCAGTAGCCTTTGTCGGGCTTTATCTGGTGTTCTCGATTGCCGTGTCTCTTGTCGGGTTTTTGGTTAGAAAACTATTGCGTAAATCCGACACGCTTTCCGGTGTTGACCGAATCATAGGGGGCGGCATCGGTTTGGTAAAAGCCCTGGCTTTGATCGCCATGGTAATAGTTCCCATGCGATGGTTTCCCGAATTTTATAAAGATATTACACGCAATTCCGTAACCGTGCCCTATTTGGAAAAAGCGACGATTGAAGTCAAGAGCCTGTTTAATGTCAATGATGATTTCATTGAACGCAATCTTAACAAGATGAAAAAGCTCAAAGAAAAAATGCCGGATATTGAAAATATGAAAAATATGGTCGATCAATTTGAATCGATTAAAAAACAAGCCGGCGATTTAGGAGCCCCAAAGACTGAGCCGCAGGACAAGCACAGCCCTGAAGACCAGAAAAAACTGGACGACTTGATTCGATCTGTAACCAAAGAGTGATCCCATCACATGACGACGCGCATAAATTTTAATGGCGAAATCGGGCCGGATGCTTTTATTTCCGTTCTCGACCATGGCTTCCTGTTTGGCGACAGTGTTTATGAAGTGGTCGTGACTCAAAACGGGTTGCCCTGTTTTATGAAAGAACATTTGAGGCGGTTGCGCAATTCAGCTGATGGGTTGACCTTGACGATTCCATGGTCGGATGAAAAAATTATGGAACAGGTCGCGCGAACCGTGATCGATGCAGGCAATTCGGAATCCTATATAAGAATCATTGTGACGCGGGGAATGGGAGATCTCGATATCGACCCGACATCATGTTCCAATCCGGAATTAATTGTTCTGGTAACGGAATTGAAAAACTATCCTGCTTCCAGTTATGAAAAGGGAATCAATGTTGCTCTGGTTTCAATAAAACGCAATGCGAAAGATACGGTCAATCCCGGCATTAAAACAGGGAATTATTTGAACAATGTTTTGGCCAAGGTTGAGTCTAATCACATGGGAGCCCAGGATGCGCTGATGCTGAATCATCAGGGCCACCTAACAGAATGCACCACCAGTAATTTCTTTTTCGTGTGTGATGGTCGGGTGCAGACACCCTCTTTGAGTTGTGGAATTCTGGCGGGGATTACGCGCGATGTTCTTCTTCAATTGGCGCAGGAAAATGGAATATTGATTGAACAAGGGGAGTGGCCGCCAGAAAGTCTGGCAAAGGCAGAAGAAGCGTTCATTACCGGGACTGTGAAAAAAGTGATGCCGGTGACGCACCTTGATGGCAAGCCTGTGGCTGACGGTCAACCGGGGCCGGTGACCCGTCGGCTGATGCGACTTTATGATTCTGCTTTGGAGATGGAAGGAAAAGGCTCTGCTTAGCTGTTGGTTTTTGAAAAAATATATTGAGGTCTCGCACGAGAGTTTTTATGGCATTATTGGTTGGAGTCACTGGAGGGATGGGATCGGGTAAATCCACCGTGTCCGGAATGATGTCCCGTCTAGGCGGTCACATCATTGATGCCGACAAGATTTGCCGTCGGCTGGTAGAGCCTGGACAACCTGCCTGGCAGGAAGTGGTAGAGGCCTTCGGGCCGGATATTATTTTGCCTGACCAGACTCTGGATCGGAAAAAAATTGCCCGGATTATTTTTGAAGACAGTGTTAAAAAATCCGTGTTGGAAGGCATTCTTCATCCGAAAGTATTTGCAGAGGAGCAACGCAACTTTGAATCCTTCCAGCAAAAAAAACCTGAATCAATCGTAATTCTTGATGCGGCCCTATTGATTGAATCTGAAAATTACCGAAAAGTAAATAAGGTGGTTGTGGTCGCTTGTCCTGAGGATCAACAGATCACACGGATTGTGGCGCAAGGGCGATTTACCAGGGAGGATGCCTTGCGAAGGATTCAGCACCAGATGCCGTTAGAGAAAAAAAGAAAGTTGGCTGATTTTGTTCTGGAAAATGATTCCTCTCTGGAGAGGCTTGAACAGGATGTCGCGACTCTATATGAAAACCTTAAAGCATTGACCTGATCTTATGGCCGAAGAAGAAAATCAAACAGAGGATGAAGCGCAAGCACTTGAGCGTTTACTTGAGGAGGATCCGGAAAAAGAAGAAGGTGAAGCCGGCGAGGATGGTGAAGGTGGCAAAAGCAAGAAGAAGCTGATGATTATTGTCGCCGCCGCCGTTTTGTTGATTGGCGGTATCGCGGCATTCTTTCTTTTAGGGTCGGAGGAACCGGCTCCTCCCTCGCTTGAGGAATTGGCCGAACCTGTCAAAACGCCAGAATTATCTGCGGAAGAAAAAGAGGCTATCCGGGAGGCCAACGCCCCCAAGTTTTATCATCTGGAGCCGTTCTTTTTGCCGCTGATGGATAAAAAGAAAGAAACGGGCCAGTTTATTCACGTCAAAATTCATCTTCAGATGAGTAACGTCAAGCTCAATGAGGAAATTGATTTGGTTTTGCCGCTGATTCGACAGACCATTTACGAGATTCTTGAACGAAAGCGACCGAGAGATTACAGGAACCCGAAAAAACCGATCAAAGATCGGTTAAAAAGTGAAATTGTGACTTCAGCCAATACCCTTCTGGTTACTGGAAGTGGAAAGATCAACGATGTCTTCTTTTCCGAATTTATTATTCGGTGAATCTGTGATAAGGCCGCTTGACAGCGCGTGCAGAGAGGATATAGTTAATTGATCAGTCAATTCAGGGTGAGCCAATGCCGATAAATAATCCTGCCAGTATCCAGCATGTTCTCCAGATGAGCCCAACGGTTGAACGTGTCATGATAGAAGCCGTGGCCCATCATCGGACAGATCAATCCTTGAAGGAAGAACGAACCGCTCTGGATGACAGGGAGCAGCACGAGGTTCAGGATCCCGAAGAAACCAACGAGTCCAACCCTTCCGATCCCGACGGAAAAAATTCCAATCGGCAAGTCAGAATAAAGAAAAAGAAGGTCTCCGCCGAAAAAGAAGATAGGGCTTTGGAAGAACCCATTCCCATCGTTGAGGGCAATCCCAGTGCCCACCTGGATTTAAGAATCTAAAACCGAATCACAAGACACATCCTGTTTCCTGGAGACTATTGTGGTCCCCGAATTCAACAGCGCGGAATCCCTGCGGCTCATTTTTTCGAGCGATCCTTCCTTAAAAGTTCAGGCTCTGAAACTGACTTCGCTGAATCAGTTCCTCAATAGTTTTATTCCCGGTCAGGTGGTTTCAGGGAAAGTGATCGACCAGTTGCCCTCCGGCAAAAATCTGGTGGAGTTGAACGGGCACCGCGCTGCGGTCGAATTCAGCCGCCCACAATCACCGGGGCAGACTTTTCAAGCCCGGGTCGAACAACTTTCGCCATCACCGGTATTCAAACTTCTGACCACCGGGACGGATCCCAATAAATCAAAACCGACCCCCAATACTAAAGGTACAACCGCCGGACATGCTGTTCAGGATCAGGTCAAGGTGTCACCGGCATCGCAACGAAGTCTGCCGACCCCAACCATCTATTCACTCAAAGGTATTGCGCAATTTGGACTGACTCCGGATCAAACCACGCAAGGTCAGGTCCTGTCTGTTCTGGATTCAAACTTTGTTCAAGTCCGGTTGAATGGGCGAGAGGCCACTCTTTTTTTGAACAACACGGCAACCTTGTCCGAAGGAGCTGAGCTTATGGTTCGGGCCGAAGCCAAAGGGGATGGGTATATTTTGACCAGCAGTGGGACCGGAAGTAAAAATCCTGCGTTGAAATTATTACAAACTCTCCTTCCGGGCCGACAACCTTTGTCTCCCTTGATAAAAGATTTCGCAAACCTGTTCAACCGCCTGACAGAAGAAAGTCCCAACAGTATTCCCAATGAATTAAAAACAAAAATCCAGGATAGCTTGCGCGTGTTGCGAGGCTCACAGGGAGAAACGGCAGATGCCAAAGTGATACGCGAAAATATTAGCCGGACCGGAGCGAGTTATGAAGCCCGTTTGCGACACTTTCTGGAAAGTCCTCAGGGGCCAGGTTTGAAAAATGCGGTGACGCAGGATTTCAAAGGACAATTGCACGAATTCTCAAGGTTTATGGAGAAACAGTTTGGGCCAGGGTTCAAGGCAGGCGATGCAACGGTTCAATCACTAGGCAGGCAGACTCAGTCTATTATTCAAAATCTGGATATTCATCAACTCACTCAAATGGTTGCGCGGCAGGAAAATCACCCGATGGCTTTGCTGATTCCAAATTTACTGGAGCCCGAGGGTCGGCCCATAAAAGTTTTTTATCGAGATGAAGAGGACGATGCAAAAAATAAAAAAACCGATGGTAAGGGGAAATACAATCTGGTTTTTTTTCTGGAATTGTCCAAGCTCGGTAGTGTCCGCCTGGACGCACGCGTACAGGGGCAAAAGCTTGAGCTAAATATTGCCGTTGAAAATACTCAGATTTTGAGTTTTGTCAAAAGTGGATTTGAACATTTCCGTGAACAATTGAGCGACCTCGGATTTGAGTCAGAATTTAATGGGCAGGTGAATCCTGAAAAAGTACACGAACCGTTCGAGGAATTGCCAGAAACAGTTTTAAGAAACCTGAATAGTCTGGTGGATTTGACCACATGAAAAAAAAGTCACGCCAGAAATCCGCTCTTTCCCTTCATTTCGATCAGCAAAAGAGTCAGGCTCCCAAAGTTACCGCTAAAGGCAAGGGCCTGATGGCGGATAGAATAATTGAATTGGCGCGGCAACATGATATCCCTGTTCGCGAAGACCCGGACCTTGTGGAGGTTCTCTCGCAGGTGGAGGTGAATCAGGAAGTCCCTCCTTCGGTTTATCGGGTGGTGGCGGAGCTTTTAGCCTGGGTTTACAAGATGAATAACGATTTCAAGGGCATCGCTGGGGGACCTCAAATATCCGGTGGCAAAAGGCCTTGACACACCGGAACCCCTTTGTTATCTTTTTAAAAACAAAGGAGTTATTGAATTATTTGCTTAATTCGTTAATTTCAGTTCGTAACCGACCCAACGCATCCCGGTCGGCCTCTAATCCTGCGCGATCACTCTGGGAGTTCAAGTTCTTGCTGTCACGACTGAAGACCCCATTCACATTAGTTTTTCTCATTTGCTTTTTTCTGATTTCAGTCACATCAGTCTGGAGTAAAGGCACAACATTCAATAGCGGCCAAAAGGGATTTAGTATTCCGAGGGGCCTGGAAAATGCAGTTGGATTCTGGACCAAGGTTTACACCGAATACACGACCCATCACGCTATTCTGCACGACTCGGAAGACCTCAGTGTAATTTATGAGGTGATTTATCTTGGTGAAAAACGACTTGGGCACCGTGCCCGTTCGGCCAAGGTCAATCCGGTACGTCGAAAATATCAGAAAATTTTAAGAAAGCTGGCAAAGCGAAAAGGGACCTTGGGGCTCACCAGTGAAGAGAGGCGCGTTTCTAGACTGGTGAAGGGAAGTTATTCCCGGGCCGCAAGAAAAATCCGTGCACAAATCGGACAGAAAGACCGCTTCCGCGAAGGTATCGGGCGATCCGGAAAATACATGGACGGTATCCAGCGCGAATTCCGTCTACAGAGAATGCCGGAAGAACTCACCGTATTGCCGCATGTGGAATCCTCCTTTCAGGTAAACGCCTATTCTTCTGCTGGTGCCGCTGGTGTGTGGCAGTTCACCCGCCGAACAGGGCGACTGTTCATGAAGATCGGTTACTCCGTTGACGAAAGGCGCGACCCCATCATTTCCGCCAATGCCGCAGCGCGTCTGCTCAAGTCCAATTATGACCAACTGGGTTCTTGGCCTTTGGCTATCACGGCTTACAACCATGGCGTCAATGGTATGAAGCGGGCTCAACGTCGCTATGGAAATAATATTGTAAAAATTATCAAGCACTATAAAAGCCGGACATTTGGTTTTGCCTCAAGAAATTTCTATGCAGAGTTTCTGGCGGCACTGGGGATCATAAAAAATCATAAAAAATATTTTCCAAAAGTGGTGATGGAGAAACCGAGAAAAACGGTTTCAACGCGGTTGAAATACTATGTGCACATCGATGACCTGGTGAATAATCTCGGAATGACCAAGGCAGAAATTGCAGATTATAACCCGGCCCTGCGCGAGCCGGTGATCTCCGGTAAAAAGAGAATCCCCAAGTTGTTTCTTCTGCAGGCACCTGCGAATAAAGTTTCAAATCTTGGGCGAAAAATTGCCAGTCTGCCAAGCTCTCACAGGTTCAGCAAACAGGTTCGGTCACGGTGGTACACAGTGCGAAGAGGCGACACCTTATCCAGAATTGCACGCCGTATGAAAACATCGATCCGGGCACTCAAGGTATCGAACAATATAAACAATCAACACCGTATTTATAAAGGGCAGGTTCTGGAAATGCCTTGGGGAGCCAGGGCAGTAAAAAAATCCGCCAAGGTAAAGGTGGCCTCGGTTAAATCGAAAAAGCCTCAGTTATACCTGAGTAACAACCTTGAAACCTACAGGGTCAAACGCCACGATAACCTTTCAAAAATTGCCAGACGTTTTGACATGTCAGTCAAAGACCTGATACGGGTCAACCGTCTGCGAAACCCGGATAGGCTCAAACCTGGGCAGACCATAAAAGTCGCAAGCCTTCAGGTGGCTGGCCTTATTCCTGGCAAGAAGTTTTCTCTGAAAACCCGCCAGCCCAAAAAAGCTGATAACAAGCTGGTGGCAAGTGTGGCTCCCCTGCAGGCCACTTCCGGCAAAGGTAAAATTAAAATTGAATATTCTGATGCGATCAGCACTACCAAGCACTTCAATAAAAATCGTCCTGCCTTCATGCCCGTAAAGTTTTCCGAAGGTTCACACAAGAACGGGAAGGTTGGAATCATCGCGGTGGATTTTGAGGAAACACTCAGTCATTACGCCGATTGGGCTAATATATCTGTTAGTGAACTGAGAAAGTTTAACAAGCTACGGCGTCGTACCTCTCTTCAAGTCAACCAGTCATTGAATATTCCCCTCTACAAAAATACCGCCGAAGCGTTTGAGGAGAAGCGGCAGGAATATCATCGCGCCATTCAGGAAGATTTTTTCAATAATTATCGGGTAGAAAAAGTGGTTATTCGAAATCTGAAACGCGGCGAAACCTTGTGGGAAATTTGCAATGATATCTATGTCATTCCCATGTGGTTACTGAGCAATTATAATCAGGAAAAAAATATCAACGCTCTCGCTGAGGGTGCCCCCGTAGTTATCCCCGTCATCACTGCGATTAAAGCCTGAAAATTAATACCGGGCGAGGGCGATCTCGATTGCCTTCAAATGTGCACGGACCCGCGTTTCCATTGGAAAACTGGTCGCGGTCTCAAGTGTGACTATTTTTTTGCATCCCCTGGAGTAGGCATACAGGGCCATCGGCCACCAGTCCATTTCCTCCGGGTCGGACAGCCGGGCGAGAAGGCCGTTGTCCGCAGGCAACTCCTCTATTTCCTCTGAAATATTCAGTGGCATGATCTTCGCGACTTCATCAAGAATACTTCGCCCCAATGGGGAGACCGGTTCGTCTTCTTTCTGGAATAAATAATAGCCAGGGGAGTCATAATCTTCGTGAAGTTCTATATCCAGATCAAAGGGTTTGTCGAAAAATGATTGTGCGTATTGAACTTCCTCTGGAGGATTGGCCTCGCGAAATTTTCGATTGAGGTCAATCGCCTCGGCATTTTCACGGGTGCCTGCATTCAGGCCGGATGGATTTATGCAGGGAAGCAAAGTGAATTCCCATTCATTGATATAATTTTCATATTCTTTTTGTTCAAGAAATTTGAGGAGCGTTTCAACACCCCCCGGTTCATCCCCATGAATACCGGCTGAAATCAGAGCGCGGCGCGGATTTCCCTTTCCAAGGACCAGGGTGTAAAGCTGATATTGTGTTGACCCTGTTTGTATGTTGGTTGATGTTAAAAGGTGTTTTTCCGGTAAGGCATTTTTAAACCTGAAAACGACCTCATCGTAAAGGCTATTCAATCGAACCTGCTCTCGCTTTATTATGAGGACAGATTCTTTTTGGAATATGAGAATCGCACACAATCACCTTTTCAAGATATTTTTTCCAGAACTTTGTTTCTTTTTCGGTGGGATAAAATGCCCAGGCTTTTTGTATCGTATAAAATCTTTTGTTCCCGGCTATTGCTTTTAAAAGAGTGGCCTCGACCCTGTTGGTGTTTGGGTTCAATCCGCATACCTGCTTCCAGGTATAGGTTTGATATCCATTTTGTACTGTCGCTTCGCCAATGGTGGATTTTATCCCAGGGCAAACCCCTCTGCCGCGCGACTTTATGGTTTTTGCGAACTGCCGGGGAGTGATTCCATTAAGATTCAAATAGGTTTGGGAGGTGATCATCTCCGTCCAGTTACTGGAGGATTCACCTTTGGGAACGAATTCAGTCAACAGCATAGCTTCATTGTTTGTTGTGTAGTCGGTGACATAATCTTTTGGAATTGAAATCAATAAATGCTCATCATTTGATTGAGGCGATTTTGAAACGCTGGCGCATCCCCCAAAACTTGCTGACAGTAGAATGATTGCTAGATAGTTCAAAAACTTCATGGTGTTCCTTACTTAATACTGGTTGTTAAAAAAACTAGTAAACTTTATTTTCAAATTCGCATTCCTTGTCAATGACGCAATCCCGGCAAGAAAAATTTTTGGCCTTGCAAACGTAACGACCATGGAGAATCAGATATCGATGCGCGTTGGAAAGCCATTTCTTTGGAGTCACTTTTAATAGTTGTTCTTCCACTTTTTGGACGGTAGCTCCGTGGGCCAGGCCCGTTCGGTTAGAGAGGCGAAACACGTGGGTGTCAACCGCAATCGTAGGCATACCAAAGGCTTCGTTTAACACCACGTTGGCAGTTTTTCTACCGACTCCAGGGAGTGCTTCCAACTCTTCGCGGGAATCGGGAACTTCACTCTCGTGTTTTTCAATTAAAATATGGCAGGTCTTGATGATGTTTTTTGCTTTTGTCGGCGCCAGGCCGATCATCTTGATTGTTCTCTGTAGCCTGGACTGCCCCAATGTTAATAATGCCTGCGGCGTATTGTGAGTTGTATACAGGTTGGCAGTCGCCTGATTTACGGATTTGTCGGTTGCCTGCGCGCTCAGAATGACCGCCACCAGTAGTTCAAAGTTGCTGGAATATTCCAGCTCGGCCCTGGCATCAGGGAGCGAGGCCGCCAGCTTTTGGTAGAGCCTGGTGATGGTTCTGGCATTCAATAGTGGGACCCAATATTGGACAGTTGGATAAAGTGAATCCTGTTGCGTTGACGGGAGTTATTTTCCTTTAGCGGATTTGGCACAACGGGCCCCGACCAGAAAAGTCTCGGTGGCATCAGCTCTACCACGGACTCGCATAGCCGCACGGAAAAATGATTTCTCGTCCAGCCAGGAGGCCCCTCGGATTACCTTGGAGCTTCCGAATTCTGGGCCAATTGGATTCTGCACTGGGCTTCGCTGGTAATAGGTCCAGTCGTACCAGTCGGAAACCCATTCCCACACTCCTCCCATCATATCGTAGAGACCCCAGGCGTTTGGTTTTCTGGATCCTACTGGATGAGCCTCACGGGCGGAATTCCGGTCATACCACGCGTAGTCACCGTTGATGCCGTCACCCCAGAAATTTTCTTTTTTGGAACCTGCTTTTGCGGCGTATTCCCATTCGGCTTCAGTCGGTAAACGACCGCCTCTTCTGTGGCAGAAGGCGCGGGCTTCTCCATAACGAACATGGTCCACCGGCAATTCATCCCCAAATAAAGTGGTGGGAAGGGTTGGCATCCATTGTTTCCAAACTTTCTGGGAGGCTTCATGGGTGTCCATATAAAATGAATCGAGGCAAACCTTGTGCGCCGGGCGCTCCATGTGGTTGGGTTCATTTTCAAAACTCACCAGATAATGGGTGTCCGTCCCCATCATGAAACAGCCCCCTTTAATCAGGACCATGCCTTTGGGCACCGAATCTGCATAAACAGGAGAAACAGGGGTAAATATCAGGGCAAACAGGCCGATAAGTAGAGCAGGGATTTCTTTTTTTGGCATAGTGAAAAACTAACCTGTGTTGGGTTGATGATTTATGCTGATTGAGGCGATCCGGATCTAACCGGTGTCTGGTAATGGACAGTAGGCGACCGACAGAAAATGTTAAACTTCCAGAAAACCTACTGTCTCATTATACAATGGACAGGGCCATCAATAAACAGGGATGAATGACTTGATACCAGGTGAATATTATTTTATGAGGACCTCTGATATTGCGACAAATGTTGTTCCGGCAACTCGCAGACCCTCTCAAAACAAGCACTGCTCGCGGTCAGAAGCAATTTTCAGATTTGCCCTGTTGAAAATTATGCTGGTGACCACTTTGATGATACTGGTTTACGCAGGCCCTGCCCTTGCCCAACATATTAAGGCGATCCAATCAGGGGCTGTTCTCAATCCAATAGATTGGGACGGGCTTTATGACCCTGGAATGGTGGTGTCAAAGGCCATTGCTCAAAGAGGGATGACATCTCCCAATGTGCTTTGGATGAAAACCGATCCCCCGAAAAAGGAAAATATAAATGAGGAAGTCGACCCGCTGGCAGACTTGGGAATGAATTCCGCTTCAAAACCAAAAGCAAAAAAGGAACTTCCGGTTCAATTCATTCTTGAAAGTGAATTGCAGGTGTTCAATCCCCATGTGGATGTTCCGGTTACGATGGCGGGATTTGATTTAGAAGAGGATCAATTTGCCGAGGTGCAAATCCACATAAAGTTAATCGACAATTTTACGAAGCGGATCGTTTCCGAACGATACATCTGGGCAGTGGGTGGAGGAGGCACAGACCCTTTCCCAAACACACCCGAGTCGCTCATACCAGGTCATCCGGATTTCCAAAAGACATCCATGGGCCGTGCCATTGAAAGCCTGACAGAAAAACTATTCGATTCTTTGAGTGGAGTGTTGAACGAAATATCACTTGATGCCCAGATTCTTTTTGTAGATGAAGCTCAGGACATGGTGACGCTAAACGTTGGTCGTCGGCATGGTGTCAAGGTGGGAGATGATTTTACCATCTACAAATTGACACGGAGCCTTGAAGACCCGATCACCGGGGCGGACCTCGGCGATCATTTTAAACGTCTCGGAGCCGTTCGTGTTGCAAAGACCGGGGACGGATTTTCCGAAGCTGTTTTGCTTTTGGGGGTTAACTTCAAGCGAGGATTGCTTGCCAGGGGCGAAAAGCAACCTCTGAATATTTTAGAGGTTTCCGGGAAGGGTGGTTCCGGAAAAGTAACGGCCATCGAATCCCGCAGGCCGTTTGAAGATTTTATTCGTGCTCGTGAAACCCCGAGAGATACGATTACCCGATTTGATTTTTTCTCGATCATGGGTTTCGAACTGGATTTTTAATAGCGCGCTTGACATCAGCTCGATATTCCTGCAATGACCGAATCCCCAGTTCATTTTTACTGATGGCCTGCAACGCCGCCACCAGGGCCTGTGCCCCGCGGATAGTAGTGCAGTAGGGCAGGTTCTGAGTGAGCGAAGCTCGCCTCAGGGAAAATGAATCGTTGATCGCCTGCACCCCGAAAGTTGTGTTGACAACGAGTTGCACGTCACCACTTTCAATACTGTCCACGATGTGGGGCGTTCCCTCCAGATATTTATTGATTGTCTTGACCTTTTGTCCATGCTTTTTTAGAAACTCTGCTGTGCCACGGGTGGCGACCAGATGGAAGCCCAGGGTGATCAGGGATTTTCCTATCGGGAGGATGCTTTCTTTGTCCTCATCCTTGACACTGATAAAAGCGGTGCCGGACGAAGGGAGAGCCACCCCGGTGGCAAGAAGAGATTTGGCGAAGGCCCGACCAAAATCCGTATCCAATCCCATGACCTCGCCTGTGGATTTCATCTCCGGTCCAAGAAGCACGTCTACATCTGGAAATTTTATAAAGGGGAATACCGATTCTTTTACGGCGATGTGCTGATACTCAGGTTCCTTTGTGAATTTCAGGTCCTCAAGAGTTTCTCCTGCCATCACCCTTGCGGCCAGCTTTGCCAGAGGTGCGCCGATGGTTTTGCTTACAAAGGGAATGGTTCGGGAGGCTCGCGGATTGACCTCAAGAACATAGATGTCCTCGCCCTGAATGGCGAACTGGATATTGAGCAGTCCAATGACATTCAGTTCCTTTGCCAGCAATTTTGTTTGACGTTTGATTTCGTCTATTACCGGTGGGCTTATTGAAAATGGCGGCAGAGAACAGGCACTGTCCCCGGAATGAACCCCGGCTTCCTCGATATGTTCCATGACTCCACCGATCACCACTCGCTGACCGTCGGAGATTGCATCAACATCTACTTCCGTTGCATTTTTTAAAAAACCGTCGATCAGAATTGGGTGTTCCGGCGAAGCCTTGACCGCGTGTTTTATGTAGTGGCTCAAACCCGCTTCATCGTGCACAATTTCCATGGCGCGCCCTCCTAAAACGTAGGAAGGACGTACCACTACCGGGTAGCCAATGTTGTTGGTTATCTCCAACGCTTCATCAAATGAGGTCGCTGTGCCATTGTCTGTTTGCTTGAGCCCGAGGGTGTTGAGAACCTCGGTGAACCGTTGACGATCTTCCGCTCGGTCAATGTTATCCGGACTTGTACCGATGATGGGAACCCCGGCCTGCTCAAGCGACATGGCAAGTTTGAGCGGAGTCTGTCCGCCAAATTGAACGATCACGCCATCAGGTTTTTCAACGCGTACAATATTAAGCACGTCTTCCAGCGTGAGCGGTTCAAAGTAGAGGCGGTCGGATGTGTCGTAATCGGTGCTGACCGTTTCGGGATTGCAATTAACCATGATGGTCTCAAAGCCCGCTTCCTTGAGAGCGAAGGAAGCATGAACACAACAGTAGTCGAACTCAATTCCCTGCCCGATACGATTGGGACCACCGCCAAGGATCATGATTTTTTTACGATCAGTCGGTTCTGCCTCGCACTCTTCTTCATAAGTGGAGTAGAGGTAAGGCGTGTGCGCCTCGAATTCTGCACCGCAGGTATCGACCCGTTTGTACACCGGCAGGATATTTAATTGCTCGCGTTTTTTTGCAACATCCTGCTGGGGGCAGTCAATCAGTTTGGAAATATAAATGTCAGAAAAACCTGTTTCCTTTGATTGGCGTAAGAGGTCTGCATCCAGTTTTTCGATGGACCCGGCCTGTTGCATCTGTTTTTCCAGTTCCAGTATTTCTTTGATGTTGAAAAGAAACCACGGATCGATTCCCGTGACCTCATAAATCTCCTCGATGGCTATCCCGCGCCGCATAGCGGCGGCGACATGCCAGAGTCGATCCCAATGAGGTTTTTTAAGAAGCTCGAGAAGCTCGTCACGATGTTCGATACTTTTATGCTCCAAACCTTTGGCGGCTTCAAATTCTTCCTCCAGGCCGAATACCCCGATCTCAAGAGAGCGTAAGGCCTTCTGCAATGCTTCCTTGAAGGTGCGCCCAATGGACATGGCTTCGCCAACCGATTTCATTTGGGTGGTGAGCAGGGGAGGGGTCTTGAAAAATTTCTCAAAAGTAAAACGCGGGATTTTCACCACACAATAGTCGAGGGTGGGCTCAAAGGAAGCCGGTGTTTCACGAGTGATGTCGTTCTGAATTTCATCGAGAGTGAACCCGATCGCAAGTTTGGCCGCAATTTTGGCAATGGGAAATCCGGTCGCTTTCGAGGCCAGTGCCGAACTGCGCGAGACCCGTGGATTCATTTCGATGACGATCATCTCTCCGTTTTTGGGATTGATCGCAAATTGAATGTTTGAGCCACCCGTCTCAACGCCGATTTCGCGGATGATGGCAATCGATGCGTCACGCAGTAACTGGTATTCCTTGTCCGTCAGTGTTTGCGCCGGGGCGACAGTGATGCTGTCACCAGTGTGGATTCCCATCGGGTCCAGGTTTTCTATTGAGCAAATGATGACCACGTTGTCACGCAGGTCCCGCATGACTTCCAGTTCAAATTCTTTCCACCCAAGAAGAGATTTTTCGATGAGCAGGGTATTGTTGGGACTGGAGTCAATCCCCCATTGAACCAAGGAGCGGAAATCTTTTTCTGTGTAGGCGATGCCACCACCGGTGCCACCGAGAGTAAATGATGGGCGGATAATGGCCGGGTATCCGGTAACTTTTACGACTTCGAGTGCCTCTTCCATTGAAGAGGCGTATCCGCTCGGGGCAACGCTCAGGCCGATATCTGCCATGGCCTTCTTGAATAAAAGGCGATCCTCTGCCTTTTTAATGGCTTCTACTTTGGCTCCGATGAGTTCCACCGAGTATTCATCGAGGATGCCGGATTCCGCAACCGCAAGGGCCGTGTTCAATCCCGTTTGCCCTCCCATGGTAGGAAGCAAGGCATCCGGTCGGTTTTCCATAATAATTTTTTTTACGACATCAGGGGTCACAGGCTCGACATAAGTTTTGTGGGCAAACTCCACGTCGGTCATGATGGTGGCCGGGTTGCTGTTGAGCAAGACCACTTCGTAACCTTCCTCCTTGAGTGCCTTACAGGCCTGGGTTCCTGAGTAATCGAATTCGCAAGCCTGACCTATGATGATGGGTCCGGCACCGATGACGAGGATTTTTTTTATGTCAGTTCGTTTGGGCATCAGTTTTTGTATATATCTTTAATGTCGATTTGTCTTGAGCGTTCCCACTTTAGACTCATACAGGACAGGCCTTGCATCAATTTAAATCTGCGGGCCTTTAATTCAATTCCCATTTCCCCGGAAGCGAACTGCTCAACCATTACTTCTGCCTGTTTCAGATCCGCGATGATCTGGTTTTGCTCGCGTTCGTTCTCTTTAAATTCCTGCTCAAGTTTTTCACGTTTTTCAGGCTTTTTGGCTTTCTTGATTTTGTCTGCTGTTTTGTCGATTAACCGTTTGGAGTTCTCCAGTTTTTTCTGAATACCTTTCACTTCTTTTTGACGGATTTTGAATGTATTCGCAATTTCCTTTTCTACTGCTTTGATAGCTTTTACCTGGGCCCTGATAAATTTGTAGACAGCCGAGGGATGATAAACGAAGTTTCCGGTGAATACGTTGTTATTTTCTAAAGAGAACAGATGGCCTTCAAATAAATCATTTTTATTGAAGAACAGATTGCCCTGGGACTGGTTCACGCGAAACTCTTTGTCCTCAAATAATTCACAAACCCTGATGTGCGAGGTACTGAGTTGGGTGACCTGGAAAATTCCATGCAGAGATTGGGGCATGGATTCCAGATGAGAAAGGGTTAGAGAATCCAGTTGTGATCGTTTGGAATCCAGGTATTCCTTCAATGGGATTTGGCCTGTGCCCGGAAGGGAGTAATTTAAAATGTACCATTCCAGGAACAATCCCATCCGGTGTTCATAGGATTTGTCATCCTGGAAAATGGGTCCCGTCAATTTTTGATAATCCGCCTTGGCAGTCAATAATTGTTTTTCATCCAACTCCCGGCTGATGGCCTCCACACAAGAGCTGATATCAGTGCCCTCCATGAGTGGTCTCCATCATCTGGACAAAGCGGCTGAAGAGATGGGATGAATCCGTAGGGCCAGGGGATGCTTCAGGATGATATTGCACCGAGAAGACAGGCTCGGTCTTATGGCGCAGTCCTTCAACAGTCTGGTCGTTTAAATTTATGGAGAAGGTTTCAAAATCGCCTTCTGATTCTGGTGAGACGGCAAAGCCATGATTCTGCGAGGTGATCTCCACTTGCTTTGAGATTTTATCCATGACCGGTTGATTGCCGCCATGATGTCCGAAAACCAGTTTGTAAGTGGTCGCTCCAAGGGCCAGGCTTAAAATCTGATGACCGAGACAAATTCCGAAAATGGGTACTCGACCGATCAATGCACGTACATTGTCGATGGCATAGGTCACCGCTGAAGGGTCGCCCGGTCCATTGGAAAGAAACACACCATCCGGTTTCATTTTCAAAACATCTTCTGCAGAAAAACTGGCAGGAACAACTTGAACCCGGCAACCTGCATTCACCAGACAGCGCAGAATATTGTGCTTGATGCCAAAATCGTAGGCCACTACATTCCATTTTTGCAAGGGAGCGTTGCTTGAATATCCCTGACCTAATTGCCATTCCCCCTGTGTCCATTCATAAGGGTTTCTGCAAGTCACCACTTTGGCAAAATCTTGTCCTTCCATGGAGGGTAGTTCGCGAGCGCGTTTTTTAAGATCGTCTAACTGGTCAATGTGTGGGGAAATGATCGCCTGTTGTGCGCCCTTATCCCGAATATGGCGGGTCAGGGCGCGCGTGTCCAACCCTTGAAAACCGACAACATTGTGACGACGGAGAAAGTCATCCAGCGATTCCCGCGATCTCCAGTTGCTGGAGATGCCACTCAACTCCTTGATGATGAATCCGGTGAGCCAGGGTTTTTCCGATTCGTTGTCTTCGGGGCTGATGCCGTAGTTGCCAATGAGGGGATAGGTCATCACCACCATTTGTCCGGCGTAGGAAGGATCGGTGATGATTTCCTGGTATCCCGCCATGCTGGTGTTGAACACCACCTCGCCCACGGCTTCCTCTTTCGCGCCAAACAGGCGGCCCTTGAAAACGCGCCCGTCGGCCAATACCAAAAGACCTTGCATAGTTCGTTAATTCTCCGAGAAGAGGATTTTGCCTTTTACTATTGTGTAGCGGATTTTACCCTTCACTTGCCTGCCATCGAAGGGGGAATTTTTGCTCTTCGATTTGAATCGGGTGATGTCGATTTTGTATTCCGCAGAGGGGTCGAATATCGTGATATCGGCGTCTTTGCCTTCTGCCAGATTGCCTTTATCGAGTTTAAACAGTTTAGCGGGACGGGCTGTCAGCATGTCGATCATTGATGGTAAGGTGATGATTTTCTCCGCTACCATTTCCATTGAAAGTGGCAGGGCGGTTTCCAAGCCGACAATCCCAAACGCGGCGCAGGAATATTCAACCTGCTTGTCGAGTTCGGCATGCGGCGCGTGATCGGTGGCAATAATATCGATGGTGCCGTCCTTCATCCCTTCCTTAACAGCCTCAACATCCCGGTTCGCTCTAAGGGGTGGACTCATTTTTGTATTCGTATCAAAGCCGCGCACCGATTCATCGGTCAGTATAAAATGATGCGGTGCCACTTCGCAGGTGACTGAAAGTCCTTTGGCCTTGGCCTGGCGCACCAGATCGACCGCTCCCGCACTGCTGATATGCGCCACGTGCAATCGACCTCCTGTTTTTGGTAGCAGGGCGATGTCGCGATACACCATGATGTCTTCCGCTTCCGTCGGCATTCCCTTGAGGCCAAGCTCCGTCGATATCGGGCCTTCATTCATGCAACCGCCAGCGGTCAGGTCTAATACTTCACTGTGCTGGATGACAGGCAGGTCGAACATACGACTGTACTCGAGCGCGCGTCGCATGAGTTCATTGCTCGTGACCGGGCGACCATCGTCGGAGAAACCGATAGCTCCGGCTTCCGCAAGCTCCGCCATGTCGGTCAACTGTTCACCTTTCAGACCACGGGAGATGGCCGGGATGGGATAGACATGGGTCCCGCCATTGGCCTTCGACTGAGCCAGTATCAATTCTGTGACGGACCGATTGTCGTTCACGGGATTGGTGTTTGGCATGACAGCCACACCAGTGAACCCACCCGCCACTGCGGACAGGCAACCGGTTGCTATAGTCTCTTTGTACTCATGACCGGGTTCGCGAAAATGGACGTGCATGTCGAGGAATCCGGGCGAGACGATCAGCCCCGTCGCATCGATTATTTTTGCGCCTTCTAACTGGGGCTCTGCAATTTGGCCCGGTCTGGAAACCTGTTTGATTTTTCCCTTGTCGACTAAAAGGTCGTGTGGACCATCAACCCCATTGGCAGGATCGATCAAGCGACCTCCTTTAATTAGGATTTTCAACGGGGCCTCCTGCAAACGGGGGTCTACTTGGAATTCGTGCAACATTAATTAGGATTTTCATCAGCACCTCCGAGCAGAAGATACATAAGGGTCATTCGCACAGCCACTCCGTTGTTGACCTGATTGAGTATGAGGCAATGCCCACTTTCGATGACGTCAGGAGAGATTTCCACGCCGCGATTTACCGGGCCAGGGTGGAGGATGATAACATCCTCCTTCGCCTTCTTCAATTTCTCTGCTGTCAATCCAAACAGGATGGAGTATTCCCGCAGACTTGGGAACGATGTCTGGTTGTGGCGTTCCTCTTGAATGCGTAGCATCATGATGACATCCGCATCTGCTATCGCCTCCTCAAGATTGTGCGAAACCCGGACTCCGAGCGATTCCATCCCGACCGGAATGAGAGTGGGAGGTCCCACGACGGTTACTGTCATGCCGAGGGTTTTCATCGCGAGGATGTTGGAACGCGCCACCCGACTGTGAGTGATATCGCCAACGATGGCAACTTTGAGTCCATCAAAGTTTTCTTTATGCTCCCGGATGGTCGCCAGATCGAGCAGGGCTTGAGTCGGGTGCTCATGCGCCCCATCACCAGCGTTGATCACCGAGCAGTTAATTTTTTGCGCCAGCATGTGAGGCACACCGGAAGCGGAATGGCGGACCACCAGAATGTCCGGGTTCATCGCCTCCAGATTATAGGCGGTGTCCAGCAGGCTTTCTCCCTTGGTGACACTGCTGGTGGAACCGGTGACGTTGATCACATCCGCGCTCAGCCGTTTACCGGCGATCTCGAAAGAGGTTCGCGTGCGTGTGCTGGGCTCGAAAAATAAATTGACGATGGTTCTGCCTCTAAGAGTAGGGACTTTCTTGATCGGGCGAGTGGAAATTTCCTTGAACGATTCCGTTGCGTCCAGAATGGTGAGGATATCGTCCTTTGACAGTTGGCCGATTCCAAGCAGGTCTTTGTGCGGGAAGGGCATTCTTTAATCTTCCTTCCGTTTGTTGAGTCCTTTATCGATGACCCGCTTCTCCAAAATAACCTGGTCGGTGTCATCATTTTCTGCAAGCTGAACCTGCACTCGCATGTCGCGCGAGGTGGGCAGGTTTTTGCCGACAAAATCGGCACGGATAGGAAGTTCCCGATGCCCCCGGTCAATGAGGACGGCTAACTGAACCCCGGCGGGTCTTCCAAAATCCATCAGTTCATCAATCGCGGCGCGGATGGTGCGCCCGGTGAACAAAACATCGTCGACCAGCACAATGGTTTTTTCGGTGATGGCAAAGGGGATATCTGTTTTCTTAAGAACGGGATTCTGCTTGCCAGTGGCAACGTCATCGCGATAAAGCGTGATGTCCAAAAGACCGAGTGGTACCTCCACCCCTTCAATTATTTTTATTTGCTCGATCAGTCTTTGGGCAAGGGGAACGCCCCGGGTGCGGATGCCGACGAGGGCCAGGTTGTCGGCTCCCTTGTTGCGCTCCAGAATTTCGTGGGCAATGCGGATCAGGGCTCGTTGGATATCCTGCGCGGTCAGGGCGGGTTGGCTCATGCCTCAGCCTTCACGGTGTTGGGGGCCTCAAGGCAAAAAAAATCCCCATCCGGGCATAATCCCGTTAGAGGAGGTCGACTGTTCAGTTTGAGCTTCATCATTTTAAGGGTCTCTTGACAATCTCACAGGATTATCTTAAAGAGTTTAAGGCTGGGCTGATATTATCAGAGGCCCGGAGCAAGTCAAGAATTTTCCACCCAACCCCTGCCAAATAGCGTCCGGGGCTAATTATACGAGGTGATATTTTGGTCAGAATCAGCAAGGTCTATACAAAAGGTGGTGACAAGGGAGAAACTTCGCTTGCCGGAGGCGGCAGGATTGGCAAGGACCACATTCGAGTTGAGGCATACGGTACCATAGACGAACTTAACAGCATCCTCGGCCTGGTGCGCCATTTTAATCTGCAAGAGCCAAAGTCCAGTCAACGCGATAAGTTTGAACAGATTCTTGGCACCCTGCAAAACTGGTTGTTCGACCTGGGCAGTCAATTGGCCACCGACCCTGAGTTTTCAAAAAAGAAGAAAAAACTTGCGGTCAAGGAAAGCTATCTCACCTGGCTGGAAGCGGTGATCGATGCCATGAATGAGGAGCTACAGCCCTTGCCGAGTTTTGTGTTGCCGGGAGGAGGGATCGTGGCCTCGCACCTGCATCAGGCCAGAACGGTATGCAGACGGGCGGAACGCCGAATCATCACGCTTTCTAAAGAGCATGATCTGGGGGAATGGCCGGTGCCTTTCGTTAACAGGCTGTCGGATGCCCTGTTTGTGTTTTGTCGGTGGACGGCCCTTTGGATGGAAGAAAAGGAATTGCTCTGGGTACCGGAAAGCGAAGCACCGGATGACTGGCAGTGGAAGTAGGATTATTTTGCGCGGGTGCCTTTCCAGGTGATGCTTGAATGACCACGCTTGATCTTGATCTGGCAACCGAGGCGCATACCGCCTTTAAGATCCTCCTCATAAAGGTACTCACGTTCCTCTTCGGTTATGGAAGATAAGTTTTTACGGCCCTCCACGACGGTCAATTCGCAAACGCCACAAGTGCCTTCGGTGCATCCAAATTTGAGCGAGACTTCAATGTCTTCACAGAAGTCGATCAACGGCATGCCATCTTCGCATTCGTGGGTGGCATTATCCGGCACAAAGGTTATTTTTGCCATAATTCCCCTGTCTTTAAAGCTTTATAATTCATTGCTATAAGCCGATTTCCTTAAGGTTTTCCGCTAGTTTTTTTTGCTCTTCATTCAGGTCTTTCGGGTAGACCACTTTGAGAGTCACGATCTGATCTCCAGGGCTGAGTACACTGGGAACTCCGAGACCCTTCATGCGGAGCTTGGAATGGCTTTGTGTGCCAGCCGGGATTTTCAAACTTTTGACTCCGAACAATGTGGGTACATCGAGACTGGTCCCCAGCATAGCCTCACTCAGTTTGATTTCCCGGTCGATTAAAATATTTTTCCCATCACGCTTGTACAAAGGGTGAGAGCCTGTTTTAATTCTGAGGTACATATCTCCGGAAGGGCCGCCGTTTGGACTGGGCTGACCTTTACCAGCAAGGCGCAGGTTACTGCCCGTTTTGATCCCCGCTGGAATTTTGACCTGAATGTCTTCAATGCCTCCTGGTAGTCTCATTGAAAGTTTTTTTTCAGCTCCGAGAACAGCATCTTCAAAAGAAATTCCCAGGTGACTTTGCACATCCTGGCCCTTGACCGGGCCTCGCGGATGTCCTCCAAACATCCCCCCATGTCCACCAAAGATGTCCTCCATACCGAAGCCGCGCATGATATCGTTAATATCAAATCCGCGGAAAATATCTTCCTGGGAATAGCGTTTGCGAAACCCGTCTTCACCAAACTGGTCGTATTGTTTACGCTTTTCCTTATCACTGAGGACGGCGTAGGCCTCGCTGACTTTTTTAAACTTTTCCTCTGCCTGAGGATTATTTTTATTGCGGTCGGGGTGGAATTCCTTGGCTTTCTTCCGATAAGCTTTTTTGATCTCATCATCTGATGTGGATTTTGGAATATCCAAAGTTTTGTAGAAATCGGTCATTGAACGGGACCTCGAATATTTAAAAGATTGTGTTCAAACAATGTCAGCTCGTGCAAGATGAGATCGCGATTTTAGAATGACCGGCAAGACTGTTCCCCATAAAAATTTGAAAAAAAAACTTTATATGGATTAAACTGGAACGCGAATTGACTTGGGAACTCCTTATGCAACCTAAAAAGCCCCGTTGGGCTCTTACCTCTATCATTCTAGTAATATGCCTTTCAGGGTGTGTCAAGGCCTGGCAAGATGATTTTGCTGGAGAAGGCTATGACGATAATAGTACGGAAGAAGCATTTATAGTACCGGAAAGCATCGATCCTGCAGAAATGTATCAATGGCAACCGCCATCAGAACAGGAACTGGGGGCACGCAGGCTTCGTCAGAGAGAGCTTGATTCCTTGACTTCAGAAATTGAAGCACTGGTTTTGGGGTTCAGTGATTTGGAATTGGCCACCAGAAACCTTGATGGAGGCAAGGCGACTTGGGATCAAAAGCTTGCCGAGCTCGATCGCGCTATGATGGCGCAGATTGCTGAACTGGAAAAAACGAATAATGCTTCCAGAGAAAAATTAGCCAGCTTGAAAGGTTCTGTCAGCAAGCTGGAAAGTGAATTGCAGGAAATTATCCGGGCCAGGGAATCAAAAAACTTTCGATCAGGTCAATATCGCACGGCGTTTACTATGTTCCGGAGTAAAAATTATAAAGGGGCCGTGGCGCAGTTTCTGCGGGTCCTTAAAACTCGTTACCCGGCACATTTGCGCGACAACATCCTGTTTGGTCTCGGAGCGTCTTTTTATAAACTTCGAAATTGGAAACGGGCTTCAACGTCACTGGAGACTCTGGTCAAACAGGTACCCAAGGGTGATAAGTGGCAGGAGGCCAGCCTTTTGCTGGCACTGACTCATTATCGCAATGCCAACAGGAGCCGCGCTCTTCATATTCTGCAAAAGGCAATGGAGCGGAACCCGCCGCCACGCATTCATCACTTAATGAAACGACTTGATATCAGAATTCAGGAGGACCCACCCGTTGGTGTTAATTAATAGTCCAGCACCGCCCCTTGATGTCAAGGAATGGGTGCAGGGCAATCCCGGTAGTGTCGAGAGTAACCTGGGCAAGGTGATTTTAATCG
>JAJDBF010000026.1 GCA_029261535.1 Nitrospinaceae bacterium | reverse complement strand
CTGACGTTTGTGTTGTTTTTTATTGCCGGTCTCGCGGAGACCAACCGGGCACCCTTTGACTTGCCGGAAGCGGAGCAAGAGTTGGTCGCCGGGTTCTTCACTGAATATACCGGCATGAAGTTTTCCATGTTTTTCATGGGCGAATACATCAACATGATCACCATGAGCGGATTGATTGCCGTATTGTTTCTCGGCGGCTGGCATGCTCCGGTGGCGTTTCTGGATGTGCCGATTATCTGGTTTGTCGGCAAGGTGTTTTTCCTGCTCTGTACATTTATTTGGATCAGGGCGACCTTCCCTCGCATTCGCTACGATCGCCTGATGGCTTTCGGCTGGAAATTCTTGCTCCCGCTGGCACTGGCGAACATGTTGTTTTACGGAACACTCAAGGCGACGGGCCTTATCTGAGGTGAGTCATGATTAGCGCGGTATTCAGTGGTGCAAAAAATTTACTGATCGGGCTGGGGGTCACCTTTCGCAATCTGGTGTCCAAGCCCGTCACCATTTGTTATCCGGAAGTGAAACGGGAAATGCCTGCGCGTTACCGTGGACGGCATTTTCTGAACCGTGATGAAAACGGACTCGAGCGTTGCATCGGCTGTAGCCTGTGCTCGGTCAACTGTCCGGTCAGTTGTATCCATGTTGTGGGTGCGGAAAATGATCCGAAAAATCCGGTCTCTGCCGGTGAGCGTTACGCCGCGACCTACGAGATCAACCTGCTTCGTTGCATCTATTGCGGCTATTGCGAGGAGGCCTGCCCGGTGGATGCGGTGGTTCTGCGCGAACATTATGAGCTGGCAGACTACGATCGCGGGACTTACATAATGGAAAAGGATGACCTTCTGGTTTACCCCGAGCCAAACAAGTTCCGGGTCAACTTTCTGGGCAATACAAAAATAGTTAAGTGACGACAGTTTTTAGAATTAAAAGATGGCAAGTGATAGATTAAGGATACGCTGAATTATGTTTGAAACGTTGGAAAAATATTGGAACGATGGTTTGGAGCCGACGATGGTCTTCGAGCTGTTCAATCAGGGGCTGACCCTGGGTGTCGGCATGACTGCGATATTGGCGGCACTGGGAGTGGTGGTGTGTTCTTCCCCCATATACAGTGCGCTGTATTTGATCGGGCACATGGTTTGTCTGGCCCTCCTGTTCCTGCTTTACAATGCCGAATTCATCGCGGCGGTGCAGGTAGTGGTTTATGCCGGAGCGGTGATGATCCTGTTCCTGTTTATCATCGCATTGCTCGGTGCAAAAAAAGAGGAATTAAAGCTGACCGATATCACCCTGGAAAGATTCATCGCCGTATCCTTCGTCGGCACTTTGTTTTGTGAGTTACTGATGACTCTGGCGGTAGGTGAAACCAAACCGGTCACTGGTGCGATGACACCGGAGGTCTTACAACAGGTGGGAAGTGCCAAGGCGATTGGCCTGACCCTGTTTTCAAAGCATCTCATTCCCTTTGAGCTTGCGTCCATACTTTTGCTGGTCGCAACCGTGGGAGTGATCTGTCTTGCCAAATTTCAAGTAAAGCCGATACGTCGGCGCACGAGGTAACATGGGCACAACTTTTATTCTGTTCTTGAGCGCATCCATTTTCTCCATCGGAGCGATAGGTTTTCTTATCAGGAAGAATCCGCTGGTGATGTTCATGTGTGTCGAGTTGATGTTGAACGCTGTCAACCTGGTGCTGGTGGCGTATTCGAAATTTTTACAGTCTATGGACGGGCAGGTATTTGCGCTCATTATCATGACGGTCGCCGCCGCCGAAGTGGTGGTCGGGCTTGCGATCATCCTGACTATTTTCCGTACCCGGCACGAACTCAATGTCGATCATATCGATGTGTTGAAAGGATAATCTTTGTACCCCCACGCCTGGCTCATTCTTATACTTCCGATGCTCGGATTTATTTTCCTGTCCTGGTACGGCAAGCGTGTGTCCAAAACCGTTGCCGGTTTCATCGGTTGCGCCACCATCGGGGTTGCATTTCTGATCACCCTGACTTTGCTGGCGGGACTGCTGATCAGTGATCCGGCGGAGAGGGTAGGGAACGTGCAAGTCGCCTACTCCTGGCTGAACATGCAGACCTTCCATCTGGATCTTGCCATCCTGGTCGATCCGTTGTCGGTGTTCATGTTGCTGGTCATCACTGGCGTTGGCTTTTTGATTCATGTGTACTCCGTGGGGTATATGAGTGAAGACCCGGAATACGCCCGGTTTTTCTCCTACATGAACTTTTTTATTTTTTCGATGAGCCTGCTGGTGCTGGCGGCGGATTTCTTTTTCCTGATCGTCGGCTGGGCGATGGTGGGTCTGGCTTCGTACCTGCTCATCGGATTCTGGACCCATAAGACCAGCGCGGTGCTGGCCGCTCGCAAGGCATTCGTGATGAACGTCATTGGTGACGTGGGCATGGTGATCGCGGCCTTCATGATTTACGATCACTTCGGTAGCATTTCATACGCGGAAGTTTTTTCAGCGGCACCGGCGAAGTTCATGGCGAACGATGTCGATATTCTTTTGATCACCTTGTTCCTGTTGGTCGGTGCTTTTGCAAAATCTGCACAAATTCCTTTGCACACCTGGTTGCCGGACGCGATGGAAGGTCCGACTCCGGTGAGCGCGTTGATCCACGCCGCCACCATGGTGACTGCCGGGGTGTACCTGATCGCCCGTTGCAACGTACTCTACATGCTGGCCCCGTACACACTGTTCCTGATCGCGTCGGTGGGTGTTCTCACCGCTCTGTTTGCCGGGGCCATGGGGATGGTGCAATACGATATCAAACGCGTCATCGCTTATTCCACCATGAGCCAGTTGGGTTACATGTTCCTGGCAGTGGGTGTCGGCGTTTTTTCTGTCGGAATGTTTCACCTGATGACCCACGCTTTTTTCAAAGCACTGTTGTTCCTTGGTGCAGGCAGTGTGATCCATTCCCTGCATGAAGAACAGGATATCCGCAAGATGGGAGGTCTGGCGCGGCCCATGCCGATCACCTTCGCGACTTTTCTGATTGCGTCTCTTGCTTTGACGGCCTTTCCTCTGACGGCTGGTTTTTATAGCAAGGATGCGATCATCATGCATTCGTACTTTTCTGAATACGGCAATTTTGTTTTCTGGGGACTGGCCTTGCTGGGCGCGGGGATGACGGGCTTCTACACCTTCAGACTTTTCTTTTATACGTTTCTCGGCAAGTCGCGTTCTCCTGAGGCGCATCCGCACGAATCTCCGTGGGTGATGGTCGTGCCTTTGATGATTCTTGCTTTCCTGTCGTTATTCGCGGGACATCTGGCAGGCTGGGTCAATGAATTTCTCGCGCCTGTCTTCGGTGGGCATGTGCCGCACGCGCCTCACGATAGCATTATGGAAGCCACCGCGATCACCGTTTCACTGCTCGGCATTGTGTCGGCGATTGGCTTATACCTGACGGGCAAGAACCAATTGGAGTTTGTCAAGACGGTGGGAGCACCGCTGTACGATCTGATGCTCAATAAATTTTATATCGACGAACTGTACAATTTCTTTATCACCAAGCCCATGCGGGTGATTGGTAAATTCTTTGAACAACGTGCTGAGCGGGAAGGCATCGACTTCGCCATCGACATGGTGGGCGATCAGGTTCGCGAGGTCAGCCGTCAAATCAGTGTTCTGCAATCGGGCAAGGTCCGCTGGTACGCATTCAACACTGTCGCCGGTCTCATCCTGGTGCTGGTATTTGTGATTTTCCTTTAAAGGAGCTTCAATAGTTTCATGCTGTCGTTAATCGTTTTCATTCCACTGCTCGCCGGTCTTTTTCTGATGCTCAAGCGCGGTCTTGAACTGGAAAAAGTGATTAAGCTTGCTTACGGCGCGGTGGCAACTGCGTTCGTGCTGTCACTCTTCGCACTTGTGGGATACGATTTTCATCATGGCGAAATGCAGTATGTAGACTCCTTCGTCTGGGTGCCTCTGCTCAACATCACTTATACAGTAGGAGCGGATGGGATCAGCCTGTGGCTGGTAGCGTTGACCGCTTTCCTTGGAATTCTGGCAATCAACAGTGCCCGCACCCAAAAGCAAAATCCTCAGCAGTTCCTTGCCCTGATCCTCATGATGCTAGCCGGAACCCTCGGCGTGTTCGTCGCGCTGGACACCATCCTGTTTTATGTGTTCTGGGAATTGATGCTGGTCCCGACTTATTTCCTGATCGGAATGTGGGGCGAAGGCAAGCGAATTTACGCCACCACAAAGTTTGTTCTTTATACACTGGTGGGCAGTCTGTTGATGCTGGTTGCGATTGTCTGGATCACGGTGATCCATTACGATGCAACGCAGGTGTTGACCTTTGATATCCAGACGCTGGTGCAGACCCATATTCCGAGCGAAGTGCAGTTGTTCCTGTTCGGATTTTTCTTTCTAGCGTTTGCGATCAAGGTCCCGATTTTTCCTTTTCACAGTTGGTTGCCCCACACTTATGTGGCCTGTCCGATTCCGGTGCTGGTCCTTTTGACGGGAGCCATGTCGAAAACTGGTGCCTACGGTTTGATCCGGTTTTGTCTACCGCTGTTCCCGGAAGCGGTCAGCGATTTCTCGCTCATCATTGGCGCGATGGCCGCGGGCGGTATTGTCTATGGTGCATGGATCGCCGTGGCGCAACGCGACATCAAGGCGTTGGTGGCGTACTCGAGTATCAGTCACCTGGGATTTATCGTGCTGGGTATTTTTTCCGGCAATAATCAGGGCATGAGCGGCAGTGTTCTGCAAATGGTCAACCACGGCATCATCGCTTCGGCCTTGTTCCTGATTGTCGGCATGTTGGAGGAACGGGTGGGGACGCGCGACCTCGACCGCTTCTGCGGCCTCAAGGGGCGCATGCCGATGCTGTACGCCATGTTCATGCTGATCACGCTGGCGGCCCTCGGTTTGCCGGGGCTGAACGGATTCGTCGGAGAATTCCTCATCCTGATGGCGGTGTGGACTTCTCCTGTTTTGGGCGAAATGGCCTTCATTTACGTTCTCATGGCGGGTCTCGCCATCGTCTTCGCCTCGGTTTACATGCTCTACATGTTTCAGGGAGCCATGCAGGAATCGACCATCAAGCTTCCAAAAGATATGACCGACATTGATCGCCGGGAGCAGGGATTGCTCATTCCCGCCTGCATTCTGGTCGTGTTCCTCGGCCTGTTCCCGGCTGTTGTGATCGACCGGGTTGAGCCTGCGGTCAAACACGTTCTTCACACTGAAAAAACGGTGAACCTGCCAGCTCATTCTGACGGGCACGGCGGACACTGATTGCTTCTTCCCCTCCACTCTTAAAACTCTCTTAAGTACTTCCATGAAACTCGGCGACACCATTGTGGACGGAGTGTTTCTTGAACGCCCCAACCGTTATCTGGCGCAAGTAGAAATAAATGGCGAAGAGGTGCTGGCGCATGTTCCGGATCCGGGGCGTTTGCCCGGACTGATGATCCCCAAGCGCAAGGTTCGCCTGATCCACAAGCCAAGTGAAACGCGAAAAACCCAGTACACGCTGGCACTGGTGCGTCACCAAAATCTCTGGGTGAGCGTGTACCCTGTCTTCGCCAACACCTTGGTCAAAGATGGCCTGACTAAAAACAAAATAAAATGTTTAGGTGAGTTCGATTCTTTTTCTGCTGAGGTCAAACAGGGTGCCAGCCGCTTTGATTTTTGTCTGATAAAGGACGGGAAGGAAACTTACGTTGAGGTCAAGTCGGTGAGTCTGGTGGAGAAGACGGTCGGCAAATTCCCTGATGCCCCGACCGAGCGAGGCCGCAAGCATGTGGAAGAATTAATCCAACTGAAGCAGAAGGGGGTCGGGGCGGTGGTGCTGTTTGTTTCCCAGCGCAGTGACACCCGGTCGATTTCTCCCAACAACGAGATCGACCCCAAGTTTGGCGAGGCCCTGCGTCGCGCACAGGACGCGGGTGTTGGCCTGTTCGGAATCAACTGCCGGGTGACAGCGTCCTCGATTTCGCTGAATAAAGAAATCCCTGTTGATATTTAAGGTCGGACTATTCGTTGAAAACGCTCAGGTCGGGAATCAGATTCCAGACTCTTCCCGCATTCAGGACCCAGCGTTGTTTGACCACTTTGGTTTTAAGTGACACGCTTGGAGACAGGACGTATTCGTAACGGATCAACACCAATGCTTCATCAAAATCGGCCACCGGGTTTCCTCCGCTATTGGTTATCATCTTGCCGCTTTTTTTGAATACTACATTGAGGACCTGGCTGTTGACGAAGCTGATGCGTTCAAAAATTTCATGCACCTGTGCGAGATACTCGGCTTTCATATTGTGATCGACCCACATGGCACCGGCTTTGTCTGATCTGGATTCAAACTCGTTGTTGTAAAGCTTCATGATGCGTTCCAGGTTTTCAAAATCCTTTTCGTGGTCCTTCGGGATCATACTGCAACCTCCAGTAATGAGGAGGAGCAACAGGACGGGTAGAAGGGTGGGAAGAAGGAGCCGGGACTTCCATGGAAGGGGGCGGGAACATTTCACGGTCTGACCTCGTGTGGTAAGATGAAGCCGCCCGACGGTGAGGTTTGAGAAGAACCCAATCCTGAAAATTTTTCGGGTGGCTCGCTGGCCCGTTATTAAAAAAGAACGCCGGGGGGGTGCAACCTTCTGGAAGACCCTGGACGGACCAGCACTGATTCTGGAATTATAAGCAATTTGTGAACTTGCCTCAAGGCCGACACCTCAACTTCTGAAAAATCCTTTGTCCTCGATCAAGAAAACTTCGAAGCGAAAAGACCATCGTGGCTCTTCAAAAAGTTCTCCACGTTCTTCCTCCAAAAATGAAGAGGCGGGCAATGCCGCGTGGGATCAGGCCGCGCGCTGGTACGATGCCCTGGTGGGGATGCAAGGAAGCGAGTATCAGCAGTCGTTGATCCTGCCTGGAGCCTTGTCTCTGTTGGAGCTTAAGAAAAATGAACAGGTGCTGGATGTCGCCTGTGGGCAAGGCGTGTTCTGTCGATACCTGCATGACCGGGGTTTTAAAGTAGAGGGGCTGGATGTTTCTTCAGCGTTGATTGATGCGGCGCGCAGGCGTTCGCCGAAGACGGTTTCATTTCATCACTTCGACGCGGGGGATCCCGAAGCGTTGCAAGGGCGGACGTTCGATGCCATCTCCTGCCTTCTGGCAGTGCAGAATATTGAACATCTGGTTCCGGTACTCAAAAATATTAAACGCTGGCTCAAGCCTGAAGGCCGATTCGTTATGGTGCTGACGCATCCGTGTTTTCGCATTCCCCGGCAGTCTCATTGGGAATTTGATGAAACTAAAAAGACGCAGTACCGGCGGGTGGACCTGTACGCAACGGAAACAAAAATCCCGATTGTGACTCCGCCGAAGAATGGCGCGCGTGGGCATACCACCACCTATCACCGGCCTTTGCAGTCTTATTTTGAGTCGCTGGCGAGTGCCGGGCTTGCGGTTGATCGGCTGGAGGAATGGACATCTGGGAAAACCAGCGAACCCGGTAAACGAGCCAGAGCGGAAAATCGGGCGCGGCAGGAGTTTCCGTTATTTTTAGCGTTGCGTGCGATCCCGATAAACAATCAGGCTGATTGATGGCCTTTACTCTTTCAATTTGAATGAATCAACGACGCAGTTACACCTACGAATTGATGGATGGAAGCGCGCTTCTGTTCGCGGTGAAAAAAATATTGCAAGGGGGAGGAGCCGGATGGCAGGAAGTCGGTGAACTTATGCCCAAGGGCCATGTTGAATACAAACCGCAGAGAATTGCGCCCTTGAAGTCGGGCTACCGTTTTCAATATCAAAAGGCGGGATTGAACCTGACCTTATATTTTCCGGAACAGACGTTCAATAAATTGCTGGATGTTTTGGACAAAGAACGCCTGCCCCGGTTGAAATCCGCTTTCCAGGCGGCCCTGCCGGAACGGTCCGGTTATGTCATCGGTGAATTTAAAATCCGTGGCATCCTCGAAGACCCGGATCTTGAAGAAAATACTCCTTCCCGAAGCGAATAAACTTTTTTTTCAGACAACCATCAACCCAGATTTATTTTTTCCTGCGGGTAAGTCCAGTCGATGGGCTGGTCGTCGCGGATGGCAGTCCGCATGCGCTCCATCCAGTTGAGGAAGAAAGCCACGTTGTGCAGGGTGTTGAGTCGGTACGCAAGGATTTCATCGGCCATGAATAAATGACGCAGGTAGGCGCGGGAATAATTCTGGCACGTTTCGCAGGAGCACTCCGGGTCGAGAGGGCTGGCGTCTTCCTTGTACATGGAATTCTTTATATTCACCTTGCCGCGCGAGGTGAACAGGGTGCCGTTTCTGGCGTTGCGGGTTGGCATCACGCAGTCGAACATGTCGATACCCATTTGTGTGCAAGCCATTAAATCTTCCGGTGGGCCGACTCCCATCAGGTAACGCGGCGCATGTTCCGGCAGAAGCGGTGCGGTAAAATCTGCCATCTCTAGCATGAGCGATTTTTCTTCGCCGACGCTCAAACCACCGATGGCGTAACCAGGGAATCCGATTTCTGTGGTGCGCTCGACACTTTCGCGCCGCAATGCCGTATGCATACCGCCCTGCACAATGCCGAACAGCGATTGCCCCTTTCGTTGAGGAACGTCCTTGCACCGTTGCGCCCAGCGTGCCGACCGCTCGAGAGATTCCAGGGCTACTTTTTTGTCCGCATCGTGCGGCGCGGGTTCGTCGAGCACCATCGCAATGTCGGAGCCTAAAGCCTGCTGGATTTGAATCGACAGCTCCGGCGTGAGCAGGTGAGAGGAGCCGTCCAGATGCGATTTGAAGTTGGCGCCTTCTTCGTTAATTTTGGCAAGGTTGTTGAGACTGAACACCTGAAACCCGCCGCTGTCAGTCAGGATTGGGCCGGACCAGTTCATGAATTTGTGCAGGCCTTCTAACTTTTGAATGGTGTGGTGACCCGGCCTGAGATAGAGATGGTAGGTGTTACCAAGAAGTATCTGGGCACCGCAGGTTTTTACCTCGTCCGACGTGAGAGCCTTGACGGTAGCCTGTGTGCCGACGGGCATGAAGATGGGCGTGTCAATCTCACCATGCGGCGTGATCAGTTTGCCCAACCGGGCACGGGAGTGCCGGTGTTTTTTTATCAGTTCAAAACGAATCACGTTGTTTGGGAAGTGCCGGAAAGGTTTTGGGGCAGGTTGTCAGGAAGGTTCAACGCCAACTGCGAAACTGGAATTTTTAAATCGTTCTCATTGCAGATAGCAACAAGCGTATTTTGAATCAGGTTTTGGATTTCAACATACCGGTCTGCAAGCCGACCGTCAATATCCAAAAGAAATTTTAAATTGAGGGCACTGCCGCTGGCGTTGTTGAAAGCGATCTCTACGTTTTTGATGTCGGGATCATCCGATTCAAAATGTGAGGCCATCTGCTGGCGCAAACCTTTTTGAAACATCTCCGGAATTTTATCGCACAGTTGAGTCTGCAGGCTGTAGTCAAGGCCGAATTCGATTTCGTAACGAAAACCGCGCGAGATATTACACGGCATTAACGATAGAAACGCCAGCGTGGTGTAGGTTTTTCGGGTTTCGCCTTTGAGTAGTAGGATCACCTGTTCCATCGTTTGCGTTTCGATTTGTCCGTAAGTGTCATCTGCAAGCCGGACCCAATCCTCCGGCTCCGTTGGGAACCAGGGTTCATCGTCAACTACCGGGCGCGAATGAAGGCCGACCAGATCGCCCACCGGCAGTTGCACCATGCCACCTTGCAGGCTGTCATTGATAAGAGTCGCCTGCAGTCCGATGCTTTCGACCAGCCAGGGCACGCCATTCCAGATGAGGCGTTCGTGTTCCTTGACCGTTCCAAGGTTCATGGCGAGGCGCACCTCCTGAAACAATCGAGGAATGAGTTGGCGCGATGCCCAGGCCACCGCAATCAGAAAAAGGATGACGATACTGAGGAGGAGCCAGTCGTTGAGAATGTAGAGTGTGACCATGCTGGAGATAATGCAGAACAGCAGAACCAGAATACTGTACACCGTCATCAATACTTTATTCATCCATTGCGGTAAGTTGAAAATTTTTCTCTTGCCGCTAAACAGAACCCGGAAGCGCATCAACAGCCACCAGAAGCTGAAAAAAATACCAATCGTGATGACCAGATTGCGACCGCGCGTTTTGAAAAACTGCTGGATCGCGTTGGTCGCCGTGTCCATTAACGGTTCGGTGTCAGCAGTTTCGATCAGCAGGGCGCGGCGTGCCTCTTTCAGGTTCAATCGCACCAGTTCCGGATCATATTTTCGTTTGAGTTTGTGGAGATGTTGCTGATAAGCCTTGGCCTGTTCGGGCGAACGGTCCCCATCTAGCAGGTTTGCCGTTAGCAGAGATTCGATATTCTTGCGTGCGGCCTCGACCTGCTCCTGCTGGTTCGTCAGCGTTTCGATCCTTTTTCTAAGACGTTCGATTCGACGAGGTTTTGCCGTGACATCACTCAGGGCATCCAGTACCGGTTTGGTGATCGCCTGGATTTGATCAAACCATTCCTTATCCCCTTCACTATTTATATTGAACTCATCAGCCTGCAAGCGAGTCGCAATATTTTCAAAGTTCAGGTTGATGCCATCGAGCCGAAGTAGAAGCTCTTCTCTTTTATCCTGGACCCGTTTGGTGGCGGGTAGACGATTCAACTCCTCCATTTCTTTCCAAGTCGCTTCCGCCTGATTGGAAAGAAGAACCAGAATGGATTGGATGTTTTCGTTGGAGGACGTATCCGATTTTTCTTCCTGGGCAGGAGTTGTGGGTTGATCCTGAGCGTAGGAAAGGTGCGGCGTGACCAGAGCCAACGTTAGCATCATCAGGACGATTGCAGTCAGGGGCACGGAGTGAAGATTGAATTTTTGGCGCATGTTGGTCATATCAATAGTTGAGCCTTTAGCTGGAGCCCGTCTCTTTCATGACGGAGACGATGCTTTTTTCCAGAATGCTGATTAATTTTTCGATGTCCTTGCGCGTTGCAATCAGGGGCGGAATGAACCGTAGCGTATGCGGCGCGATGGCATTGACCAATGCGCCACGCCGAAGACATTCGGTCGATACAGCCGGAGTCGGCAGAGTCAGGTCCACCCCGATCATCAGGCCTTCGCCCCGAATTTTTTTGATGACCGCGTGGCGGTCGCCAAGTTTTTGCAATTCCTTTTTGAAGAAAATACCCTTGTCCCGCACCTGTTTCAAAAAAGATTTGGCAGAGATTATTTTGAGGACAGCCAGTGCTGATGCGCAAGCCAGAGGGTTGCCGCCAAAGGTGGTGCCATGGGTTCCCGGCCCAAGCGATGCGGCCAGTTCATCTGTAGTGAGCAGGGCACCAATCGGCATACCGCCGCCGAGCCCCTTGGCCAGCGTCATAATGTCCGGTTTCATGCCGATGCCCTGATGCGCAAACAGGTGACCAGTTCGCCCCATTCCGGTCTGCACTTCATCAAAGATCAGTAACACCTTCTTTTTTTTGCAGAGCCGTTTCAGGTTTTGGAAAAAATTTTTGCTTGCCGTGTTGACCCCTGTTTCCCCTTGCACAGGTTCGATCATCACCGCGCAGGTTTTGGAAGTGATGCTTTTTTCGATTGCCTTTAAATCTCCAAACGGGACGTGCTTGAACCCAGGCAACATGGGGCCGAACCCTTGTTTCATTTTGTTCTGACCGGTGGCGCTGAGGGCTCCGAGAGTCCTGCCGTGAAACGATGCCAGGGTCGTGATGATTTCGATGCGCTTCGGTTGCCCCCGGTCAAACATCACCTTGCGCGCGAGTTTGATCGCCGCCTCGTTTGCTTCGGTGCCGCTGTTGCAGAAAAACACCTTGTCGGCAAAACAGTGGCGCGTCAGTTGCCGTGCCAGTTCAGCTTGCCGTGGAATATGGTACAGGTTGGACACGTGCATGAGTGTGCCCGCCTGTTGTTTGATAGCTTTGACGATGTCGGGATGGCAGTGACCGAGAGCGTCGACTGCGATGCCGGCGACAAAATCCAGGTACTTGTTGCCGGACTCATCCCAGACGTACATCCCCTTGCCTTTGGAAAGAGCGATGGGAAACCGGCGATAGTTTCCAAGAACGTGCTGGTCTGTTAATTTTATTGCAGAAGAATTTGTGGTCATGTCGGAATTGAAGAACAGGTGTTTATAAAGAGGACTTCTATTTATTCGATATGTTCTGTCCCGGTACTCGCAGACTCTCTAAAATCGAGGTCTGCAGTTTATTGGCCTCTTCGACAGGCTCAGGGCAGGCTTCGCGCCAGCACCTCGCGACCAAAAGCAATTTCCAGAGGTGCCCTGAAATCGATATACTGGAATCGGTCGTTTGAGCTCTGGAGAATCGCGTTGTGCCCATTATACCCCGAATTGAAATTCTGAAAGGCCTGATTCTTTTTCGTGAAGGGTTTTGGAACCTGTTGTTCCCGCGTCCCTGTGTTTTTTGTGGACTGGCGCGGCAGGGCGGAGGGCCCTGTCTTTGTGGTCCCTGTCAGGAGGCACTGCATACCCTTGCTCAGCCCTGGTGTGAGGTTTGTGGTTTCCCGGCGGAAATCGACTACACCGTCCCGGAAGAAAATTTTGTGTGCGCCCGGTGCCGTTTGGAATCCCCACCTTTTGACCGGGCGCGTTCCATCGTGATGTATGAATCCGCGTTTAAAGGGTTGATGACTTTTTATAAATATCAGGGACAACCCGGCGCGCTCGATGAAATTCGTCACCTTCTAAAAGCGTATCATCTGGAAAACAGCGAGACCTACGTCGATTTGATTGTGGTGCCGGTGCCTCTTCACCAATCCAAGTGTCAGTCGCGCGGATTTGATCAGGCCGTCTTGCTGGCGCGGCAAGTGGCTCGCGTATTCAATCTGCCTCTGGCCCCAAGCGTGATGCAACGAGTTCGGGATACAGAGACTCAGACCCGGATGAACCGCAACAAACGCATCGAAAATATGAAGGGCGCGTTTGCCGTTCGTGATACCGGGTTGATCGAGGACCGTCGGGTGTTGGTGGTCGATGATGTGATGACCACCGGTGCGACCGTTAGCGAGGTGTCAAAGGTGCTGAAAAAAGCCGGAGCCGGGTGGGTGGAAGTGCTCACCCTCGGCCGGGCTCCTTGATTTTTTTTCTGTCAGGATCGAATCGATTCGGTCACCAACCACCAGACGAAAATACTGGCGGCGTAACCCAAAGCGATTGCCCAGGCCCATTTGAGATGAGCCATGAAGGTGTAGTTTTTCTTGTCCACCCCCATGACCGCCACACCAGCGGCGGAACCCACCGACAACAAACTGCCGCCGACTCCGCAAGTCAGAGTGATCAACAGCCATTGATCGAGCCCCATGACCGGGTTCATCTTTAGGACCGCGTACATGACCGGAATATTGTCGACAATGGCGGACAGCACTCCAACGATGATGTTGGCGTAGGTCGGACCCAGGTCAACGTAAAGGGTCTGGCTCACCATGGCGAGGTACCCGATGTATTGCAGGGCACCGACCGCACTGAGGACACCGAAGAAAAAAAGCAGGGTGTCGAACTCGACGGTTTCAATCCGGCGGAAAATATCGAAGGTGTGACTGGATTCTTCCTGATGTTCCTTGGGAATGCCCATTTGGTCCATGGTGGGTTTGTCGCCCCACCGTTTAAGATAATAGCCGAAGAGCATGAGGAAACCGAGGCCCAGCATCATCCCCATGAACGGCGGCAAGTGCAGGAACTGGTGGAAGCTGACGGCGGTGGCGATGGTCAAGATCCCAAGCACGATCACTATTTTTGCTCCCGGTTTCATGACGACTTTTTCCCTGGTGACTTCAGGTTTTTCATCTGGCAGGAACATGAACATGATCACCGCTGGCACCAGCCAGTTGATGACGGAGGGGAGCATCAGGTAAGCGAATTTTAAAGTGGGCACTTTGCCCGCAGTCCATACCATCAAAGTGGTGATGTCGCCAAAAGGGCTCCAGGCCCCACCCGCATTGGCCGCGACAACGATGTTGGTGAAGGAGATTGAGATGAACTTGCCATTGCCTCCACTGACTGCCAGGGCAACTGTAGACAACAGCAGGGCGGTGGTCAGGTTGTCGGCCAGAGGCGACAGGAAGAAGGAGATGGTGCCCGTGGCCCAGAACAGTTTTTTGAATCCCATTCCCCGCGACAGCAACCAGGTGCGCAGAGTGTTGAACACGTTGCGTTCAGCGAGGGTGTTGATATAAGTCATCGCCGCCAGCAGAAAGAAAAATAATTCTCCAATCTCAGCGATCAGTTCGACCACAAACTCATGGGCATGACTGCCGCTGTTCCCGTGTTCGTAGATGCCGATAAACATCCACATCAGGCATCCCGCTACGATAACGGGTTTGGATTTTCGTAAATGAATATGTTCTTCGGCAATGACTAAAGAGTAACTGAAAATGAAAATGGCCAAACAAAGGAACCCGACCCAGGCTGTGGTCATTCTAAACTCCTTATCTCAATACAAATCAATTAAATAATCATGCTTGCCGCATAGAGGCTATAGAGGTTGAGGATGCCGGAATTTTGGTACCCAGTTTCAATTTGAAAGCAAAACGTGTGATTTGTCCATGAAAACTTGAATATTGGGTAGTTAGTGAATCAAATGAATAGACGAGAAACCGGGGTTTGTAAATGACCGAAGGGTTTAAAACCTGCCATGACATGAATGGTGGGTCCTCTACAGAGGGCGGACCTTGCGGTCGGCAGACCTTGCGGTCAGTTAACGGGATTCAAGAATGCGAGTAGCGTTCTTGAACAGAGGTGACTGGCGGTTCTTGAACAAATGCGCTCAAGTAACACTGTTTGCTTATTAGCGGCAAGCCTTTTATCCCCACCGGAAGGTGGTCCAACCATTGAAAATATAAACGCTTTGGGGTCTTTGGCGTTCCCGAATAAGGTTGACTGCATTGGATTTTGTGCTACTATTTTTTCGTTAAGATGCTGACGGTTTTGACCGTGGTTTCTCGGGTTTTCCATCAGGCAAAGGGAGTCGATTTGCCCGCCAAGCAATACCTATCCGAATGTAAATTGTTTATTGACCAGGCCATTGGTCAATTTCTACCCGGTCAAAAAACTTTCCCGGAAAGCATTCACGAATCAATGCATTACAGCGTTTTTGCGGGTGGGAAGCGACTGCGGCCTGCCTTGTTGATCGCGTCTGCGGAAGCGGTGGGGGGCAATCGCAGTGATGTCTTGCCTTTTGCGGTGGCGGTTGAGTTTCTGCACACCTACACCCTGATTCACGATGATCTCCCGGCGTTGGATGATGACAACCTCCGGCGCGGGAAACCCACCAACCACAAAGTGTTTGGCGAGGCCATCGCCATTTTGTCGGGTGATGGGCTGTTGACTCAGTCCTTCATGATTATGACCCAGGCGGTCATGATGGAAAAAACCCCGCACAAGAACATCCTGCGGGCGACCCATGAACTGGCCCGCGCCCTGGGGTCTACCGGTGTCATTGGCGGTCAGGTGGTGGATCTGGAATCCGAAGGGGAGGCCATTGATGCAGAAACTCTTGAGTATATCCACATTTACAAAACAGGATTCTTTTTTAAAGCCTGTATTCGTGCCGGTGCCATATTAAGCCAGGCAGATGAAACCCAGCTCGGAGCGTTGTCCCGGTTTGGAGCCCATATTGGACTGGCATTTCAGATCATTGACGACATTCTGGATATTACCGGCGATCAGGAAAAATTAGGTAAGGATGTGGGCAGTGATCAAGACAAAGGTAAAGCAACCTATCCGGCCATGTTTGGCTTGGAAGCTTCAAAAGCAAAGGCCGAGCAGTTGGTTGAAGATGGCATTGTCTGCCTCGAATCCTTTGACGATCGAGCCGACCCTTTAAGGGAAATCGGACGTTTTTTTGTTGAACGCACATTTTAGCAAGGGTGGTGGCATGACCCGATTCCTCGATAAAATTCAAAACCCGGGTGATATCAAACAACTCAATCAGGATGAGTTGGTCGTGTTGGCCGGTGAAGTCCGGGACCGATTGCTCTCAATCATTTCCAAGACCGGCGGTCACTTGGGATCGAATATGGGAGTGGTGGAGTTGACCATCGCCATGCACTATGTGTTCAGCACCCCGGCAGACAAATTTGTTTGGGATGTCGGGCATCAGTCTTATGTCCATAAATTACTCACGGGTCGGAATTCCCGGTTTGACACCCTGCGCCAGTATCAAGGCTTGTCCGGTTTCACCAAGCGCGAGGAAAGCGACCACGATTGCTGGAACACGGGCCATGGCGGCACGTCCATCTCTGCGGCACTGGCATTTGCCAAAGCACGTGATCTGCTAAAAAAGGATAACAGGGTGCTGGCGGTTATTGGTGATGGGTCGCTCACTGCTGGCATGGCCTTTGAGGCCCTTAATCATGCCGGGCATATCAAAACGGATGTGATCATCGTTCTTAACGACAATGAAATGGCCATTGCGCCTAATATTGGCGGATTGTCCGCCCACCTGAGCCAGATCATGACCGGTCAGTGGATGACCCGCATCAAAAAGGAAGTCGACCAGGTTCTTCTTTCCATTCCGGGCATTGGGGAAGACATATCGCATTATGCGCATCGCCTGGATGATACGATCAAAGGCATCTTCATTCCGGGAAGACTGTTTGAAGACCTTGGACTGCGTTACGTTGGGCCAGTAGATGGGCACGACACACAGGCCCTCATCGAAACCTTTGAAAATATCAAGGACCTCAGTGGCCCGACACTGATGCACGTCATCACGCGTAAAGGCAAAGGCTATAAAGTTGCAGAGGAAAAAGCGGATATCTGGCACGGTGCCAAACCTTTCGATATCGAAAAGGGCGAGTTTCACAAGAAGAAATCCAACCCGGCCTACACCGCAATATTTGCCGATGCGCTCATCGAGCTTGCCAGGGAAGATCAGGACATCATCGCCATCACCGCCGCCATGCCAGATGGCACCGGTATTTCCAAATTTGAAAAAGTATTTCCGGACCGCACATTCGATGTTGGGATGGCCGAGCAACATGGTGTCGATTTTGCCGGTGGTCTGGCTCTGGAAGGTTTGCGCCCGGTCGTGGCCATTTACTCGACCTTTTTACAGCGTGCCTACGATCAGGTGGTACACGATATTTGCCTGATGGATATTCCGATCACCTTTGCGATGGATCGTTCCGGTATTGTTGGAGAAGACGGAGCCACGCATCAGGGCCTTTATGACATCGCTTACCTGCGCACACTGCCGAATATGGTCATCATGGCACCGAAGGATGAAAACGAATTGCGCGATATGCTGAAGACCTCGATTTACCATCCGGGTCCAGCCGCCATTCGGTTTCCGCGGGATGCCTGTGAAGGGCTTGAGATCAACCCTGAAATGAATATTATGGAAATCGGCAAGGGCGAAGTGTTGCAGGACGGGACCGACATCGCCGTGGTGGCGTTCGGGCATGTGGTGCCGCGTTGTCGCGAGGTTGTGAAAAATCTGGAAGCGGAAGGCCTCAAGGTCGCGCTCATCAACGCCCGCTTTGCCAAACCGGTTGATGAAAAATTGATGGTTGAATACGCCCTCAAAACAAAATGTATGGTAACGGTAGAAGAACATTCGCGCCCTGGCGGGTTTGGTTCGGCGGTTCTTGAAGCCCTGCATGACAACATCACCAACCAGCCGCTCAACGTCAAAATTTTTGGCGTGGCGGATATCGTGGTGGAACACGGAGCACCAAAAATTATCCGCAAGGATCTTGGACTGGATGAAGAAACATTGACCGTTGCGATTCGCGAGTTTTATCAGCGAGTGGTGAACCCTGATGCCACCCCGGCAAGCCCTGAGGCCAATGGTCAAGGCAACGGCAAAGGGAATCCTGTCGATGATGCCCCCGAAAAAAAGAAAACGGATTCTGCCTCGGAGTCCCGTGATATTGGAGTTAAAGCTACCCCCTGATGGAACGCCAAGCCCAAGTCAAACGCACCACTTCAGAAACAGACATCGAAGTCTCCATTAACCTGGACGGCACTGGTCAGCAGGAGATTGCGACGCCTATTCCTTTCCTCGACCACATGCTGGCGCAGATTGCCAGGCACGGTCATTTTGACCTGGTCGTTAAAGCCAGTGGCGACACCCACATTGACTTTCATCACACCGTCGAAGACATTGGCATCGCTCTTGGGGAAGCATTTCTTAAAGCTCTGGGCGACAAGCGTGGTATCCGTCGTTTCGCACATGCCAAAGTCCCGCTCAATGAAGCCATGGCGGATGTGGTGGTGGACATCAGTGGTCGCGCATTTTTCGTGTTCAACCTGGACCTGCCAAAATCCAAGCTCGGGCAATTCGATGTCGAACTGGTGTCCGAATTTTTTCAGGCTTTCTCTGCCAACAGTGGCGTGACACTTCATATCAATTCTCCCTACTGGAGCAACCTGCATCACATCGTCGAGGCATCTTTTAAAGCATTCGCCCGCGCGCTGGATCAGGCTTCTTCACTCGACCCACGCTCAAAGGAAATTCCATCGACCAAGGGAACGCTCTGAATGATCGCCATTATTGACTATGGCATGGGCAACCTGCGGTCGGTTCAAAAAGCGTTTGAAGCTGTGGACGCTCCCGCCGAAGTCACGCGCGACCCGGACACGATCCTCAATGCCTCTGCCATGGTCCTGCCCGGAGTCGGGGCGTTCAAGGATTGCATGAACAATCTTGACGAGCTGGATCTTGTTCCTTTGATTCGCCGTTTTGTCGAATCCGGTAAACCTTTTCTGGGGATTTGTCTGGGCTTGCAATTGCTATTTGAGCAGAGTTCCGAGTTTGGCAATGTTCCAGGATTGGGCCTGCTCCCTGGCAAAGTGGTGCGCTTTGACGATCAGCCTGGCTCGGAAAATGGCACCCTGCTAAAAGTGCCGCACATGGGTTGGAACACGCTCAAGTTTCAAAATCCCTGCCCCCTGTTTGAAGGCATTCCGCCCGAGTCCTATTTTTATTTTGTGCATTCGTTTTATGTGGTGCCAGATAATCCGAACATTGTGGCCTCGACCACGCAATACGGAATAGACTTTGTCTCGGGTATCCACTACGATAATTTGTATGCCTTTCAATTCCATCCAGAGAAAAGTCAGACACTGGGGCTTGCCATCCTCAAAAACTTTGCAAAATTGATTTAGAGGAAACAAGTGCCGGATGTGGACAACATGTCTTCTCGTTCCCGCTTTTTAAAGGGGATTGGGTTTGCCAGCATTACGGCCTCCTTGTGGGGATTGCTCCCGATTTTAATGGACGCGACGCTCCGGGAGTTCACCTCGGGAACTGTCGTTTGGTTTCGCTTCACTTTTGCTTTTCTGATTTTGTTCGTCATTCTATGGGCTAGAAAAAAGAAGCCTTGGAATATTTTAAAGAAACCTCCGTTTATAGGATTTCTTTCCGGCGTGTGTCTGGCCGCCAACTACTTTTTCTTTATGGAAGGGATTCGCTTGAGCAGTCCTTCCAACTCGGCGGTCGTGATCCAGAGCGCACCGGTTTTTCTGGTTTTATTCGGCGTATACTTTTTTAATGAGAAGATCAATCGGCTTCAGGTGACAGGGCTTACTGGGGCGGGAATCGGATTCTGGTTGTTTTTTAGTGAGCAAAACGGCAACGCGATTGATCACGCGTTTTATCTTGGGGCGAATGGGGTCATCACGCTGGCGGCTCTGACCTGGGCTGTTTACATGGTTCTGCAAAAAAAACTGCAGGATCGCTATTCCTCGCAAGACCTCAACCTGTTGGTGTATGGCACTGCCGCCTTGGTGCTGGTAGTGCTGGTGAACTGGAACGATTTCGACGAGGTGTCGAGAGTCGGAGGAGTATTGCTTGTGGTGCTGGGAATCAACACCCTGCTGGCTTACGGTTGTTTGACCGAGGCGATCAAATACATCCCGCTGTCCCTCATCAGCGTGGTCGTTGCGCTCAATCCTTTTATCACCATGTTGGTCATGCAAGTCGCGCCGTCATTGTTCCCAGAGTGGGTTCGACCGGAGTCTATCTCATCGCTGGGGTATTTCGGAGCGTTGATTGCCATCGGTGGCGTGATCGTTGTGATAAAATTTAACGAACATTCGAAGGTGGCAGAAGCGAGTTCCAGAAGCTAACGGTTGAAGGATTTTATAGCTCGGGACATCTCGCGCTCGGCCTCTTTCCTTTTTAATGTTTCGCGTTTGTCGTGAAGTTTTTTACCCTGCGCCAACGCAAGCTCGACCTTCACCCGCCCTCTTACAAAATACAGTTTTAAAGGAATCAGGCTGGTGCCCCGCTCGCGTGTTTTGCCGATCAATCTTTCAATCTCCGCCTTGTGCATTAGCAGTTTGCGTTTACGGGTCGGGTGGTGATTGAACTGGTGGGCCGGGGTGTAATGATTGATGTGGCAGTTGTAGAGAAAGGCTTCGCCTCCCTCGAATTCGGCGAAGCTGTCTATCAGGTTGGCACGCCCGTCCCGCAAGGCCTTGACCTCTGTACCCAACAGAGACAGACCCGCTTCGAAACGGTCCTCCAGATGGTACTCGTGCCGGGCCTTTTTATTCTGGCAAATAATTTTGATGCCTTCTGTCAACAGGGTGCTCCCAAAATAATATAAATAGTGAAAAACCGCATCCGCCGGAAATTTTTTGGGTCTCTTGCAGGTGTTGGTGTTTTTGTCAGGCGCGCGCCTTGAACACTCTGAATAAATAAAACATCGACGGAAAAATAAGCAGTGATCCAAATATCAATGCGAAGGCCAGGCTGTTCAGGACCGGGCCGGAGGCGGCGGCTTCGTACAGGGTCAATCCCGAATAACCAAATTGAGGTGACGGCGGGATGAGGTACGGATGTTGAGCAGTATACCATCCAATCAGAATCAATGTGAACTGACCGCAGGCGAGAATGCGTGGTATCCAGACAGCGCGTTCGTTGAGCGCGATCCAGCCGGGAACCAGCAGTAACGTGGTCAGCCCCATGCAAAGCAGACTGAAAGGGTTTGTCAACATTCGCTGGAACAGATCCGTGTTGCTGAACCAGCCGGTGATGAAAACCAGGCCTCCGGTCGCAATGGCGGCGGTCATCCAGCGCTTGGCCCGAAAAATAATACGCGACTTGAGCAAGGGATCGCTGGTTTCACCAACCAGAAAAACAGAAGCGAGGTAGGTGAACAGGGCGCACAGGAAAATCGCTAGAGAAAATGAGAAGAGATTAAACCACGGAGCGATATAGGCGTTGTCAAAACTTTTTGCCAATGGATTGATCCGGCCCACAATGAGGCCGCCTGCGACCAGACCCAGGCTGAACGGCGTGAGTAGGCTGGACAGGGTGAAAAAACGATTGTAATAAATTTGCGAATCATCCTTGTAGGCGTCGTAATGGCGGAAGGTGAAGGCGCAACCTCTGCACACGATGCCGACCAGCATCAGCGTCAGCGGAATGTGAAAAGTGATAGCGATCTGTGACCAGACTTTGGGAAAGGCATTCAAACAAATCACCAGTGCCAGGATGAGCCAGATGTGATTGACCTCCCAGACCGAGCTTAAGGCCTTGTTGATCACTTTCCGTTGTTGACTGCGTTCCGTTTCAGGTGTGAACAACTCAAGAATACCGGCACCGAAGTCGGCTCCACCGAGCAGGCAGTAAAGCCAGATGGAAAGCCCCATGAACAGGGCGACGAATTCAATCATAACCCCTCGCCTTCTTTTTCAAGCTCACTTTCCGGAGCGAGCCCGCGGACGGCTTTGATCTGACGTGCCATCAGCCAGGCACCAACAAATGTTAACGCGGCATACATTCCTGTGAAGAGAAGCAAAGGCACCCAAAGCCCCGGCATAGGCGTGACGGCATCCGCCACCCGCAGGATTTTATAGATCACCCACGGTTGCCGCCCCACTTCCGTGACCACCCATCCCGCTTCCACTGCAATAAACCCCAACGGTGTGCAGGCGATCAGCAATATCAGAAACCAGGGATGGTCGAGTAGTTGCTTTTTTTTCCAGCGAATTAAAAGGTAGAGCAGGGAAATACCAACAAGGATGCCGCCGATGGCGACCATTAATTGGAACGCGGTGTGGACAACGATCACCGGCGGCCAATCCTTTTCCGGGAAGGCATCCAGCCCGGTCACTTCAGAATCAAAATCGCCGTGCGCCAGAAAACTCAGCATACCAGGAATATGCAGACCCAGGATGACGCGCCGCTCGTCTTGCAGAGGAATGCCGCCGATCAAAAGTCCGGCACCTTTTGCAGTTTTAAAATGGGATTCCATGGCGGCAAACTTTTCCGGTTGCGTTTGGGCGACCATTTTTGCGCTGAAGTCTCCGCTGATTGGTTGCAGGAGCGCGGCGGTCGTGCCGAATATCAGGGCGATGCGGATGGCAGTGGCATGAAGCCTGTCCTGCCGCTCGCGGAACAACAGGAACGCGTGCAGGCCGGCGACTCCGAATCCAGTCGCGGCAAACGCGGCGATGGCCATGTGGATTCCCTGTTGCAACGCGGCCGGATTGAACATGGCGGCTATCGGATCGATGTTGATCCATTGACCGTCGACGATGTCAAAACCTGCCGGACTGTTCATCCATCCGTTGGCGCAGATGATAAAGAATGATGAGGCGACACCGAATCCGCCCATTGCCAGCCCGGCAAACCAATGCACCCATTTGTTGATCCGGTTCCAGCCGTAAAGATAAAGGCCGAGGGCAATGGCTTCGAGAAAAAAAGCGGTGCCTTCCCAAGCGAAAGGCAGGCCGATGATGGGCCCTGCTTTCTCCATGAAGTGAGGAAATAAAAGGCCGAGTTCAAAAGCCAGCACGGTCCCGGAAACTGCGCCCATGGCGAAGAATATGGCGGTGCCTCGCATCCAGACTTTGGTGAGATTGAGGTAAAGTCGGTCGCCGGTTTTTAGCCAACGCCAGTGCGCCACCGACATGAAGAACGGCATAGCCATCCCGATGCAGGCGAAGATGATATGGAAGCCGAGGGAGATGGCCATCTGTGAACGGGCGGCGAGGAGATCAATCATATCAGTGTCAGGAAAACCGCAGGGTCACAACGGCCCCGGGTTGTGTTTTAAAAAGTTGTTGGGCGTTGTCGTCGCGAACAAAAATTTCGATGGCGTTCCAACTGTTGATTAGAAAACCAGCTTTGCCTTTGGGGCAATCGCCATAGGTGCGGACAAATTGTTTCAAGGTTCTCCTGCCAATTCTGAGAACAGGCGGTTTGCCAGTGAGGCAACGTTTAAGATCCTGATCGCTGATATTGGTTGTGAGGTTGCCGAAGTTGTCGGCGTAAATCACCTGACCGTGCAGGGTGGCATCCTTCAACTCTGGTCGTGGCAAATCCAGCCGAACCGGGTCGTCAATTTTCTTTCCCATCTGCGAGGGTTTCACACCGTTGGCCAGATGCGCCGCCACCGGTGCAAATACATCGCGACCATGAAAAGTATTTGATGGAGATTTTAAAAAATATTTTAATCGGATCAATTCATACACGCGGGCTTTTCCGGAAAATGCCGGGGTGAGAAGGCCGTTATCCGGCCCGACAAAATATGCGTCCGGCGTTTCGATCACGATTGGACGGCGCGTTGTGCCAACGCCGGGGTCGACCACTGCGAGGTGGATGGTTTTTTTCGGAAAGTAAGGGGTAGCCGATGCAAGCACCATCGCTCCTTGCGAAATATTCTGCGTTTCAATGTGATGGGTCAGATCGATCAGCGTTGTTTTGGGAGCGATGCCAAGAATCACGCCTTTCATGATTCCGACGAATGGATCGGTCAGGCCGAAATCTGTGGTGAGCGTGATCAGGCGGGACATCCGGCTGTTTCCTGCCCGGCAATTGCGGGGAGCGTCACCGAAACGATTTGGTTCATCAGGTCGTCCGGGCCTTTTAGAGTGACGGGAATATACTGCTCGCTGTGTCCTCGCAAGTCGCCGGTTGCAGGGTCGCGACTGCTTTCCACTAACACAGAAACCTCCTGCCCGACCATGCGCTCGCGAAACGCCAATGCCCGGCTCTGCGCGATTTCGGTCAGCATCCGGTTGCGGAGTTTTTTCTCTGTCTTCGGTACATCATTGTTAAAAGGATACGACTCGGTGCCTTTTCGTGGCGAATAGGAAAAAACGTGCAGGTAAGTGAAGGGCAGGTCTTCCACCAGCTTCAGTGTTTCCTTGAAATGTTGGTCTGTCTCTCCGGGAAAGCCAACGATGATATCAGCACCCAGTCCGAGATTGGGCACCTTTGATGCGGCCTGCTCTACAACGCGGCGGTAGTCAGTCGAGCGGTAGTTGCGCCGCATTCTTTCGAGAATATAATCACTGCCGCTTTGCAGGGGAATATGAAAATGCGGACACAGGCGATCGTGCCCGGTCATCAGGTCGATTAAACTATCTTCAATTTCCATCGGGTTGATCGAGCTCAATCGCACGCGGAAATCGCCGGGCAGATCGAGGATGTCTTCCACCAGGGATGAAAATGTTTCGCGGCGATCAAGGTCCGCGCCCCAGGTGCCGAGGTTGATGCCGGTGAGTGTGATTTCGCGAAAACCTGCATCAATAGAATGACGCACGTTATCCAGAATATTTGCCCGACTGTCGCTGATGGAACGGCCCCGCGCTCGGGCGACGGTGCAAAAGGAACAGTGCTCGTCACAACCCGTCTGCACTTTAATGAAGGCCTTGGTTCTGCCTTGAAATTCAGCGACCGGAATAGGTTTGAAATCCCAGTGCCCGGTGATGTCCGACATATGGATAAGAGGAAGACCAAATTCATCTTCCTGCCGCATAGATTCCAGTCGTTTTTTGATAGCTTGCCCGATCTCCAGTTTGTTTGCATTGCCGAGCAGAATATCGAGTCCGGGGAGTGCTGACACTTCCTCCGGCTGGTTTTGCGAGTAGCAACCGGTGAACACCACCATGGCAGACTCGTTGATAGCGAGAGCTTTTTTCACGGCCTGCCGCGAGGTGGCATCGCTTTTCGCTGTGACCGTGCACGAATTGATAACGTAGATATCCGCTTTCTCATCTGCGTTTATTACGGTGAACCCTTCCTGTTCCAGAACGGTTTGCATTTCCGCCGTATCGTTTTGATTGGTCCTGCAACCCATGGTGGCAAAGGCGACTTTCATGCGACAATTTTCCTGATAGAAATTTTCACGCTGTTTGGGTAAAGAAACTTGTTGGCTATGATAAAGCTGACCCACATCATAGGTCAGGACCCTTGAGGGAATCAACCGAATTTGAGTCCGGGGAAGGACCTTGGCGCGGCTTGACCCTCCTGATGGAGTTTGCTAGCATATGTCACTATTTTCAGTCCCCATCCAGGTTCACGACCCGTCATGAAAAAGGTTCATCAAGAAGTCCACAATTTTCTCGACCAGTGGCTTCACAAAACTGTGAAGCAGTATGTTGAAAAAATGGATTGCCAGCAAAACGGGCATCTCCATGAACTGATCCTCACCGGTGTGGAAAAACCTCTTCTGAAAATAGTTCTGGAAGCGACCAACGGCAACCAGACTCAGGCGGCAACCATTTTGGGGATCAACCGCAATACCCTCCGCAAGAAAATTCAGGAATATCAGATTAAATGTTAGACGAAAACCTAGCCGTTATTATCCTTGCCGCAGGCAAGGGCACCCGAATGAAATCCGATTTGGCCAAGGTCCTGCATCCGCTGGCGGGGCAACCTCTGTTGCGGCATGTGCTCAATCAGGTGTCTGACCTTGAGCCTCAGCGGGTCGTCCTCGTAGTGGGATATCAGGCAAAAAAGGTGAAACGAGAGTTTCCTGATCCTGCCATTGAATATGTTTTGCAGGAGGAGCAATTGGGAACCGGTCATGCGGTCCTGCAAAGTGAAAAAGCACTTGCCGGGTTCCAAGGGGATGTGCTCATCTTGTGTGGAGATATGCCGCTGATAAAATCAGAGACCCTGAAAGCGTTGCTGACTGGTCACCGAGACACAAAGTCTGCCTGCACGTTTTTAAGTTTGAAGGCTGATGGGGAAAAAGACTTTGGTCGTGTGATCCGTAACCCTTCGGGTGATGTCATGAAAATTGTGGAATATCGCGATGCCACCCCTGCCGAAAAAATAGTTGACGAATATAATTCGGGGGTTTATTGTTTTGAAAAGGGTTTACTTTTCAAGGCTTTAACTGAAATCACACCAGAGAATGCGCAAGCAGAATATTACCTGACCGACACGGTTCAGAGCCTCATTCAAGCCGGTCATCGGGTGCAGGCTGTTACCAAAACGGATGCCGATGAGATTGTTGGCATCAACTCCATTGACGATTTAAAACGCGCCGAGCAATTCTTGTCCACAAGTTCCTGAGGGCAACTCGTCTGCCAAAAGCCGGGGAAAATGAATGAAAGCCGTAATATTGGCCGCAGGAAAAAGTCCTAAGCTGAGTCCATTTTCCGACACGCGACCGAGTCCTATGTTGAATGTCGCCGGACGTTGCCTGTTTGACCATAACCTCGACATGCTAAGAGCCTCGGGCATCAATGATGTTCTGGTGGTGGTGGGTCATAAGCAGGAAAAACTGATCCAGCAGATCGGTGAGCACCGTTTTCACGGATTGAGCGTTCAGTTTGTCGAGCAAAAACGGCAGACCAGTATTGGCGATGCCATCATGCAGGTGCGGGATAAAATTTTGCCCGGAGAATACTTTCTCCTGATCTATGGCGATATCCTCACGTCGGAAAATATATTCAACAAGACCCAGCAATCGTTTCATTCCTTCAAGTCGCCGGTCGCTTCGATCTGTCTGCCGCCTTCCAATGAAATGTTCGGCAATGTGTTTCTCAACGCCAACATGCGAATCACCCGCATTGTCGAAAAACCCAAGGGCAACGAGTATGGCAATTATGTTCTGGCGGGCGTTTATGTTTTGCCGGAAGCTTTCTTCGATGTCCTGAGCAAGCACAAACGGTCGATGGAAAAGGCCATGAAGGAGATGATAGATCATGGTCTGCGCGCTTCCATGTGGGAAGATGAATGGCTCGACATTGTTTACCCGTGGGATATCCTGACCGCCAACAGCATTCTGATGGATTCCTGGGAGCAGTCGACCATTGCGAAGACGGCGGTGTTGGAATCGAATGTGACTCTGTCCGGTTTGGTCAGGATTGATGAAGGCGCGGTCATCAAAGCCGGTGCTGTGCTTGAAGGGCCATGCTCTATCGGCAAGGGTTGTTTCATCGGCAACAATACTCTGGTGCGCAGTTACACGGCAGTCGGCAATCAATGTTCTGTTGGTTACGGTGTGGAACTGAAAAACTGTGTGGTGCAGGATCACTCGAGCATCGGGCGATTGTCTTTTATTGGAGACAGCGTCATCGGTGAAAAAGTGGACATCGGGGCCAGTTGCGTGACCGTCAATCGAAACATTGACTGGAAGCCGGTCACGGTACGACAGAACAAAAAGGGATTGGATACAGGCAAGCCGAAACTGGGAGCCTTCATCGGAGACGAAGCGGTGATTGGCGCGGGCAATATGATCCAGCCGGGCACGGTGGTTGCCCCCGGAAAAACCATACCGGCGCGGTACACCGTCACCAATCGTTAAACGGGAAAAAAGAATCTATGTGTGGAATCAGCGGCGCGGTAGGCCATAAAGATATTTCGCAGGACCTGTTCGAGGGCATTCGTAACCTCGAATACAGGGGTTATGATTCCTGTGGTGTCGCGTTGATGAACTCGACCAAACTGATCGTCAGGAAAAATATTGGCGGGGTGGAAGAGTTTTATCAGAAAGAGAATGTACTCCGTCATAAAAGCCATCTCGGCATTGCGCATACACGGTGGGCCACACACGGCAAGGTCACGCGCGAGAACACCCACCCGATGCTGTCTACCGACAAGGCGTTTGCGGTAGTTCATAACGGGATCATTTCGAATTATCGCGAACTGCGTTCCAAATTGCAGAAGGATGGCGTTAAATTTGTTTCGGAGACCGACACCGAAGTGGTGCCGCACCTCATGCAGAAACTTTTCAAGCAGACCGGTAACGTCGAAAAGGCATTTGTGAAAATGCTTGGCATGCTCGAAGGGACTTACGCAGTCGTGCTCATCACTAAATATCATCCCGACGTTATATTTTGTGCGCGGAAAGAATCCCCGCTGATGCTGGGGATCGGCGATGAAGTGAAGTATGTGGGATCGGATTTTAACGCGTTCATCGAACACACCAAAAATGCAGTGATCATTGAGGATGAAGAATATGTTGTTCTGACCCGGGACAGTTACACCGTAAAAAATTTTATTACTGGCGAGGAAATCCAGAAGCCGATCACCAAAATTGAATGGGACAGCGAAACATCCAAAAAAGGCGGTTATCCGCATTACATGCTCAAGGAAATTTATGAGCAACCGCAGACCATCCTCAACGCGTTGGAAGTCGACGAGAAAGCGTTGGACGATGTGGTGGATTACATGAAAGATCGCCCGACGTATCTGGTGGGTGTGGGGACGACTTTTTACGTTGCGAAGTATGCCAAGTATATTTTTTCACGTCTGGCGGGACGCTTTTTCCCCTCGATCAGTTCCGATGAGTTTGTCGCGCTCTCGCCAGTGGACCGTAACAGTCTGGTGCTTGCGATTTCACAATCGGGCGAGACCTACGATACCCTTACTGCGCTGAAGCACGCCAAGGCCAAAGGCGCGAAGACTGCCGCCATTGTGAATGTCATTGGTTCGACGCTGTCGCGTATGGTCGATCGGGTGATCCTGCAAGGATCGGGGCCGGAAATCTGCGTTATCAGTACCAAGGCGGCGTTGGCGCAGATGGTCATCCTGACCAACCTTGCGATGCGCCTGGCACTCAAAACCCGCAAGATGACCAAGAAGGAATACAACGAGGGAATCCGGGCACTCAAAGAGATGCCAGAAATTATCGGCAATGTTTTGAATGAACGCTCGGGTTTTATCCATCGTATTGCCAACAACTACAAAAACATCAAGCACTGGTTGTATCTTGGGCGGGGGATTTATTATCCTGTCGCGCTGGAGTCGGCATTGAAGATGAAAGAAGTCGCCTACGTTCATGCGGAAGGCATGCCCGGCGGATTTCTTAAACACGGAACGCTGGCGATGATCGATAAGGATATTTACTCGGTGGTCTTCATGCCGCCGCCTTGCGAAAAAGAACTGTACCAGTCGACCCTGTCGAGTGTTGCGGAAATCCGGGCGCGGTCCGGGTTTGTGCTCGGTATTCATTTTGACGAGCGTGGAAAAAATCGAGACCTGTTCAGCGAAGAGTTGATTCTGCCGGCGGTCCCGCCGCTGGTGGCCCCGTTGCTACAGCTTGTTTTGGCCCAACTGTTCGCTTACTTCACCGCCACCTCCCTCAAACGCAATGTCGATAAGCCGCGTTCTCTTGCCAAATCCGTCACCGTGGGGTAGGGTGACGACTTCGTTGTCAACTTTCTTTTGTCTCTCCAATTGAACAGGTTTCCTTAATGAAATTCCTCTCCACTGTATTGACTTTGGCCGGTTCCGACCCTTGTGGTGGCGCGGGTTTGCAGGCCGACTTAAATTCCATTTCAGCGCACGGATTGTTTGGCAACTCCGTCGTTACCAGTCTGACTGTTCAAAACACGCAAGGTGTTTTATGTTCGCATGATGTCGATCAAGAAATCGTGGCAGGTCAACTTGAGGCCCTGCTGGCGGATGGCAAACCCTCTGCCACCAAAACGGGAATGCTGGGTAATGAGATGATCGTTGGTCGGGTTGCGCAATTATTAAAACGCCACAAGATTCGAAACCTCGTAGTCGATCCCGTTTTTAAATCCACCAGCGGAAAAATCTTATTGTCCCGCAAGGGAATCGACGTGCTTCAGGAAAAATTATTTCCTCTCGCCACGCTGGTCACTCCCAATCTCAAGGAAGCCGAAGCCTTGTCTGGTATTCGCATTCGCACTAGGCAGGATCGGGTCAAAGCGGCGCGGATCATTTTAAAACCCGGACCGAAGGCAGTTCTGATAAAAGGCGGGCATTCTAAAAAGGACGCAGACGATTTATTGTTGGTGGGGAAATCATTGTACTGGTTTGAATCTACCCGGTCAGCGAACGAAAACCTGCACGGAACGGGATGCGTGTTGTCCTCCGCCATTGCCGCTAACCTTGCGCTGGGACACTCCCTGGAGGAGTCGGTTGCCCGCGCCAAGGAGTTTACTTTTCAGGCGATTGAGTTGGGGGTGCAGACGGGAAAAGGTTCAGGGCAGGTCAACCCGATGGGTGCTCTCTTTCGGCAGTTGCAACGCGGGCCGCATCTGGAGCGCGTGCAATGGGCGATTGAGGAATTGAAGCGCGAGGAAATCGGAGCGTTGATCCCCGAGGTGCAATCCAATCTCGGCTTTGCGTTGGAAGGGGCCACCGGGCCGGAGGATGTGGTGGGTATTCCCGGTCGCATCATTCGCAACGGATCAACCATCGCTACGCTCAATGCGCCTGAATTCGGTGCCTCGCAACATGTCGCCAAAATTGTGCTCACCGCTATGAGTTTCGATCCCGAAAAGCGAGCGGTGATGAACATCAAGTTTCAGGAGTATTTTTTGGATGCGTGCAAGCGCTTGAAGATGTCTGTTGGCTCTTTTGATCGTGCGAAGGAACCCAAAAACGTCAAACAGTTGGAAGGTTCCTCGCTGGAGTGGGGCACCCGGCAGGCGATATTGGACGCAGGTTTTGTGCCCGATATTATCTTTGATCTAGGCGGTCAGGGGAAAGAGGAAATGATCCGGGTCATCGCCAAAGACGTGGAAGACCTGGTCGGAAAAATAAAGAAGATTCATCGTGCCATTCGAAAAAATCCAATAAAAAAAGAGCAGGAATCCTGGCGCAAAAAATAGATCAGACCACGTCCATCATTTCCCGATTGATTTGTATGTCTGCCGTGGCGCGGATTTTTTTCAACCAGTCCTTGAACATCTGGTCGCCCCGTACCGATTTTAAACGATCGTAAATTCCCCGCAGTTCTTTCTCATCCGGCGATCCTGCTTTTTCAAATTCATCAACCAGGATCAGGTAAAACGCAAAGTTGCTTTCACCGCTGGTGGCGTTGCCCTTTTTAGTTGAGAAGGCATTGTCCTTGATCGACTGGATATTACCCACGCCGGGAATTGAATCGGTCAGGCTGAAAAAAGGTGTTACCTGAACATCAAGTTCCAGTTCCTTCGCGACCTTTTCAAGGTCCTTCGACTTCTTTAATTGATCGCCAAGTTCCTTGAAGCGCGCCTTGGTTGTGTCTTTGGCTTTTTTGACGATCAATTTTTCGATCACAGCTTCCCGCACGTCATCGAGCTTGGGTTCCTTCGGGGCCTGGCGATCAATCACCTTGAGCAGGAAAGAGGCTTCGGGAGTGTTCAGGAGCTGGCTGAGTTCTTTATCTTTCAGGGTGAAGGCCATGTTGAAAAAATCAGGGGCGATACCGATTTGCGGCACCGTATGTTTTTTTCTGGAGATCAGGCCGGTGGTGCCGGCTTCATAGCCTGCAGAAGAAGCGGCTGAGACCAGGTCGTTACTACCCTCGGCGGCAGAACGTATCTTTTTAAGCGCACGCTGAATGCGAAGCTTTCCCTTCCTGAATTTGAGGTCCTTGACGATCTGGTCCTTCACCTCATCAAGCGGTTTGATTCGGGCTGGATTGACCTGTTCCAGCTTGATCAGATGGTAGCCGAAAGTGGTTTTCACAAGATCGCTGATATCACCTGCCTTGAGACCTTTGAGTGCTGTCTCAAATTCCGGCACCATCGTGCCTTGAGTGAACTGACCGAGATCGCCGCCATTGGCACCGGAAGCCTTGTCGTCGGAATGTTCCTTTGCCATTTCCGCAAAGTCTGCACCTTCCTTAATTTTCTTTAGCAGGTCCTCGGCTTTTTGTTTGGCCTCGGCCTCGGCTTCCTTGTTTTTCTTTTTTGTTTCGTCGTCCGTTCCAGGTGTTGAATTCAACCGGAGAAGAATATGTCGCGCCTTGTAGTTTTTCTTGACGTGAAATTTGCCTTGGTTGGAATCGTAATAATCGGTGATGTCCTCGTCACGGAGATTGATCCCGTCCTCCATCATTTTGGGAGTCAGCCGGACAAACTGCACGTTGATCTGTTCCGGGATCATGAAATCCCTGACCTGCTTTTTGAAATACTCTTTTACTTCATCTTCTACAGGTTCTGACTTGTCTTCAAAATGATCCTTGGAAAAGGTGACATAGGAGAACTTGACCTTTTCATTTTCGCGACCGTACATTTTCAAGACTTCCTCGCGCGATATTTGAATATTATCTTTAATCAGGTTCTGGACTTTTTCGCGCTGAATATTTTCCCGCATATCCTGTTCAAATTGTTTGGCGGTTGTTCTGCTGTAATTGAGATAGCTTTGATAGGCTTTTGGGTTGAAAGAGTTGTCCTGCTGAAAGGCTGGCAGGGTTTTAATCCGATGCGTCAACTCAACGTCGCTGACTTTAATTTCCTGTTCCTCGGCGATGGTTTCAAGAATCCGGGCAAGGATCAACTGATCCAATGCTGAGTTTCTAAGATCCAGTTGTTCAATCATCTGCTCGGAGAACTGACCGCGAAACTGCTGGCGATAAACTTCGACCAGATTTCTGAACGCCCGGTCGTATTCTTTTAATTGTATTTCCTTGCCGTTGACCACCGCCACCACGCTTCCAGAGGAACCGGGACTGCCGCCCATCCCGTAAACAAAAAAGGTGCCGGCGAGAAAAGCCACAATCACCGACCAGAGAACGGTCTTGATCAACCAGGTCCCGGAATGTTTTCGCATAAAACTCAACATTGATACGTCCCCAAAAGTCAGAATATTTTAAAAATAGCGCAATCCTGAATACTATATAAACCAGCACGAGTTGGCAAGATTAGAATCCCTCGACTTGGTGCAGTCCGACAGGGAAAAAGTCTCTCTGGCCTGATCAATGGTTGAAAACCGCCCGATTGCCTCCGGGAGGGTCAGCAAATCAAAGAGAAATGTGAATTGGCTTGCAATTATGGGGCTTGATTGATATATAATAGGTATAGTAAAATCAAGAAGTTACCGCATTCCAACCTCGCAGTTCCACAGGACATTTATTGTGTTCAACTTTTTCTGGGCCTTGTTTTCCACAGAGCTTGCCATTGACCTCGGGACGGCCAATACCCTTATTTTTGTGAAGAACAAGGGGATTCTCCTGCGCGAACCGTCCGTGGTAGCGATCAATAATCAGACCAAGGAACCGCAGGCTGTGGGTGCTGAAGCCAAGCAAATGTTGGGTCGGGCTCCCGGAAGCATCGAAGCGATCCGCCCGATGAAGGACGGCGTCATCGCCAATTTTGATGTGACCGAGAAAATGATCAAGCATTTTTTCGAAAAAGTAGGTTGCTTGAAAATGCTGGGGCATCCCAAGGTGGTGATCGCGGTACCGTCCGGGATCACCCAGGTCGAGCGTCGAGCGGTGCGCGATTCCGCAATTTCCGCCGGTGCGCGGGAAGTGTTTCTTGTTGAAGAGCCGATGGCGGCGGCAATCGGTGTCGACCTTCCGATCGAAGAACCCACCGGTAATATGATAATTGATATTGGCGGCGGGACCACTGAGGTGGCGATCATTTCCATGTCGGGAATCGTCTACAGTAAATCGGTGCGGGTGGCGGGTGACGAAATGGATGAAGCCATCGTCAACTACGTCAAGCGCAAATACAATTTACTCATCGGGGAACGCACCGCCGAAGAAGTTAAAATTCAGATTGGCTCGGCCTATCCGATGGAAAAGAAAATGACGATGGAGGTCAAGGGGCGTGATCTGGTCGCCGGGATTCCGAAAACTCTGGTCATCTCCGATGAAGAAATTCGCGAAGCCCTTACCGAAACTTTCAGCACCATCGTGGAAGCGGTCAAGATTGCTCTGGAACGCACCCCGCCTGAACTTGCGGCTGATATCGTCGATAAGGGCGTGGTGGTCGCAGGAGGAGGGTCTCTTATCAAAGGGCTTGAAATCTTGCTAAGGGAAGCCACCGGGCTTCCTATCACCCTGGCAGAAGATCCTCTGTCGGCGGTTGCCATGGGTGCGGGCAAGCTACTCAGCAACCCGAAACTCCTAAAAAAAGTAACATTTTGACGTGTGGAAAAGAAGGCTCAAAGGCAGGAAAAATACCGTAATCCTGATTTTGATTTTTCTTGTGGGCTTCACTCTGATGACCGCAGACAGCAAGCGATCCGATGGGGCCTATTTTTTTGAGACCTTTTTTCTCTGGGTCGTTTCCCCCATACAATCTGTTTTCACCAGCACTCTGGATTCTATTGAAGAGGTTTATGACCATTATTTTCTGCTGGTGGATGCCTCTAAAGAAAATGTACAGCTGAAAAATCAGTTGAACACTCTGGCTCGGGAAAAGCATCTATTGCAGGAAGAAGTCCGCAGGTTGACCCGCATCGGTCGTTTGAATGAATACCAGACCCTAAAATCAGGAAAGTCGGTGGTGGCGACGGTGGTCGGTAAAGATGCCACCCAGTGGGTAAAAACCGTTTTCATTGACAAAGGCACCGATGATGGAGTCCACGAAAACCTTGCGGTAATCACTGATGCCGGGGTGGTCGGGCATGTGATCCAGGCGGGTCTGAATTCCTCAAAGGTATTATTGCTGGCAGATCGGCGCAGTGCAGTCGATACGCTTTTTCGCAAATCCCGCGTTCCCGGAGTGGTGGTCGGTCTTGGCACCGATACCTGTGAAATGAAATACGTTCCCGTCACCGCCGAGGTGAAGGCGGGCGACTGGGTCTTGTCTTCCGGATTGGGCGGAGTGTTTCCCAAGGGGCTGGTGGTCGGTCGTGTCCTCAGTGTGATCCAGAGCAAGCAGGGATTGTTTCAGGAAATCCAGATTGCACCGGGTGCAGATTTTTCCCGCCTCGAAGAAGTTCTGGTGTTGTTACCCTGACAGGAGAAAGTGAATGCCGGGTCTGATACTGTTTGCTTACGGAATTATCCTGTTTTCGGTCCAGACCAGCCTCATGGATAAACTGGCCATCTCCGGCGTGATGCCCGACCTGGCACTGATCGCAACGGTGTTTTGCGCCATCACCTTATCTGCCGGACGCGGGTTTGCCGCCGGTTGTGTTATTGGGTTGGCTCAGGATTGCCTTTCCGGTGGCCTGCTGGGAGTCAACACCCTGTCAAAAAGTTTAATCGCGCATACCTTTTGCCAGTTGAAGGGGAAAATTCTGGTGGAAGGAGTGGTTCCCCTGTTCGTGTTTTTGTTGATCGCGTCCATTTTCGATTCCTTGGTATTTTATGGCTCGACGCTTCTGCTGTTTCAGAATCCGCCTTCGCTTGAAAGTTTTCTGAGTAGCATGCCCATCTACGTTGTTTATAATGCCATCGTTGGCCCTTTTCTGATTCTGTTCTTCAACCGGAATTTTCAATGGTGGAGCCGGAAACTGCAATCCTCATGATGAATAATATCTGATGTCCAAGTATCTCTACAGCGCAGATGTTTCTGATGGAGTGCGCAGAAAAATTCGCATTTTCGTGATCCTGGTGGTGCTCTGTTTCATCATGCTTTGGACGCGGGTCTGGTTCCTGCAGATATTAAAAGGAGAAGGTTTTAAACACCAGTCGGAAAATAACCGGATACGAATGGTGACCCTGCCAGCTTATCGCGGAAAAATTGTGGACAGGAACGGCGAGACCCTGGTATCCATCAGGCCTTCTTTCAATTTATACATCACGCCGGAAGATACCAGGGATATCGAGCGAACGCTGAGCTTTCTGTCGAGCCGGGTGTCCATCGACCGGGGCAAGTTGATGAACGAAATCGAGCGTGCCGCTCCGTTTCAAAATGTTTTGGTGAAGCGGGACCTTCCCTGGAGCCAGATTGCCTTCGTTGAAGAAAATAATCGTCTCCTGCCAGGAATCCATCTCAAAGTCGAGCCTCTTCGAGACTATGTGCATCGTGATCTGGCCGCGCATGTTCTTGGTTATCTCGGGGAGGTGTCCAAAAGCGGGCTGGCAGGTGACCATGACAATGTTTACCAGCTCGGAGATTTGATCGGGAAAAAAGGGATGGAACTTTTATTCGAGGACCAATTGCGCGGGCAGAAAGGCTACAAGGAAGTCGAGGTGGACGTGGCCGGACGCGAACTCGAAACCCTGCGCCAGTTACCACCCCAGAGTGGAAATAACCTGACGCTGACTCTGGACATCCGCCTGCAACAACTGGCGGAAACTCTCATGACTGGTACCGAAGACGAGCCTAAGCGTGGTTCGGTGGTGCTTCTTAAAGTGTCTACCGGCGAGGTACTGGCCATGGTCAGTAAACCGTCTTTCGACCCCAACAGGTTTGCCTCGGGAATTTCCAAGTCCGACTGGCGTGGGCTCGCGCTAAACCAAAGTCATCCCCTGCAAAACCGGTCCATCGATGGTCAATATCCACCGGGCTCTACATTCAAAGTGGTCACCGCTCTCGCCGGTTTGGAAGAAAAAGTCATCACCCCTGAAACCAAAATATTTTGCCCCGGTTCATTTCGGTTGGGGCGGGGATATTATCGTTGCTGGAAGCGAGGTGGGCACGGTCATGTGGATCTTCACTCTGCGTTGGTTCAATCCTGTGATGTTTATTTTTATACTGTCGGGCATCGTCTTGGTGTCGACACACTGGCAAAGTATGCCCGCAACATGGGGCTGGGGAGTCTCACCGGAATATTTTTGACCGGAGAGAAACCGGGGCTGGTGCCAACGTCACAATGGAAGATCAAGGCGCGCAAAGAGCCCTGGCAGGCGGGAGAGACGATCTCGGTTTCCATCGGTCAGGGCTTTAACCTGGTGACCCCGATTCAGCAGGCGCGGTTGATTGCGACTGTGGCCAACGGCGGTCTGGTGCTGAGACCTTATCTGATCCGCAAGGTAACGGACAACGAAGGCCGTACGTTAAAGGAAAACCTTCCACAGATTCTTTATAATATGGACGCGGATAAAAAATATCTGGAATTAATCCGAAAAGGGCTTCTCGGAGTTGTCAACGAACCCAGAGGGACCGGACGCAGAGCCCGTTTGAAAAATGTTCAGGTAGCGGGAAAGACAGGAACGGCGCAGGTGGTCCGGATGAAAGCCTTCGAGAGTGAAGACGAAAAAGAAGAGACTCCTTATGAGTTCAAAGATCACGCCTGGTTTGTGGCGTTCGCTCCATACTATCAGCCGGAGGTGGCCGTCGCGGTGATTGTGGAGCACGGCGGACACGGGGGTGCCACGGCAGCCCCCATTGCCAAAGAACTCATCGCCGAATATTTTAAACATTATCCCCTGCCTACCGTAGAGAATAAGGTGGCCCTTAAAGCCAATTAAATGGCCTGAGTTGTGTTGGTCTCAGGTGATCTGGTTTGGCCTTGAAAACGGATGGTGAATTGCGGACAATTGAATATGAGCCAAGTATCGAATATTTTTTCAGTAGTGAAATGGAGATAGAATTGTAATGAAGGTGATCACCAAAAATGGTCTGCCGCTTGGCCTGGGAATAAGGGTCCAGGCGATGATTCGAGGTGAGCAACATTGGGTGGCCGTGCGCGGCTGGTTGGACAACCAGTACATCGTTGTCGATATTCCCAGTTTTCATGGCGAAGTGCTCCGGCTGGCACCGCAGACCGGGGTGACCATCAGTTATACCCTTGACGGCACGTTTGTATCCTTCAAGACAGCGGTCCTTCATACTTTTTATCAGGCCGTCAGCCTGATGATCCTGGAATTTCCCCGGTATTTTGAAACCTATAATCTGCGGCGGCACCAGCGTCAGTCAGCGCACTTCCCCATGGCATATTCTCTCAACGAAAATGCCGACACTCCATGGCAGGGTGCCATCCGTGATATCAGCATCAAGGGAGCACTCATCATCCACACGGACATGTTACAAAAGGGGGACCGGATTTTTCTAAGCTTCCAATTGCAAACGGGGGGGTTGGTCAACCTGTCAGCTGAGGTGAGAAATATCAGGGTCAATCGAAAAAATGGAAACGATCAATTTGTCTCCGGACTTCAATTCGTAAAAACAGGAGAGGAGCAGACCAAGGTGTTACGTGATTTTGTTGAAAGTCGTGTGAATGAGCGGCGAAACCTGAAACGCGCTTAACCCTCCTCGGCCACTCCCAGTTCCCGCGCCCGCAGTTTCTTTACCCGGTCACGCAGTCCCGCCGCTTTTTCAAAATCAAGTTCCTTCGCCGCCGCATACATCTTTTTTTCCAGCCGATCAGCAAGGGCAATCAGATTTCCTCCGGGTTCATATTCCTCTTCTTCTTCCTGAACCACAGGGACTGCTGAAGACGGCTGCATCATGGGCAGTTCCTGAATCGCTTTAATGATGGAAGCCGGTTCGATGTTATGGAGTTGATTGTAATCCTGCTGGATGGTCCTTCGTCGTTCCATTTCGTCCAGTGCTTTTTGCATGCTCGCCGTCACCTTGTCAGCGTACATGATGACTCGTCCCGCCACGTTACGCGCCGCCCGCCCGGAGGTCTGGATCAGTGATGTTGCCGAGCGCAGGAAGCCTTCCTTGTCGGCATCGAGTATGGCGATGAGCGAGACTTCAGGAATATCCAGGCCTTCTCGCAACAGGTTGATGCCGATGAGTGCGTCGAATTCTCCCAGCCGCAATTCGCGGATGATCTGGATACGCTCCAGGGTGACAATGTCCGAATGAAGGTATTTTACCTTGAGGCCCATCTCGGTGTAATGCTCGGTAAGGTCCTCGGCAAAACGTTTGGTGAGTGTGGTGATGAGCGTCCTCTCTCCTTTTTCGGCACCTTTTAGGATTTCGTTGTACAGGTCATCCACCTGACCTGTGACCGGGCGAATATTGATTGGCGGGTCGACCAACCCGGTCGGTCGGACAATCAACTCGGCGACCTTGTTGTCGGATGTCTCGATTTCGTAGGCCGACGGGGTGGCGGAGACGAAGATCACCTGGTCCATCTTTTTTTCAAATTCCTCGAATGTGAGCGGGCGATTATCAAATGCAGAAGGCAGACGGAATCCGTGGTTGATCAGGTTTTCCTTGCGTGCGCGGTCGCCTTTATACATGGCGTGCAATTGCGGCAGGGTGACATGACTCTCATCGATGATGATGAGCGCGTCGTCCGGAAAATAATCGAGCAGGGTGGGAGGCGGTGTGCCGGGTTCGCGTCCCGTGAGGTGTCTGGAATAGTTTTCTATCCCCGAGCAGTAGCCCATCTCCCGTATCATTTCCAGATCGAACATCGTGCGTTGCTCGATACGTTGCGCTTCCAGCAATTTGTTTTGCTGGCGGAACTCCTGAATGCGTTCGCGTAATTCATCTTGTATGGCAACGATGGCCTGTTCCAGCTTGTCTTTGGGAGTGGTGTAATGACTGGCAGGATAAATCGCAATGCGGTCGAGGTCGCGCAGGAAATTTCCCGTGAGCGGATCGAACACGGACAGGCGCTCGATTTCATCGCCAAAAAACTCAATGCGTATTGCCTCGTTGCGTTCGTAAACCGGCAAGATCTCAACGGTGTCGCCCCGTACCCGAAAGGTCCCACGCAGTAAATCGAAATCGTTGCGCTTGTACTGAATCTCCACCAGTTTGCGCAGTGCCTTGTCGCGGTCGAGGGTCATGCCGGTTTCGAGAAACAGCAACATACCGTGATAAGCCTCCGGTGAACCCAGCCCATAAATGCAGGACACGCTGGCAACGATCACCACATCGCGCCTTTCAAACAGGGAATGGGTGGCTGAATGTCGCATCTTGTCGATCTCGTCATTGATCGACGCATCTTTTTCGATGAAGGTGTCGGTGGTGGGCAGGTACGCTTCCGGTTGGTAGTAATCGTAATAACTGACAAAGTAGCCGGCGGCATTGTCGGGGAAAAAAGTTTTGAATTCGTTGTAGAGCTGGGCCGCCAGCGTCTTGTTGTGGGCGATGACAATCGCCGGGCGTTGCAATTCTTTTATCACGTTGGCGATGGTGAAGGTCTTGCCGGAACCGGTGACCCCGAGAAGCGTCTGCCGGGAGGGTCCGGGGCGCATCCAATCGGTAAGTTGTTTTATGGCACCGGGCTGGTCGCCGCTGGGTGAGAAATCGGAAACGATTTTAAAAGGGTGCATGGCGTGGGTTTCGTCTGGCGTTGTGAGGGATAACAGGTTTATGCTAAAGTATCCGGCTGGCGCAAATTTAATAGTGAGCCTGTTACGGATGGCATTCCGGGTATTGTCTCATAATGGATAGAAGGTCTCGAAGGGAAAAATGACAACAGATACAGATGAATCGCTGGTCAAGACGGTCGAGGTCAACGGGTGCAAAATTACGCTGGTGGGGACGGCCCATGTTTCCCACAAGAGTGTGGAGCTGGTCGAAGCCAAGGTGGCCGAAGGCGCCTACGATTGCATAGCGGTCGAGCTGTGTCCGCCACGATACAAAAACCTGACCAACAATGACTGGTGGAAAAACCTCGATATTTATCAGGTCCTGAAGCAGGGACGCGGCAATTTACTTTTGATCAACCTGGCTCTTTCGGCCTACCAACGGCGACTGGCTGACAAGGTCGGCATCGAGCCGGGGCGGGAGATGTCCCGTGCGATAGAACTTGCCGAAGAAAATAATTTGCGGTTGGAAGTGGTGGATCGGGATATCTCCACCACTTTGCAGAGGATGTATCACCGGGTCACCTTCTGGCAAAAAATAAAATTGTTTACCAGTCTCATCGCCAGTATTTTTGTCGGGGAAGAGGTCACGGAAGATCAGATCGAAGGCCTCAAGGAAGGCGACATGTTGCATTCCATGCTGGAGGAGTTTGGCGAGGTTCTGCCTTCGGTCAAGGCTGTGCTTATCGATGAGCGCGATGTCTACATGGTGGGCAAGCTGGCAGGGCTGGCACAAGCACCGGACGCACCGAAAAGTATTCTCGCCACGGTGGGGGCTGGCCATCTGCCGGGAATGATCAAAGCATTTGAAAATATTCCAGAGCCGGAAGTGGTCGAGCAGTTGGAACAAAAGCCGCCACCCAACCGCACCGGCTATTACATTGGCTGGGGCATCGCTGTTGTCGTGCTGTCGATGTTTTTCGTCGGCTACAGTCGATCCCCGGAAATGGGATGGGATCTTGTCGTGACCTGGGTCGTGATTAACGGAGGCATGAGTGCCCTCGGTGCCGCCATCGCACTGGCGCATCCGCTCACTATTTTATCGGCTTTTGTTGCCGCGCCCATCACTTCGCTCAATCCCACCATAGGTGCTGGCATGGTGGTTGGGATTGTCGAGTCGCTGATTCGCAAACCCAAGGTCAGCGATTTTGAATCCATCCGACTGGATGTGGCCGAGTGGGGACTCTGGTGGAAGAACGGGGTCATCCGGGTGTTCCTGATTTTCTTTCTGGCTAATCTGGGCTCTGCCGTGGGCACCTGGGTGGCGGGATTTTCCATCGCTTCCAAAATCTGGGGGTAAGGCTCCATGCCGACACCGTCACCTAAAATCGCGGTGACCCCTCCGGCAATTTGTCGTGCACCCCTTCTACGTGAAAAAATTATCCGGCTCTTTCCTGGGGCCGTGTTCAACGAATCCTCTCACTACTTTGATGAAGACAGCTTGATCCGCTTTGCTACGGATGCCGATGCCTTGCTGGTGGGCCGTGACCCTGTCACCGACCGGGTGCTGGCAGAATTGCCCGATTTGAAAATTATTTCCAAGTACGGGGTCGGTCTCGACAATATTGATCAATCGTCCTTGAAGGCGCGAGGCCTGGTGTTGGGCTGGCAGGGTGGCGTAAACAAACGCTCCGTGGCAGAGTTGACCCTCGCCTTCATGCTGAGTCTGTGCCACAACATCGGCATCACCGGCAGTCGCCTCAAGCAAGGCCAATGGTTCAAAGAGGGTGGTATCGAATTGCGCGGCAAAACCGTTAGCATTGTCGGTTGTGGTCATGTCGGGCAGGAGGTTCTGCGTTTACTGAAACCCTTCGACTGCCGTGTGCTGGTGCGGGATATTCTGCCCATGCCAGAATTTTGCAAGGAGCATAAAGCCAAAGAAGTTGGGTGGGAACGCGTGCTGGCGGAATCTGATGTGCTCAGTCTGCATGTTCCACTAAATGACAGCACCCGCAACCTGATCGATGAGACAGCAATGCGTCAAATGAAAAACACGGCATTTTTGATCAACACCAGTCGTGGCGAAGTGGTGGATGAATTGGCGTTGAAACACGCTCTAAAAAGTGGGACGCTTGCCGGTGTGGCACTGGATGTTTTTGCGCAGGAGCCACCTGAGGATATTGAATTGATCGCACTGCCAAATTTGATCGCCACTCCCCATATTGGAGGCAACGCCAAAGAGGCGGTGGAAGCGATGGCGTATTCGGCTATTGGGCACCTCGCGCAATTTTTCGGGAAGGGGCAGGTGTGACGGATTTGGATGAGGACAAACCAAAAGACGGTTACCAACGCGAGGACTGGCAGGAATATTACGATCAGGATGATTTGCGCTGGGATCTGGGCGAGGTGTCACCGCCGCTTAAACGCTTGTGGCAAGAGGGAGTGCTGGGGGCAGGGCGCATGATCATCCCCGGTTGTGGTCAGGGGCATGAAGTATTGTTTTTTGCAGAGCAGGGATTTGAAGTTACCGGTGTCGACTACACCGACGGAGGGGTGGGGCTACTGAGAAACAATCTGCAGAAGGCAGGACTTAAGGCTCAAGTTGTTCAATCCGATTTTTTTGAACTGGACGATTCTCACCATGGGCACTACGACTTGCTACTGGAGCAAACTTTTTTTTGCGCGATTCATCCGCGTGACCGGACCCGCTATGTCGACATGGCGCGGTGGCTTTTAAAGCCGGGCGGGTTGCTGGCGGGACTTTTTTACCACACAGGTGAAGACGACGGTCCCCCATATAACACCACGCAGGAGGACATCCAAAAAAATTTTTCTGCAGGGTTTGAAATCGTCCGCCTGGAAAAATGCGATCACTCCATCGAAAAAAGAAAAGACAAGGAATGGCTGGTCGTACTCTGTGCCCGGTCAGCGTGAAGTGTTATAATATGAGTCAGCTAACATGAACTTATAGGAGAATTCCAATGAGTTGTGATGCGCACGAAGGACACGATCATCAGCACGGGGCCGATTGTGGCCATACCGCGATTCAACATCAGGGGCACGTCGACTATCTTCACGACGGTCATCTGCACAATGTTCACGAAGGTCATGTGGACGAACACCGGCTGGAAGTTGGCAGTAGTAATCCAGAAGGTTGTACACCGGACCATAACTGCGCTGACCATGACAGTGACCATCAGCATGGCGAGGGTTGCGGTCATGAAGCGGTGCCCCATGGCGACCACGTTGATTATTTAGTGGGTGGGCATCTGCACCATCCGCATGCGTCCCATTGTGACGATCATGGGCCAGTGCAAACCGCGTGATCCTTCACGTGTTTGTGAATTTTGATCGGTGGGTTTTAATATAAGCGGATTGGGTTGTGAGTGCGCCGCTTATTGTAGCAGTCTGGCGGCATCGATGGCACCGTAGGTGAACAGGATATCCGCGCCGGCCCGTCTCATGCACATGAGTGATTCCAGCAGGCACTGGTCGTAGTCGAGCCAGCCCTTTTCGCTGGCGGCTTTCAGCATGGCGTATTCTCCGCTGACGTGATAAGCGGCGATGGGGAGTTCCGAGTTTTCCCGCGCCATGCGGATCATGTCGAGAAAAGGCAATCCTGGTTTCACCAGGAGCCAGTCCGCGCCCTCCGCTTCGTCCAGTTGTATTTCCCGTAAAGCCTCGCGTTGATTGCGCACATCCATCTGATAGGTTTTCTTGTCACCGCCGCGTGGGGCAGAGTCCAGCGCATCACGGAAGGGTCCATAAAAATACGAGGCGTATTTCAAACAGTAACTGCAGATTCCCACATTGATAAAATTTTCTTCGTCCAAAGCCTCCCGGATAGCCAGCACCCGCCCGTCCATCATGTCCGAGGGCGCGACGATATCCGCGCCGGCACGCGCCTGTTCGACCGCCATTCCCGCAAGCAGAGGCAGTGTTTCATCGTTCAGAATTTCTCCGTCTTTCAACAAGCCATCGTGTCCGTCACTGGAATAAGGGTCGAGCGCGACATCGGTGATGACGATCATGTCCGGGATTTCAGATTTGATCAGCCGGATGGTGCGCTGTAACAAGCCATCAGGATTCAGGCTTTCCTTCCCGTAAGGATCTTTCAAGGCATCGTCGATCACCGGGAAAAGCGCGGTCCCTCGAATACCTAACCCGTGAGCGACACGTAACTCTTTGATCAACTCATCAGGGCTGAGGCGGAACACTCCGGGCATGGACCCGACTTCAAGCCGGACTTGATTTCCTTCCTGAACAAATGCGGGCAAAACAAGATTGTGCGGAGTCAGCCGGGTTTCAGCAACGAATTCGCGAACTCCGGGACTGACGCGGTTTCTTCTGGGACGATCAATCATGGTGGCATCCTGATGAAAAATTATTTTAAGGCGTTAGAAGGAAAGACATGTGCCTTGGATTCAACACCGATCACTGAGTGTACAAAAATTTCTCCTATTTACAAAACGGGAAAAGACAACGGATTTGGCAATGCCTTTTTTCTGCGCTGGCAATCCTCTGCCTGGAGTGCTGATAAATGTATGTCAGGGCGCATGTTCCGGTTGCGTCGAGCATGATCGCTGGTAACCTGAAGGCTGTACTCTTTATCAGGAGGATGCCGTCATGTCTGTTCGATTTTCTCATCTGGATAGCGGAGACACGGAAACCACCGAGTCCTTTTTCTTTCAGAACTTCATGGCCACGCGCCTGGCAGAAGGGATTCCCTCCAATGAAGGTTACGATCCTATACTTGAGGAATCCCGCAGTGAAGATTGGCTGGAGAATCACTGGCGGCAACTCAGACAAAATGAAATGCAGTACGAAGAGGATGTTAACCAGTATCTTGTTTTAACACTGGCAGATTTAGCGAACCCGGATTGTCTTGCCCGTATCAACGATTGCATGGTCAGCCTCGACTCCGATGTCGGGCAGAAGGCGGTAGAGGAAGCGGAATCGACGCGGCGTTATCATCTTTATAAAATCAATGCGGATTTTTTATTGCTCTATCTTGGATTATTCGGATCGGGTCCCAACGCCAGCGGCGAAGCCTACTTTGACAAGGGGCAAGGCTATTATTTTTCCGCCGCAACCAACCTGAAAGGCATCAAAGGCGGTCGCTCGGCGCTGTCGGATGTACTGGAAAAATTGTCAGCCCGTTTTTCACGTTATGTGAATATTCTGCGCCTGATGAAAAACCGGTCAGAAAACTATTTCAGTTTTTACAACAGAATTTCCCAGGACAGGCTTGATCGCATGGGTGCTGACCTCACCCGCCAATTGCACGGGCCGGGAAAGGCGTGTTAGCAGGAATATGAAAACGGATAAATTTCAATTGGAATGGAAGGGCATCTTTTTGGTAGGAAATTCATTTCCACGGATTAATCAGCAGGGCACCGGTGTTTTCAAAATCTGAAATGTTGCGGGTCATGATGTGCAAGCCGTGGCACAGGGCGGTGGCGGAGATGAGGCCGTCGCTGACTGGAATAGGTTTGCCCTTCTTTTGTGATTTCGCAAGAATCTCTCCCCAGACTTTCATTATATTTATATCCACGTTTATTATATTGTTCTGATATTCATTTTCCAGGTAGGCGAGTTTGTTTTGCAGGTCGCGTTTTTTTCTGCTCTCTTTGAGCAGATGAATCCCTTTGGTGATTTCCCCGATTGTCAAAACGGATAAAAAAGTATCGTGTGGTTTTAGCTCTGAAACTCGCTGGCGAACAATTTCCGAACCGCCCTTGCGCCACAACTCAGAGACAACGCAGGTGTCGAGCAGGACCTTCATAGCTCCACTTTTCTTGATAGGGATCGGTCGCGTTCCAGGTCTACGTCTTTCAGGTTCAACTCTCCATCAAGCATGAACTCGATGAAGTCGGGTTTCTGACCGGTCAGGTGTTGATAGTCATTTTCCGAAATCACGACAACTCGATCTTCGCGCCGCGACACATGTTGTGGCCCTTCCGCGAGGGCTTTGTTGACCAGCTCACTGAACCTGTTTTTAGCTTCCGCTAATTTCCATTCCATGACAGTCTCCATTTAGCTAGATTAGCTAGATAATTATACCACGGGGCCGAATCCCTGCGCAAGAACAGGTGGTGAATAGACCGTTTGTGGCTAAGAGGGGGGTATCCCTCCCCCTGTGTCACAAGCAGGGTTTAAAAGCCTGTAAAATAAGATATAATAACCAGTTCAAAAATTTCCCCTTATAAGGACTGTCGAAAGTGGCTTCCGGTCGCGCCAGGGAGGTCCGTTTAAATTTTGGAGTGTTATGAAAGGTAGTTGTATTTCTCGGTTGGGAAAAATATTTGGGCTGGGCGCGGTATTGTTGGGAGCCCTGCTTCCTTCATCGGCAATTTTGGCCAAAGAAACGCCCATCCAGGTTTCGGTCAGTATTTTGCCGCAGAAATTTTTTGTCGAGCAGATCGGCGGGCAGAAGGTAGAGGTTGTGGCTTTGGTGCGTCCAGGGCAAACGCCTGACATGCTGGATTTATCTCCAAAGCAGGTAGCCCATCTTGGAGACTCGCGCGTGTTTTTTATGGTGGGGGTTCCATTTGAGGATCAGTGGATGCCCCGGATCAAGGAAACGCATCTTGATTTGAAAGTGGTGCCTCTCTACAAAGAGCATCGCATTGCCAAACGAACGGGGCGGCAGGAGGGCGGTCACTCGCATGCGGAAAATCCGCACCGCTGGTTGAATCCGCGCTGGGTAAAATCTTCTGCGGATATTATTTTGCAAACTCTCGTAGAAGAAGAACCATCGTCCGCCGCTTTCTTTAGAAGGAACCATCGCAAGTTTGTCAAGCAACTGGTGAAGCTGGACCGGGATATCCGTGCACTGCTCAAGCCAGTGAAGAATCGGGCCTTTTTAACCTATCATCCGGCGTGGCACCATTTTGCAGATCATTACGGTTTGAAGGAAATTCCGATAGAAGTTGAAGGCCGGGAACCGGGGCCACGGGCTTTGGGGGAAGTGGTTCAACTGGGCCGGGAGCACCATGTGAAAGTTATTTTTATTCAGAAACAGTTTTCGCGGGAAATTGTAGGACCGGTCGCCCGCTCCCTGGGAGCCAAAGTGGTGACAGTGAATCCGCTGGCGGAAAATTATTTAAACAATATGCGACAAGTGGCAGAGGCCTTTGTCGAGGCGATGCAAGAATGAGTGACGCGATTGTCATCAAAGAAGTGTCTTTCAGTTATAACGGACCGCCGGTGCTGGAGCATGTGAACCTGACAGTCCCGTCCGGGGAATTCCTTGGCCTGGTGGGGCCGAACGGCAGTGGCAAAAGCACACTTCTGAAACTGATCCTGGGTGTCCTCAAACCGCAAATGGGTGAAATCACTTTATTCGGAAAAACTCCGGAGCAGGGACGCGGACGTATCGGCTACATGCCACAGATCGCACAGTTCGCGCGGGATTTCCCCATCAGCGTTGAAGAAACGGTACTGCTTGGGCGGCTGGGCAAGACGTCTGCATTCGGGTTTTATCGCAAGCGTGACAAGGAAATTGCCCTGCAAGCCATGCGCGAAGTCGAGGTTGAAAATCTGAAAGACCGGCCGATCGGCACGTTGTCGGGTGGGCAATTGCAACGGGTATTGATCGCACGGGCTCTTGCGGGGGAACCGGATCTTCTCATTCTGGATGAACCGACCGCCAATATCGACATGAGAAAAGAGGAGGATATTTTCGATCTCCTTCAGAAATTAAATGAACGGGTGACCATCATCGTCGTGTCTCATGACATCGGTTTTATTTCCAAATATATTCACCGGGTCGCCTGCCTCAACCGCACGTTGCAGGTGCACAAGACCACTGAAATCACCAACGATATTCTGCAAGGCCTTTATGAACATCCCGTTCATCTGGTGGCGCATCAGCATCCTCCCTATGAAGGCCGATGATGGAATTTTTCAACGCCCTTTCTGAATACAGCTTCATGCGCTATGCCCTCGTGGCAGGTTTGCTGTCGAGTATCGCCTGTGGCATTGTCGGCACGTTTGTCGTGGTCAAAAGAATCAGTTACCTCGCTGGCGGCATCGCTCATTCAATCATTGGCGGCGTCGGCTTCGCCTATTTTCTGGAGTTCTCTCCCGTCATCGGGGCACTGGGTGCCGCAGTCGCGTTTTCGCTTCTCCTCGGTTTTGTGAGTCTGCGCCTCAAGGAATATGAAGACACGGTCATCAGTGCGCTGTGGTCCCTTGGCATGGCGGTTGGTATTTTATTTTTATCGAAAACGCCCGGTTACAATATGGACCTCATGCACTTTCTGTTTGGCAGTATTCTGGTCATTGGGGACAGCGACCTCATGTTGATCCTGGGTCTCGATGTGCTGGTGATCGCGGTGGTGCTTCTGTTTTACAAACAGTTCATGGCGGTCTCGTTTGATGAAGAGTTTGCACGCTTACGCGGGGTCAATGTCGAACGCTTTTATCTTTTGTTTCTGATGCTGGTTGGGTTGACCGTGGTCCTTTTCATCAAGATAGTCGGAGTCATTCTGGTGATCGCCTTGTTGACGTTGCCGGCGGCGATTGCCGGCCACTATGTCCGCTCCATGAACAAGATGATGATGATGGCAGTGCTGTGCGGCATGGTGTTCACCTCCAGCGGATTGTACGCATCCTACACCTACGATTTTCCCTCCGGCGCAATGATAGTCGTGGTCGCCGGTGTCACTTACCTTTTGTCGCTTGCCGGGTGCGCCGTCATGCGACGGACTCCTTTGCGCTAAGCGTTTCACCAACCGATCATGGGCAATCGACAATACAGTTCAAGTGAGTTGCCCGTCACCCTGTTGGCCGGTGGTCTCGGCTCCGGAAAAACTACCCTGCTCAATCATATCCTGAGCCAGAATCACGGCAAGCGCATCGCGGTGGTCGAAAATGAGTTTGGTGAAATTCCGGTCGATCATGATTTGATTATCGGAGCCGACGACGATATTTTTGAAATGAGTAACGGTTGTATTTGTTGCTCTGTCCGCACCGACCTTTTAGAAACACTGGGTCGTCTTTTAAAAAGGCAGGACCGGTTCGACTCCATCCTGATTGAGGCCACCGGCCTCGCCTCCCCCGGTCCTATTGCGCAGGCATTTCTGGTGGATGATGAACTGCCTCAGGAGTTGAAGCTGGATGGTGTGGTCACCCTGGTTGACGCTTTGCATATCAACACCCAATTAGAAGAACTTGATGTGACCTGGGAGCAGATCGCATTTTCCAGTGTGCTGGTGCTGAATAAAATTGATCTGGTGCCTACAAAACTTTTGCAGGAAGTGGAAAATAAAATCCGGTCAATTAATCCCGAGGCGGCATTTCATAAAGTGAATCACGCAAAAGTGAATCTGGATCATATACTCAACCTGGGGGGATTTGAACTTTCCGAAAGCATGAACCCTCCGGAAAATACGCATCAGCATCATGGGGAAGATAAAGAACAGGCGGTGACTTCTGTGAGTCTGGAAATCCCCGGTAAACTCGATGAAAACCGGTTTCAGCTCTGGCTCCAGATGTTGCTGATTGTGGAGGGCATGGATGTGTTTCGTGCCAAGGGTGTATTGAATCTCCCCGAATCCACGATGCCCACCCTGTTTCAAAGCGTATATCAGATGTACGACAGTGGCCCGAGTGCGACCTGGAAAGGGAAGGACCCGGTCAACCGAATGGTTTTTATTGGTCGCCATCTGGACGCTGACCGCCTTTTAGCCGGGATTCAGTCCTGCCTCGTGTGATCTTTTGATATTTGTTAGGAAACGATTTGATCTCTCTTGCCGGGTTGAATTGTCGCAAGGAATCGGAATATTATTTGTAAGCATGTGTATTGATCAAGCGACCTCTAAATGAGTTTCCAATGTTAAATTTCAAGCAACATTTCAGGGTGGCCTGTTTGCTGATGCTTTGTCTGCTTCTCGGGGCATGCCAGTCGTTGGAGAAAGACCGGACTTACAATAAGCCCGGCTTGACCGTTTCCTTTTTACGTCTTTATGAGTTGAGCGAAGACCTTGAAGATTTTCAGATCGATCATCCGGTGACTATTTCCACGGATCAAGTACAAAATCATTTACTGTCGCTTTATTATCAGGATATTTCGGTGCTTGACCAAAAGGCTTATCCCGTATTCACTAATGAGGACGTGAAGAAACTGACTGCGGGATTGAAGGCGGCGCTGGGTAAGGTGGAAGACGGTAACTATATTTATTTCGGGTTTCAGGCGAAGAGAGGCGTGACCGAAGGTGAGGTGTTTTCATCCGTCGGGAAAATTCACTGGCGGTTTCTCCGTATCAACGATGTCGATTACTCCAACCATTTTTTGGGGACAACCGCGCCGACCTGGCGGCTGGTCCGTCGGATGGTCGGTCAGGAAATTTATAAAGAGAAAACCGGATTGGTCAAGGTGACAAAAGAAAACTGGATCGTAGTCGATTTGAATTTGTCGAAACTCAAACGCAGGTCAGCGACCCGGTCCTTGAAATCAGCACCTCCCAGCAAACGGCAAAAACAAAGCACTCCGCCTTCCGACCAGCAACGAATTAGGAAAAAACTAAAGAATCTTAAAGACCTGTACGAAAATGGTTTGATTGATGAGCAGGATTATCAGAGAAAGAAAAATGAAATCCTGAATCAAAATTTTTAAGACCCTTCACCTCTGAACGCTTTTGAATGATTATTGCTCCCATGGTTTCCCGTTCTTAATTAATCAAAGAGGCCGTTTAAAAGGTTTGTTTTGTTAGAAACGCCCGATCTCAATCAAATTAAATCCTGTTCTAACCTTCAGCTAATATTTCCTCGGTAGACTTTACTGGAAATTGAGTTGCCCATAATTTTTGACCTGACAAATTAGTTCAGGTCGTCATTTCCGATGAGGAAGGTGTTGGTATGAAAAATACCTGGTTTTTTTTTAGTATTTTACTGGGTGCAGTGCTTTGGGTTGTTCCGGTTCAGGCGGAAATGTCTGAAAAGAAAATTCGTTTGCAGGCCATGGAGGAAAAAAACCATGCGTACCACGGGCAGGACCTGAAAGTAAATTTCGGTCCGCATGGTGTTCGGTCTACGACAGACATTAAAGCGAGCTACGGCAAAAAAGGGTTTCGCCTTGAGACGGGCAATGGTTTGTTTCAGACGAATCTGCAGTGGCGTGCACAAATGAGGTACTCCGGAATCAACACCAGTGACCCGAGGTCCCCCGCCAATTTTAATCGCCTGGACACGAGTAATTTTGAGGCGCGGCGGATTCGCATGAAAATTGGCGGGCACGGTTACAAGCCATGGGTTAAATATTATTTTGAAATGGACCTTCAACCCTCCACCAACACGCTGGGTGGCAACCAGTCCCGTAACACGCGGAGCCGGGTCATCGACTGGAGGATTGATGTTCAGCCTTGGGATTTCTTCGGCATCCGGGTGGGACAGTGGAAAATCAATTACAATCGCGAACGTGTCGACTCTTCCGGTCGGCAACAATTTGTCGAGCGGTCCATTGTCAATCGCCAGTTCAATATAGACCGACAGGTCGGAGTCATGGCACAGGGCCGGTTGTTCAAGGGAACCCATGCGGACCTTAGGTATTATGCCGGTGTGTTCAACGGTGAAGGTAAGGGAGTTAATAACCCAGACGACAATCATATGTTCATGGGACGCGTCCAGTGGAATTTTTTGGGTCGCGATCTGAAATGGCGACAGTCGGATGTCAGGTTTCACAAGAAACCGACCGGCAGTCTGGCGTTCGCCGCCGTGCAAAATTCAGGCATGTGTACCCGCTGGAGCACCGCCGGTTGTGGCAACCTGACAGGCTACACTAGCCCGGCAACCGCTTCTGCGGCGGGTAACCTGGAGCAATTTGATACCCATCAATATGTTCAGGAATTTGCTTTCAAGTGGCAGGGGCTATCTGTTCAGCAGGAGTATCACTGGAAAAATATCCGGGATAACGTGAACATCCGAAAGCATTATCTCGATGGCGGTTATGCGCAGATCGGTTACTTCCTGCATGGGTTGATCTCAACTGTGCCGGAAGGTTTGGAAGTGGCATTTCGTTACGCGGTGGTCAACGAGCCGGATTCCAGCAATATCAATGTGCGGGTCTTCAATGAAAATGAGCGCGAGGAATTCACCGGTGCGGTGAACTACTTCATTGCCGGGCATAATAACAAGATCACTCTCGATGCGTCCTACCTGACTTTGCAAGATGCCTCGACCAATCGTTTTTACGATGATGCGAGGGTGCGCCTGCAGTGGGATATTTCGTTCTAAGTAAAGTGTTTTGGGCAACCAGGAGTTGTTGGCTCCGGGTTGTTCGCGTCACCTCCTCGAAAGAAGTGCTTGTGCCCTTGGGTGCGGGCATTTTTTTTATCTCCGGTCATTATTGTTACGGGAAAAAATGAGGTGTTGTTAAAAAGGCCTTGATTTTGAACGGTGTACTGATCTACTATCCGTTCATGCGCAGATTTGCAATTTTTATGACATTGACACTCGGGTTGGTGCTGTCAGCTCAAACGGTTCTTGCTATGCCGCATCACCATGAAGCATCTGGGAACAATCCGTTTGCCGCATCCGCAGATGAGCATGAAGGGCACTTGCATTGTGCGCACAATGGTCATCATCAGGGTAAGCTTTGTCCTCATGTAAACAGAATTCCTGTGCAGAGTCCGGTGCAATGCCGGATACTTTCTGATTGTGGCGGCCCAGTCTCCGGCTTGCCTCTTAACGGTTCTTCATCCTCCTCATTGTTTTGGGCGGAGCTTTTGGTGGTTTCTCCGATAAGCATTGCCTGGAACAATATCACCCCTCCAGACTTTAAAGATCCCAAGCGTTTGGTTTACGATCCTGCGATCCCCCCTCCACAGCAGTTCTAATTTTTTTTAAATTTAATTTTTACAATTAAACGGGAAGGGTTTGCCTGAATCTGTAGTGCGTTGTTCTGTGTCTGGCTCAAGTCCGGAGACGAACGGTTGCGTTTGACGCGATTTTATGTCTGAAACCTTCTCCCGAATTAGAAATGCATTATTTTGACGTGAGGGTTTTACATGAAAACCAGAAATATTATTTGTGGGGTGATCTGCGCCCTGGTAGCAGGGGTGTGGGTTCCCAATGGATTTGCGGCCGAAAAGGTTGCCTCATCCCAGTCCATGCGTTTGCAAGAAGTATTTGTTTCCGCCAATCGTGAAAAACAGCTCGAAAAAGATATTTCCCAGTCTATCGGCTCCGTAGGACTGGAGGCGATTGATGTGACCACCACCAACGGGTTGCATGAAATACTGAACCGGATTCCGGGTGTCGTCGTTAAAAACCGGTTCGGCTCAGATGATGTCATCATCTCGGTTCGTGGATCCGGTATTCGATCCAACTTTGGTGTGCGGGGTGCCTTCATTATGGTCGATGGTATTCCCCTGACTGAACCGGATGGGCAAACTCGTCTTGACGTGATCGACCTTGCCGCTGTTGAACGGGTGGAGGTGGTTCGTGGGCCTGCTTCAATTATTTACGGAGGCAATACGTCCGGCGGTGTCATCAACCTCATCACGAAAAAAGGCGAAGAAGGTTTTCACTCCGATAACCGGATCATTGGCGGTTCATTTGGATTCCTCAAGGCATACACTTCGGCTTATGGCACGCAGGATAACTTCAAGTATCACCTGGGTGCCAGTCACACTCAGAAAGATGGATACCGTGCGCATTCTTCCACGGAGGCTCAGCGTTTTAACGGTAGCCTGGAGTGGGAGCTTGATGACAAATCATCTTTGCAGATGATGCTGGCCGCCGTTGCGGTGGACATCAAGATACCTGGTACGATCACTCGCGCGCAGATGTTGGCCAATCCCCGGTCTGCATTGGCGAATAACGTCACCAATGATTTTGCGCGGTATGATGATCGCTTTCGCTACGGAGTGAAATACCGGCGAGAACTGACAGACCATCTGTCTGGCTCGGTAACTGGTTACTGGGACTGGCGCAGGCTGGACCATCCCATTTTTCAGTTTATTGAAATTGACCGGATTGCCACTGGCGGTGACTTCCGCCTGACTTATGATCAGCCGTTGTTGGGCCACGACAACAACATGGTGTTCGGTTACAACATCCAGTATCAATCATCCGACACCCAGAACTATGTCAATGTTGGTGGCAAGCGTGGAGCGTTACTTAAAGATGAAGACACTGTGATCGACAACAGTGGCGTTTATTTTCAGAACCAGTTTTCAATCTTATCCAATTTGAAATTCACCGGTGGTGTGCGCTGGAGTCTGGTGGAGTTCGATCTTACTGACGATTTTCCTGCTGATGGCAACCAAACGGGTTTTCGTGACGTAGAGGAAGTGACCTATCACGTGGGCTTGAATTATCAGCCAACCGACACCGTCACCCTGTTCGCCAATCACAGCACCGCGTTCGAGACACCGACCGAGTCAGAGTTTACCAGCGGGCTTACCGGCGGCTTTATCAATCTCATGCCGATGCTGGTTGACAGTTATGAAGTCGGCGTTCGTGCTGGATTCGATATCCTGGGTATGCCAGGTCAGGCTCAAGTGAGTTGGTTTTACATGGATTTTGAAAACTTTCTCCTTCCAAGGACGGTGGGTTTTCGTACCACGTTTTCAAATTCAGGGATGGCGAGAAACGAAGGAATTGAAGTCGGGATTGCGATTGACCCGATTCCGAACCTCCACTTTGAAACGACATACACTTATAGCGATTTTGATTTCACAGGCGGAGCTTTCCTTGGCAATGCCATGCCGGGACAGGCACCGCATATTGTTTTTGGCCTGCTGGAATATGACTGGATGTTGCCTCATGACATCATGCTAAAGCCGGGCGCAGAAGTTCGATGGAGCGACGGTTATTTCCTGAATGACATCAACACGGTCAGAAACACTGCCTTCACAACATTGGCGCTTCGGTTGAATGCAGAACGCGGCAATTTTGGGGCGTTTGTGCGGGTGGATAACGTCACCGATGAATTGTACAGCGATGGCAGTGGCATCAATGCTTTTGCCGGACGTTTTTTTTCTCCGGCTGATGGACGTTCCGTTTCAGGAGGCGTGACGTTGAAGTTTTAGGAATTGCGGGGCATTCACCTGTTTTCATTATCAGGTAGATCGCCTCCTCCAAGGGGAATGGAGTCGTGGAGGCCGGGACGGAGCCGCGACTCCTTCTTCATGGGAGTTCAGTTTCGCAAACCATCATGGGAGTAACAAATGAACACAACATTTCAACAGGTCGCTTTGGTATTTTCCCTGTCTTTTATCAGCGGCTGTACATCAACTCTATCCACAGTTGAACCATCCAAAGTAGCGTCATCCCTCTCATCCCATAGTGTTTCCGGGAATCCTGTTTGGGAGGCGGAGCCGCGGCCTTTGGGAGCGGGTTCCGGGGCACAGCTTTGGATTCGCGCTTCTGAGTCGATCAACCTGATCCATGCGGTGCCCGGGAAAAAAGGAGCGAACCTGGTTTATAAAAATTCACATAACGAGGGTCATAGTTTTGCGCACACGAAAATGATAAACCAGGTAGAAGATGAAGTCAGTGCGCATGGTGAAAATAATCCGCAATTACGGATGGGGCCGGGGATCGGGATCTATGCTTTGTGGGAAGGTGAACGACAGATCAAGTTTGCGCGGTCAATGAATTTTGGCAGGAGCTTTTTGCCTCCTGTTCAGGTCAATGATGACAAGGGACAGGGGATGCATTCATTTTTTACTATGGAGACTTCTCCCCGGGGTGATATTTATGCGGCATGGATTGATGGGCGGGACAAGGCCACCGAGCCACCGGGACAAGCTTCGATTTATCTGGCCCGGTCTAAAGATCAGGGAGCAACATTTGAAGCCAATATAAAAGTTTCAGGAAATATTTGTCCCTGTTGCCGACCTGCTCTGGCGATTGATCCGAAAGGAACACTCTACATGGCCTGGCGCCATGTGCTGAAAGGGGATGAACGGGTGATCGTGGTGGCTTCATCCTCTGACTCGGGGAAAACCTGGTCGAATCCGGTGCCGGTGTCTAAAAAAGGCTGGGTGATTAACGGGTGTGCGCATTCGGGGCCGACCATGAAATGGATCAATGGTCAACTTTTTCTTACCTGGTACACCGCCGCCGATAACAAGGCTCGCCTGTTGATGACGACTTCGAGCGATGGTGGAAAAACATTCGCTTCTCCGCAGGCCATTCAAGGGACGGTACTCGATCCTAATCATCCGCATATGGCTGAAGTGGGCGGCAAGGCGTGGATTGTTTTTCAGGGTCGTGACCCCGACAAACAAGATGGCTGGGGCCCAGCTGTACCATGGTTGGTCAGGGTGGCTTCCGATGGAACATCTTCAACTAATCCACAAGCATTGCCTACCGGAAAAAATGGAATTGCTTACCCGCAGTTATTTCCGGGTAACGGCGGCAGGTTGTACGCGGTGTGGATTGAATTCACCAAGAAGGGACCACAAATGGTGTTGAGTCGGGGTAGAGCCGCGTCCGGGAGTTAAGCAGGGTCAATCCAGAGCTTCATTAATGAGACCAATTGGGCCAGTTGCTTGACGGCGGAATTCAGTTCCTTGACCTTGCTTGAGAACAGGTGATGGTGAATGGCCTGACTCACTTCTTTGGTGAGGAGGTAACCGTAACTGCTCCCAATGACAGGTGGCCTGGCGACCGGGCGGGGTTTTCTTTGCGAAGAATCGGACGAGCTGGTTTCCTGTGAAAGAAGATCGCCCACCATCGCCGGAATATTTTTTCCATAGCCGCAGGTCAGGCAGGATGCACTGTTTGCGCCGAAATCGACTACCAGTGAGGACAGTTTGCCAGTGTGAAACGGGCACAATCCGAGAAACACAGAGCTCTGCCCGGTATTTTTCAGGGAAGGTACAAGGGCGTTCACCTGTTTCGTCAGGTGGGATGAGAGCATAAAGTTCTCCAGATGAGAGGTGAGGAAGGCGAGCAGGCTAACTTTTTTTCTTGGCAGAAAAAAAAAACTGATTCGGGCGTAGTCAATGATGGGAGTTTAAAAAAATTACTCTTTTTGGTCCGTGTTATTTATCCGGAATTGAAAAACCGCGTGGAAAAAAAACTGAAAGCTGAGGAAATCGAATTTCCCTGTGCTTCGGGGAATGCTACAATAATCCGGTGATGAGGTGTTCCTCACCGTGACTCATCCAAGTCTACCTCAAAAATTTTCTTTTTTCCATAAGGAAGGATTCAATTTTGAAAAATGATGGGAACCTGGGCGAAGAAGGCAACCGAATGCTGGCTCAGTGGATTGAGCTCCGCAAGGATTTGGAGAGTCGCAAACAAAAACTCTCGGGTGAAGACCTCAGTAATTTGAAATTGATGGAAGCCGAGCTCTCCAATGCGAATCTGGTCGAAGCAGATTTGAGTTCTACTTATTTGATCAAGGCCAATTTGTCTGGTGCGGATTTGTCGCGTGCGGATTTATCCAATGCGGTATTAGCCGAAGGCAATCTGACCGGGGCCAATTTTAGCGAGGCCGACATGATGGACACCTGGCTGAATGGGGCCGACCTTACAGGTGCGGTGAATCTCACCTGCGACCAGATTGAGGAAGCTCATATCGATAAGGAAACCCGGTTGCCCGATTACTTGCGAATTACCTGGAACGAGAACGGGACGTTTAACTGGTCTGAGTGATCAGGTTTCGACCACCGATTGACCGGCATCATCGACACCAATCGTTCCGCCCCAAGTGCATATCAATGTGGAGTCGTCTGTCAGGGCAGGCAGGTTGTTGACCATTACGGTCGGGCTACCGACAACCCAGGGGGAAACGGTCATCGGGACGCAGGTGACGGGGGTGTGAACCCCCAGTGCTGCCGCTGTCGCCGCCGCCACCATGGGGTTTGAACTCAGGTTACATTGACCAAACGAGGCAACATTCATATAGGGGACGTAATCCATGATGGTCGCCTGTGCGTTGTCATCCGAGGTGATCAGGGCGTTCAAAACGGTGAGACTGCAGGTTCCTTGAGCAACCTCACCGCTACAGGAAATCGTGGCTCCATCGCAAACCATATAACTCATAAAATACCCTCCTGATAAAAGTTGGGTTGATTCTGAATGTCGCTTCCATTGTATAACATGCTGTCGGCAAGACAAAGAGCGGGGCGACTCCTGCTTGACCGGGCCATCCATTTCGACTGTGGCTGTGCTTGCAGGAATATGCGAAAGGACACAATATGACATCCCACCGACGAGCCGTGGTGTTGATCGGTCACGGCGGTGTGCCCAAAGACCTTCCTAAAGGATGGGTGGCGGAGTTAAAGCGACTCGAAGCTGAGCGCCGGGCGAGCGGCGGCGACCCGACTCAATCGGAGTTAACAGCCGATGATAGAATTCGCAACTGGCCGAGGACTCCGGAAAACGATCCTTATCGAAGGGGTCTCGAATCGCTGGCTCGGCACCTTGAACCTTTGCTGGAGGGGCAACGATTGGTCGTTGCCTACAATGAATTTTGCACGCCTTCCATTGAACAAGCGGTATCAGGGCTGATGGATGAGGGCTTTCGACAGGTGGCTCTGGTGACCACGATGGTGACGCCTGGCGGGTCTCACGCCGATGGGGAAATACCTGAAGAGGTGGCGACACTGCAAGCCCGGTTTCCTGAAATGGAACTCCAGTACGCCTGGCCGTTTGATTTAGCCAAGGTGGCGGAGCTGATAAAATATCAAGTGTCTCAGATAATTTTTAAAATCGAATAAAAGCGGCAGACGATTACGGGTTGCCTCACAGCCAATCGTCCAGATCAAATTGCGCGATGCATTCCGGGCTCCTCATGTCCATGAAAAGGTCGGACTCGCTGAAATTAAAATCATAGATCTCAAGCCGTTCTGTTTTTAGCCCAGCCTCCTGAATTTTCTTTTCGATACTCTCCAGCTCTTCTGCGCTTCCATATTCCAGAACCACAGTGAACCCGGTGGCCGCTCGAAACTTGATGATATGACGGGGGTCGGACATGAAGACTCCTTATGATAACGCCCGGTTGAAAGATGATCTGTCGCTTGACATGCCCTGGAACTGCTTTTAACTTGGAAGTATCATGTCAAACTAAAAGTGGCATAACAGATTTTATTGTTAAAGGGCACAGTGTAAAATTCCAAGGCCGAATGAGGGAAACATCCGTCTCATTTCTAAAATGGACAGGACATCCTATGCTCAAGTTTCCTGAAGCAGGGAAAAAAAATAAAGGTTTCTTTTTTCAATCAGCAGGTCGCCCAAACACCCGTCGGTCGTTCTGCTACGCCTTGTCACCTTACTCTGGTTTGGATGCAATTAAAGCGTTCACGGTTTTTTTCATTATCCTGATGGGTGATATTTCATACTCGCAAGCGGCTTCTTTATTTTCAGACGCCCCCGCCGGAACTCCGGCATTTGCTGATTCTTCAGGCACCGTTTTGCGTTCAAGAGCCGTTCAAGTGGACCTTTCACAACTCCAGCAGAGCAATGGTCTTCCCGTGTCCCCCGGCGTGGAGCTCACGCTCAACCTGTTTACCAATGAAACCTACACCGCGCAGGTGGACCGGGTTGAATCGCATATTTCCGGCGGGTTCTCGCTGGTGGGAACTCTCAAGGGTCTTCCGCAAAGTCAGGTGATGATCGCCGTGCATGGCGATCAGGTGATGGCCACCGTGGTGGCGACCGGATTACTTTGCCAGATACGTCCCATGCAAGACGGCGTTCATGGGGTGCTCGATCTCAACCCATCCGCCTTTCCTCCGGGAGCAGATCCCATTGTGGTTCCGCCGGTTCCGGGGCCGGTCCCGATGCAGGATAATATTCCAGATGATGGGGCTCTACTGGATGTGCTGGTGGTTTATACTCCAGCCGCGCGGCAGGGCGCCGGGTCGACCACTGCCATGCAGGCTTTAATCGACCTTGCCGAAACCGAAACCAATACTGCGTTTTCCAACAGCGGCATCAATCCAAGAATCCGCGTGGTTCACACAGCGGAAGTACAGTACAGCGAAACCGGGTTCTCCTACAGCGGCGCACTGAACAATTTGCGCGATGGCGATGTGCCGGAGGCCCTCCCCCTGCGCGAACAATATGGTGCTGATCTTGTTGTCATGCTGGTGGAAGGCGATAGCAGTCTGTGCGGTATCGCTTTTTTTATGGGCACCGTCAGCAGTTCTTTTGCTTCCAGTGCCGTGTCTGTGACAAGGCGCAGTTGCGCTACCGGCAACTTTACATTTGGTCATGAGATTGGCCACAACATGGGAGCCCGTCATCACCGGGAAGCTGATCCCAATGATGGGCCGTTCACCTTCAATCACGGCTTTGCCGATGCTTCCAATAATTTCCGGACGGTCATGGCGACGACTGCAGGAGCCTGCTCTTCCTGTCCGCGTATCAACTATTGGTCTAATCCTGATGTGACCTTCAGTGGTAACCCGACCGGCATCGTCGAAGGTGACCCCAATGCGGCGGACAATCGAAAGACCCTCAATCAGACAGCCACAACGGTTGCCGCTTTTCGGGAACATGCTCTCCCCATCGCAGGGGATTTTAATAACGCATCGAGCGTGATGACTCCTTACTGGCAGGCGGGGGCAGGGAACTACACCTTCATCGGATTGACCCACCCTTCTCTTTCCGGCATGGCATCCGGGATCGGAGTTTCGGTCAAAGCGTTTCTTACCGATGGCGGCATTTTTGGGCCGGTTGCCGAATTCACCGTAAACGCGGGCACCACATCGCGCCTGTTCATTGTTCCTTCAGGGCACCCCAGCCTGAACAGCAGTAATATTCCCAACGCGCAATTTATTACCGGACACACGGTCACCGGCTCCGGTGGTATCAGGATTGATGCTCTCGCTTCCAACCCGCAATCTGTTTCTCCGGGGGGAGGGTTTGCCTCTGCCAATATGCTGGCGTATTGGGGAGCCGTGGTGTTTGAAAGTGGCAATACCGGTTTTGCGCTGGAGTTCATTGGCGACCTGACCGATTCCGCATCCCATCCCGGTCAGGCCAGTGGTCGCTTCCCCAGTGGTGTGCGTTGAGCCTGTAGGTTCCTCTCAAACTTTGATATAGTTTTGTCCGTCAATAAAGGAGGTGAGTTTGGGCAGTTCCATTCAAATGGAAGAACCGAGAATCGGTATTGAGCTGTGGACTCGTTGGGTTGACGGCCCTCTCACTTGCGCCGACTTTTCTCCCGTGCATCACTGGACGGCCCTCGGATATGATGATGGCACCGTGCAATTGATCGATGAGCAGGGCCATGAAACAACCCGCACCTGCATCGATATCTCCGTGCACCACATCCGCGTGGCGGATTCCAAAAAACGGATCATCACCCTGGACGAACACAGTCGGCTGGTATTTCTCGACCTTGCTGGCAAGCAACTCCAACAACAACATTTCAAGCATTACTGGACTTCCTTTGAAGTGAAGTCCAGCGGTGTCGTGGTCTGGGGATGGCGGTCGCCTCCGCGCAAGCTCAATTTCCAAGGTAAGGAAATAAAGCAGTTGAACATCCCAAAGCCCTGGCGCGTTCTGCGTGCGATGGCCAGGGAAGATTTGTATTTTGTCGTGCACAATCAAGTGACGCTTGGCGTTTACAAAGGCAACGGGGCCGAACTCTGGAGTGCCAACCATCCGGTTGCCATCGACCTGTCGCGTGACAACCCCTCGGACATTGCCGCCAGTGACCGGGGCGAAATGGTTGCTATCTCCTGTTTTGACAAGGGAGTCTACGTTTACAATCTTAAGAAGCGAATGCTTCAGCATCTTGACCTCGACGCCATGGCCTCGCGGGTTGCGGTGAGTGGCAACGGGCACTGGATGCTTTTGACCGACGCTCTCGGTAAAATTTATCTGGTCGACCAGAACGCCACCATCGTGTGGCAAAAACAACTTCAATCAAAAGTCTGTTTTTGCAAGCTGGATCGCAAGGGGGAGCGCGCCCTGGTGTTGGAGGAAAGTGGCAGTCTTACTTGTTTCGAGTTCACCGACAGCAGACGTGAGCGGGGTGAGTTTCTGGAGCTGAAAAGCCATCAGGATGTCGCAAAACCACGACAGGTATGGGAAACCACCGTGCCTCATTTCGAAGGACATTGGGCGGGGGTGTTGAAGGTTTCTGATGACGGACGCTTCATTTTATTCGGCATCCAAAAAGATTTTTATGTTTACGACGCGCAAGGCAATCGTGTCTGGAGCAAGTCCTTTATGGTGCGGCGTGACAACGGCTGGATATCAGGTGACGGCGAAACAATTTTATTGACCAATCCGGAAGAAGTGTATTGCGCGCACCCGTTGTCTGAATTTGAAAATCACCTTACCTTTTATAAGGAAGGTGTATCGGACCTCGGGCTGGACCACGCCAACGGGCGTTTTATGCTGTTCCATAAACAGGGCGGAATTTCCCTGTACAATAGAAGCGGTCGTCGTATCTGGAAACGCGGTCTGGGTCAGAAGATCAGCAAGCTCCGTCTCAACACCGGAAAAAATATTGCGGTGTTTCAGGGGGTCGGCAAAACAGTGTACACACTCGACCTGAAAAGTTTGAAAGCCGGGAGGATTGTCCTGGATGCTCCGGTGTCGCGTTTAAGAGTCAACACCACCTCCATTTTTGCAGGCGATGAAGATGGCAGATGTTACGGCATCGGTTTTGATGGAAACCTTCGCTGGACGCATGACCTGAAGCAGTCGGTAAAGCGAATCGTGCCTCTTGAGCGAGGCGTTGCGTTTGTTTCGGAACAAGGCAAGGTGGTGGTTTTTCAAGACGACGGTGTTCTGCTCGGCGAAGGCCAACTGCATTCGAGTCGATCCATCGTGACTGCGCAAAACAACGAGATTCTTGAACTGGCACCGGAAGGGCCATCGGTCGGTTGCTACCGATTGTTGAGTCAGGAACGGGTCTGGCAACAGGAAATGCCGGGCGGAATCCAGGCCATGGCAGTGGGGCAAAAGGGTAATCGGGTGGCGGTGCTTTCGGAAAAGACTCTGCATGTACTGCGCCTGCTGGATATCCCTGAGACAGCCGGGGGTCGCTCCACCTATCTTGAGTTTTAAGAAGGTCTCTTGCTAAAGCGAAAAATTTTGCTCTGGCAACTTGCTTCCTCTTGCGAGAAACTCGCTACCATACAAGAAAATTTTTAATGTGTCCTTAAATCCGGGTGATTAAATGGAAAAATTAAAGCAGGAGCTCAGCCTGTCTATCCGGGCGCGTTACCCGTTGCTTTATCTACTCAGTTGGGAGGAAGAGCGTGCGCAGGCGTTGCTCGAAGAAATCGGTCAGGCCACCGGCAAAGAATTGATTCTCTGGACGCGCACCACCGGTTTCCAACCAGCGCCGCAATCGGAAGCCAATGAGCGGAAACCCGAGGAAGCGTTGAAGTCGATTGCGAAATCCGGAAAAAAGGCCATTTATGTTTTGAGAGATTTCCATCCGTTTCTGGAAGAACCGGAAGTGGTACGCCGACTGCGCGATCTGGTGCATCAGCTCAAGCGCAGTTATAAAACGGTGATTCTTGTTTCACCGGTGCTGAAGATTCCGCCAGAGCTGGAAAAAGACGTGACGGTGTTTGACTTGCCACTTCCCGGACCGAAAGAGTTGACGACGGTGTTGCGCAATTTGCTCGAGCCTTACCGCAACTCCGACAAGGTGCAGGTCGATCTCTCCGCTGATTTAATGGAAAAGGTGGTGCAGGCGACGACTGGCCTGACCCGGAACGAAGCGGAGAACGTATACTCGAAAGCCCTCATCAACAATCGAAATTTTACCCTGGATGATCTGCCTCTCATCATCGAAGAAAAGAAGCAGTTGATTAGAAAGTCAGGCATCCTTGATTTTATCGGCTTGTCTACACAGATGGGTGTGGTGGGTGGGCTCGATAAGCTGAAAGACTGGCTGGGCCAACGCTCCCGCGCCTTCAGCACCAAAGCGCGTCAGTATGGTTTGCCAGAGCCAAAGGGTGTGATGATGGTCGGGGTTCAGGGTTGCGGCAAGAGCCTGGCGGCCAAAGCCATTGCCACCGAATGGAATCTGCCTCTGCTTCGCATGGACGTCGGTAAAATTTTTGATTCGTTCATCGGCAACTCTGAGGACAACATGCGCCAGGCACTGGCTCAGGCGGAAGCGATGAGCCCGACCTGCCTGTGGCTGGATGAAATCGAAAAAGGATTTGCCGGTGCCCAAAGTTCTGGGCAGGGCGATTCGGGCGTGACAGCTCGCGTGTTCGGCACCTTCCTGACCTGGATGCAGGAAAAAACCCGACCGGTGTTTGTTATCGCCACCGCTAATAATATTGAGGCTCTACCGCCGGAGCTTTTACGCAAGGGGCGGTTTGATGAAATCTTTTTCGTTGACCTGCCTTCACATGAAGAACGGCAAGAGATATTCGATATTCACATCAAGTTGAAAAAACGCGACCCGAAAAAATATGATTTAAAGTCGCTGGCTGAAACTGCAGAGCAGTTCAGCGGTGCTGAGATTCAGGAAGCAGTAGTCTCGGCCATGTATACCGGGTTTGCAGACAACAGGGAGTTCACGACGGATGACATTCTACAAGCTATTCGAGCAACCGTACCCCTTGCGATAACGGCCCAGGAGCGTGTCACGGCACTCAGGGAATGGGCCAAACAAAGGGCCAGGCCTTCATCTTGAGAATGCACGACGGGTGATAGTAGAAAAACGATTTCGTATTTCTTCTGAAAATGACTTATAATATTTCGGTGGTGAGCCATTTTGGTTTACCATCCGAGAATGGCTCCACCTGTAGCTATCGAGATTTGCCGACGGTTTCCGCACAACCGGGTCACCGCTGTTTCCTCAATGAAAAGGAGGGACGTATGTTGTTTCGGAAGGCAAAGACCATCCTGGTGCTCACCGCATCTGTTCTCTTTTTATGCGGACACCCAGGATTGGTGTCTCAATCGTCGGCACTTTCTTTTGATAAAAACCGTGAAATCGCTCTTGAAATCACCCGACTGTTTCGTGCTTCCCGCGCCGTTATTTCAAAACATCAGAAAATGATCAATAATCCTGATATTGGGGATAAAGGCCTTTCTCCTGAAAAGGTGATTGACGAGGCGAGAGCTAATTTTAAAAAAGCAGCGGGATCGGAATTTCGTCTGGAGGCCGGGACAACCCTGAAGGGCCTGGGGCAACTGGCCATGCTCAATGCAATTCGCGAAGTGATGAGCAATGCACAGCCGCTTATCAATGAACGGGGACGGGGGTTTAAAGGATTCCTGCCAGCGGTATTTGCCCGACTCGTGGCCGACAGTTATAACAGATTGATGAAAGGCCGGGCTTATATCAAACTCACTGCTCCCCGGCAGTATATCCGGAACCGCTCCAATCGCCCGGATAAATGGGAGCACAATGTTATTGAAAATCAGTTCAGGAATGCTGATTACAAGCGGGACAAACCATTTGTGGAAGAGGCGCGTCACCGAGGCCGCTCGGCCTTCCGTTTGATTATCCCGGAGTATTACAATAAATCCTGCTTGCCCTGTCATGGGGAGCCGCGTGGCGAAAGGGATATCACCGGCGGTAAAAAAGAAGGCGGAAAACTCGGTGAACTCGGCGGGGCCATCAGCTTTACAATTTATAAATGAGGCGCGGAGTGTTCAGGTAGAATCTTTCGGCAAAGCTTCCTCAATCAGTTTCCTGCCTTCCTCCCAGATTTCCGGATCGAGATCCAACCCACTGACTTCCACTTCTTTCAGTTCAACAAGAAAACAATCCACTTTTCTGAACCGATCTTCCGTTTGCGTCATCGCCCAGTCTTCAAGATAATTCTCAAAAGTCTCGGGTGAATTGTGAATGAGGTTTTCCCTGATTGTGCCAAGAAATTCCCCTGCCTTTAACATCTCGGCGAATAATTCTTGAGCTTCGGCCATCAAGGGACTGAGTTCTTCCGGCGCGTGGCGATGTTGCGTCTTGTACTCCTGTCTCAAGTCGTTGATCCCTGTCATCACCTGACTGAGCTTGGAGCGCAGAAGACCCACGGTTCCAATCCAGAGTTCCAGCTTCACTTGCGGGTTCATAAACCGGGTTCCATAATTATTGAAGGACCATCTTTTGGAGCGGCCTCCGTTGCAGTTGGTGGCGTGGCGGCTGGGCTTGCCATCTCCGGTTCCAAAGGTTCTTCATATCTTAACGAACCAACGCCATAGACGGAAGCCGGAATGCGCTCCTTTCGGGTAATCTCCTTTGCCGCCATCTGTGCCTGCATGATGTCGGTAAAACGACCCACCCGCACCGTGTACCACAGTTGCTTTTTGTTGTCCCAGGCACTGACCAGAAACACAGGATACTTTTTTGCCTGGAGCTGTTCCAGCCGGATTTGCGCCAGGTCTTTGTCTAAAAAAGTTCCGGCCTGAACGGAGTAGGTGATCTGGTTTTCGCCCAGGTCTTCTGGCGTGACGATCAACGCGAGAGCATCCTTTTTCTTGTCGTCTTTTGGCTTTTCCTCGACATCTATCGGCGGTGCAGATGGTTTCTCGGTCGAGGCAGTCGTCTCGGCTTGCTCTGTAGGTTGTGTCACCGCAGGTGCGGACTTGTTGTTTTGTGCGGGAGATGTTTTTTCCGCCGTAGTTTTGACCGCTCCCTGGCTGGTGTTTTCTGAAGGTTGCTGTTCGTCCTTACTGCCTGGAACTTTTGTTGCCGGACTGGCTTGTGGTTCGGCTTTTTTTAATGGTTCAGTTTCGGGAGTACTGGGCGCCGGTGTTGCCCCTTCCTGGCCCGGAACTTTGGCTTGCAATTGTCCTTCCGGGTTCCCATCAGGATCGCCTTTCCATTGACTGCCCATCCAGAATCCTCCCAAAAATATCAGGAGGGTGACGACAATCAACACGGTCAGGCGAATCATGATCTTCATAAAAAAGTTGGGTTTTAAGGAGAGAAGAAAAGAGGAACACTTAATGAGGCATGGATATTAATTGACCGCATGTCTATTTGCCGAAAATGAATTCAAGGATTTTTTCGAGAGACCCTTTTTCCTTCGGAGCCGTTCCCGGAGGCTCATCAGGTTCACCATTGTCTTTGAAGAATTGCGGCGGACCCAGGGGTTTTCCCTGCTTGAAATTCTGAATTTCGCGGGGCTTGCCGTTGACATGATAGCGAACGAGCTCCCCCTCGAGTCGATCATTTTGATACTGCGCCTTTTCGCGGACACCCCCTACCGGATAGTAGCCCATGCTGGCTCCTTGGCGCATGTCGTTCGCGTACGCAACTTTTGAAACCACATTGTCCTGACCATCATAGGCGATGACCTCGCCGTGAATTTTGTCCTGAACATAAGTCCGCTTGACGATCAGTTTTTCCTGCTCATTAAAAACGAGTTGTTCTCCCTGTCGTTTGCCTGAGCGGTACTGGGCACTACTGGATAACACTCCCTTGGTGTACCGTAGCAATTTACCTTCCAGTTTATTATTGCGGATGGTCGATTGTTTACTGATGGCTCCGTTGGCATCGTAATGGGTTACCGAGCCTTCCAGAGCACCGTTGACATAGTGCTCCTTACGGATGAGAGCGCCTTCTTTGTTGTAGATTTTTGCTTCGCCGTGTTTCTTGTTGTCCTTGAGCGGAAAGTGCTTGAGCAAAGTTCCATCTTTTCCCGTGACTGATTTTTCTGTTGGTATCGGCTTCTTTTTTTTTAATCGGGGAGTTTCGAGCGAAGAAGATGCCACATTTTCTTCAGCCTCTTTTTTTTGTTGAACAGCCATCGTTTTATCCAAGGGATACGGTGCTCCCGGACACTGCGGCTTCGACATCTGCAGAAGCGGTGACATTCATGCCGCTGACCGTGGCTTCGTTGGTCGCGCTGATGGAAACATCACCATCGGATTCAACCGTCACATCGCCACCTGCAGAATTAGTGAGGTCGCCATCGGCTTCATTAGTGAGGTCACCGCTGGCGGTCACTGTGATATCACCATCGGATTCTTCCGTCATATCGCCGCCCGCCGTGGTCGAGACATCTCCATCGACTTCGTTGCTGTAGTCGCCACTGACGGCGAGTTCGTAATTGTCATCGGTGGAAATTGAAATCTTGCCAGTGACCTCGATGGTGAGATCGCCTTCCACCGTGATCTTGTAATCACCATCGATTTTGACTGTGTAGTCGCCCTCATTGGTGCGCGTTTCATCGCCTGATACGGTGATTTCCCGATCGCCACCAATGGTGGTGGTTTCATTGCCTTCGGTGACTTCAAAAGTACGGTCGCCTTTGGCAACCGTGAGGGAATCGTTTTCTTCTTCTATCGTGGTGGTCCTGTTTTTGGTGATGGTGCGGGTTTCGTCATTCAAGACTTCGATATTCATGTCCTTTTGGGCATGAACAAAAATTTCTTCCTCGTCCGCCTTGTCTTCAAATCTCAACTCATTGTAGCCATCGGCATCTTTAGAGGAATCGGATTTGAGAGTGCTTTGGGTTTGATTGTCGGGTAAGTCATAAGGCACAGTTTGGTCGGCGTTATAAACGCAACCGGTGATAAGGGGGCGGTCCGGGTCGCCGTTGATAAAACTCACCACCACTTCCATGTCGATGCGCGGGATAAAAATATTGCCCCAGCTTTTTCCCGCCCACCCTTGCGTGACACGAATCCAACAAGAGCTGTCCTCGTTATTTTCACCCTCCTGATCCCAGTGGAACTGCACTTTCACGCGACCGTATTTGTCTGTGTAAATTTCTTCGCCAGACTTTCCCACCACCAATGCGGTTTGTGTGCCGACGATGCGTGGTTTGGGAGTTTCCACGACCGGGCGAAACGGAGTGTCTGCCGGAAAGGCAGTGAACGAGTTATGGTAGGAATCCTGAGTTGCTGTGAAATTGAGGCTGTATAACAGATAAGTGTCGTTCACGTCTTCACGCTCATGATCTTCCAGCGTAAACTTGTAGCCGAAACGGAAATCACGGCAATTGCCCTGACCACTGACGAGACGTACGGGGTACTCCAGGGATTCCATCCGGATTTTAGCTTTGCTGTCTCCGTCCGCTGATTTAGTGAATCCGCCGGGATATTCATAGACGCGCAGGTCCGTCGTCTTGTGTTCTTTCAAAGCTTCTACATCGGAGACCAGCAAGTCGGTTGCCGGCGTTTCAAAATCAAAATCGTCCATCGCAAATTTCCCTGTTGCTACGGATTTTTCCAGTGAAATCTGGCTGATGGTGTCGTCTTCGATCATGGAACTGTCCGGCGGGCTCATGCTGACTGTTGGCACACCAGGGCATTCCGGATGGTCAGTGGAATCATCGGACAGTACCATGGTGTGTTTGTCTTCGTCGTGCTCGAAGTAATAACAAATGCCATTGTCTTCCATCAGACGCTGGACAAAGTTGTACGCTGTTTCCTGGTATTGGACGCAGTAGTCCACTTCGTTATAGGTTCCGCTGAAACTGTCCTTGTAATCGGTGAAGCCGAGGTCATCGAATACTTTGGTGATGATGTCGGGGATTTTCATCTCCTGGAAAATTCGACTGTCGCGAGTCAGATGCAATTGCCAGAGCCAGGGCCGCAGTTCCGCGAAATACTTGCACTCGGTTCCGTCATAAGCACCCTGAATAAAGCGTGTGCAGATTCCGTGGAAATATTTTTGCTCACCGGAGCTCAAGTCCATGGTGACGGTGATGCCTTTGCCCACGATTTCATCAAAATCCAGTTCATATTCCTGCGAGACCATTTCCAAATAGAAAAAGTAAGGTTCAGATATTTTCCCTTCGCCATGAAATGTTTTTATCATGAGCTTGTCATCGCCCAGCGGGGTGGTGATTTTCAGGCTCAGGTTCTCGTCATCGTATGTTGGCATCTACGTGTTCCTTATTTCATAGGCAAAGTTGCCGTCCGGATTCAAAGACACTTGCACCGTGTCGACGCTTATACCCTCCGCCATTTTTTCCAACATGGTTTTCCCGAGATCGGGCAGGAGCGTGTGGGTGAGGATGTGATCCACATTGCGCGCGCCGGATTCCACTTCCGTGCAACGCTCCACCACCGCCTCGACCACAGCATCATCAAAGCTGAGTCTGGCGCGGTGACTGTTCTGAAACCGGTCCTGAATTTTTGCCAGCTTGAGGCGGGTGATGTTGCGTATCTCGCCATCACCCAGCGGGAAGTAGGGCACGATAACGGTGCGCCCGAGAAAAGCAGGTTTGAAAATTTTAAGCAACTCCGGTCGCAGGGCTTTTTCAAGCTCTTCCGCCGTGGGGGAGGCGTTGCCGTTTTGGCAAAGACGCATCACCACATCACTGCCCGCGTTCGATGTGAGCAGGATGACGGTGTTTTTGAAATCCACCAGTACGCCTTCGCTGTCTTCCATCTCGCCTTTGTCGAATACCTGATAAAAAAGTTCGACTACGTCATTATGTGCTTTTTCGATTTCATCCAACAAGACCACGCTGTAAGGTGCCCGGCGCACCGCCTCGGTGAGCACACCGCCCTGACCGAAGCCGACATAGCCCGGCGGCGAACCTTTGAGATTGGATACGGTGTAAGATTCCTGGTACTCCGACATATTGATCTTCACCAGGTTGCGCTCCCCGCCATAGAGCAGGTCCGCCAGCGCCAGTGCCGTTTCTGTTTTTCCCACGCCGCTTGGCCCGGTCAGCATGAACACGCCCACCGGCTTACCCGGATCGTCCAGCTCTGCACGCGAGGTGCGTATTCTGCGGCAGATGGCTTCGAGGCCTGTGTCCTGACCGATGACGCGTTCTTGCAGGTTGGCTTTCAGGTCGAGTACGTTCTGGATTTCATTGGTCAGCATTTTGCCAACGGGAATCCCTGTCCAGCTGGAGATGACGGAAGCGACCACACGCGAGTCGACGAACACCGGGACCATCGGTTCATCTCCCTGAAAGTCTTCCAGCTTTTTTTCGAGATCAATTATTTTTTGATTGGATTTTCCAGGGAGGCTGGAGGCGTCATTTTTTTCTGAAGACCCTTGAGCTTTCTCACGCAGTTGGTGAATTTCTTTCACCATGTCGCGTTCCTGATTCCAACACTTTTCCAATTCCTCAAGGTCGGTTTGTGTGGATTTCAATTGTGACTCCAGCCCTTCCAGTCGTTCTTTATGTGAGCGACCGGCGACTTGTTCGCGGTTGAGGATTTCCATTTCAAGTCGCAGAAGTTCGATGCGGCGTTGGGAGTCTTCTACTTTTGGAGGAGTGGCATTTTGGCCAAGCCCGACACGGGCGCAGGCGGTATCCAGTACGCTGATGGCCTTGTCCGGAAGCTGGCGTCCGGTGATGTAACGGTCCGACAGTATCACCGCATCGGATACCGCTTCATCGAGGATGACGACCTCGTGGTGTTGTTCAAGATGACCGACGATGCCGCGCACCATGTCGATGGCGACATCGGTGGCAGGTTCATCCACCTTGACCACTTGAAAACGTCGGGTCAGGGCCGGGTCTTTTTCAAAATATTTTTTGTATTCCGACCAGGTGGTGGCGGCGATGGTGCGTAATTCGCCACGGGCCAGAGCCGGTTTGAGCAGATTGGCCGCGTCGCTTTGGCCCTGCTGACCTCCCGCACCTGCGCCGATGAGGGTGTGGGCCTCGTCAATGAACAGGATGATCGGCGTGGGCGAGGACTTCACCTCGTTGATGACGGACTTGAGCCGGTTTTCAAATTCACCTTTGACACCGGCTCCCGCTTGCAAAAGGCCAAGGTCGAGGCTGTGCAGGGCTACCTGTTTCAAGGAAGGAGGAACATCACCAACGGCGATGCGCAGGGCAAAGCCCTCGGCCACTGCGGTTTTGCCAACGCCCGCTTCGCCGGTGAGTATCGGGTTGTTTTGTCGACGTCGGGTGAGGATGTCGATCACTTGCCGGATTTCAAAGTCACGCCCCTGGATAGGATCGATCAGCCCATCGCGAGCACGCTCCGTCAGGTTGATGGTGAATTGATCGAGTGCCGGATTCTTTGATTTTGAATTTGACCCGGAATTTTCCTGGGTTTGCGAACCTGAGCCGGTTTCTTGCGGACCGGTGCTTCGTTTGGCGTCCGTGGTTTTTGGGCCGGAGTCTTCGGTGGTTCCCTTGCACAACTCTTTGACATCTTGTCTTAGTTTGTGTCGCGGAATATCCAATAAGGTTTTTGATGATTCCACCAGCACACCGCGCAGTGCCTCGTGGCTGAGCAATCCGAGAAGGATAGCCCCTGATCTGATTTGCGGTTCTCCAAAGACAAGGGAGGACATGATCCAGCCTTCCTCAAACATCTGCATGAGGTGCAGGGAAAAAGCAGGAGTCCGGTTGTTGCCGCGATCAAACTGATCGATGGTTGTCATGAGTTCGCGATTCACTTCACTGGCATCGAGGTCGTAATTTTTCAGGATGCGGGTGAGGTCGGAATCGGGCACATCAAGGAGTTTCACCAGAAAGTGCTCCATCTCAACATTGTAATTTGTTTGCGAAACACAAAGCGCGGCGGCTGTTTCAAGACAGGTCCGGCAGGTGCCGTTGAGTTTGCCGATCAGTTCCTTGAGGTCAGATTTCATGCCAGTGCAGGGCCTTTTAAGAAATGCGGTTGGGTGACAGGACGACCTGGTCGTCATCGTTGCGGAAAAAACGTGTTCGTAGCCAGGAGGTCCAGCCGAGGCGCGGACCTTGTCTGCTACTGAGGCGCGACGTGGGAACTTCGGGAGCTTTCAGTTTCAACTGGACATCGAAATCGAACTCATCGCCAGTGTAGAACCGGGTGATTTCACACAGGTGGCGAAATCCTGGATTGATGGGAAGAAAATCTTCAAACTGGCGGAACGTCAACGGACCCAAGACCAGACGGAAGGTGCGTTCCTGATCCCAGACTTTTTTGCCGAGCACGATGTTCCGACCGAGGGTTCTGTTTTTTCCAAAGATGCCTATAGAAGTCAACTGATCTTCTTCAAGATTATACCACCTTCCCTGCAAGGGCTCTCCCTTGACCGGGACATTGAAAAAATGAGAGGCGATGTTTTCAAGGCCGGCAAGTGACCGTGGTTTAAGAGCGAGCAGGCCGGTGTAAAACAGCAGGGATTTGTCCGGCGATTCCAGCCGGTTCTTCAGGCCGCCGGTTCCAAGGCCCATTAGGGAAAAGAAATAACTGTTGAACGGATCGCTTCCCGGCTCCTTGAAATCAAATCCGAGTCGCATGGTTTTGCGTACGCGGTACAGGAGCGAGATCAACCGGTGATTGAAGATGTCGAGAAAATCGCGGAGGGCGGTGTCGTTGTATTTCAACCTTTCCAGCAACACTTCCGTGTAAGTATGGGGCAACGGCCCCAAGGCTCCGGCGAGGCTCATGATGTTGACCTTCATGCTGATCGCTTCACCTTCTTGCCCGGGGGGTGTCACTTCGTCGACTTCGTTGGGAGGGAAGTCGAGCCCGGTTTTTCCCTTGAACTTGACCACGACTTTGGACGGATCGGAACCTTCGCCAACGGGAATGCGTTCCGGATGGAGGGTCTCCAGCAATCGAACCGCCTGAAAAAACTCGAAGGCGTGTCCTTCCGCGTAGAGCCAGTCCTCTAAAGAATGATCTTTTCGCCAGCCATAGGTTGCCATCGTTTCCAGGTTCCATCGCGCTGGGCGCTTTTGATGATGAGTTGAGTGAAGGAGTTGACGGATGCGTACAGAGCAAAAAAGTGATTGAGTACCGAGGCCATCAAAAAGCCGCTGTTACCGACGTAGGCTTTTTCATCAAAGGTCAGTGTGATCTCGGTGCCCCGGCAAAAGCCTCGCCAGGCTTCGGTGCCGGATCGACGAATCACTTTCCGGCATTGCATGTCACGCAAACCTTGAATCTGTTGCTCAGAAGATTGCCGGTTGGAAAAACTATACAGTCGAAGAATTTCTTTAAGGGCTGTAAGGCTTCCGGCTCCCCCGTCAGAAAAAGAAAGGTGATTCAGCGAAAGGTGCGAAATCAGCTTCCAAAGTGTTTCACCGCGCATGGCGGGGACGAGTTGCGGTGTCGGTTTGCGCAAACAACGGATGAATTGTAACGGCGCGGCTTCTTCAATTTGCAGTTTGGCGTTGTCTGGTAATTGTTCCGCCAGATCGCGGTTGGTACACAGCGTATGCGCAAACACGATTTCGGATGGCGGTTGCCGCGGGTTGAACTGCAAGTCGACGAACCTGAGGATCATCTCTGTTCCCGGTAAATCTTTTCGTCCCGTTTGCTGACGCGAAGCGTACCAGAAAGCGTCCTGACCCTTGCCCGTCATTTCGTGATTGAACGAATAAAATGGAGCGTAGTTGCGTGTTTCGTCTTTCGGGTCGGAGGAGCCGGAGACTTTGAGCAGGGAATGGATCTCGGTGATGCGCTCACGTCGATGGTCCGGCTGAATCCGGTATTCGGTTTCGCGGCCTTCCAGGCGGATCGGCTCCGACGTTTTGGTGAACAGGTTGATGATTGGAGTGCAACCCAGACAAAACGTGTCCGGCGTGATCACCATGCGATCGCGCGGTTTGCGATCGAGCAGGATGAGCAGGTCGATGGATTTTTTAGAGGTGATGCGATCGAGGTGGTTCACACGGAAGAACATGTAATTTTCCGGGAACGTAAAATATTCCTGCAACATGCGATAGCCGGGATGCGCCAGCGGGTTGTACGGCAATATATCTTCGTCCGCTTCAAAGCCTACCGGGGTGATGCTTTCCTCCGGCAGGAACACCGGTGTTTTGGAATCTTCTGTCAGCAGGCCAACCTGCCGGACATTGCAGAACAGTAGTTCGTAAATTTCATGACAGGTCGCCGACTCGTCATTGAGATAAAACACCAGGTTGTCGAGCTGGAGCTTGTCGAGCGGCGCACCACGTGTGGTGATGCGCAGACGCAGGACGGTCGCGATGTCTGACGCTTGATCGAGGAAATCGTATTTGTCGGTCGATTCAAAAACAGCCTCTTCCACCTCCAACGGCCACAGGGTGACCGGGTAGCAGGTGCGAAAACGGCAGATTTCTCCCTGGCCCGTGGTGGAAAACAGAGGCGTTTGTTTTTTGATGAGATGTCCGCTGGTCAACATGCCTTGCTCAGGGTCCGGTGTGAACTGGGCGATGCTCATGGACGGCACCGGATTCATGAAGTGCGGATACAGAACATTCAGCAGGGCTGAGCTGACTTCCGGGAATTCGTTTTCTATGGAAATCTGGATGCGGGCGGTCAGAAAGGCAAAGGCTTCAATGAGCCGTTCGATGTTAGGGTCCTGACTATGTTCGGTGCCGAGTTCGAGTCGGCCTGCGATTTTCGGATATTTTTCGGCAAAGGCCTGCCCCATCTTGCGCAGGTAGGTCAGTTCCCGTTGGAAATAGATGAGGTGGTCGTCCTGGCTATTCAGCATTCACAGTCACTTTGCCGGTGTCGCTTCGTATGGCGATGGGAAACGAAACGGGTTCTCGTATGTGATCCAACTGGACCATGCCTTCCACCCGAACCACGACAGAGCGTTCATTGGGCGTGATGGCATCGACCGAGACCTGGACCTGCTGGAGGCGGGGTTCATAGCGGGTGATGGCTTCCTTGATGGTTCGGGCAATGGTGAAGTGGTCGTCTTCGGAGTGGGGGTTCATGCCAGTAGTGTCGGCCACTCCGTAATCCAGGACACTGCGTTTGCGTTTTTTGAGATTGGTTTTAGAGACGATGCAACGGGTGTTGAGTACCCGGTCGATCTCACGAATGATGGAGAGAAATAATTCGTCTTTAGTGTAGGTCCGCTGTGGGCGGGGCTCCTCGCCGGAATTCAGATCAGTATCGATCAGACGGTCAAGAAGCCCCGCACGAGCGGGATCGTGTTTCGACTTACGTGGCCAAAGATCCTTAGACCGCTTCATTCTTGAACAGGTCCCAACCGGATTCTTTGTTTCCTTCCTTACCGCCGCCGCCTTCTTTCTGTGGCAGATAATTCCAGGTGATCTTCGCGTAGTTGAACGAGATCGCTTCACTTGGAATATCACCGGCACCGCCGGAAACGGAATAGTTTGTGATAATGGCATCAGTCAATACATACTTGATGTATTCAACGGGTACAGGTTTAGCTGCGGCACCGTCTGAACGCCAGCAGGAGATCGTGATTTTTTTGAGCGCCCGACCGGTACAACAGGCCGAGGAGATGTCGGGTGTTCCAATGTCCATTGATTTGGTTACAGAAAAATCAGACAGGTAAACCCGTTCAACTGTGGCACCGCCCCCGGTACTGCGGGTGGCCGCCGCCGGCTGATTGGCGTTAAAGCTGTAAGACGTGATTTCAAACCAGTCTTTGTGGTCCTTATCTGTGGATTCTCCTTTGATCCCATCTATTTCCATATACATGTCACCAGCCATGAAGGACTCCTTTCAGTTTTTAGGTCACTAGGATGTTTCATTTAAAAGTGACAATGAGAGTGACAACCTGCCCGGGCCACAACTTAATGAATGACCCGGGCAGTATATCAGTTTTTAGCCACCAGCGGGAGGCGGCAGTTCTGCCACCAGCCGGATTGATGCCGTTAACTCTTCCAACTGGAAATGCGGTCGGAGGAATACCACTGCGTTGTAACAACCGGGTTTTCCGGGGATTTCGGTGACATCCACACGGGCTTCCCTCAGCGGGTACTTCGACTTGGTTTCCTGACCTGCATCATCACTCAACAGGACATAGCTTGATATCCAGTTGTTGAGGTAGGCGGCGACATTGTCCTTGGTCATGAAGCTACCCACCTTGTCGCGCATGATCGACTTGAGATAATGCGCAAAGCGTGAAGCATTCAGAACGTAAGGTAACAAAGCGGACAGGCGCGAGTTGGCGTTGGCCGCATCCAGGTTGTAGACCTTGGGTTTGTTGGTCGTCGCGCCGCCAAAAAATGCAGCGTAGTCGGTGCCTTTGCAATGGCACAGGGAGATGAAGCCGAGGTCGTTGAGCTCTTTTTCCCGCCGGTCGGTGATGGAAATTTCGGTGGGGCATTTGAGGGCGATATCGCCTTCGTCGGTCTTGAAGGTATGCGTGGGCAGACCTTCAACTTTACCGCCACCTTCCACACCGCGAATTGCGGCGACCCAGCCGTGCAGGGAAAACGCGTTGGTGATCCGCTGGGTCAATACCCAGGCAGAATTGGTCCAAGCGTATTTTGAATGGTCGCGACCATCGACATCCTCGCGAAAGTCAAGGCCTTCCACCGGCACGGTGTCCGGACCATACGGCAGGCGTATCAACGCTCGCGGCAGAGTCAGGGTAACGTATCGGGAATCTTCTGATTCGCGGAACGAGCGCCATTTTATGAGCTCAGCACTTTCAAAAATCTTCGCGAGATCACGTGGAACGCCGAGGTCCGTATAACTGTCGAGATCGAACAGCCGCGGATGCGCCGCCGAGATAAACGGAGCGTGGGCGGCGGCGGCCACCTGTGAAACCTTTTCGAGCAATGCCATGTCTTGCGGATGGCGGGTGAATTCGAAATCACCGACCAGCATGCTGAATGGATGCCCACCGAAGGTGCCGTATTCCTCTTCGTAAACCTTTTTGAACAGCGCGCTCTGATCAAACTCGACGGCTTTTTCCAGGTCTTTGAGGAGGTCCTTCTTGGAAACATTCATCAACCGGAGTTTCAAGGTGGTGCTGGTTTCCGAGTTCATGACGAGGTAATTCATGCCGCGCCAGGAACTTTCCAACTGCTGAAAAGCCTCGTTGTGAATGACTTCGTTGAGCTGGTTGGTGATGAGTTCATCGATCTGGGCGATGCGGTTTGAGATCATCGCCACCGTATCGGCGTTGACCGTCATGCCTTCGTCCAGAATCTGGGTGGCAAATTCGGCTACGAGGTCCCTGGCGTAATCCGTTTGGGATTCGTCACGAGCGATGCGGCCGTTTTGAATAATATTGTCGACGAGGTTCAGCTCTTCCGCTGTGGTTCCGCCTTCTGCACTGGTTTCTTCAGCCATTAGCCTTCTCCTCCTTCCTCGCCGTCACCACCTTCGCCTTCTTCATCGGCGGGGCGGGCGGCTTTCATTTCGTTCAGACCTTCCGTGTTTTCTACAACTTCACCCAGCAGGCGGTCGAGTTCGTCGTTACCGTCCAGCTTGGTGAGAAGGTCACTCAGCTTCTGGCGCGCTTCGTAAAGTTTGCGCAGGGCAGGGACCTGTTTGACCACTTCTACAGGTTCAAAATCATCCATGCACCGGAGTTTTAATTCCACATTGAGCTGGGAATCATCGTCCAGGATGGTGTTTTTTACCCGCATGGTCAGGCGTGGTTCGATTGAGGTCATAATGTCATTGAAGTTGTCACGATCGATTTCAACAAACTTCCGTTCCTTGAGCAACGGCAGGGGTTCTTCGGGATTACCCGAGAGATCCGCCAGGATACCGACGACAAAGGGAAGTTCTTTCATTTCGATCGCACCCAGAGTTTCTACATCGTAAGTGATCTGGACTCTCGGTGGTCGAACCCGGCCCAGCTTGTGTTGAATGCTTTCAGCCATGTCCCCTCCTTTTTAGAGGTGTACATCTGGTTAATAAAAAGTTGGAAAATTTAAAACAAAAAAATGAAAAAAAATCACAGTCCTTTGAACTTTACTCTTCTGTTTCCGGAGGCCCATCACCGAGCCCCAGCAAGTCATAAATGAATCTGAGGTCGTTGTCATCGCGGACAATTTCTATCAGCAGTTGGTCGAGTGTCATGTCTCCCCAGGACACCGCCCGGCGGACCAGATGCGGTGTGGGGCTGTGAGGTTCCGTGCGTTCGAGGTATTCAGCTACCTCAGTCAACATGCGGTAAGCCTCGCTTCGGGATCGAATTTTTCCAGTCACTCCTGGTGTTCCATTTCCCATTGACGATCCTTCTTCCTGCCCGGTCAATTCAGTGCCGTCTTCATCCAGATCAAGGGCCTCGTTGCTCACGGAGTCCGTTGCCTCCTTCATGGGTTGTTCCACCGGGCCTACGGGTTGCTGGCCTACGGGTTGCGGGTCGATCTCCTCAGCTGAAATTCCCTGGCGTTCCAGGATTTCATCCAACAGGCGATTGATCGCCCGTAATCCCTCCCGGTAGTCCAGCAGGCTGGGTGATTCCTTGCCGCATTTATCATCCAGAAACCCTTCCAGGTTTCTAAGCCGGTCGCGTGATCCTTGCACATGAGTCGCCAGTTCCCGATAAAACTCAGGGGGCGTGTGATCACAACTTGCAAAAAACCGGGAGTAATTGATTTCTGATTCCAGTTTTTCCCGGGCCTGCTGGTTTTTCCTTGCTTCGTTTTCGTTTCTGGACGCTATTTCATAATCAGCAAAGGTAACGGACTCGTGTTCGGACAACCGGGGCGCAGACAAGGGGATCAACTTTAGCTGAATCGCCAGTTTTGAATTGATCCACTCAAAAGGACGGAGTCGCGCTTCAAAATCTCCTTCGTCGATCTGGGGATACACGGTGTCCCAAAATTTTTCACACAACCGGAAAAGAACTTCGAGTCCATTGCGAATTCCCTCAAAGCGGTACCGGTAAGCCCAGGCTTCCAATAGCCAGGCGGCAATCTGCAAATCCTTGGATTGTGTTTCCAGGGCTTGCCTCGCGTGCTGGATGACCCGGTCCCAATCGGCCTGCTTCAGGTCGGTTTCCCAGACACCCTGATCGAGCCGGGGATTATCCTGTTTGCGTGCGTCCTGTATTTTGTCATAGGCACCCTCGTAACGCAGAGAGTCACCTTCGGGTTTATCTTCACTGATGGGCGCATCGAGTTTTTCCCAATCCACCCATCGGGGTGCCACCTTTATGGTCATATACCTGAACCTGACTGATTAAACACCTGGAGCCGCTTCAACTGTTGAGACCTTTTTTCAACATCGGGGCCTCGACCGGAAAAGCCGGTAATATCACCCGCTCTTTGTTTTTGGGCGATTTGACCACAACCCGTACAAAGAACCGGGCTTCTCCAGACTTGGGTGCAAACACTTCCTCCTGCATCCTGTCCTCGTCCCGTTCAAGGGTGTTGATCCGGAATCGCAGAGTGTGCGGTTTGGGATCGCCCAAAGGTCCAAAGTCCTCTACCCCGGTTTCGTGACGGGACAGTAGTTGAATCAGCGACCATTGATTGTTGTAATCAAAGGTTGCCGTTCGCTTGTCGATGTCAACATCCGAAAAGTCACCTGAAGAGACGGGGACATCCGGAGAGTCCTTGGCCCAGCGGAAAGAAAGGCGGATGGGATCGCCAAGATCCCATTTCAAAGGCACTTTCTTTTTGCGGTGGTCCTGCACCGTCTCACCTTTGGTTTCGAATTTCCATTCGATAACCTGGTTGGCCCCATTTTCCGCAACGCGATTTACTCGGAAATCAACTTCCAGCAGGTAGTCTGAAAGTTCAGATTTTTCCAGAGTCAGATACGGCGCGAAAAAGGGCCTCGCTTCTTCCATTAGATATATGAATTCTAAAGCATTATCCTTGGAATGTCCAAACTTTGTGCTCTTTTCAAGCTGTCCCAGACTCTGATCCAGATAGCGGTCGAGCAGGTGGTAAAACTTTCTGAGGTCAACTGGATCGGCTTCATCGACAATCAAACCGTCATCTCTGGGTGCGAACGGATATTTGCCAGCAATCCGTTGATTGAAAAAGGCCTGGACCACAGAATAGTCGCGCAGGACCTCATCGCGGGCCAACAGGCGGCATTGATTGGAAAGTTCCCGTTTCAACTGGTACAGGTTTTGGCCGAAAAAGTCCCGCGCCGGGCGTTTCAGGTCTGCCAGCGGGATTTTCTGCAGGCAGTTTTCCGGGGTGATGGTTTCCATTTCTATCCGGATGAAACGCTCAAGCAGAGTGAGCGAATTGCGGGTTCGCCGGGCATCGTAGCGGTCCAGCTCGACCAGAATGCGGTGCCATTTGGTGACCAGTCGTTCTTCAAGCTGACCCCGTTTGATGGTGCGGTTCACCAGAAAGTTCACCAGCGGTTCCGTGTACTGGCGTGAAAGATATTTGATTCGTTCTCTTTGAATCGACAAATAATAGGACAGTTCTTTCTCGTCCAGTGCTTCGTAAGCTTCCAGCGATGCCGGGGTCAGGCCGGTCCACCAGGAGAAATTGCCGTCTTTGAATTCATACAATCCTTCGGTTTCCAGAACCCGATCCACATTGTTGAGCAGATGGTAGCCATGCCTCGTGACCAGGTCGAACAGGGTGCGGGATGACTCGGTGAAATCCAGTTCAAAATAGATATCCATCAATCGACCCAGAAGCGGGGCAGATTTTTTAAAACTGCGGATTTCTTTTGCAAGATCCTCTTCCTTGCGGTTGAACGCGAAACTTTCACGGATGGGCTTGAAGGTCTGAGCCTGCGCCACCAGTTCGTTTATGGTGGATTCGAGTAGCTTCATGAACGTCTTTTGCACCAGCGTCCTAAGCTGATCCGGGAATTGTGGAAGGGCTTCATTTTCAAATTCTTGAAAGTCCCGATATAAGTCGACTGCGGCCTCCAACAGTTCCGGATTCCAGGTCATTCGGTCGTTCGGGGCGATTTCAGTTATCAGTTCGTTTCCCTTGTTTTCCACTTTCATGATGTCGCGATCGAGGAATTTTTCCAGGGCGGTTTTCACTTTTATAATGCCAGGAGACAGACGCAATTGAATATGACCGCCTTCCTGGTGGAGCAGAGGTCCGGTAAATGAGGTTTCCTGACTGCGCAACTGAAAGGTCAGTTCGTCAAAACCTTCCTTGGTTGCCTCTTCAATTTCATACTTTAGATCGTGTCCCAGAAAAGGAGAGCTTTCAATGGAAGCCATCACTTGATTGAAACCATTTCCCAGGTTCATGGTGGTGCCTCCCATCCAGGCAAATTCAGGGCGGGCCACCAACGTTTGCATCTCTTTTATTTTTTGCAACAGAGCCCCAAACTTTCCGCCACCACTTTGTTGAAATGAACTTGCGTTTTCTTCCGGTATGCTTTCAAGATCTTTCGCAAAATCTTCCAACCGGGCGAGCAGAATGTTTTCTTCATACAGACGGATGAACAGATCCTGGGTCAGGCCACGTACCTTGGGAATGGCCACCAGGTAGCGGGTGATCGTGGGATCGTACACTCGATATTCAATTTCCTTCAGGGCATTGTGGTAATAAGAAGCGTTCTGATAAAAATCCACTGGCAGATCGAACCCGAAAAGGAATTTCACCACGTCGCCCAGTTGGGTCAGGTTCTTGCTAGTTTGCAGGCCGTTGTAAAGCTGGACATTTTTCCAAAGGATGTCCAGGTCAGTGACTACTTTTTTGAGACGTTGCACTTGCGGGATGTCGTCAAACTTGACGGGGGTGGTGCTGACAATCGGTTCGTCAATGTCCTGGTTGCCGACATTCTCCAGAGTTGTTTTAACTTTGTCTTCCAGTTCAAAGTAAAGAGATTTCAAAATGATCTTGTCGTAGGCGACGACCATGGAATCGCGTATCTGGTCGTCGAGATCACTGAACCACGATCGGGGAATGAATACTGAAGTGAGGCTCGTGGTATTGACATTGGTCATTCCCTTGAGCAGGTTCAGTGCCATATTGTTGAAAGACAGGTCTTCTTCAAATTTACGGACCTTCAGAAACCGTAATTGCCCGTTGATGTTCTCCAACAGAGGGTGCAGAGTATCTTTTTGTTCTTGCAACTGAGTGAATCCCCAGCCCATACCGAGTGACCAGATAAGAGCGACACCAAAAATGGCTGCACGCAAGCCCCAGGTCAGGCGGCTTCTCCATAAAAAGATTTTGGCGGTGGGACGCGCCAGGCGAAACTCCGGAAATATTTTCTGCTCAAACAAATCTTTTAAAAATGCCAGCCGCTTGGGCCCACCCGAAGAAGACGATGGGGAAGAGGATGAACCGATTTCAACTTCAGGAAACAAAGCCTGATCCTGAGCCTGGGCCTCGGTTGCAGGGGATAGTGAACGCGACAGGTTTTGCATCGGCACGGTGGCACTTTGTGTTGCATCGCCACAGAAAAACATGCCGCGAAAAAACAGGGCTTCGTGGTAGACACTTTGTTTAAAGATATGATTGGTATAAGTGCGAAGCGGTTCCAGCATCGCTGAGAACTCGCTTGGAAACATAAAAAAGTCGTCAGAATCCTGAACCTGGATACCGTCGACGATGACTTCGATCTGAGTCTGGTATAAGTTTTTGTAGAGATTTTCAAAGGCCTCGTCTATCCAGGCGGGGGAATACGCAGTGTCCAGCGTGTAGGGGTTGGACCATCCCAGAACATCCTGCTGAAGTCCTTTTGGTAATTCGCCGCAGAAACTTTTGAACCCCCGGATTTCATCACACTTGGTGACCATCAGGTACACCGGCAGACGCATGCCCAGAATTTTTTGCGCCGACACCATTTTGTCGAACAACGCCGCCGCCTTGTCTCCGACTTTGATCACGCGCTCATTCAAAGTTTCCGGCGGACCCACAAGGTCCGTTGCCGGAATGCTCAGGATGATGCCATCGAGTGGGCGTTGCGGACGATGGGTCTGCAAAAGTTTCAGGAGTTGCCGCCAGCCCTTGTGGTCGGTCGATTGACCATCGGTGCGGAGCACATAATCGCCATCAACATCAATGACAATGCCCTGATCGAAAAACCACCACTTCCAACCCTCACGGCTTCCTTCTGTATTTTCCTGGGGAGCTCCGAGCGGCAGGGTGATATTGGTGTGGTGCAGGGCTTCGGTTTTGCCGGAACCGCTTTCACCGATCAGAAGAAACCAGGGAATCTGGTAGCGATGATTTCGTCCGTAGACATTGGCTTTCAGGGCGGACATGGCCCGAAGCAGGTTACGTCTCAACCGGAACCAGGAAGCAGAGCGGTGCTTGCGCTGGCTATCGAAGGTTTTGTCGGCATTCTCTCCCTCCATTGCATCAGTCTTGCGGTTCTTTATTTTGTAATAGACGAACCAGCAGAGCCCAAGCAGTAGCAGGGCACCCAGCGTATGCGGGATATAGTACGAAACCGCCGAGGTGACACTGTAGACCTGTTGCAGGATTGCGTTCATTTAGTAATGGCCTGAGTTTTCATCATGCTTCGCTCAAAATTTGTTGAATGACCACGTACAGGTCGTCCGTCAAAAAAGCCCAAAGGTGATGCGAGGCGAACAACAGCACCGCCAGCACCAGTGCCAGATAAAGAAACCACTTTTGCGGGTGTTCCAGCTTCAGCCCAACGCCTTCCCCGATATTGTGCAGATAGGCTTCCGGACAAAAATGATTGGCTTCGCTCAAAATGTCCGGGGATCGGTGGAAAATGAATTGAAACAATTCCCGCCGGTAAAAGTCGAGTCGCTCCGGGCCCTGTTTCTCACCACGGAACCGCCCTTGAAATCCGAATGCCAGTGCCATCAGGTAAACCTTGGCGAGGTCCGCCTGTACCGGGTCCCGGTGCTTGAGCAGGCTGTCCACCTTCTGAAAAAAGATGTCGCCCGCCGCGTGCGATTGAAAGAGTTTGGTTTCGAGCAGGTTGGAGTTCCACGCGTCCCGACCTTCCCAGTTGAGTTGCAGGAAGATTTCATCCGCCAGAGCCGCCATCACAAACTGGGCATCTTTGTACAGTTCACGCACATACTCGCCGCCAAAACGATTGGCGGAGATTTCCTGTTGCTCCAAAAGATAGAGTAGACGTTGCCAGACCTGATGGGTCATGTTGCGCGTTTCGTCTTCGCCGACCTGGCCTGATGTTTCACCTACAGATTCTGCTCCGGCAGGCCCGGCAGGGTCAACACCGCCTTCAACGTCTGCCATGACCGGTTGCGCTATAGCAGTGGCCGGGACAGGACTCGCCATCCAGCCGGTGGAAGCGATCTCTTGCTTCAAACGAATGACTTCGTGATAAAACTCACGGAAACGGGCCAACAGGAAAGAGTCGCCCATCTGGACTATTCCGGTCATGGGAATGCCTTGGCTTAAGAGTTTATGCCTGATTCATTTATTATCGATTGGTACTATTTATACCATAATTAATTAAAACTTCAATAAACTTTTTTGAATATTCACTTGAAATAAAAGGATTTATAGCTTCAGGAAGAATTGATCTTTGCGCGGTTGGAGCGGTCAGTTGCCGAACAGGCGGGAAATCAGGGAGCCCCAGCCGGTGGGGGAGGCTGGAGTCAGCTTGGACGTGGTTTTGGAAAGCTCGTTGGAGGTCATTTTGAGGTAATCTGCCAGCCAGCAATGCAGATCTTTTTCCAGATTGCGGTCGTCCTTCCAGCCCGCGTGAAGCCTCATAACTTCTTGTGCCATAGGGTTTTTCTGGGATATCAGTAGTGGGTATAGGGGCGCATCCGGGGGCACCTTGCCGAGTCTCTTTACAGCATAGGCAAACAGCAGGAGCATCGATTGATTGAGGCTACGCCCATGCGCCGAGATATCGCGCTCGGAATTTTGCAACCCCTTTTTAATAAATGGTTTTCCGGCTTCACGGTAGGTGCTGATGAGCCCCTCCCAATAGCGTTGAGAGACCTGATCGGGGTTGGAAACCTCGCCAAACCTCACACAACTGTCCATATCGATCAAAAATATGCGGATATTATCCCCGGAACTGCTAATAAATATGTTTTTGAAATCCAGATCGGGGTACCAGAACCCTAATCGGTGCAGATGGGCAAGGGTCCCGTAAACACTGATAGTTAAAAGGTTTCGTGCTCTATCATCGAGCCTCTTAGGTCCAAAAAAGTCCGCGATTTGATCCTTTTGCAGGATTTGGTTCAAAATGTCACCATCCAGCCATTCAAAGAAGGCAAAATAATCGTCTTCGCCCTCCATCAGAGCCAAAACCTCGGGTGCATTGTTGAGTTTTTTTCCCTGAACTTTTTTGAGTAGACCCCAGCCAGACGGTTTTTCGCTGAAGCGTTTTACAAACACAAGGCCCTGAGCGGTCGACCACACGCCGAAACGGGTGTGCGGTGAGGATTGATGCCGCCAATCGATGGAGCCGGGTTCAAAATCCAGCTTTTTTCCGCTGATTTTAACCAGCATGGATCAGACCCAGCCAAGCGAGGGTTTTGTCGTCCTGGGTTTTGGGGACAGCAGAACCCAGAGCTTTGCGAAACCCGGCAAAATTTTTCGGAGAGAAAAAAAACTCAGGTGGCAATACTTTCTGGAGATGCTGAAAAGTTTCGCGTGTGCCGTCGGTTGCCAGCACCGCCAGGTTGACACCTTGATGCTCAAAAGTTTCTTCTGGAGGAACAGCAACTGAAAAGACAGGAGAGCCGTTTTCGAGTTTCAGGCGAAGCGTGACCGCGCCTTTTTTGAGCGCGAAAAATTCCAGCAGGCCATTCGGGTTGCTCAGCATGTAGGAGTCTCCCACACTGATGCCAGTGAGATGGCCTTCGCCGTTCAGGCAGACGGCAGAAAAAGTGGAAGCGAACTCGAAAAATACGCTGGCGTTACCCGTTCCGCCAGACTGTGTTTGCCACGCTTCAAGTTTTTGCGTTATTGAAGAGGTGAGATCGGCATCGTGCTGTAATCGAGCCGACCAGGCCTCGACGGTTAACCGGATCGTATTTCCCAGATAGACGGATAGGTCGGCTGATGAAACAGGAGTGGATTGCGGCAGGTCGAGAATTCCGGCGATGAAATGTCGACCCAGTTCCTGCGCCAGAAAGCGCGAAGAAAAACCGCCGAGCGCGTGCATGTCGCTGGCACCATCAGCGACCCACATCCAGGAGGTATGACCGTCGAGCATCAAGACCCCGCCGGAGTCTTCAGCCAATTCAGGACTGTGAAGCGTGTTGTCTTCGTGCGCTTTTTTTCGCGGGCCGGGCGAGGAAAACACTTCACCCATCAGCAGGCACGAGGGTTTTGAGGAAGGATTGGATTCCATGTTAAGAATCAGGAGCCGGGTGCAGAAGGAGTGTCTGATGGAGGATCGACCGTCTCCGCCGATTCAACCGGTGTTTCTCCTGTTTCTTCAGCTTCTGCCATATCAACTTCAGGTTCAGCCGGCTCAACAACCTTTTGTTCAATGTGAAGACAGGCTGAGCAAAATCCGGAGGCACCCGAGGCCATACGGAAAATTCCGCGCAGGGTTTGCACGCGTTCCGGTGAGTCGATCAGGAAAAACCCGGTCGCCGGTCCGTGCTTGGGGCAGGTGCAGGCGAGACCCTGCATTTGCCCGACTCCTTTCGCGTTTTTTTCGCCGATGAAAGCAGTGATCAAAACCGATTGCTCGTCGCTGGCAAAAGAATTTTTTATGGCGGAGGTGACGTTGTGCTCGCCGTCGGTGTAGATGAGTGCCCGCACATTGGGGATGTCGATAAACTGTTCGCCGTCGTCATCGTCACGCACCACCGGGTGGATGACAGGCTTGAAACCCGAGGGTCCGCCATAGGCGGACAAGTCGCCTCTGATAAACGCCTGCTTGATGTCATACGCCAACTGCACCGCCGAGTTGATATTGGTGAAGCGGGCAGACGGCGTTTCTTTTTCAAGTATATTTTGAATGGAATCAGCGAGGGATTCTGCGGTGGCGTGTTCTTTAAATATTTCATCAACGCTCTGGATTGAGATCAACTTGGGTTCGCCGCCAAACACAGCCAACGCCAGCCAGGCATTGTCCTGATGCGTCATGGATTTAAGCGACCAGATGCCACCCGCCGCGTTCATCGCCACCAGTTTGTAACGAGTGCCGGGATAATCGCTGTCCGGGAAAGCGGGTTCGTTCATCGACAGTGAACCATCCATCATCAGGATACAAAGCCCGGCTTCGTTATCAAACACGAGAGGTGTCAGGCCAGAGGCGTCATCGGATTTTGCCGAACTTTTTTCGCGCAACCAGCCGGTACCGAATTCGCACTCAGGTTGATTGGTGCAGAATCCATCGGTGGTGATGACATCGTATTCTTTTGAGCATTGACTGCAAATGTATTGTGGCATGGGCGACCTGAGTTGGATGTTGCACTGAATGGCAACCAGTCTAATTTAACAACAGGAGAAAAACAAACGCGCCCGTCTCAAGCCCGAATTTCACCTTGCTTGTTTCCAAAATGAATACGCGTGCCGTTGAGCAAGGGAACGCTTTTGTGGGGGGGGACATCGAGCGTTTCATCCTGCGGCGTGGTCATGACCCATTTATCCATCGAAATATTTTTGAGGCCCCAGACACCGGGTTTGTCCGGATGCCGGTTGACCTCGGCGACGGGCATTGAAAAATCATAAAGTTTCTGATCGTTGACGTGATGCGGGAAAACGGTGGTGTCGTGATTCAGCATCAGGATGGTTTTATCGATCCGGATACGTGGCGGCAGGGGAATCGGTTGCGAGCACGACCAGCAGGCCCCGCTGGAAAGTGCACCTTCACCGAGTGACTCCCGGTCGTAAACATTTTCGGTGCCGCAGTCGGCGCAGTACAGAATAGAATCGCGCAGGCGGATCAGCGTGTTGCGCCATTCGCTTTCGCGGACGCGCTTGGCAGGGTCATGCAGTCCATCGGTGAAAGCACGGACGAACAGTTTGCGCAAGAACTCCGGGTAGACCGGCCAGAACGCCAGCGGGTTGGGCTGAAACTCTTTGTGCGGACGGTTCGATTTGTTGACCGGATCAAAAATAAAAATGGGGTCTTCACCGTAGAGCCGCGTCATGGCAGGTAAATCCAGACATTTGATTTCCACCTCGCGCCGACCTTCCAGAGGATGATGCACCATGAACATGTAGAACAAGAGGACCGACAGGGAAAACAAATCGGTTTGTGTGCTGGGCCAGGCTTCTCCTCGCACTACTTCAGGGGCCATGAAACGTGGCGTGCCGAGAACGCTTCCTTTTTCTTCGTGGTCGACACTGACATTGTCGTTATCGCAGATCAACACTTCGCCGCTGTCGGGATCGAAAAAAACATTGCCGAAGGCGATGTCGCGGTAGCACATTCCACGGGCATGCAGTTGCAGAAAACTGCTGGCGAGATTCATTCCGGCTGTTGCCAGAACGCGAAACGTCGGATCGATACGGCCTTTCATTAAATCGGCAATACCCTGATAACGCGCATCACGCAGGGGCATGAGATAACCGTAATGCGGCAGGTCGCGCGCGGTGACGATATCCAGTGGCCATAGAAACGAACGATCCGGCGGGCCATTGGCGACCAGCATTTCCAGTGCTTTGCGTTGCCTCCTGGTGGCGACTTGCGGGTGGTACCATTTGAGGGCAACCGGCTGTCCGTTCAGCATGGCTTCGTACACTTCGCCCTGACCCCCCGAGCCCAGCAGGCGTTTGACCTTGCAGGTCAGTTTGGAAGTTTGCGCAATGAGTTCGCGTTTGGTGTCGAGGATCTGGCTCATTTCGGATCGGCCACTTTCTCCGGTTTCATCCAGCGCACGCGGCTTTTGGAATCCAGCCCCCACGCGCCCTTGACGTTGCCAGTGAGGGTGCACTTGTCAAAATAGCCTTCGGAAAATTGAGCGGCGGTAACGCCCTTTTTTTTATTGAACACGATGCCGCATTGGTCGAATTCGGCAATGCCCTGGGCGCGAATGTCCACGCCGCAATCTTCGTTTTTTGATATTTCGCAATGGCGGAACCTGCCGCGCCCGCCATCCATGAGCTGAACTCCATGATGTTGGTTGTTGCGCAGGGTGCTGTGCAAAAAGACGGGTTCACCGTTCTGACTGATCTCGACTCCCGATTGATGGTTGTCGAACACTTCGCAATGACTGAAGCGGCCTTTGCCATTTTCGAATACCGCGATGCCGCATTCGTGGTTGCCATAAACCTGGCAGTCCTTCAGTCGGGGTTCGCCGTTTTGTTTGACCGTCATCCCGGCGGAGGCGTTGGCAAAGATGTGGCAGGTGTTGAATCGACCCGCCCCATTTTTATAGATGAAAACGCCGCCGCTTTTACCGCCGTGAATCCGGCACGTGTTGAACTCCGGATCGCCGCCTTTTTTGATTTCAATTCCGGCAAAACGATTCCCGGAAATTTCGCATTGCTCGAAGGTTCCTTTCGCATCGTCATAGACGAACACGCCGCCGTTGCCGCTGTGGATTTTGCATTGCACCAACTGTGGCTCGGCTTGTTCTTTCAGCTCCACACCGGCCAGTCCGTTTTCAAAAATATCGCATTCTTCCAAACGACCGAGGCCCTGCTCAAAGACGATCAATCCGCTTTCTTTATTGTGGTGAATCCGGCATTGCACCAGGGTCGGGTCGGCTTGCTGTTTGATAGCAACGCCTGCCGCCTGATTGCCGCTGATGTCGCAGGCGTGGAGAACGCCGCGTCCTTCCTTGTAAATAAAAACGCCTGCGGTTTTTCCGTCGCGGATTCTGCAAGCGGTCAGACGCGGATCGCCGCCCGCAAAAATTTCCACACCGGCGCAGTGGTTTTCGTAGAGTTCGCATTCTTCGAGAACACCCTTGCCGTTTTGATAGACCAGCACCCCGCCGCGTCCATGGTGGATGGCTGAGCGCCGGAACACCGGGTCGCCTTCATCCTGAATGACGATGACCGCCTGTGACATTTTTGAAATGTCGCATTCCTCGAAAACTCCGAGCCCGCCATTGGTCACCACCACGCCGTTTTCTTTGCCGCTGTGGATGCGGCATTTGCGGAACAACGGATTGGCTTTTTCGCTGATGTGAATGGCGGTGGCGGTATGCCCCGAGATATCGCAGTCTTCAAAGCGGCCTTGCCCGCCTTTCGAGCAAACGATGCCCTGCGCAAGACTGTTTTGAATTTTGCAACGGCGGAGTATCGGTTGGGTGCCGGTGTTTTGGATCGAAACACAGGGTCCTGAGGCAGAAACAATTTCGCAGTCTTCCATCAACAGTTCACCTTGTGGTAGATGGACCGTCGCCTCCGGCGCGCCGGTATCGAGAGTTGCCATGCGTAGGGTCAGCCCACGCACGCTGGCGCGGGGTGTCGCCATACTGAGAGCGGAGGGTCCTTGGCCGATGATCACGATCTCATGCGCCGGACCCTCTCCTGAAATTTCTACGGACCGGTTGAGAGTGATCGATTCTTTATAAAGTCCGGCTTGAATTTTTACCTGCCCTCCTTCAGCACACGACTGTATCGCCGCATTGATCGAACGAAAATCACCATCGCCGCGTTTGGACACGGTGACTAACTTTGAAGTGTTGGGATCGGGCACAGTCGAGGGTGCGGGGGCCGGTTGGACGGGAGCAGGCATTACCGGTAACAATTCGAGTTGTTCACCGGCAGGCGGGGCAGTTTCAATTTTAAGGTCGTCAACCGTGATGGTGCCCAGTGCCAGCGCCCAGGTTTCCACAGCCCAGCGTGCCGCCGGTTCTGACAAGGCGAGGTGATCTTTCAGCCGCTGGATCAGTTTCAGGACAAGCAGGTCTTTCGGTGCATTCGGATGTGATGCCCTGAGGTCCGAGGCAACGCCTTCCTTGAGGGCACTGACCAGAACAAAAATTTCCCGCCGGTACTTGCCGCAAAAATCGCGGAGCAATCCCTCGATACGTTTCGGTTCATCGCACAACCCGACACCGTATTCATCGAGCATGTCCTTGAGTTGTTGTCGGGGCAGGGGGTGCATTTATTCCGCAGACAATATAGAGGATTCAGAACTTTCTGTTATTTCGGATGCCAGCGGAACCGGGGTCGTGTGAGAGAGGATGCCGAGGGTGATGTCGTCCCCACTGCCAACGCGTGTGGTTTCTTCCAGCCAATCGGCGAGATGATGCTGGATAGGGTCGAGACCTTCGGCGCGAATGATGCCCAGGATGTCCGGACCCACCTGTAAAAACTCGGCATCATTTTTAAAGGAGTTTGCGTACCCGTCGGTTGACAGCAGGATCAACTCGGGCTGTTCACCCTCACAAAGGTTGACGCTCCAGCGGACATCCTGCGCCGCGCGTCGGGCGCATAGCGATGTGGTCGCATTGCCAATCAGTCGCGGGTCGTCCGGCAGAGGACGTTCGGTTTTCCCGTCGGCATAAACATTCAGCATGTCGCCATCGCCCAGTTGAAGATAGAGCCTGTACGCAGGCGTGATGAGTACGCCGAGCGCGGTGGCTCCATAGGCCAGAAACGGGTTGAGCATGGCGGGTGCCTCGTCGTCATCCTCCTGATGAACATACAGGGTTTCCGATTCCCCATCGCTAAACGGGTTGTCCGTCAGGTGATCGAGCACCGCACGTTTCCACCGGTATTCCAGTTCTTGTGGCAGGTTACATCCCGCTTCCTGTTGCAGAATGTGAAGCGTTGTTTGCGGCGACCAGCGTTGCGCAAACTGGGTCAGGCAAAAAGAAAGGGCAGAGATGGCGAAAGCTGAACCCGTGTCACTGCGAAAACTGCGCTGGCTCCCGTGCCCATCGGAAACCGCCATGACCAGCGGCATTCCCCTGTTATCACCGGTCGACCAGGAAATAGCATCCTGATTGGGCCGGTTGTCGCGGATATGGGAAGCACCGCGAACACTTTTCCCGGTCGCCTGCCAGGTGGTTCCTGATTCCAGGCTCACCAGATATCTCCGGCAGAAATCGCTTCGGTGTTCGAGTCCTGCGCTTTGGGGATGGGGACATTGCCCAGCGTCTGCGTGTCTTCCGTCTGGCTGGTGGGAGCCGAGGCGGCTTTTAGCACTACGGTGGACGTCCACTTGATTTTATTTTTCAACGCTTCCGGATTGTTGGCCTGTAGAGGTTGAAACTCCGGGTTGCCAATGAACTTTTGCAAAACCTCATGGTCGGCATCTTCACCGATAGCGATCGATACACGCACGGCTTTTTTGCCCCAGGGTTCGTTAAGCAGAGCTTTCAGTCCAGCGTTATAATCGTCGGTGGGTTGACCATCCGAGATGAGCACCAGCACCGGCGGCAGAGCGCGGTCTGTCATGGGGGGAATGCGTAATTGTTCTGCCACCATGTTGAGTGCCTGGCCGAGATCGGTCACGCCATCCGCTGACAGGTTTTCCCATTTGAAATCTGCAATGGGAGTTGGCTGGGTGATATGCCACTGAGCACCTGAACTAAATCGCAAGGCACGCACCAGCACCTGTGCATTCGGATTTTCATCCGCTACTTCCTGCATGTGCGGGATGGCCTCGCGGATGGCATTGTTGAGGGCCTGAATTTTGCCGTCGATGCCCATGGAACCTGAGCAGTCGGCAATCCAGATGAAATGCAGGGGCCGGGTGGCCATTTCGCCACCGGGTCGTCGGTTCATGTGGAGTCTCCTTGCGGTGAGGGGTTCATGAATGAACCATTGAGGTGAGCCGTCGCGATGTTGGGGCGGCTTCAGTTGTTGGCTTTGACGTAGAGTAGAATTTCCATGGGACGCGAAGTATCGTTCGTGTCCGCTGTGTTGAAAATTTGCAGGGGTTGTTCGGGTTCGATAAAGTCAGGATCAACGGTTAATTGAAACAACACCACGCCGCGTGCCGGGATGATATCGCGGTCGCCTTCGATGGCTTTGCGTTCCGGTCCCAAAATGCGTTTTTCCCGCATGGACGGGATTTGGTTGACGGATCCGATCCAGCTTTTCTCGATCCAGTTGACGATGTCTTTTTCTCCCATCCCGGAGGGGCCGCGCACACCCAGGTACACTTGTTTGTGCTTCATCCAGTCTTCGGCAAAGTTCAAGGCAAACAGGTTGTCGACCCAGGTGAACGGGTAGCCGGTATACGCTTCGTTGATGCCTTCCTCGATCATTCGGAAGATGAACTCACGCGCCGAATCGAATGTAAGCCGGAGGTCGTTGTGATTGTAGGCCGGCAGTACAGGCGGCACCATGCCGGTGCCCAGAGCGGCTATTTGCCCGACCACGTTGCACAGTGAAACGTAAAGAGGGAAGGGATGCGATACGCCGGTGTTGAGGACGGCTTCAAACTGTGGCAGGCTCGCTACCAGACTGTGGATGGTATTTTTTGTTTCGAGAATCATCGGTGCCCCGGCGGATGACGACGGGGACTGCACTTGTTCGGAAAGATACACGGCCTTCTCGCGCAGACGTTGCGAAATCTGCTGGCACAATTCTCCTAAAGGAGAGCCCAAAGTGACGGCGAGGTTGGGCGGTAAATAGTCCGACTGGGCGAAGGTTTCATTTTTGTAGGTGACTTCGGCCAGTGGGAAACTCACATATTTTTGCGGCGGCTCATCGGTGGCAAGAAGCAGTAAGCGTGGCTTCAGCCGGGGGATCGGGATTTCATTGTCGCCGGTATTCTCATCGGTGACCGGTTGCCCCTCGATGGAGTCGAATCGCGCGAGGTCCCCCTTGAAAGCCGCGCCCACCTTTTTTTCCGGAAGAGCCAGGTGGATCATCAAGGGGTTGGTGCGGATATCTTCGGCGAAGTCTTCAAGCTCCAGTTCAAGAGCGGAAGCATCGTCGGAATGTCCGTGCTCGACAACGAGTCCATCGGGCAGAATAGCTTCCAACTCCAGAACCCGGAATTTTCCGCTGACCAAAAGCACCGGATCAATTTTTAACCGGCGAATTCCCCAATGGAACGGGCTGGCGGACATCAGATGGTAGTGCAGTAATTCCTCATGACGCGAAGAAGATTGCTGGAAATGTTGCGGGGCCAGCATCATGCCTTCGTGCCACTGGATGGGGAATGGAATTCTGCGCGCGTCAACCATGTTTCCGGTCCTTCCTGTTGCGCCTGACTTCAGGCGGTTGCTGTTCAGGCTCCCTGGGTGACGGTGACCTGGAAACCCTCTTCGTTAAACTCGATGAAAATATTCTTGAGCGGGTCAAAGCGGGCACGATGGTCCCCCTCTGTATGGTAACGAGCAAAGATCAACCCGGCTTCCGCTCTCACTCGTATGGGCAAGACGAGGTCGGGTACTTTCTGCCCCGGTGTCCATTCCCATTCCCAGGATTCAAAGCCAGTACGTTTCGGGTAATCCCGCTTGAACTGTTCGCGGGTCTTGAACCATTCCTCCGCCGGCAATTCCATCAATTGTTTGAGCAGTTCAGAATCGTTGACAATCACCAGATCGACCATGAGCGGCTGGTTTTTGTTGGCCTGCTCGCTGATGGTCACCTGGACGTTTAAATCTCCACCGAACAGGGCGATGGTGCGGGCCCCGACATTGCAACCGCTGAGTATGAAAGTCAGAAGGAGGATCGTAATCCAAAGGACAGTTTGCCTGACGGGCACGCGGCTCCGGGGATTTTGGGTGTCGGGAAACATGGTCTCCTTAAAATCAGGGAAGTGTGGTGAGTGAGCTTCCGGGTTGCAGGAAGCGGATGGCTGAACGATTCCGTCCAGAATGCATGGCAGGGGGACCCTTCCGGCGGTGATCGGGTTACTTTTGACGGGCTCCCGATATCTTCCGGCTGGAAATTCAGACCGAGAGAAAGCTCTCTCATTCTACCGGCTCATGCTAGTTTATCTGAGCCGGTTTTGTCAAGAAAATCCTTTTAAAATCAATGGATTTCATCTTGCTGATGGGGATCGGTCCGGAAGGCTGTTGGTCAGTAAAAAATGACCAGCGTGAGGATCAGCAGACTGCCGGTGATGAGTGGCCAGAACATGAGCTTGGGGATCAGGTTGTCCTGGTATTGCACCAGCTTCAGTTGAACATCGAGTGAAAAGAGAATGGCATTGATCGTGATCATCAGGGTGGCGATGTACATGACGAAATAAAAGTACTCGAGATAGAGAATCCCCTCAGCGGCCAGTGTGCCGCGCAGGTCGATATGCGCCAGGATGATGACGAAGATGAGGGCGGCACAGGAGGCGAGGATGTCCTGCGCGTTGAAATTGAGCCAACTGCTTTTTTCCGAGTGCTTCGACCCGATGATGAGCAGGCCGAACAACAGGAAAGACACAACGATGATCGGAATCAGATTGGATATGAAGGGGCCGAGAAAATTTCGCCGTGCCACGATGTTGAAATACATTTCGGGAAGGGTTTCATGACCGCGATGCGTGATCTTGCCGAAATCGGTGGTGAAGGTGTTGTACTTGTAATCGAAATAACTTTCCTGAAACGTCCAGCCCGGTAAAAATAAATCCTTTTCAAGACCCGGCAGGGAAGTTGGGTTGATCAGGGAATAGGCTTCCAGATCCGGAATGAGCACCGCGTTGTTTTCAAAATCCTTTGACCACAGGCGGATCCAGATGTTGGCCTTGTCGAACGGGTAATGCGAGTAGTCAAACCGTTCTCTCAGCACCACCCGGAAATACCATTGCACAGTCTCGGTGTTGCCTTCCTTGCGTCGGAACTGTTCTTCGATTTCCATGTCGTCCGCAGAAGACAGTTCCGGGAATAAAAAGCCTCTCTCGATATGGTCATGCACGCCCAGTTTAAATTTCTGCCAGACATAACCTGTGAGAATGGTGTTGTTGGCATTTGAGAATTCCATGGATTGTACGAACAGCCCGGTTGGAATAAACACGGGCGGATGGGTGGTATTGTCACCCATGGTTTTTTTGAGGGAGGTGGTAAAGTTGTCCAGCCCGGCGCGATCGACAATGGTGACAACGCGTTTTTCCTCGATGATGGGGTCGCGGATGGTCAGATGCCAGATAAAGGCAATGCCGCTCATGAATAAAAGCGAGACGGTCAACATCAGAGTCCAGATGCGACGCTGACCTCCTAAATAAGAGCGGGTGAACAGGACCGACAAGAGAGACAATACGGCTACCGCGCTCATGGCGATCCAGATTTCCTGTTGCCTGAGTTGCTGGGTGTTGGCACCGATTTTTTCACGGACGAACACCACCACCATCGACCAGCCGGTGGACGGGATCGGTTCAAAGAATATCCACGATTGCTGTCCAGATTTAGGGTCGATGTGTTCTGCTGATCCGCTTTTCCCGGTGATGACTTGCGCTCCCACAAGACGCAGGGTGCCGTCTTCCTGTTGATCCGCGAGGTCGAACAGGGTCAGTCCAGTCTTGACGTATTTCTCAATCGGATGAGAAAGGAAGCGGCCTTTTTTGGAAAGGATAAATCCATAGCCGGTTTTTCCGAGGTCGAGGGACCCGACAAGTGTTTTTATCTGGTTGAGTAGCAATTGCAGGAACACCACGCCGATCGGTTCGCCGCGACCATTGCTCCCTGGCTTGTAAAAGGGCACGCCATAGCGGGCCACAATGTCACCGGTTTCCGGGTCGAGTTGAGGTTCTGTCCATACCGGACTGCGGTTGGCAAACGGGATGGAATACCAGTCGTGCTCCTGCAGGGTGTAGTCGTAGCGTTTTTCAATCTGGCGAAAGTTGAGGCTGTTATTTTCCCGGACAAACATCGGGGCAAACAGGCGGATGTCCTTATCGTACTGGTGAGGTGCGAAAGCTATTCCCGCGCCACGGATGCCAGTGTTGTTTTCCAGGATTTGTCTCAATCGGGGAAGTAATCCTGCCTGACTCACTTCTCCACCGCTCAAATCATTGGCGAGGGAATCTGCCAGCGGTGTGATGGCGGTGAGCAGGGTGTCGATATCTTCAGCGGAATGACTGGTGATCAGGCTGGCGTTGGTTTTGGCAACCTGGATGGCCTGCTCCTTGTTGTTCAGGTATTGGAACCAGAGGGAAGAAAACAGAATGAGGCCAAGCACGGAGAGGCTTGCAAAAATTCGAAACAGGAGCCGCGAGAGGTTTTTGTTTTTACTGAGACCTTCAGCCTGGGTTGCCTGGGGTGTCGGCGGATGCAGGCCGGGATTTTCTGGACGGTTCGGAGGCTGGTTCATCGTCGCCCTTTCTTAGCCTCTGCCCAGAATCGGTAGCGTCACGGTGTAGACATTACCTTTTTCTTCTCGCTGGGAAACTTCAAGATGACCGCCATGGGTTTTGATGATATTGATTGAATATTGCAGGGGCAGGCTGGTTTCCTTGTCCTGATTGACCGGCGTACCGGAAACCGGATCGAATTGCGATTCAAGATATCCGGGAGCCATGCTGTTGCTATTGTCCAGAATATAAATTTTTACGCAGTCGGTTTCGGCTTCGGTGGCGATCATTATTTCTCCGGCATGGTCCGCAACGCTTTCTTCAGAATGGCGTATCAGGTTTTGCAGAGCCTGATGAATCTGGTCGGAGATGGCATCGATTTCAGGAAGATCGTCTGCATAATGTTTTTCGATTTTGATGCGCCGCGTTTCGAACACTTTCTGATTGAGTGTGAGAATGTCTTCAAGGGCTTCGTTAACATCCAGCGGCCCGCCGATGCCCGACTGAGGTCTGTAAAATTCGGTCAATTGCCGGAAGCCGGTGCCGATCCTGCGGCATTTCCGCTCGAGTAAATCGAACAGTGCTTTCTGGTGATCGCTCAATTGCACCATACTGCGCAGGGACGAGACCAGTTGACGCACCCCGAACACCGGTGAATTAAAATCGTGCGCCACCGTGATGGTCTGGTTGCCGATCCCGGTCAACTGTTCTGCCAGCGGAAAGCGTTTTTGCGGCCGGTTGAGTTCCAGCGGCAGGTTGCGCGAGTCGGGTTGGTCCGGCTTGTCCGCCGGGGCGGAAGGCAGGTGCCGCTCCTGCCGGGTATCGGCTTGCGCGACATAATGCATGACGACCACTAACAGGTCTTCCTTCAGCAGGCTTTCGCCTTCGGACCGGGCGTGATTGATAGCAAGGTTCAATTGCACCGGCGTGCCATTTTTGCGCAAGCCAAACGTGGTTTTTTGCAGGGAAGCACTGGCAGAGCTTACTGCCCCCGAAACCTGCACCATCCAGGAAGAGGCACCGCCGCTGTAGGCTTCCGGCAAAATGGTTGAGACATTCTGTCCGCAAATAGCGTCCGCTGAATAACCCAGAATAAATTCGGCGGTCGGGTTGAAGGAAACTATTGTGCCATCGGTTTTAAGTGCCATGATGCCAACCGGGGCTTGCTGGACCAGAGCTTTTTGTCGATCAGCATCGCGGCTCGATTCAGTTTCCTTCTGCCTGAGGTGAATCAACTGAGCCAGAAGATCGCAGACACCGCGCAGGTCTTCCAGGAAATCCTTGTCCGGTTTGGCGGATGTTTTACCGAAGCACTCAAAGACACCGACCACCTTCTGCTGATACAAAAGGGGGAACGCCCAGGCCGATGCGAGGCCCAGACCCCGCGCCAGGCTGGCGCGATCGAAGGTGTTTTTTTCTCCAAGATCGTTGAGCCACAGTGGAGCCCTGTTCTCGGTGACCAACCCTGGAAACCCGGACCCTTTCGGGAAATTAATTTCCTCGGAGACCTTGCGGAAATTCTTCGCGGCTTCGGGATTCTCCACATGCCAGATGCCGGAGCTTTTCAGGATGCCGGGATTTTCCGGGTCGGTTTTTAATAGATGCCCAACCGGCCAGTCGTGGAGAAAGCACAGATGATCGATTGAGGTCTGCAGGGCTTCTTCAAGGGAAACGGATTGATAGGCCGCTTCCGCCAAACCCCGATATAGCCCGAGAAAATTTTGCATACGGCGGAGCACCCGGTCGGCCCGTTTGCGGTTCAGGATGCGTCCCATTTGATGGCCTACCTGGGCCATGAATTCTAAAAGGTCCTGGTCCTGTTTGTGCTCGACCAGAGCAAAAAATTCGAGAACCCCGAGGACTTCCGAGCCCATCAGGATGGGGAAGGCAAAGCCGCTTTTGATTTCTGCGCGTTTGGCTTCGCGTGCCCGCACCGGCAGAATGTCTTCTTCCACCTGGTTGGTCCAGTAAGGTGCTGAGGTCTGAAAGACGCGGCCCGGCAGGTCCTCACCTCGTGGCAGTCGGGTGACTTCCGTCAGTTTTCTCAGGTTGCGCAACAGAGCCGTTTCGCTGTTGTGGTGAATGGGGGAGCATAGTAAATCGCCGGAGGCATCATCAGCCGGGACAAACAGGTTGACCATGGGCCAGCCGAGCCCGGTGCAGATCCGATCAAGGCAGGTTTGCAGGGCTTCATCGTGGTTAGCCGCCTGGCTGGAAGCGTGAGCGATGTCTTCCAGCATTTGCAGATAGGCCGACTGCTTTTTCAATGTTGCTTCGGTATGTTTCAGGCCGGTGATGTTGCCTCCGATGCCGAGAATACCGATCACCTCTCCCTGATCGTTGAGCCGAGGGGACAAGGTGAGTTGGACCCAGATGCGTTTGCCATCGCGGGTGATTTCCTCCACTTCAAAACTGGCTCCCCGTTTGGTTCTGACGACCTCCAGGGCTTTTTCAGCGGCAAGATCTCGCGAGTGCCCGTCTTCCGGGTACAGTATGTTGACCGTTTCCTTGTCGACCATTTCCTCAGCCTGGTAACCCAACAGGTTTTCGGCACCCTGATTCCAATAGAGAATTTTGCCTTTGAGGTCGGTGGACACTATGGAAATATCGGTGGGACTTCCGAGAATGCTGGTCAGAAATTCATTGGAGTCCTGCAACTCTTTTTCAAATACCTGGCGTTTGTTGATTTCAGCTTCAATGGCCTTGAGCGCACTTTCGAGATCCGCAGTGCGTTCTTGAACCCGGTTTTCCAATTCATCGCGTGCGATCTGAATTTCCTTTTCTGCACGTTTGCGTTCGCTGATGTCGCGCACGATGACAATGATCAGGCTACGGTTTTCAAACTCAACGCGGCTGAAGTTGAGGTCCATAGGGAAAGCCGATCCATCCGCGCGTAAACCGAATAAATCCTTTCTACGGGACAGGTCGTCGAAATCTGTGGAAGCGGCGGTATCTTCGATTGCGTCAGACGTGGGCGTTGTTTCTTCCTGCCGTGCGATCAGAGTTTGAAACTGATTGCCGATGACTTCGCTGTCTTTGTGACCAAAAATTCTTTCTGCGGCGTTGTTGAACGATTCAATGCGGTCGTTTGAGTCAATGGTGAGGATAGCGTCGACGACGTTGTCGAGAACCGCTGTGATCTGGTTTTCACGCTCACGGATTTGATGAGCCAGTTTGAGGGCGCGCGACCGACCGCGTGTTTGAGCGACTGAAAAGGCCAGAAAAAATACCAGAATCAGCGCGAGGGTATTGACCACCAGCAATCGGGTGGACCTGAATGAGGCGAAGGCTTCCTCCATATCCATTTCGGTGGTCAAGCCAAAGCCGAGCTCAGAATCCCACAGCCACACACCGACGACCAGCGTCCCTCGGTAATCGCGGTAACCTTCCATGTGAGATCCGCTTTCATGATCCAGTGCGCTGGCCGCCATCCGGGTCAAGGGTTGTTCTTCTTTGGGGACGGTGGGTCTAAAGCCGTCTACCAGATTGCCACCGGGATCGCGTATTTCAACATTGAGGATGGCACCCTGACCGGGGCGCAACAGTCCGGTCTGGATCAGATGTTGTTCAAATCGACTTTCGGTGAGTAGTTTTCCGTCACTTCCGAATCCATAGGTTTCACCGGACTGGCCTATTCGGCCCAATTGCGGGATGCGGGTGAAATCCTTGTTGGGGTCGATGCGGAGCGCAAGCGCACCGAGGATTTGTCCGCCGGAGTTGCGGATGGGCCCGACAACGAACATCGTTGGTTGATTTTTTTCATATTCACCAAATGGGTTGGGAAGCAGAACCTCGGACACCATGGGTAAACTGATCAGAACCTCACCCTCGAAAACCCGCTTGAGGTAATCTCCTTTCAGCGACAAGATGTGTTTACCTCCAACCAGGGCATCTTCCGTAGACCCCAGAGTGACGCCATTGGAGTTGATGATGGCAAACCCGAGGTAACCTTGACGGATGAGTATCTCCCGAAACAGGGAGCGCATTTCCTGAAGATGTGGGCTGGAAAGAAGCTCCTGACGTGAAGTCAGGTTGGTGTTCACCGTGGCTTGCACGACCTTGTGTAGGCGAGGTTGATCGGTCAGGGCCGAAACATCGGCCTTGCGTTCACCCGCCCATATATGAAGAGCTTCATGGGTGGTGTTCAGAACCGTATTGAGGGTGCTTTCCAGATCATGCCTGGTTTTTTCCTCGATCTGGTCCAGCGACCACCACGACATGAGGACGACAAGCAATAGCAGGATCAGCCCCAGAAACAGGCCCCGACCCATTTCGGCCCACCCGGACTGGGACGAAGGTTCCTTTTCTATTTGCGAGGACAGGGAGTCTACCTTGCCGTCCGGGTCGCTTTTTAGAGGATTCTCACTTCGCAATCCTCGCTCCTTTAATTGTGATCTTTCGTGGGGTAATAGGGGCATTTTAACAATTCTACTCGCAATATCAATGCTTTATATCAAAGCCTTGAGGTGAAAGGGTTTGCAAAGGGCAGTGTAATAAGTCCTGTTAAAAGAGAGTTTCCCATAATATGAGCTTCCACTACTTGGTCAATAAAACAATGAGTGGCTGGTGTTTAATGTGATCTTTTTGTGTTGAAGCGGCACGCTGATCACCCGGTCTCTGGGAGAAATTTCGCTGGAAAGGTAATTTATCGGATTTTCGCTGGCTTCTCTACAGAGGGTAAGAGTTTCACCGAGCCAGATTCTGCCTTGAAGTTTTTAGGTGCGAAACTTAGTAAAGCAATTCGAGTTAACAGCCTAATCCTTTAAAAAACAATAATTAATATTATGAATGAAGGCAAGGGTCCCAGGCTGGCAGATATTGGACCCGGTTCCTTTGAGTAGCCGCAAAAGTAGGGCAGATCAATTGAAGGAGGCACATTTAGGGGAATGAAGTGGATAGTGACAGAGCGAGGTGCTTGAGGAGGATTGGGGACAGATAAAATACCATTAAAAATATGTTTAAATTTGTGGATTGTTTTGTTCCTTGTGACTCATATCTGGAAAGTGTATGTCAAAATGCGCTTGCTCCAACCAATGACCGGGAATGGATTTTTGACTGATCGTTTTTCCCTATGTGTTGTCAGTGAGTCAGGGAAAGAGGGTATTGCTAGATTGGGAGCGCCTCTTAAAATTTTTTCTGGCAGATAGTCCTCCAAGTAAAGCGAAGGGAGGCGGTTGCCGGAATGGGAAACTCCGAGTTACTTCAAATATCCAGTAGCAAACACTAACCTCCTGGTAAGAATAGGATTTATCCAGGCCTGTTCCAGAAACATTAGGTCACCTAATTAATGCAGGGCTTTTTGCCGCGAGCGGCTCTCAATTGAGGAATCGCTGGTTGCTTTAAAGGTCCCGCTGAGTGGTCAGGGGCTCCAAAAATAATTCTGATTTTGATTGACCCTCAATATCCTGAGGGTTTGTTTATGTAAGTGCCGGGGGTTGCTATTACAGGATGCCCGGTAAAGTTCATCGGAGTGTCCTGCCGTTTCGGGAACTCCACTTCAAAAGGTGTTTTTATGAACCGTTTGAACACTCAAACTGAATTTTCCGATAAAAAGCCAAAATATCTCACCCGTCTTCATCAGGTGTCTGAGCTCGGCGACAATGAGCGCGAACAACTGGCGGACGTGAACGATAAGTTTATTTTCCGATCCAATGATTATTACAACTCGCTCATCGATTGGAATGATCCGAAGGACCCTATCCGAAGGATTGTTATTCCTGAAGTTCAGGAGCTTGAGGAGTGGGGACAACTGGATGCCTCTGGCGAAGAGGAATACACGGTGGCTCCAGGGATCGAGCATAAATACGATTCGACGGCCCTGCTTCTGGTCAACGAAGTGTGCGCCGCTTATTGCCGCTTCTGTTTTCGCAAGCGTCTGTTCATGGACGACAACGATGAGGTCACTAAAGACATCACTGGGGGGCTGGCCTACATTCGCGAGCACAAGGAAATCAATAATGTTTTGCTGACTGGTGGCGACCCTCTTATCATGTCGACTTCCAAGCTGGAGCCAATCATTCAGAAGCTCAGGGAAGTGGAACACGTTCGGATCATTCGCATCGGGAGCAAGATTCCTGCGTTCAATCCCATGCGCATTTACAATGACGACAGTCTGCGCGAGATGTTTCGTAAATACAGTACGAGCATGAACCGCATCTACATCATGGCGCATTTCAATCATCCGCGAGAATTGACCCCGCAAGCGATTCGCGGTCTGACGTTCCTGATGGAATCCGGCGCGATCGTGGTCAATCAGACACCGATGATCACCGGCGTGAACGATGATCCGAAAGTGCTCGGGGCTTTGTTCAACCAGTTGTCTTTCATCGGGGTGCCGCCGTACTATGTTTTTCATTGTCGGCCAACCCTGGGCAACAAGCCTTACACCATGCCGGTTGAAAGGGCGTATGAAATTTTTGAAAAAGCCCGTACCTTTTGTTCCGGCCTCGGCAAGCGCGCGCGGTTTGTCATGTCGCACCAGTCTGGAAAAATTGAATGCGTTGGAATGACGGAGAAAAATATTTATTTCCGTTACCAGCGGGCGGCGAACAATCAGAACTCCGCACGCTTCATGGTATTCAAGCGCAATCCGGAAGCCTATTGGTTCGATGACTACACCGAACTGGTTGATGATGGGTCGGTGTGGGGCGAAGAGTTTGAGGATGCCTATGAAATGGACGACATGATGAACGCTGTCTGATCTTTTCTTACATCAAATAACGCCCGCGCCTAAACGGCGCGGTTTTTTTTTTGTTTGTATCAGGAGAAAATCCGGGGTATTCACAAGCGATTATTTAAGAGACAATAAACAGGAGAGAGGGCTGAACCACCATCGAAAGGAATTTTCATGATTCGTTTTTCAATTCTTTTTTTCGCAGGTTGTCTCGCCTGTATTGTTGCCTTGTCATCACCCGCATTTGCCAATGAAGGCAAGGCGAATGAACCGACAGAGCCGATGGGCCAGCAGGTCAAGGAAATCGGTCAGGAAATGACGCGCGTGTTTATCCAGAAGCTTCAGGAATTTCTGGATACCGAGCTTCAACGCCTGCGCGACTCTACTCCGAAAACCCGCAAGGAGCTAAAAAACCAACTGAACCAGGTTGAAGCTCAGTTGAAAGCCCACCCAAACGATGCACAGGCTCACATGGAAATCGGTGAAGTGTATGATCGGCTGGGCGATGGTGCCAATGCCATCATCCACATGAAAAAAGCCGAGTCGCTGGAAAAATCGCGCGGTCATGTAAAAGGGTTGGCAGAAGCCCGGCGCAATCTGCGTCACTATTTTTCAAAATATGATTTTAAGCAAGAAGACTTCGATATCAAAGACTGACTCCTCCACCTGGCGGGTGCTCCGCGCACGGCGGACCTTGCGGTTAGCAGAGGATGAGCAAAAAAAGAAAACCTCCGCCCGTCATTCTGAATGAAGCGGAGCGAAAAGAAGAATCTCGCCTTTGCTTTTGATTTTGGTTTGGGAATTCAAGAACGTGAATAGCGGTTCTTGAAAGAAATCCATCGCATGTCATTCTGAACGAAGCAAGGCGAAGTGAAGAATCTCGCCCTGGATTTTGCTTTTTTGGGTTACCCAAACCTCTCACCTTAAACCGGCAAAAAATAAGGGCTTGAGGGAAAAATTTGCCTCCCCGGCAAAGGTGCGCTTTTCTCCAGCGGACAAGCCTCGCTAACTCATTGAAATGTAATGGGAATTCACCCTCCTGCAAGCGCCCTCCTTTGGCATCAACCTTGCTATTAATACTAATAAAAAGAACGGTTTAAGGACCTCCTGCCGACCCGGTTCAAGCTGAATTGGTAAAAAGTCGATAGGAAATCCATAGAAGGGCGGGTGCGCACCACGCCTTCTACCGTTCAAAAATTAACCGGCGCAATTCTTGCGGAGCCCTCCGGTAGTGTCATTTCCTCGAAAAAATATATCACTTTGTCCGGCATCAGCTTTCTTGTTTTCAGTGATGATGATCTGGGTTTTGCAGGTGTTGGTTCCCGGTTCCGCCTACGCTCAGATTCTGCCGCGCACGGTGGAACCCGAACGTTTTGACAAGCGTTTTGAACGTCCTGTCCTGCCGAAATCCCAACCAAAAAAGCAGGCTCCCAAGCCGCGAAGACCGACCCTTGAGAAAAAGAAGAAAAAGTCAGAGGTCCGTTTCGTTCTGCGCCGGATCAAACTTGACGGTGTTACGGCGTACAAGCGCGATGAACTTCGGCGAATTTATCGGCGCTATCTCGATCGCTCGGTTAATTTGAAAGTGATTCAATACCTCGCCGATGCTCTGACGGCTAAATACCGGAACGATGGTTTTATCCTGAGCCAGGTGCTGGTGCCGCCACAAAAAGTCGGCGCGAAAGGTGAGGTGCGGCTGAAGGTGATCGAGGGCTTCATCGACAAGGTGACTTTTCAGGGCAAGCCGCACGGGCCCACGCGCGTACTCAAATTATTTCGCAAACGCATTCTGCAATCGCGACCGCTGAATTCCGCTGTTCTGGAACGCAACCTGCTCCTCATCAATGACCAGCCTGGCATGCGGGCGCGCTCGGTATTGAAACCTTCCGACACTCGTCCCGGAACGGCAGAGTTGACGATTATTCTAGAGCACAAGCCGGTCAACGCGCATCTCGGCTTCAACAATCGAGGCTCGCAATTTAACGGACCGATCCAGTTCAACGCCGGCATTTCCGCCAACAGCCTGCTAAAACTTTATGAACGTTTGCAACTGAACGGCATCCTGACCACCGAGACGGATGAACTGCAATACTTCAGCGGCTCGATTGATCTGCCGGTCACGATCGAAGGCACGCGCTTGTTCATCGCCGGATCGCTGGCATCATCCGAGCCGGGTGGCGGACTCGAAGTGTTCCAGGTCGAGGGCGACAGCTCTTCATTCAGCTTGCAATTGTCGCATCCCATCTGGCGAACACGCGAGCGTAACCTCACGGCGACTTTTGGTTTTGGCCTGATCAATTCTGAAACGACGCTACTTGGAATCACCACCGCCGAGGATCGCGTCCGCTACCTTCGCGCCGGACTCCTCTTTGATTTTGCCGACCGCTGGCAGGGTATCAATATCATCAGCGCGCGCATCACTCAGGGCGTGAATGCTTTCGGCGCACGGGAGACGGGTTCCGCCGTGCTGTCGCGTGAATTTGGACGAAGCGAATTTACTCGGCTGGAAGGGGAGATGACCAGGTTACAACGACTGGCTCCGCGCTGGAATCTCATGCTGTCGACACAGTGGCAGGCAGGGTTCGATGACATGCTGGCATCGCAGGAGTTCACCGCCGGAGGGCCGCGTTTTTTAAGAGCCTACGACTCCTCCGAGATTGCGGGAGACGGCGGCCTGGCTCTCATTCTGGAGTTGCAGTACACGCACCCTTTGAACAAGGCTTGGCTGAAAAGTCTGCAACCCTATTTGTTTTTCGACTACGGCGCGGTGTTTCACAAACACGAGTTCAACCGCATGGACTTTTTTGAAGACTTGAAATCTTCCGGTGCCGGAGTGCGCGCCACGTTTACAAAATGGCTCTCCGGCTACGGTGAGTTGGGCATCCCAATCGATGAAATTGTAGCCTCCGAAGGCGACCGCGACGCACGCCTGTTTTTTGGCCTGACGGCGCGGTACTGATGCGCAAGCGAGAAGGATTGATAAATGGGACGAAACGCAATTAATAATAAAACCGGTAAAATCTTACGTTACCTTGTTACGAGGTTATGCCTTATGCAGACTGCATTTTCGCGTTTTTTATCCGCTAAGAATAAAATGACAAACCGAATGAGTCTTACTACCAAATCGCGGCGACGCAAGCCCTCCCTCTTGCGTCCTATCAAATTCTGTGCGCCCTCGTGTGTGCACCTTTGGGTGACGCTCCTGTCTCTTCTGGTCGGGTTGTCCCCTCAGCAACTACACGCCCTGCCCACCGGCGGAACCGTGCAGGGCGGAAACGCGACTATTCAATCGAGCGGTGCCGGGTCCCTCAACATCAATCAACAGTCCGAACGCGCCATCATCGACTGGATCAATTTTAATATCCAGTCGGGCGAGCAGGTGAACTTCGACATGCCGTCTGCAAATTCGGTCAACCTCAGTCGCGTCACCGGCGGCGAGGTGTCGAAAATTTTTGGCAGTCTCACCTCCAACGGTCGCCTGTTCCTGGTCAATCCCAACGGCATTTTGTTCGGGCAAGGCTCGCGGGTGGATGTCAACGGACTGGTCGCGACCACCAGTGATATCAGCAATCAGGATTTCATGGCGGGTCGTTACAACTTCAACATCGCCTCACCCTTTAGTAGTTCGGTGATCAATCGCGGCAGTATCACCGTGAGGCAAGGCGGGTTGTTGGCCTTCGTCGCGCCGGGTGTTGAAAACAGCGGAATCATCAACGCGCAGTTGGGCCAGGTGTCGCTCGTTTCCGGAAAAACATTCACCCTCGATCTATACGGCGATCAACTGGTGAACCTTGGGCTCGATTCTGAAATCACCGAACAGGTGTTCGGGCCAAATGGTCAAGCCTTGACCTCGTTGGTCAGCAACAGCGGACAAATCTTCGCGGATGGCGGACGCGTGACGCTCGGCGTGAATTCTGCGCGTGATCTGGTCGATCATGCGATTAACATGTCCGGCCTGATACAGGCGCGTTCCATCGCGCAAAAGAACGGCGAAATTTATTTGATGGGCGGCGAGACCGGCACGGTCAATGTTACCGGCACACTCGACGCTTCCGGTTATGGTGACGGTGAGAGCGGCGGTATTATCCATGTGCTGGGCGACCGCGTGTTTCTCGATGACTACGGTTTCATCGACATCTCGGGCGACAGCGGTGGCGGCACACTGTTGTTCGGTGGTGACTATCAGGGTAACGGTGTTGTGCAAAACGCGACGGATACCTTTGTCGGGGCCGATACAAAAATCTGGGCCGACGCAGTGAACACCGGCGATGGCGGACGCACTATTTTCTGGGCGGACCGACGCAATTATTTTCTGGGACGGGTGCGGGCAAGAGGCGGCGCGATCTCAGGCGATGGCGGCTTCGTCGAAGTCTCCGGCAAAGAGACGCTCTTCTTCAACGGCTACGTCGACACCACCGCAACTAATGGTGAAACGGGGATGCTGTTACTTGATCCAACGGATATAACGATAGTGTCAACGTCACCTCCTTCAGGTCAACCCGGCGATGGACAACTCCCAAATATTAATGCTAGCGGCAGTGGAGCCGTCTCTTTCACCATTTCAGAGTTGGCAATGGAAGCTCTTTCCGCAACCACAAACATTAACTTGCTTGCGGAAGATAATATTATCATCGGAGATATGATTGATAATCTGCTAGATCTTAAACAAACTTCTGGAAATCGCGTTACGATGACCGCTCAAAATGGGAACATTGTTTTTAACGACATCAATGATGAAATCCGCACTGCTGGTGGAGACCTTACCTTAAAAGCCGGTACCGATATGACACTCGGTAAACTGAATGTGGGTGCAGGTACCGTGTCCATTTTTGGAAGTGATGGCGGTAGCATCAGTCTGGGTACAGATACGTCGGGCGATCTCGATCTCAGCAACACCGAGTTGTCAAATATTACAGCCGGTAATCTCATCATCGGTGGTTCCACGGCGTTGGAGGGGCGTGCACGCAGTATCAATGTAGATGGAATCACTACCGGTCCAATGGTCACGGGCATGACTTCTTTACGGGCACTCAGCCCCAAAGTGGAGATCGTTGGATTCCCTCCCATTATCTTTCCCGAAGGTTCGGTTACTTTTGGAAACAGTGTCTCCAACTTTTCCAATACAGCACTTACCGTTGAAGCGTTTGGCGGGGTCAATGTTAATTCCAGTTTGACATCAAATGGCAACCTGTCGCTCGATGGCGATTTCAATAATTTTAACGACACTTCCAGCGCAGGGTTCTCCGATGGCTTGAATCTGGTCGGGGGAATTGTTTTGAATTCTACTGCCGGGAGTCTGACTCTTAAAGGAACTTCGACAGGTATTGTCGGGGCGGGTGCGTTGACCTTGAGCGGGGCCAACGGGGTTTTTCTGGATGACAACATCACCACCAACGGCAATCTGACTTTCAATAATAATGTGACGCTTCAGGGATCAGCAAATGCGATCAACGCCGGCACGGGAAAAATTTTCTTTGCCAGCAATTTACTCACCGCACTCGATGGTCTGACTCTGAACAGTTCTGCTGATTTCACAGGTGCCGGACCCTTCACGATGAATGTTGATTCCAACGCCAATGGCGGTGCCCTCACAATTGCCTCGGGTAAAACACTGAATAGTCTGGGCAATGACTTAAACATCACAGCCTCCGACCTGACGCTGACTGGAAACATCAACAGTGGAGCCGGAGCCACATCCATCACGTCATCTACCTCCGCTGGCATTGACCTGGCGGCGGCCAATACCGGCAAGGGTTTTCGTCTGGATAATGCGGAGCTTGGGCGCATCACTTCCGGCAATCTTGGTGTCAGTGCCGGATCGGGAACGCTTGTGGTGGACAACGCTAACCTTGCAAAGGGTGTCACTCTCGGTGGTAGCACGGTGCAGTTTTCCACCACCGGTTCCACCTTCAACAGTCTGATCGTCAATGGCTCAGCCACGGTTGCCGGGGTGAACCTTACCACCAACAATGGCGACATGACATTTAATAATTCCTTGTCGCTCACCAATGGCGCGGTGCAATTGTCTACCGGTGCGGGTGCTGGCAACCTGACTCTTAATGGTGCCGTCGACGGAGCGCAGGCGTTGACCCTGAACTCCGGCACAGGGTCTACGATCTTCGGTGGCAACGTGGGAAGTTCCACCGCGTTGTCGTCACTTGATGTCACCCGTAACACAACGATAGCCAACTCCATCAGCGTCACTACGACTGGCAACACCAACTTTCAAGGCACGGTGAACGCTGGCACGGCGGGTGTGGAAACGCTGACGCTCAATGCCGGGTCGGTCAACCTCGGCGGTAACATCGGCGATACGGCCGCCTTGAAGTCACTGACGGTAAATGGAAACGTCACTCTCGACAATACGCTCAGCATCACCACCACCGGCAACACGATCAATTTGAACGACACAGTCGATGCGGCAACGGCGGGAGTGCAGGGGCTGACCCTCAACTCCGGCGCGGGGAGCGTTAACCTGGATGGTAACGTGGGTTCCACTCGAGCCCTCGCATCTCTCAACGTTACTGGTAACACCACGCTCAGTGGCATCAACATCACAACAGCCAACGGTGATGTGACGTTTAACAGCGGTGTAACTCTCGACACCGGCGCGGTGAATGTGAATACGGGTGGAGGTGGCGGCAACATTTCGTTTGACACTATCGATGGGGCGCAGGACCTCGCGCTCAATTCCGGCACGGGTTCCATCGCGCTCAACGGTGCGGTGGGCGGCACCACCACGCTCAAGAGCTTGTCTGCTACCGGAACGACAACCATTGCCGGAGCCACGCTCGCTACCAATGACGGCATCACGTTTAATGGTAACGTCACCGCAAGCGCCGGACTTGCCTTGAACGCCGATGCGGACAACACCGGTGCCGGTACCTTCGATCAGCAGTCGGGCACTCTTTCAACGACTGGCGGCAATGATCTTTCTATCACGGCAAAAGACATCAACCTTGCGGGGGGTACCAATTCCGGGGCCGGAATCACCACTATCATTGCCTCGCAGAATCAGGCGATGAGCCTAGGCGATGCGACGGGTGGTCTTCGTCTCAGCAATACGGAACTTGGGAATTTTGTCACCACCGGCGGATTTATTTTTGGCAACGGCACAGGCGCGATCACGGCAAACAACGTCACCAACACATTGAACACAACCTTGAACGGATCGACGGTTACTTTTAACGGCGGGAACTCTTCCTTCGGGTCGCTGACGGTCAACGGGACGACTACGATTTCCGGGGTTAACATCACCACCAACAACTCTGCCCTTACCTTTAATAACGCGGTCTCTCTTACGACTGGAGCCGTTCAGTTGTCCACCGGCGCGGGTGGTGGCGACCTGACGTTGGGCGGTAATGTTGACGGTGGACAGGATTTAACGCTCACCTCCGGAACCGGAAATGTCGTCTTCGGTGGTTCCGTTGGTGCGAACACGCGATTGAACAGTTTGACGGTGAACGGTACGACCACTTTTTCCGGAGCATCACTCCTCACCAACAACGGCATCACGCTTAATGGAAGCGTGACGGCGAATAATGTCTCCGGTTTCACCTTGAACGCCGATGCCGACAACACAGGCGGCGGTACCTTCACTCAACAGTCGGGTGCGCTTTCTACCGGAGGCAATGCGCTCACCATAACCGCGCAGGACTTTTCATTGACCGGAACTTTAAATTCCGGCGGGGGCATCACCACTCTCATTGCATCACAGAATCAGGCCATGAGCCTGGGCGGCGCTGTGGGCGGCCTACGTCTCGACAATACGGAACTGGGACAGATCCTATCCGGCGGTCTGGTGTTCGGCAACAACACAGGCGGCATCACGTTAAACAATGTCACCAACACCGTTGGCACCACGCTCAATGGAACGTCGGTGACTTTCAATGGCGCGAACTCTTCCTTCGGATCGCTGACGGTTAATGGGGCGATAACGATTGCCGGGGTCAACATCACCACAAATAATTCCGCCCTTACCTTTAACAACGCGGTCTCCCTCACAACTGGAGCGGTGCAGTTATCCACCGGTGCATTAGGTGGTGATCTTTCGCTTGCTGGAAATGTCGATGGAGCACAGGCACTTACCCTGAACTCAGGTACGGGTTTAAATATTCTTGGCGGCAATGTTGGCAGTGCAACGGCACTGGACAACCTGTCATTAACCGGTGCAACGCAAATGAACGGCAGTTCCATCCGCACCAACAATGGCATGACCGTCAATGGTAACTTCACGCGCAACGGTGATCTTGCAATCAATACCGATGTGAACGCCGACGGAACCGGCACGTTCAACCAAACGACAGGCACCTTCAACACCACCAACGGTCATCTCAATATCACCGCGTCCGATGTGACCCTCGCCGGTACGGCGGTTACCACCGGAAGCGGAACGATGACGGTAGCCGATTCGCAAAACGGCACGGTGGGTCTGGGTGCGACCAATTGCGGCGGGGCTTGCAGTCTTACATTAGACGGAACGGAGCTACAGAAAATCACAACGTCCAAATTAACCGCAGGTTCCACTACCGGCGGTGCGGTGTTCGTCGATGCAGTGACCGGCGCGCAAAGTGCAGGCATCGGTACGGTGAATCTTAATTCCCAAGGGCTCGCCACCTTTGACAATCAGTCGACCTTCAACAACCTGAATGTGTCAGCAGATGATGTGGTCATCAACGATGTGTTGACTGCGACCAACAACGGCACGCTCACCCTTGGCACATCAGACGGAGGGACTTTGGGCGTTGGCACGGGCATGGGCGACATGACCGTTGATGCGACAGAGCTGGCTTTACTCCGCGCGGGCACTCTCAATTTGGGAGACAGCACTACCGGCAACTTGACGCTGGGGAGTGTCACCATCAACTCGGAAAATATTACGCAGGGGTTTAACGCAGTCACCGCAGGTGCACTCAGTATCCAAAACGCACTGGTGTCGCAAGTCAACACGATGCTCCGTTCCAGCGGTGCCGGGCAAGGCATCACCTTGAACCAGGCCGGGAATTTTTTCGGCGGTACGCTTGGCCTGTTCACCGGCGCGGGTGGAAATGTTGCGATCTCAAATTTAACGAATAACGGACAAACGGTTCGGCTCGGCACATCCAACGTGGGCGGAACCTTCAGCCTGTCGACATCACGCATGATTCAGTTTGTCGGTGGGTTCAGGGCCAACGGTACTGTGGTGGTGAGTAGCACCTTGAGTGGTATCGCCTTCAACAATGGCGCGTTCTTGAATGCGGGTGCTGGAACATTGCGACTCAACACGGCGGGCAACCTGACGCTGGGACAACTCATCAGCGGTAGCAGTTCGGCGCAGGCGATTCACCTGAATGTTGGCGGCGCGGTGATCGACGGTGGCGATATTGGCGGGGAAGATATCATTGCCGCTACCGGCGGATTGTTTGCGCGGACGACAAACGGTTTCGGCACAGAAGCCAACCCCATCGAAACGCGCATACGAACTTTGGATATCACCAACTCCGGTGGCGGAGACATCTCGTTTTTTGAAACCGACTCCCTGCACATCGCCAATCTGACGCAAGGAGGTAGCGGTGATATTTTTGGATCTTTCAATGGCACGCTGACCGGTGAAGACAATATCGAAATTCTTATTGGACGCTTTTTCATTACAGATCGTGCTACCGGCCTGACGCTGAGTCAGGAACTGGGCGACACGGGTAAGGATCGCGATGCGTTGGCGGTGGAACGCACCATCAACAATATTATTGATCTTGAATTTGCCAGCGGAGCCAACCGGTTTGACTGGGATCCCGCCAGCACTTCACCTGCTGGAAGGATCAAGCAGGCTGGAACGCCTGCCGGTCCGCATCTTGATGATTTATTCAGCGAGCCGTTTCCATTGGTGGAAGTGAAAAAAGGCAATCCAAAAGATGGCGACCTGGCTCACCTTGAGAATGTCTGGCATTGGAATCAGTTAAATGAAGAAGAGACTGAAGAGGCGAAGGTCAGGAAGAAGAAAAAAGTCGCGAAGAAAAAACGTCAGAAGAAAGTAAAGAAGGTTGCAGTTAAAAAGCGCAATTCCCGTCAGGATAAAAATGATTCCGGCGTGCTTTCATTTTTCAGGAAAGCCGGTTCCATCCTGTCGTTTAAATAACAGGTTGCGTCTTACCCGCCAGGAAGAAAACCCACCCTGCGAAAAACCTATCCCTTAATCCCTTCGGCTTCATTGAGGTCGGCCTTGTCAAATGTCGCGCCCTTGGTATTGGTATCGGTGAGGTTGGCGCGATAGAGTTTGGCACCGTTCAGATTGACCTGGCTGAGATCGGCGTTGGTGAAATCTGCATGATCAAGTGCTGAACGATGCATATCCGCGTTTGCCAGCCGAGCTCCCTTGAAGTTTGAACGATTGAGCCGGGCACCTGCGAAATCGGTGTTTTCCAGATCCGCTTTCTCTGCCTGGGCTTGTCTTAAATCGGCACCGGGGAAAAAGGCATTTTTAGCTCGGGCATGGGTCAGGATGGCTTCTTTCAAATTGGCCCGACTGAGATCGGCATTTTCCAATAACGCTTCAGAAAAATCGGCTCCCTGTAAAATCCCGCCGCTCAAATCAACGCTTTCCAGATTCGCCTGCTGGAGTCGGGCGCGGGTGAGATCGGCCCCGGCGAGTTTTGCATTTTTCATATTGGCTTCGTTCAATTTGATGCGCTGCATCTTGGCCCCTTCCAAAATGACATCGACAAAACTGGCTTGATGACAATCAGCGATATCCAGTACCGACTCGCTCAGGTTTGATCCGTCCAATGTAGCTCGTCTTAAAATGGAGCCGTTGAACCTGGACCGACTGAGATCGACATCCAGAATTTTACTGTCTGAAAGGTCAGCACCAGTGAGGTCGGCACGCATCATTTTGGCATCCTTGAACAATGCCTGGGCCATGCGGGCTCCCTTGATCTGGGCTCGCGTCAGGTTTGCTTCTGTAAAATTGACTTCAAAAAAATTGGCGGCGGCCATTCGTGAATCCGACAAGTCGGCACGGCTCATGTCCGCACCTTTGAAGTTGGCACGGTTGAGATCGGCTCCGGTCAGATTGGTCTGAGTCAGCACTGCCCGGATGAATTTGGATTTTCCCAATTGCGCTTCCACCATATTGGCTTCCACCAGATCAGCTTCATGGCATTCTGATTTGCGCATGTCCGCGCGTTCGAGATTGGCTTTGGTCAGCTTCGCACCTTTCAGGCAGGCGGCAATGAGGGTGGCATCTTGAAGATTGGCCTGACTCAACTCGGTATTTTCCATGTTGGATTCTGACAGATCAGCGTCCTGCAGGTTACTGCCTTTCAAGTTGGTTTCGATCAGATCGATGCCGTAAAACTGCAAGCCGGATAGATCGAGTCCTGCAAGGTCTAGCCCGGAAAGAGTAGGGCGCTCTTCTTCGGGCTCTTCTTCCTCGTCATCGTCCTCTTCGGAGTCAGAGTCGTCAGATTCAGAATCTTCAGCAGAGGCTTCTGATTCATCCTCGGCATCTTCTTTTTCGCCTTCAGCGGTTTCACCCTCTCCAGCTTCGTCTTCATCGGAAGTTGTTTCTTCCAACTGAGATGTTTCCTCTTCAGCTTCGGCAGAGGCTTCCTGCTCCGCTTCCTCTTCTTCTCGTTCGCGGATTTCCCGCAATTTATCGAGCAATTCTTCGACTTCTTCCCGGGTCAGATCGGGCATGTTCACTCCATGTTTTCTATTGAATAGCCGGTGATCCGGCACCAAGATCGTTATAAAAATTGCCGTCTGGATCGAAGGCAAACTAGAACCATATCCCACGGCTGGGCGGAACGCAAGGGAAGATGGAAAGGAATTTTTCCCGACCGGGAAGGGGGCAGACCGGGCGGGGTTTCCGGAGACGGCCCTGTTATACTGGGCGCACCTTTCTATAAGGAATGACGATGACTATAGCTCTTGAAGACGAGTTTGGTGACATTTTGCAAAAAGCGCGCGATGGCAAGGCCATGTCGCAAAAGGACCTCGCAAATACGGTGGGCTTGCCGGTCGCAGAAATTGACCGCATGGAACGCTATGAATTGATTCCAACGGACGTACAGGTAACACAACTGGCGGATGTGTTGAGCCTGGATGCGGTGGCTTTGCTTGAAATTGCCAGGGAACAATGGGTTCCCAAACCGCCTTGGCCCGATCCTTCATTTGATCTGTCTTGCATGGAAGTGTTTATGGGACCTTATCCGGTGAAGTGCTACCTTGTGACCTGTCCCGATACGAAAGAGTCTGCTGTGATTGACACCGGGGCCAACCCGGAGACCATCATCAAAATAGTGAAGGAAAAACATGTGCAGGTGACGCGAATTCTACTGACCCACAATCACCCGGACCATGCCTGGGGATTGGGCGAACTGGACAAGGCGTTTAATTGTCCGACCTGGATTGGCAGTCGTGAACCGAAACCGCGCGGCAGTCGCGACCTCCGGCTGATTGAAGATGAGGGCAGTTTTTCCGTGGGGCGGTTGACCATCGAGACGTTGTCCACTCCCGGCCACACTCCCGGCGGGGTGTCTTATAAAATCAATAACACTGTCTTTTCGGGAGATTGCATTTTCGCGGGCTCCATGGGGCGTGCCAATTCTTCCTGGCGTGATTTGTATCGATCCATTACCGGCAAGCTGTTGTCCTTGTCAGAAGAGACGGTCCTGCATCCGGGGCACGGCCCGGCCACGACGGTCGGAGAAGAAAATCGTCACAACCCTTTTTTCTGCAATCGAGCCTGATAGGGATTTTTGATTGGCAAATACATTATCCGGATGCATTGCAGGTTTTACGATAAGTCTTCATATTGAAGGTGGTCAATCAGATTTTAGTTTTCCACGATCAAGGATGAAACTATGGATCCTGAAAAAGTCAATTATCATTACACCGATGACCTTCCCACCGCGCCCCTTCCGGCGGGGACCCGTGTTCTGGTTACAGGGGCCAATGGTTACGTTGGGCGCCGCCTTGTTCCGGAACTGTTGTATCGCGGCTACAAGGTGCGTTGCATGTTGCGCAACAAGGGGCTGGCACCCGTTCTGGAGCATCCCAATCTGGAATTTGTTTATGCCGATGCGCGTCATCCCGAAGAGTTGAATCGCGCCCTTGAGAGGATGGAGGTCGCCTATTACCTGATGCACAGCTTGCGTCTCGACAAGCAGGAATTCAGCGGGGCTGAAAAAGAAGTGGCGCGGAATTTTGTTGATGCGGCTGACACCTGTGGATTGAAACGGATAATTTACCTCGGTGGTCTCGGGGAAGCCAGTGACCATATTTCATCGCACCTTTCAAGTCGCATAGAAGTGGGAGCGATTTTATCCTCAGCGAAATGCACAGTGGTGCGATTGCGTGCCGCCGTGATCCTCGGCACCGGCAGTGCCTCCTACGAAATGATCAAGTCGCTGGTCTTGCATCATCGCTGGATCCCCTTTCTTTCCGAATTCAACTCAAAATGCCAACCGATCGCTATTCGGGATGTCATTAAATATCTGGTTGGCATGCTGGAACTTCCTGGTCTTAAAACGGGTAAATATCCCATTGGAGGTCCGGATGTCCTGACTTACCGTGAACTGGTGAAACGGTTTGCGAAAATCATGAATCGCAAGATCGGGTTCATCAACGTGTTCTGGTTTCCCTTGCCGGTATCGACCCTGTGCCGTATTTTTGCCTGGTGGATGCATATGATCAGCCCGGTGCCGGTGAATATTGTGGCTCTGCTGGTGGAAAGCCTTCACACCGATGTGGTGTGTCCGGATAATCGGGTGCGCGACCTGTTGCGCTTCGAGCCGTTGGATTTTGACACGGCGGTGTATTGGGCGTTGGAAAAAGAAAAAAATCGAAAAGTGTTTTCACACTGGAGTGATGTGCCGCCGGAAAATATGTCCGACCTGATGCCGATTTGCGAATATGAATCGGCTGAGTTTGTGATTGACGTGCATTCGCTGGTGATACCGGCCGACCCTGAAAAAGTGTTCGACATTGTGTGCCGGATCGGAGGTCATCACGGCTGGTTGCACGGCAACATCCTGTGGGAAATCCGCGGATGGATCGATCGCTTTCTGGGAGGCGTGGGATTGCATCGTGGCAGGCGAGACGAGCAGGAATTGCGCCTCGGGGATTCCGTAGATTTCTGGCGTGTGGAAAACCTGGTACGTCCGCAGGAATTATTATTGCGGGCGGAATTGATGTCGCCTGGATTTTCCTGGCTCCAATTCAGCCTTCTGCATTTGCCATCCGGAAATACCAGGCTCACCTTGAAAGCTCATTTTATTCCCTACCGTTTCTGGGGCCATTTGTACTGGGGATTCATGAAAAGGTTTCACACCTACATCTTTAAAGGCATGCTCGATCATTTTTACCGTGAGGCCGTAAAGCCGGACGAAAAATACTCGCCTCAAAGTCCGAAGAACCCGGATCAAACGTCGGTTTGACCGGCCTTGGATTCTTGTTGTTAAGGAGAGCTGTGCATAGCCCTAAAATCAAAAGCAAAGGCGAGATTCTTCACTCCGTTCAGAATGACAGCTCTTTGATGTAATGTGTCACATTCAAGAACGCGAGTAGCGGTTCTTGAACAGGGAAGTGCGACCTCCGCTTTTCAGTCCCTCAAAAAACACTTTTGCAAAGGTCTCGTTGTGATGAGATGGGCGGTATGATATTCTCCTGCTTTCCCTGAGGCGATACTATGTTTTTAAAAAGGTTTTTTCTTTTTTTCCTGGTGATTTTGTTCGGCCTGGGTGTGTCGGGTTGTTCCGAGTCCAAACCTCCCAAAAAGAAAATCAAAATTCCCCGGCTGTTTCTTCTATCCGGCATCGCTGAGACGGGCAAAGAACCTTCCTTCCTTGTTACAGAAGACTTCAATAGTGATGGCAATCTCGATCTGCTGGTGACGAACAGTGGTGAACACACCCTTTCTTATATTAAAGGCAATGGCGATGGTACCTTCCAGAATGGAATCACGCTGAAAACCGGGGCCGACCCGATCTGTATCGCGGTGGGTGATTTCAACAACGACAATCTTCCGGATTTTGCCGAGTTGAACTATCAAGACCAGACGATTTACACCTTCATTAACACCGGCAATTCTTTTCGCAACTCGGGAGTGATTTTGAAGCCCGGAAAAATTCCGATCAATCTCACTGCGGCAGATTTTAATGGCGATAGATTGACCGATCTTGCGGTCTCGCTTCGCTTTCACAAGATTGCTTTTCTGTGGGGAAAAGGCAACGGTAAGTTTAGCGAGCCGGAGCACCATCCGGTCAAAGGCCAGCCTACAGGAATCGTGACGGGTGACTACGACAAGGATGGTCTTCTCGATCTGGCGGTGGCTCTGGCCGGAACGGGAAGAACAGGGATTCAGTTGTTCTGGGGTAAAGGCGGAGGGCAGTTCCTTCCTTCAAAATTATTTAAAGGAGGACGACAGCCGCTGACGATAATTAACCTCGATGCCAATGGTGATGGCTATGATGATTTACTCACATCCAGCAATTCCTTCCATGCCATCACCATGATCCTCAACAATAAAGACAGGACGTTCACTGCATTGGAGGATTTTTCCGCAGGAGAATTTCCAAAGTTTGCCGCCGCTTATGATTTTACCAATGACAATATTCCCGATCTTGCGATATCCAATGCGACCAAAGACACCATTTCTGTTCTGATAGGTTTTGGCGATGGCACGTTCACCTATCCTGCCAAGGAGCACCCGATAGAAGAATATCCACAGGGGATTGTTGTGGGGGATTTTAACAAGGACGGCAAAATGGATTTGGCAGTTTCCTGCCGGGACAAAAATCTGATCAGCATCATGACCAAACGCAATCTTCCTCAGGGGTTTTCCATCGAACAGCCCGAACCCGAAGCGGAACCGACCTGACCCTTCAGGTTAACTCCCGCGATGACCCATCAGCGAACACCCCTAAAAGGCGCGTGGCCCCGAGACGTTGCGCTACCCCGAGTGCATTGGCGTAACCTTCCACATGACGGTTAGCCATAGGAACGATCACCCAGTCGTAAGCCGTTTGCCTGATCTTGTTTTCAAGCTCGGATGGAAATTGCTCCGGCGAGAAAAAACCTTCGCCATAAGAATAGGTCACGCGGACCGCCGGGTGTTTTTTGAATTGATCCTGAATGATATTTTGTCCGAGCAGATCGGTCGGGTGCCCGGTTTTTATTTTTAAAGCGTCGAGCAGGATGGAGATCATCCAGGTGCGCACACTGCGAAGCGTCAGCACCCGGTTGCCGGTTGTGATGGAGGTTAGCGAATTTTCCAGTTCAGATTTTAGCGAGGCACTTCGCGCTTTTTTCCTGCCACTGTCAAACGCCGCCAGTGCGGCTTTGAAGGAGGCCTGGATTTTTTCTGCCGGGTAGTGCGGATAGTTCACGCAGACTTGCCCGTTGCCGTCAAAGTCATCGTAACTCTTGATCTCTTTCAACCATCCTTTGGCTTTCACGCTTTCGTAGAAGTCGGTTCCCGGCTGGGGCGTGTTGATCGAAACCTGAACTTCATCTAACAGGCCGAGACGGGTCAGATCATAAACGAGGTCGATGGTTTTTTTGTCCTCGTCCTCGCTTGACCCCATCCCGCCAACGCTGATCGTACCGTAGAACATCAGCCCAATGTCCTTGCCCACCCGCAACATGTTCCACATTTTATTGAGGTCGTGTTTTTTTCCGAGGGTCATGGATTTCGCCACTGCGTCACTTCCCGTTTCAATGCCAAACCGGATTTTGTAATACCCGGCCTGCTTCATTTCACGCATGGCTTCCGGGTCCAGGGATGCGTATTCGCACATGGCTTCGTATTTAAGATGACTCAACCCTTCGGAGCGTATAGCTTGCGCCAGAGCAATGTTGTAACGGGGGCGGATGTTATGTGCCTCTTCATCGAAAAAGGCACCTTCCATTTCCGGATACTTTTCGTGCAGAGTGGCGATCTCCCGGACCACGTCCTTAACATCCCGAGGCCGCCAGTTGAGTTCGTCGTAATAGAGAGTCGCCGCCGCGCAGAAGTTGCAACGCCTCGGGCATCCGCGCGAACCGTACATTTGAATCTGGCGATAGACGCAGTTGGGCTCGTGGTAATCCATCCGGCTGACGTCGCTGTCTTCCGGAAACGGCAGGGCGTTGACATCGATCAGGCCAGCGCGTTCGTTGGGGTAGACACCGGGGAGCCTTGCCGCTGGTTTACCGCGAATGATATCGAGTACGGTAAATTCGTATTCGCCGAGGCAGACATGATCCGCTACCTGAGACACCTCGCCCGGGCGGGCCATGGGGTGCTGTCCGGTAAAAATCACGCGGGTGCCAAATTCTTTTTTCGCGGCGAGGGCGAGGCGTTTGTCTTCTCCCCAGGTGCGCGACGAACTTTCCATGATGAGCCAGTCGGGTTGCTCTTTTTCCAGTTGGGCAAAATATGTGGCGTAATCCCAGCCGTTCAAAATACCGTCGAGGAATTTAACGCGGTGATCGGTTTCCCGCTTGAGTAGGCTTGAGGTGTAAGCCAGCTCCCAGGGGTAGTAGCCACAGTTGGTGTGGTTTTTTACACCCAGCGACCAGCGCGAAGGAACGTGCACGATGTGGTAGCCGTTTTGATCGACCCCAACGGAATTGGCGACAACGATATTCATTTTGGCCTGTGGGTTTCGGATGCGGATGACGGTTTGGAAAGTATGCGCCTGAGCAGGGCCTCGCCTGCCATGCCGACTCCAAAAACGATCAGTTGCAATACCGCAGTGACGATGTTGAGGGCGACCCAGCCCAGGGCTGTTTGCTCTCGCAAGGTATTTTTCAGGATGGCCCCTGCGGTGAGAGGCTTGAAAGAGCCGTTGGGGAAGTACCCGCGTAGTTCATTCGCACCGCTCGACCATGCCAGCGACTCCACATTGGCGTAGCCCCAGCCTTTTTCGATATTGTACAAAACAACAGCCAGATCAAAATTTTGCTGGCGCAGATGTTTTCGTTTTTTAATCCCGTAGGAAAAAAGTGAGATACGTCTGCCAGCCGACAGTGGAAGAATATGGTGAACGCGAAACGCTTTCAGGTTTTGCATTGCTTCCGGATTGGCGGTCAGGATAGTAAACGAGGCCTTCGGAAATTCTGCTCGGAGCAAATCCAGCACTTTGTTAAAAACGCGCGAGGCGGACTTGATGACCAGAATATTCTTTGGGCACGCACCTTTTTGTTCATCGGGAGTGGCAGGGCTTGTTGTGCTCTGGGTTTTAGTTTCCATGCAGGATTTCGATAGGATGAGAGATGACGAATAACCCTTTATTTCTACAGGGATTCTAAGTCCCGTATCGGGAAATATCAAAGAAAACTTGAGGTCCGGTGGGCACTTGTTTCAGTGGATTATTGCATGATTTTGAAGTTCTGCTCCCCCTCTTTGAATGTTAAGGCGGGGGTACGGGGGAGATTGACTTGATAACCCCTCCCCTTTTAAGGTGAGGGATAATAAAACTCGGTTTTTTGAATAACCGCACGGTCCGTTGAGAATCCCGTTTTTGATTTTAGAGTCATGCCAAGCTCTCTTTTGCAATGAAGGAATATCAAATTTTGATAGGTTTTTAGTTAGCCCTCCGCAAGGAGCGGGCGGAGAAAACCGTTAAAACTATTGATAGTTAAGAGAGTTTGAATTTACTTGAGTCTTCTTTTATTTTACAATTACGGACACACAGTTCTAACCTATTATTTTTATTGGTCCCCTGTGGAGGGACGGAAACAAAAGAGGCTGTATGCGGGGATGGAATGCGGTTTTTTTAATATTGGTCGTTCTTCTATTAGCTCCTCCTGTTGTTGCGGTTGAAATGGATGAGTTGATGGACGATGTCATGGATGGAGTGCGTCAGGAGGTTCGGGATAGTATCAAACAGCAAGTTCAGCAGGAAACAAGAGAAGTGCTGGCGGAAGAGCAGGTCATCCCCAGCAATACACTTTCGGGAACTTATGCAGGGACAATTTTTGACGATGATGGGACAAATTCCCTCGCCTGCAATATAAGTTTCGGAACGGGTTCCTCGGGCATCCATTTCTCGGGGACGTGTACAGATGGCGAAGGCAATCGCTCCACTATTTCGGGTACTCTTAGCGGCACCTCGATTTCATTTACCGTCACGGAAACATTTACAGCCGATGGATTTTGCCCGTCGGGAACGGAGACCGGATCAGGATCGGCCACCCTTTCTGGTACGGGTGAACCGGGAACGACTATTTCGGGTTCTGTTGGTCCGATGTGTGGAGATTTAAATGGTTCAAACTTCACCTTAACCAAAACCTGATAGTCAATGCAGGGCACTCTGATTAAAATTTTTAATTTCTCACTTAAGAAAGATTGAAAAAATGATGGAGAAAAATATGGGCGTTTGCGGGAGTGTTCTCCTGATGGGCGTTTTGCTGTGCGGGTTATTTCAGATGCCAGCCAACGCCCAGACTCTACTGAACGAGTCGGGCAAAAAATGGAAAATCAATCTGGGCACTTCGTTTGCTTATGACGACAATGTCGTAAACACGCCGAACCTGGCAACTGCCCGACCCGCCGGGTTGCCTACGGATTCGGGCGACACTTCTTTTTCATTGAATGTCCAGTCCAGCCTGAAGCACTCTTTCTCCAATAAGTTTTTTGTGCGGGCCTCTTACGATATCGACATGACGGTGTATTCGGATCTCAATCAGTATGATTTGACCACCCAAATTTTTGGAATGAGCCCGACCTATAAGATCACCCCGACGATGCAGTTGATGATGGATTACAATTTCATCTATAACATTGTGAACGGTGCGAATTTCAGCGGGATCAACTATATAGGGCCCAGCTTCAACCACATGCACCCCAAGTTTGGCCTGTCCCGTCTTTATTACACTTTCAAAACGACCCATAACTGGCAGAATAAACTGCGTCACAACCAGCACCACACGGTTGGGGCCGCCCACTTTTTCTTCTTTTCAAATTACACCAGGCGCATCGGCATCGACTATCAGTATTCGACGGAAAACACGCAGGGGAGTGCTTTTGACCGGGACAATCATCGGGTCAAGATAAAGGGGGCAACGCCTTTGCTCTGGGGTTGGCAGGGGGAGATCGATATTGCTTACACCTTCCGCAATTATGATACGCGGCTGGCCAACTTGACGGCTCTGCGCGATGACACTCTGCAACGCTATCAGTTTGGAGTTTCGCGCGTGTTGATCGAGCAATGGAGTTATCTAAAGAACCTGACCCTGACCTTGAAATACCGGCGTCTTGAAAACGACTCCAATCTGTTACCTCGCGATTTTGCAAGCAACCGCGGCGATATCTCTCTTTTGGCCCGGTTTTAATTTTCTCTTTTGACGGACCCGCGATACAAAACTAACAAGCCCCTTCCTTCTTCTCTTCCTTTAATTTAGACTGCTCTTTTGCTTTTGCTCACATTTGATCACAGGAATTTATGATGCGTGTTTGTCACTATGGAATCTGAAAGTTCACAGGAAAAGACAACAGGCGGTTTTTTTTCGCGTCTGAAGAAGGGGCTGGCCAAGACCCGGAAAAATATCAGCGGGAGCCTTGAGAACCTGGTGCAGGGTCGCGCCAAAGTCGGCCCGGAATTGTTACAGGAAATCGAGGAAGCTCTTTTGCTTTCGGATGCCGGTCTCAACACCACCCGCAAAATTCTCGATACCCTGGAGGCCGAAGTGGCCGATAACCGGATACGCGAGGCAAATGAAGTCATGGAGCGTCTCAAAACCATGATGGTGGAGATTCTACAGAGGCCGGAACCCGACCCCGACTATTCAGACCATTCGCCTTTTGTCATTCTGGTCATCGGTATTAATGGGTCGGGAAAGACCACCACCATCGGCAAGCTGGCGGCACACTGGCAGAACGGCGGGCATCAGGTCCTGCTGGCGGCGGGGGATACCTTCCGGGCGGCGGCAATCGAACAACTTCAATCATGGGCGGACCGGCTGGGCGTTCCCTGTGTGAGCCAGGCTCACGGCGCAGACCCTTCGGCGGTGGCGTTTGATGCGGTGCAGGCGGCGGTGTCTCGCAAAATGGACCGGGTGCTGGTGGATACTGCCGGGCGTTTGCAGACCAATGCCAACCTCATGGAAGAATTGAAAAAAATCAAACGCGTGATCGGTAAAGTCATGCCCGGCGCACCGCATGCCACCTGGCTG
>JAJDBF010000025.1 GCA_029261535.1 Nitrospinaceae bacterium | reverse complement strand
TTGTTCGTGGGTAAGTTGCGTGTAACCTCTCATCGGTGCACCTCTCGCTTTGGTCGGTGGGAAAAACCACGATGTTACCGCAGCTTATCCACTTTCCCAATCGATAGAAGTTGCACTTACTATTTGAATCTAAGTATTTTTATTGTGGAAACGGTGCCCAGTTTTAATTGAGGAGCACCGGCAGATAATATCCATTGCCTGAAAAATTGCGAGAGATTTTCTGGCGAATGAGTTGCCATCGCCTCCCTCAATTCCTTGTACCCGGCTCGCTTGAACAGGTTGTCGAAATAAAAATCGTGCAGACCATCGAGGAAGGCCTTTTCTCCGACCCGGTTTCTTAGCATGTGCAGGACCATCACCAGTTTTCCGTAGCCGATGGCCTGTGTTGCCATATCGGTGCGAGACCGGAACTGACTCAGCGGAAAATCATTTTCCGGGGAAACGTAATTGGTGTATTTCATCAACTGCTGAAACCGATACGAGTCGCCTTTGCCATCAAGCTCCGGCAGGAGATGATCGGCGAGGTAGGTGGTGAGACCTTCCGACCAGTTGCCTTCTTTCGCTTTGACGTAGGCCCCGTTGCCCCACCAGTTGTGCAGGATTTCATGCGGATAGGAACTGTGCAGGATGAAGGGAAAACGGATCACGCGTGAGCCGAGCAGGGTGAACGAGGGCATGCCGTAACCGGTCTGTTCGGAATTTTCGACCACTGCGAATTTAACGAACGGGTAAGAGCCGATCAGCCGCTGGTAAAACGGGATATACATTTTTGCTGTGTCCAGGTAGCGCTTTGCCAGCGCCGGGTCTTCATGACGCAGGAACACCAGCAGGTCGATGTCTTCCCACCGGTCCTGGTATTCGTGATAGCGGTCCGAAATGAGGTGAATTTCCTGCATCGGGTCGTCGCATTTCCAAAGGGTGGAGATGCGGCCTCCGTTGTCAATATGAGAGATGCGTTTGCCTTCGCTCACGACTTGCCAGCCAGTCGGGGTAATAGTCTGCATTTCAAAAATGACAAGTGGCGAGGCTTTGCGGGTTTCGATGACCGGGTAAAACAAACTACTTTCGTCGAGGAAAACGGTGTGGGTACTGACGGCAGTTTTTTTCTCTTCGTTTTTCTGAAGGTCGAGGAAGGGACCACGATAACGAAATTTAAACTGAACAAAATCCGGCCAGTCTGTGTTCTTTGGTTTGAAAATTTCGATCCGATTTATTGAAGCCAGGCCTTCGTCAGTTTTAGTCGCGATAATTTTCCAGTCACCCTGATGCGGAATCTCCACCGGTTCGACTTCAAATTCTCCGTGAAGCAGGAAAACAAACGAAGGCTGGTTCCATTTTCCCGGGTAAAGCGTGAGGGTGTCTTCGCCGGATAAAGTGCCGAGGTGCGGTTTTAATTCCAGTGCCAATTCATGTTCTATGGGGCGTGTCAGGCCGCCAGCGTTTGCCCCGGTAGAATGCAGAAGGATCAAAAAGAGAAGGAAGACACCCCGCAGGTTTTTGAAAGCCCACGGGGGTTGCCTCAAGCTGATCGCCGACAATTTTTGGGGCAGAGACGTTAGCAAGCTAACACCGATCCTTGCCGCGCCCGTTGTCAGTTGACTTTGTGGCCGCGCTTGCGCATGCATTGCCGGTAGTTGTCTTTATATTCGTTGCTGGCAAGAACCCCGCCGAGGACGGCACCCCCTGCCGCACCGCCAGTCGCACCGTAAATGGCACCGTGTTCCTGATTTCCGCCATCTTGCACGGCTTCAATCAGGACACCGGTAGCCGCACCCAGGATGCCACCGTAGACGGCACCTTTGGCGACACCTTCCGCCACACTGCCTGCCTGTTTCATGGCGTTTACCTTGCAGGCTGAATCGTCCATTTTGTAGAGGGTCTGGTAACTCGGAGCATTGGTGTCCATTTTTCCTTGATCGCCACGTCTGTTGCCGTGTTTTTTCCTGTATTCATTTTTAACATCGCGTCTGAATTCATCCTCGTGTTCATAATATTTGTGACCACGGCGACATTTCTTTTCCCATCCTGGCGGAATCTTGTTTTGTTTGGCAAGTCCCGGAGGCAGGCCGCAATCCTGAGCCCACTTGGGCAGACGGCGGTTGTGGTAAGGCTTCCATTCTGCATCGTGGTAATCGTAGTGACGGTGGCCTTTTTTTCCGTGTTTTTTCTTCCACTTGTTTTTTTTGTGTTTCTTGTGTTTTTTTCCCCGGTAGCCATCATCGTCGTCATCGTCACTGTCGTGATGTTTTTTCCAGTGCTTCTTCTTTTTCTTTTTTCTTTTGTAACCATCATCGTCATCATCGTCACGGTCAGCAAGGATAATGAAGGCCGGATCCTTTGTGAAGAGTGTCCCTTGGGGTACGACCATGAAGCCATCGTTTGAAAGGTGCTTGCTTTGACTGATTCCAGAGAGGTCTTGAAGAGGTGCCGGTTCATAGGCCAGAGCCTGACTGGTAAATCCAAACAGAAGAGCGAATACGATTGCGAGACATGTTTTTTTCATTGGGACGCCTTGGCAATAAGGGACGATGACAACGGTTATTCACTCATTGTAAAAAGGTTCCCGGTCTGAAATCCACTAAAAATTTTTTAATCTTTTAAAGAGGCCAAAATCAGGACAACGGATGGCCTCCTATAAAATCGATGCGAGGTCCCCACGATCTCCCACATAATGCAGGAGGGCCTGTTTCAGCAGGGCGTGTTCAGGGTTCGACAGGTCCGGGTCTTTTTCAACAAGAGCAAAGGCTTCTTTTCGCGCCGGAGCAATAAACTCCGCATCCCGTATCAGATGAGCGATTCTTAACAAAGGCAGTCCCGATTGGCGGGTGCCCATGAAATCCCCCGGTCCTCTGATATTGAGATCTTCCTCCGCAATTAAAAACCCGTCCTGGGATTTGACCATGGCATCGAGTCGGCGTTTGGCCTCGGGCGTGATCGGATGGTGCGCCACCAGTAGACAGTGTGAGTGATGTTGACCGCGTCCTACGCGACCGCGTAACTGATGCAATTGCGCCAGTCCAAATCGTTCGGCGTGTTCGATCAGGATGGTGGTGGCATTGGGCACATCGATGCCGACTTCGATGATCGTGGTGGCGACCAGCACCTGCAATGTTCCCTCCTTGAAAGCCCGCATCATGTCCTGCCGTTCTTCGTTTTTTATGCGCCCGTGCAGGAGGCCGATTTTCCATGTCGGGTATTGTCTGCGTAAACCCTCGAAGACTTCGGTGGCTGTGTGCAGGTCGACCTTTTCCGATTCATCGATCAGGGGGCATACAATATAGGCCTGTCGGCCTTTTTTTATCTCTCCATCAATCAGGCTGTAGGCCTCTTCGCGCCTGTTTTCATAAAACCTGCGGGTGGTGATTGGTAGCCGTCCCGGCGGCATTTCATCAAGCTGGCAAATGTCCATATCTCCGTAAAGCGTCATGGCCAAGGAACGCGGGATGGGGGTTGCCGTCATCACCAGCACATGCGGTTGCCAGCCTTTTTTGCCGAGGGCTTCCCTCTGCAGAACACCAAAACGGTGCTGTTCGTCGATCACCACCAACCCCAGTTTATTGAATTGCACGTCTTTCTGAATCAGACTGTGGGTGCCGACGACCAATTGAATATTCCCGGATGCCAGATCCGATCGCACGCGATCGCGCTCCGCGTTTGTCAAAGCACTTGAAGCGAGATCAATGGAGAGGCCCAATTTTTCACAAAAAGGTTTCAGGCTGAGAAAATGTTGTTCGGCGAGCAATTCGGTAGGTGCCATCAAGGCTCCCTGATACCCGTTATCAATCGCCGTGAGCAGGGCGATGAGCGCGACCATTGTTTTTCCACTTCCGACATCACCGTGCAGGAGGCGATTCATCGGCTGGTCCCGTTCGAGATCGTCCATGATATTTCCCAGAACTTTTTTTTGCGCACCGGTCAGTTCAAACGGCAGGTGCTGGACAAAGCGCTGAATCAAGGGGCCTCGTGTTTTAAAGGCCACTCCTTTTTCCACTGTTTCATGTTGCAGGTGCCTGAGGGCCAGACTGAGTTGCAGGAGAAAAAATTCTTCAAAAATCAAACGCCGCTGTCCCGCTGAACGAAATCGTTCAAGGTCTCGCACGCTTTGATCGACCGGCGGACGGTGTGTTTCCTGAAAGGCTTTGCGCCGCTGGGGAAGTTTATGGCGGGTCAGGATGTCATTCGGTATAAATTCTTCGACCAGCGGGATGTAGTTGTCGACCACATTTTGCATGATCTGCCTGAGACTTTTTTGATTCAAACCTTCGGTTGAAGGGTAGACGGGAATGATCTGGCCGGAAGTTGCTTGGGACTCTTCGTCATCCTGCAAAATTTCAATATCAGGATGGACGATCTCAAGCCCGGTGCCCAGGTATTTGTTATCTGTCATTTTTCCGGAAATAATGACCTTGAGGCCGGGCGCAAAACGTTCGGCCATGTAGGCGTCGCGGAACTTGAACCATTTGGCGTGGAGCAAACCGCTTTCATCTTCGATCACGATTTCAAACAACCGGCGCCTTCTACCCAGCCGGAGAATTCCGGAATCGAGGATGGTTCCGGTAACGGTGGCCAATTCGCCCGCACGCAACTCGGCGATCTTCCGGACCTGGGACCGGTCCTCATAACGCGACGGTAAAAGGTGAAGGCAATCTTCTGCCGTTTCAAGTGCCAGGCGCTTTAAAAGTTCGGCACGTTTGGGGCCGACACCTTTAATGAACTGGACCGGGTCTGTCAGGGATAATTTTTGGGTAGAGGGCATGGGAAAACTCATAAGGCTGTCAGGAGCGACCATCTTAAGGGAACATCGGAAAATTCCAAAGTTTTGCCGAAACAACATTCGGTTCGTTCGAGTCCAACGGGTATAGGTGGTTGATTTAAAAAGAAATTTGACAGATGACGGTTGCCGATCGTATGCTTACGCTGAGGGAGATCTGGTATTCAAGGTACGCTGGCGGGTCACCGGATTTTGCTGTTTTCAATGAGGTTCTAATTAGCCCAAACAGGCCAGATTATGTCCAAGGTTTCCCGGATAACGGATGCGGTTCTCGAGTACCACCCGACGGCGGACGTGAGCGTGATTTTCAACGCCTACATGTTTTCTGCCAAGGCCCATCGAGGCCAGAGCAGAACTTCAGGCGAAGCGTATTTGTCGCATCCTATTGAAGTGGCCTTCAACCTGACTCGTCTTAAAATGGATGAGCACACGGTAGCGGCGGGTCTTCTTCATGACACGCTGGAAGACACCCTCACCACCCCTGAAGAAATCAAAAATCAGTTTGGTGATGAAGTGTATAACCTGGTTGAAGGCGTGACCAAGATCGGGCAGATGCCTTTTGCCAGCAAGGAAGAAAAGCAGGCGGAGAATTATCGCAAGATGGTCCTCGCCATGGCGAAGGATATCCGGGTGGTGCTCATCAAACTTGCGGACAGGGCGCACAATCTGCGCACTCTGGACTCCCTTCCCGATGAAAAGAAAAAACGTATTGCCCGCGAGACGCTGGACATTTACGCACCGATGGCCAACCGGCTTGGAATCGGCTGGTTGAAGCAGGAACTTGAGGACGGGTCTTTCAAGTATCTGCATCCGGAGCCTTATGAAAAGATTGTGCAGAAAGTGGAGCAGGCGGAAGAGGAGCGTCGTCGCTATGTTGAGGAATGTTGCCGTTTGTTGAGTCACGATCTGGAAACGGCAGGGGTCCAGGCAACGGTCAAGGGACGGTCCAAGCATCTTTTCAGTATTTATCAAAAAATGATTCTACAGGAATTGCCTTTCGATGAACTGTACGACCTGTCAGGTCTTCGGGTTGTCATTGAATCGGAACAACAGTGTTATGCCGTGCTGGGGGTGGTGCATGCCTTGTGGCGGCCTATACCGGGAAAATTCAAGGATTACATTGCGATGCCGAAACCCAACCGGTATCAATCTTTACACACGACCGTCAGTGGGCCGGGTGGTCAGCGTGTCGAAGTGCAGATAAGAACCGCCGAGATGGACCGTGTTGCAGAACAGGGTATCGCCGCGCACTGGCAGTACAAGGAGGATGGGGAATCATCCGTCAAATATCTGGACGATCACCTCGACTGGGTGCGGACGATGATGGAGGAACAGAAGGACATCAAGAATGCCAAGGATTTTTTAGCATCGTTCAAGGTGGAGTTATATTTTCAGGAAGTGTTCGTGTTCACTCCCCAGGGAGAGGTGGTCGCTGTGCCGAGGGGGGCAACGCCGATTGATTTCGCCTACCATGTTCATACAGATATTGGTAATCACTGCATGGCGGCCAAGGTGAATGGCAAACTGGTTTCCGTGAGTTATAAATTAAAAAATGGCGATCAGGTAGAAATCATCACCGACTCGCAAAAGTTTCCCAGCCGCGATTGGTTGTCGATTGTCAAAACAGCAAAAGCCCGCAACAAGATTTCCAATTTTCTCAACCACCGGGAGCGCGAGCGCAGTCGAATTCTCGGAGTGGAATTACTGGAAAACCTGATAAAGAAAACAGGGTTGGTGCCAGAAGAAGTCCTGCAAGGCGATGCACTTGAAGAGGCGATTCATTCCTGTGGATTGAATTCCTTCGACAATCTCCTGATGTCCATCGGTTACGGAAAAACATCCGCTCGCCGGGTACTTGAAAAACTGGTGCCGCGTGAGCAGTTAAATAAGGTTGAGGTTGAGCGGGTGTCAGAGAACGCCGTTTCCCCGGCAGGAACCAGCCCGATCAAGGTGAAAAATTTTGATGATGAATTGATGATACGCGTGGGCAAGTGTTGTAATCCGTTGCCGGGCGATCCCATCATGGGATACATCACCCGCGGTCGGGGGATCTCGGTGCATCACAGCCAGTGCCCCGGTGTGGGGTCACTTGCCAATGAAGCCGAGCGGTTACTGGAAGTGGAGTGGGATGTTGCCAGCCAGACTCTTTTCCCCACCCGGGTTTCCATTGTCAGTGTGGAACAGCAGGGGCTGTTGGCGAAAATCAGTCAGATTCTTGCAGAATGCGAGGTCAATATCACACGGGCCAATGTCAGAATTGGAGGACACAAACGCGCTTACTTCGACCTGATCGTTGATATTCGTGATTTAAAACATTTGGAAGATATGTTTGAACGATTGAAAAAAATCAAAGGGGTCTTGCACATTGAACGGTTTCAGGAGTTTGGCAAGAAAAAACCCGGGGTGAAAGAAAGCTGGGGCGACCAGGGGGGGAGGTCAACTTCTCAAGAGGAGCCGGGCGCGGTGGTTAATTAGCCGCGACTTTTACGGGGACCTTGGTGACCTTGCCTGCCTTGATACAGCGAGTGCAGACTTTGATCGTTTTGATTTTTCCAAGATAAACGGCCTGTATTTTTTTCAGATTCGGGTTCCATCGACGTCGAGTATGGTTGTTGGCATGACTCACGTTGTTACCAAACATGGGACCCTTGTTGCATACTTCACAGCGCTTTGCCACAGTGTTGCCTCATCTTTTCGATTATTTCGGTTAAATAAAGAGGTCAATTTATCATATTAAGGGACCGTAGGACAAGCCTTTAAAGCCCCCATCCCAATAAAAAAAACCAGCCCCCTATGGGACTGGTTTTTGAATTTGGCTTTTTATTCTAGAGGTCGGTGAACTGAGATTCGGTGATGACTTCTTGCAGAACCGCTTCGGCCAGAACATCTGATGCAACGAAGTAATCCTTGTTCTCAACCTTTTGCTTGATCTCATTAACCTTTTCGGCCCGGATATCAGCGGAACTGCGGACCACCTCGTGCGCCTTCTGAATCACTTTGGCCTTGGAGGACAGGGCAATCTGCTCACTACCTGCGGCGTTAGAAGGGGCTGAGTCGGTCTTGGCTGTTGCCGGCTTTTTGCCAGTATCGCGGGTTTCCTGAACCGCCCGGTTTTTTATTCTGAATTGGTTGCTTGGGATTTCCATTTGTTTAGCCTGCCTCGTTTCTAAGCGAGGTCTTGAAATCTTGCAGGTTGTGGCCGACTGACCATTTGTCTATTATATAAGGCGTTGCCGGTTTGGGCAAGTGCCCGGCCACAAAGTCTCTTCACAATTTTTATATCGGCGAAACTTCATATAAACTTTAGGGCTTGGTCGGAAAAATTTTCCCCCTGTAGGGAGCAATCTGCCTGGTGCTAACTTACTGATTTCTTTCTTTGAAATCAGGGAGATAATTTTTGCGTTTCTTGCAGGGAATTAAATAAACCATTTAAAAGCAATAGGTTATGGATTACAAGAACCCGGTTCCCACTGTTGATATTATTATTGAGTGGGAGGGGCGGCGCATTTTGTTGATTGAAAGGGAAAATTTGCCCCACGGCTGGGCCCTGCCCGGCGGTTTCGTGGACTATGGGGAGTCTCTGGAAAATGCCGCTATAAGGGAAGCGCGCGAGGAAACGGGCCTGAAGGTAAAATTGTCCCAGCAGTTTCATACCTATTCGGACCCGGACAGGGACCCGCGCCAGCACACGATCACCACGGTATTCATTGCATCTGCCGAAGGAACACCGGTTTCAGCGAGCGATGCCAAATCCTGCCGGATCGTTAGCCTCGACAAACTGCCTGGACCTCTGGTCTTCGACCATGAGAGAATTATTGAGGATTACCGGCGTTTCCGATACGGAGGCGAAGACCCCTTTTCGGGACCTTTGTGAAACCGGCCCGTCCTCTTGTCTGCAAATAAGAATTGTCGAACTTTTGAGGTGTTATGAAAATCCTTTTGTGTTTTGTGATCGGAGCCCTTTTTGCCGGGGTGCCGATGGCGGAGGCTCAATCTTCTCCGGAAAAAAATTTCAAGGCGATTGCCTGGAAACATTTGAGCAATATTGTGGCCTTCGGGCCGAGGCCGCCGGGGAGCCAGGCGCATGCGAACCTGCGCCAGTACATCAAAACGGTGGGCTTGCAACATGCGGATTCCGTGACAGAAATACCGTTCACCTTCCAGACTAAAAGTGGCCAGGTGATTCCCATGTACAACCTGGAACTCAAGATTGAAGGCACCGAAGGAGGACGTCCGATTTTATTGGGAGCCCATTTTGACACGCGCCGGTTTGCAGACGAAGATTCTGATCCAGAAAAACAAAAACAGCCGATTGTCGGAGCCAACGATGGCGGCTCCGGTACGGCCCTGTTGCTTGCACTCGCTGAATACTTTAAAGAGCACCGTCCGCGTCGCCCGGTTCATCTTGTGTTTTTCGATGGCGAAGATTATGGAGTGAAATTTTCCAACAATTATTTTCTCGGGTCCAGACATTACGCCGAGAGTGTTAGTCGGAAAAATGAAGAGGAGAAACCTTTTTGTGTGCTGGTGGTGGACATGATCGCCGATCGTGATCTGCGGATTTACAAGGAAGTTTATTCCAATGAAAACGCGGGCTGGCTGGTCGACCTGATATTTGAAACGGCAAGTCGTTTGAAGTACCGGGAGTTTACCCCGCGTCCCCGCTACACCATCCGCGATGACCATTTACCGTTTTTGAGAGTCGGTATCCCGGCTGTGGTCATTATCGACTTTGATTACCCGCACTGGCACACACAGGAAGACACCCTCGACAAATGCTCCGATGAGAGTCTTTATATCGTTTTCAATGTGGTGGCGGAAGCCGTTGGTATGATGTGATCGATTAAAAGGGGGAGCAAAGCGTAAAAAAAAATGCCTGCCCGGATAGGGCAGGCTTTTAATTTGTATCGGGGGAAGTTAAGGTTCAGGCTGGCTGAAAGCCGGGAACGGTTAACTATTGATCTGTTCCAGATCCATATTGCCTTCATAAATTTCCTGAAGGGCCAACTGATAAAATCGTTTTGGAGATTCGACTTCGCTGGCATCGGCTTCGATAACCAACTGGGCACCTTTCTCTAACTGGTGAATCCGCTGGGCTACCAGAATACAAAGAAGGTAGCGGCTCTTGATAACATCCAGTGCTTTTTTTTCCAATTCCAGGATATCCTGAATTCCCTGAGATTCTTGCATGAGTTTCCTTATAAGGTCTGTGAATAGTTAAACAAGGATTCTATCCTTGTTTGGGCTTTTCGTCAATATTTTGGGGGGAAATATTGACGCGGCGTGGTTTTTTACTCCTGCCCCTCTATAAAATCTTCTGTAGTGCCTCCAGAGTTCTTGTGATCATGTCGGCTGATACCTGCCGATGAGTGACGGCACGGAAAATTCCGGGTTCGATTTCAAGGATCAGGATGTCTTCTTGTTTGAGTTGCTGAACAAACTTTTCTCCTGTGAGTTGTGCGTGGTCCAGCTTGAAGAACAGGATATTGGTTTTCACCAACTGCGGGTCGATGCTCAGTCCCGGAGTGGCGGCAATCCCATCCGCCAGCATTTTGGCATTCGCGTGGTCCTCGCTCAAAGATTCCACCTGTTCTTTAAGCGCGAGGAGTCCCGCCGCCGCCATGTGGCCTGCCTGGCGCATTCCCCCGCCGGCCATTTTTCTGAGTTTTCGCGCTTGGTTGATGAAATCATTTGCTCCGGCGACCAGAGAGCCGACCGGAGCGGATAACCCCTTGGACAGACAAACGACCAAAGAATCGACATGGCGGGTGATGTCCCGGACATCGACACCGAGAGCGACCGAGGCGTTGAACAGCCGCGCTCCGTCCAGGTGAACAGACAACCCATTAGAGCGTGCCACGCTTTCTGCTTCTGCCATGTATTCGACAGACAGCGGCGCGCCATTGCAATAGTTGTGGGTGTTTTCCAGACAGAGCAGACGGGTAGGCGGGTAGTGCAGGTCACTGGACCTGATGGACTGTTCGATTTTTTCCGTTGCCAGTGTGCCGTCCGGTTCGTTGGGCAGGGTGCGTGGATGAACGCCGCCGAAGGCTGACACGCCTCCCACTTCATTCAAAAAAATGTGACTGCGGTCGCCCAGCAAAATTTCATCGCCACGACCGCAATGAGCGAGCACGCTGATTAAATTCCCCATGGTGCCGCTCGGCACAAAAAGAGCCGACTCCTTTCCCAGCATGTCCGCCGCCAGATCCTGCAGTACATGAACGGTGGGATCTTCATCCAGCACATCATCGCCGACTACTGCCTTCGCCATGGCCTCGCGCATGGCAGAGGTGGGCTGGGTGACGGTGTCCGATCTAAGATCGATCATTGGCATGGGAGTGGCTCCTCGCTGTGGATACGGAACGGCTTTTCCGGAGGCGATAATACACCAGCGAAATAAAAAAGACCGGGACGGCAAAACCGCCAAGCAGTATGTTGCGCGACCAGTCGCTTGAAAACGACAGGCTTCTCATCAACCGGTATTCCTGGGTGAACACAACAGAAAGGATAGCGATCAGGATCAGGAGGTAACCGATTCTCTTGGATTTCCTGGGGCCGGGGAATACGATTGAGCGAGCGATGACATTGAGGCTCAGAAACAGGATGCCGTTTAAAAACATCAGGGTGATTATCTGGTTTTGTTCCAGCGTCAGCATGTTTTTTTCAAAGATAAATTGAAGGTTGTCGGGGCAGAGAATCCCGGTGAAAGGCCAAAAATAAAATCTGGACTTAAAAAGCCCGTTGATTTTATTTGTCACATTCAAGAACGCGAATAGCGATTCTTGAACAGGAGTGCCTATCCTTACCCTGTTGAAGTGCGGAACCAGTCCTTATTTTTAAGAACCCTTTGCATAACTCTATAATCAAAAGCAAAGGCGAGACTCTTCTCTCCACTGCGTTTCGCTCAGAATGACATGCTGTGGTTTTCGTCGCCTCTCCGGCGAGGAGTCAGTGTGACAGTTTGGAATTCCTCGCGTTGGGAGTTTTCCAGCGATCTGCTATTGTAGCTTTCTCTTTGGCGGGAATAAAGGCAGGAGGAAAAACAAAAAAATCCCGGAGGGTTTCAAGCCCTCCGGGAGTATGTCTTGCAGGAAATGATTGCTTGCTTAAAAATGAACCAGAGCGTTGACGGCAATCGTGTCCTGTTCGTCCGTCGGCACACCCTCATCGTCGAAGGTGTTGATGTTGGATTCATCGTGCCGGTATTCGAGGCGGATCACCATATTTTGATGAACCCGGAATTCCGGAGTGACGGTGAATGCCCACAATTCCTGACCCGCCACGGCTGTGGCAAATCCATCCTGATCGTTCAAGTGCTCGCCACGCAGGTTCATAGAGAACCAGTCGTTGAAATCGTAACGGGCGTAACCGACAAAAGTCCACCATTGAGTGTCGCCACCCAAAGGAGCGATGGAGGTGTCTTCTTCATCACCATAAACAAAGTTCAAGGTGAACAGCAGGTCATTCATCGGACGGATGTTGGTGATGAGTTCGACCACGTTCCGCCATTGGTTTTCTGCCACGGTTTCTTCGCCACCAACATAGTTGACGACAAAATCCACCCAGTCGATCGGAGCGTAGGCTAACTGTAGGCCAAAAGATTTGGTGTCGTTATTGTCGGAGACTCCACCGCCACCCCAGCCATTGAACACCGCACCCATGACAGACAACTGGTCGTTGATGTCGTAGGAGGCACGCAGGCCCGTGTGAGTGAAGGGTATGGCAAGGCCAAAGGTTAAGGCCCGCGACCAGTTTTGATTCCAGCCGTCATATCCGTCGAACACTTCTACGCCGACATGGGTGATAAATTTACCAAAGTCCAGCTTTACTCCGTTACCGACGGGAGCGTTCCAGGTGACGAACCCCTGTTGAACATCGAAGTCGTCATCCACCGGACCCGAAGGAGCGCTGGTGCTGGGCTGGGCCGCCACCGCAGAACTTCCAATGCGCTGGGCCACTTCCGGCAGGCTAAAACCAAATGACAGGTCGAAACGAAATCCGATATCGCCCTTGTCATTGGCATCCTTTAAGAAAACCAGTTCGCCCGCATCGAATTTGAAGCTGTTGTCGTCTACGTCGAAAATGCGTAAACAGGTGGGGCCGCTACCGCAACTTGTCTCAGTAGAGGATGAATTAAAATTGAATGTATAAGAGGATGAAACAAAACCGTGTATCTCAATGTCCTCTAATACCTTGAATTTGTTGCCGGCCTGGGCGTGGCTTGCGATGCCCAGGATTCCCAGCAATAGAATGGCGACTACTTTTATACGAAATGTCATGATCCTCCCCCACGACAAGGTGCTCAATTCCTTCCCTTCCGCCCGAGGGACGTGAAGGAAAAGCTTCCTATAACTTATTGGATTCATAAAGTTTAAGGTTGACCACAAGACTTGTCAATGAATGGTTTGAGTTAAGTGATTGAAATCATAGGTTGAACTTTTAACGTATTGAAGTTATTGGCCTTTGAAGGTTAAGGTTTCGCAGAGTCTCCGTAAATTTTAAAGGGCGGGCACGCCCTTCAATTATGAAAAGCGTGCCCGAGCCCCTTTTAATTATTTTTTCTTTATTCGTAAGTTTGTTTTTAAACCATGTTGTAACCGGCTTCACCATGCTGAGTGGTATCGAGACCCATTTCTTCTTCCTCTTCATCGACCCGGAAGCCAATGGTTTTTTCCAGGCCCAGTACTAGGACATAGGTGACGCAAAAGGAGTAGGTGCCAGCCGCGGCGATTCCGATGATCTGGACAAATACCTGATTAAGGTTTCCATCAAGCAGACCGGTGGACGACCCGACGGTGACAAACAATCCCGTTGCCAACGCGCCCCAGGCTCCGCCGATGCCATGGATGCCAAACACATCAAGGGAATCATCGTATCCGAGGCGTAATTTCATAATGATGGCGAAGTAGCACAGCATGCCGGCAACGAGTCCGATGACGATGGACCATAATGGGTTCACAAAACCTGCGGCCGGGGTGATGGCGACTAATCCTGCCACGATGCCGGAGGCCGCTCCGAGAGCGCTTGCTTTGCCAACTTTAATGTACTCCATAAAAAGCCATCCGAGCATGCCGGCGGCTGTTGCAATCTGGGTGTTGGTAAAGGCGAGAGCGGCACTTTGATCTGCCGCCAATGCGCTTCCGGCGTTGAACCCGAACCATCCGAACCAGAGTAGCCCGGCCCCAAGTAATACCAGCGGGAGGTTATGTGGAATCATCATGGGACCGGGATAACCCCGTCGTTTACGCAAAATCAGAGCGGCGGCAAGCCCGGCGGTTCCCGAGGAGATGTGAACAACGGTGCCTCCGGCAAAATCCAGAGCACCCAATTCACCGAGCCAGCCACCCCCCCATACCCAATGACAGATAGGGTCATAAACAAAGGTCGACCATAAAAAGATAAAAATGACATAAGCTTTGAAATCGATTCTCTCGGCCAGCCCACCGCTGATGAGGGCGACCGTGATGATGGCGAACATCAACTGGAACATACTGAATAAAAGCTCAGGGATGGTTCCGCTGACAGAGTTTTCTGTGATTCCAGCAAACAGGGCTTTGTCCAGCCCACCAATGAAACTTCCAATATCCTCTCCGAAGCACAGTGAGTAACCAATCAGGACCCACTGAATCGTTATCACCCCTAGAGGAACAAAACTGTGCATGAGGGTGCTCAACACATTTTTGCGCCGGACCATGCCTCCATAAAAAAGAGCCAGACCCGGTAGCATCAACATGACCAACGCGGAGGAGATTAGAATCCAGGCCGTGTCCGCCCCATTGATGGTAGCGGCTTCCTGTGCGATCGCACTGGGGGCGATGACGCAGAACAAAAACAGAAAAAATCCCAGACGAGCTAATAACGGCACCATGGAGTGTCTCCCTTATCCTGATGTTGGCCCTCTCTACCAGTGTCAGATAGAACTTGGACAAATGTGAACTACGAAGGGTTATTTTCAATTCCTGTACCAATTGGCAAGGGCCTGGGAAATGTTGCCAATATTATATTTAACTGATTGTTTTTAAAGGGTTGGTGAGAGTTATTTTTTGGGCAGGTCGGGGTAGGATGTCAATTATTCAAACAAGTATGCCACCAAAGCGAGCAGAAAGGCTGAGGATATGCTTAATTTTCAACCAGAATATTTGAAGAATATTCGGGATACTTCGTAGTGAAAAATGACACGATTTGTCAGAAAATTGACTTTCTTAAGCGGTTTTGGAATTAATATATATGAAGACTGGCTTCTCGATGATTAAGTAACCTGTTATAAAGTAATGCTTTAATAGACATTTTTTGAATTGGTGGGGGTTGGCATAATCTTTGCTCTGGATAGGTGGCAAGAAAACAATTAAGGTTTTGAATTAAAAGGCCGTTCTGATGATATAGCTGAAAAAGGCCGATTTAAAGGTTTTTGCTTAAGGGCACCTCTGAAAATCGCGCTTGGTCGTGAGTCCCTCTGGTTTTGAAGGGGGGGACGAACTGCCGGAGCAGAAATTTTCGAATTATTCGAGGTCCTCTTAAAATAAGAGAAGTGATCAGGGGACTGGAATGGCTGAAGAACAAGATATATTAGCTGAGCTGGAAGAGGGCGAAGCCGAGGGCGGGAAGGGGAAATCTCCCTTAAAACTCATCATCATGGTGGTTCTGGTCCTGGCTTTGGGGGGAGGCGGTTATTTTGCTTACCTTAATTTTTTCCAGCAGGCGGCTGAAGAGGTCACCGAGGAAGGGCCTGCCGGTCCGGCTGGCGAAGGTAACAAGGTTGACAGCCAGAGTCAGGCAGTTGCATCAGGTTCCCCGGCGGCGGCACCACAGCAGGAAGCCATTGGGGTCATGGTGCCTTTGAAACCCTTTATCGTCAACCTGGCGGGAAGCGGGGGCAAGCGATTCCTGAAAGTCACGATGACCCTGGAGTTGAACGGTCCGGGGACCCGACCTGAATACAATGACAACACCGAGAGAATCATCGATTCGGTTCTGGTACTTTTGAGTAGCAAGACGTTTGAAGAAGTTTACTCGGTGCAGGGCAAGTTTAAATTGAAAGATGAGATCACCACGCGGGTGAATCGTTTTCTGCTGGTGGGTCATGTGAAGGATGTTTACTTCACAGAGTTTGTGATCCAGTAAAGACCGCATTATACTGCAATACCAATAGAGAATTTACAGGGGTAAGATGAGTCAGGTACTGTCACAGGGAGAAGTCGACGCACTGCTTCGCGGGGTTGGCGATGGCGAGGTTGAGGTTGAGACTGACGAGCCGGAAGAGATCAGTGGGGTCGTCCCGTATGATCTTACCAGTCAGGAAAAAATTATCCGGGGTCGTCTGCCCACGCTGGACATCATCAACCAGATGTTCTCGCGCTTGTTCCGAAATTCGTTTTCGGGACTGATGAGAAAGTCGGCGGATGTCAGTACGGTGTCGACCGATTCGCTCAAGTTTGGTGAGTTTTTAAGATCGCTCCCGGTGCCTTCCAGTTTGCACGTTTTCCGGATGGAACCGTTACGCGGTTTCGGCCTGATGGTGGTGGAAAGCAAGCTGGTATTCGCCCTGGTCGATAATTTTTTTGGCGGTACGGGAACCTCTGAAGTCAAAATAGTAGGCCGTGATTTTTCTGCCATCGAAATCCGAATGACCAGGAACGTGATTCTGACCGCGCTGGAAGATTGGGAAAAAGCCTGGAAGCCGGTTCACGCCGTCACCACAACTTATGTGCGTTCCGAGGTCAACCCTCAGTTTGCGGCGATTGTTCCGCCGACCGACGTAGTGCTGGTGATTGTGTTCGATATCGAAATGGAAAACACCTCCGGAACGCTCACGATATGTATCCCGTACGCGGCAGTCGAGCCCATCATGCCGAAGTTGAAGGCCAACTTCCAGAGCGAGCAGATGGAAGCCGATCAGGTCTGGATCAACCGCTTGCGAGGAGAATTGATGCAGACCCACATTGAAATGGTGACCGAACTGGGGACCACCGAAATCACACCGGAGGTGTTGAAAGACTTGAAAGTTGGAGACACAATTATGTTGGGCAACGATGTTTCCGACCCGCTATCGGTAAAAATACAGGAGATACCGAAGTTCCAAGGATTTCCCGGAGTGTCGCGTGGGCAGAAAGCCCTGAAAATCACTCAAGTTCTCGAAAGGCAAAGGTAGGGTTATGGCCGAGATGGAAGACGACCTGGATTCTTTACAGGATATTGATGACATTGATGCAACCGAGGCGATGGGAGAGGGAGAAATTCCGCCTGTTCAGCCCACCGCAGGAACAGATGCGGACCAAGTGCAGAACCTAGATTTGATTCTGGATATCCCGCTCACGGTAACTGTAGAGTTGGGGCGTTCAAAAATGCTCATAAATGATTTGTTGCAGTTAGGGCAGGGCTCTGTGATTGAACTCACCAAACTGGTGGGCGAACCGCTCGAGGTTCTGGTCAACCACAAGCTGGTGGCTCGCGGCGAAGTGGTTGTCGTAAATGAAAAATTCGGCGTGCGATTGACTGATATTGTGTCTCCCATGGAACGGGTTCAAACTCTCACCTGATCCGTTGGGCTTTATTTTCCCATCCCCGGCAAGCCTTTTCTCCTGCATTCTTTTTGCTGACAGCAATAGTTTTGTCAAAAATCCCTCTTTGATATTCTCCTGACCGCTTCACCTTCACACCTGTTATCTCTCCATTTTTAAAGTGGTTTCTCGCCAATTGGCATTCTTTTTTTATTTCGGTATGACGTTTGCAAATCCATAGGGAATGGAAGGGCGTTTGATTATTTTTTGACGCTCGAACAAGGACCCGACTTTGGAAAGACACAACGTCATGAAGCTATGGACACCGCTGTTCCTCATTTTGCTGGGCACGATCCTGCACCCTTTGACTGCGTCAGCACGCAGTATCCCATTGACAGAGTACAACGCCCTGCGAAATGTAGAGGTTTTCCATCAGGGGGAAGAGCTGGTGATGCGTTTTGATTTCAAAAACCCGATCCGTCAACAACTGGTGCCGCACTATTTCAAACGTTCGGTTCAACTGGATTTTTCCCTGACGTATGTTGATCCCCCTAAACGCCATTATGACATTGAAGAGAGCCCGATCACGCAAGTGTATGTTTCGCAGTTTGATTCCCGGCTGATGCGGGTCCGGTTCATTCTTGCACAGGAAAACGGTCTCGATAAACGTCATTTTAATTTTAGTAAAGAAGGCAATAGCCTGAAGGTCCGTATCAAAAACCCCGGCGGTTCCAATGACGAAGTTCTGGATCAGCTGATTAAACGGGCGGTTGGTGCCTCTTCCCGGCAATTCGCGGAAGAGCAAAACCGCCAGCCGGAATTGGTTTCAGCAGACCCCGAACCCGAAAAACAAACCGTCTCAACAATCAGGCGAGTGAAAGACAAGGTGCCGCAAAATAACAAGTCGCTTTATGGAAATGATGTTGAGCCTCTTGGTGAGCTAAAAGAAGAAAAAATTTCGTCCCTGAAAAAAAAGACACCCATAAAGTTTAAAGAAGAAAAGAGCGGGGCAGTTTTCCTGGCTGGCAATGAAAAGGCGAATGAGGAGCAGTCCCTTATGGGATACGCGGTCAAAATGTTGGCAACGCTGGCGTTCGTGGTCGGACTGATGTTTCTGCTGTTTTATATTTTCAAGAAAGTTGTGGCGAAACAGGGCATGTTTGGTAGCGCCGACAAACCCATCCGCGTTATATCCACAGGGTTCCTGGGGCCGAAGAAAAGCATCGCCATGGTGGAAGTGGCGGGGCGCGTCCTGATACTTGGCGTGGCCAACGAACAGATCACGTTGTTGTCTTCCCTTGAAGATGAAGCGGAAGTGGCGCGAATTGTTAACGGTGCCGGGAAGGCGAAAAATGCAGCCAGGGTCCGGGCAGAAGCACCGCCTGCAAAGAAAAGCAAGTCAACGCCAAGCCCGATTAACCGAGACAGTAAGCCGGATATTTATGTTGGCAGAAAAAAAGGCAGTTCCGCAAAGCCAAAAAACCTGGCAGGACCGTTTGCCAAATACGTCAAGCAGTTTTCCCATCCTGAAACCGCAAACAATCAATCGGTCAACGATCTTAAACGATTGATCCGCAGACGGTCCGGAAAGGAAGCCGTGGGCGTATGAAGTTAACACGGGTCCTTATTTTTTTGACGATGCTGGTGTCGGTGCTCGCCGGTTCCTTTGTTGACGCGTGGGCCTTGCAGATTCCCACCCTGCAGGTGGGAATGGAAGATGCCGACTCTCCGGAGCAGATATCCAGTGCCTTGCAGGTATTATTTCTGCTCACCATTTTGACGCTGGCACCTTCCATCCTGGTGATGATGACATCATTCTCACGGTTTGTGATTGTCCTTTCATTTTTACGGCAAGCGATGGGAACGCAACAGACACCGCCGACTCAAGTATTGATCGGGCTGGCTTTGTTCCTGACGATTTTTGTTATGAATCCCATCTTCACCGAGGTCAACCAAAAGGCATTGCAACCGTACCTGAACGAAGAAATTTCCCAGACCGAAGCGTTTGACATTGCCCAGGGGCCGATCAAGAGTTTTATGTTACGGCAGACTCGCGAGAAAGACCTGGCCTTGTTTCTGAGAGTGTCTGGCAGTGAGATGCCTGAGACTCTTGAAGAAGTTGGTCTACACGTGATCGTTCCCGCTTTTGTTATCAGTGAACTCAAGACCGCGTTCCAGATCGGGTTTTTAATTTACATCCCGTTTTTGATTCTCGACATGGTGGTGGCCAGTATCCTGCTCTCCATGGGCATGATGATGTTGCCTCCTGTATTGATCTCACTACCTTTTAAACTCATGCTGTTTGTCATGGTGGACGGCTGGCATCTGACAGTCGGATCCCTGGTCAAAAGCTTTTCCTGAGAAAACTCATGTCCGAACAATTCATCATCGATTTTTCTCTCGAGGCGATCAAGACGACCCTGCTCTTGTCGGCTCCCATGCTGGGGTTCGGGCTGGTGACCGGTTTGCTGGTCTCCATTTTTCAGGCTGTGACTTCCATTCAGGAACTGACCTTGACCTTCATCCCGAAAATTCTTGCCGTGTTCTTTGCGCTGATTTTGTTTTTCCCCTGGTTGATGAGATTGATGTTGAGTTTCACCTCTCGCATTCTGACTGAATTTCCAAACTACATTGGATAATGGAACTGCTCAATATAAACTACGCGGAATTTGAGTCCTTCCTGTTTGTATTATTTCGAGTGTCCGCCTTCATTTTGTTTGCTCCGATACTTGGAAGTCGGCAGTTTCCCATCATGGCGAAAATCGGTTTCATCCTTCTGCTAAGCCTCACTGTCTACCCATCGGTAAAAACGCTCCTGCCGGAACCTCCGAGAGGGATGTTTGAACTCACCATGCATTTGACGATTGAACTTTTAATTGGGCTGGCGATTGCGTTTGCTTCCAGGCTGGCATTCACTGCGGTGCAGATCGGCGGCACCATGGTGGATTTTCAGATGGGATTTGGTGTGGTCAATGTTATTGATCCGCAGACGCAGACGCAGGTGTCCGTCACCGCTCAGTTTCAGAATATTTTCGCGATCCTGATTTATCTTTCCGTTAACGCGCACCACCTCACCATTCTGGCTCTGGTCGAAAGTTTTCAACTGATCAATCTACAGACATTCTATTTTGGCGGAACGGCCATGACCATCGTGATGAAACTTTTTATCGACACCTTTGTTCTCGGTATCAAAATCGCATCGCCCATTATGGCAATTTTATTTTTTATCAGCGTGGGGCTCGGTTTGGTGGCGAGAACCGTTCCACAAATGAATGTGTTTATTGTCGGTTTTCCCCTGCAAATCGGGGTGGGATTGATGATGATCGGGTTTTCCATGTCCTTTTTCGGGATCATGATCCAGAACCATTTGTCCCATCTGCCGGTACAGTTGATGGCGTTACTACGTGCATTTTAGAGCCGAACACCGGTTCGAGGTCAGGTAAATGGAAGAAGAAGACAAAGATTCGAAAACAGAGGAACCGACAACGAAGCGTCTGACCGACGCGGAGGAAAAAGGTAACTTTGCCCAAAGTAAGGAGATGACGTCGGCGTTTATCCTGGCGATGGCCACCTTGTCTTTCATCATGGCCGGTTCATTCAGCACCAAGCGTATGATGGGAACCTGGCATAACATCATCAGTCAGATTCACAGCATCCAACTCACTATAGACCAGGTGCAGGGGCTTCTTGCGTGGACCGCCAAGAATATTCTGATAATTCTGAGTCCGATTCTATTGTCGATCATGCTCGGGGGGCTGATCGCTAACCTCATTCAAACCGGTGGATTTAAAATGTCCGCCCATCCCTTAAAGCCCAAGTTCAACAAGCTGAATCCGCTCACCGGTGTCAAACGGTTGTTTTCAAAAAACTCCGTGATGGAGTTATTCAAATCTCTCCTCAAGATTGCCATTATTTCCTGGATCGCCTTCACCACCATTAAAGGGCACTTTCCCGAAATTCCTCCCTTGATGGGTTTCAGTGTGGAACAGACCTTTTTGTTTCTAGGGAAGGTGATGATTGAAATCATGCTCAAAGTTCTCTTGATGATTGTTTTTATCGCCTTCATCGACTTCGCTTTTCAAAAATACACATACACCGAAAATCTGCGGATGACCAAACAGCAAGTCAAAGACGAGCGCAAAGACACAGAAGGTAACCCGCAGATCAAGCAGAGGATTCGTACGGTCCAACTCGAGATGATGCGCAAGCGCATGATGGCGGCGGTCCCTGATGCGGATGTTGTGGTCACCAACCCGACCCATTTTGCCATCGCCATCAAATACGATCGCAATAAGCACGAAGCACCGGTGGTGGTGGCCAAAGGACAGGGCGACATCGCCCTTAAAATTCGTGAAATTGCCAAGGCAAACGAGGTGCCGCTGGTGGAAGACAAACCGCTGGCGCGACTGCTCTACAAATCCGTGGAAATCGGACAGGTCATTCCGGCGAATCTCTACCGGGCGGTGGCTGAAATACTGGCTTACGTTTATAAATTAAAAGGAATCGCAGGAAAAGGACTTGTGCCGTGACATCCCTTTGGATTCAGAAGGCACGGGTTTTAGCCGTGAGTGCGAAGAAAAATCCAGATAACTTTTTAAAGAGTCCGGTGATGGTATAGGGATTGCAATTTACCATTGGAATAAAAAATAGAGGTTTTAGTAAATCTTCTTACAGGAGAGGTCTCTTCAAAAACCCTTTGTTCAAAAGCGGTTCCCGCAGTTTTTCCGGGCTGGAGACAGAACCCGCTGGTGTCAAAAATTTGGTTTTTAAGGTTTGCAAAGCTCTCGACATAAAATGAAACAGGTCAAAGCATGGGAATGATTGGGAAATTACAGGAAATTGCAGTGGGCGTTGGACTCATCCTGATACTTGTGGTGATGGTCATTCCTATTCCGCCGTTTCTGCTAGATTTGTTACTGTCCTTCAGTCTGACATTCGCTCTCATCATCCTGCTGGTCGCAGTCTTTATGCTGAACCCGCTGGAATTTTCAGTTTTTCCTTCGCTGTTGCTGATGGTCACTCTGCTCCGGCTGTCTTTGAACGTCGCTTCCACCAGAATCATCCTCCTCCATGGGAATGAAGGTCCACAGGCGGCCGGGCAGGTGATCCAGTCTTTCGGTTCTTTCGTCGTTGGCGGCAATTTTATTGTCGGCGCGATCATTTTCCTTATTTTGGTACTGATCAATTTCATCGTCATCACCAAGGGTTCGGTGAGGACTTCGGAAGTTGCCGCCCGGTTCACACTGGATGCCATCCCTGGAAAGCAGATGAGTATCGACGCCGATTTGAACGCCGGTCTTATCTCAGAAGAGGACGCGCGTACCCGACGCCGGACGCTTGAACGGGAAGCCGATTTTTACGGGTCCATGGACGGTGCCATCCGGTTTGTTCGTGGGGATGCCATTGCCGGAATTCTTATCACTCTGATCAATGTGATCGGCGGATTTGCCATCGGCGTTTTTCAGAATGACATGCTCGCCTCCGAGGCGGCAAGAGTTTACACCTTGCTCACCATCGGCGACGGTCTGGTCACACAATTGCCGGCACTCATCATTTCCACTGCCGCTGGTATCGTGGTCACCCGTGCCACCTCGGAAAAAAATCTGCCCAACGAAATGATCGAGCAGTTGATGAATCATCCCTCGGCTTTCAGTATTTCTGCCGGAGCTCTGTTTATTTTTGGTCTGGTGCCGGGACTGCCGCACATTCCATTTTTTATACTGGCGGGTGCCGCCGCTATACTAAGCTTCCGGCAAGTCAAGGGCCGTGAACAACGTGAATTGATCCAGATGAAAAGAATGGAGGAGGAAGCCAAAGCCCCCATTCCGGAGAAAGTCGAATCTATTCTTCCTCTCGATATCATGGAACTGGAAGTGGGATACGAACTGATTCCGCTGGTTGATGCCGAGCGCAATGGTGAATTGCTGGATCGCATTAAATCCGTGCGCCGCCAGTTTGCTCTCGAAATGGGATTCATCGTGCCGCCGCTTCACATCCGCGACAACCTTCAATTGAAATCTAGTGAATACGGCATCCTGATCAAGGGCGTTGAAGTGGCACGCGGGGCGGTCATGATGGGACGTTTCCTGGCGATGAGTTCCGGCGGAGCAGAGAGTGAAGTCGACGGTATTCAGACACAGGAACCCACCTTTGGACTGCCTGCACTCTGGGTCACAGCCGCGACCAAGCAGGAAGCCCAGATGGCGGGTTATACCGTGGTCGATCCAGCCACCGTCATCACTACTCATATTAAAGAAACCATCAAGCGCAATGCCGAAGAATTGTTAGGCAGGCAGGAGGCGCAGGCACTCATCGATAAATTCAAGGAAACCAATCCAAAAGTTGTGGAAGAATTGATCCCGGCCGTCATGCCGTTGGGTAAAGTGCAGAAGGTGATGCAGAATCTCCTGCGCGAACAGATATCGGTTCGCGATCTTCGTACCATCCTTGAAACGCTTGCTGATTATGGTGGCAAGGTGGAGGATCAGGAAATCCTGACCGAGTATGTGCGGCAGGCTCTGGCGCGACCCATCACCAAACAGTATTTATCGAAAGACGGGTCCATCTCCGTGTTGACTCTGGAGCGTGAGGTGGAGGTGTTGATCGAAGGAGCGGTGCAAAAATCAGAAATCAGTTCCTATCTCGCCTTGGAACCTACTGTTGCAGAAAAAATTCTCATGAAGATCAAGGAAGGGGTGGAGGCCATCACCCCACTGGTTGAAACCTCGCCTATTTTATTGGCGTCGCCCATTGTTCGCCTGTACCTCAGGAAATTGACAGAACGGTTTATGCCGGATCTTGTGATCCTGTCGCACAATGAAATCATGCCGTCGGTGCCGATTAAAACATTAAGAGTGGTGAGCCTCGATGCTGGTTAAAAAATTTCTGGCAGATAATTATGCGGATGCCCTGGAACGGGTCAAACAGGAATTGGGAGCGGACGCGCTCATCGTGTCTACACGCTCGATCAAATTTCACCCGGATGAAGAGGCTGGCGACACTTCTTCCTGTGTGGAAATCACTGCGGCTCTGGAGCGGGAGCCGGTAATCGAATCTGATAAACCAAAGAAACCTTTGATCCCGGAACTGGAAGAGTTTTCAATGGATATGTCCAGAAGCGGATGGGAGCAGATTCAGCCACTCATTCAATCCCTGATGGCAAAAACCGATCGAGCCCGCTCTGCCGGATTGAAAGAAGGGCAGATGGATCTTTTTGGTCATCTCCTCAGGCAGGGCGTGAACGAAGAGTTCGCTGTTCGATTGTTCAGCCTGCTCAATTCAGAGCGTGGTCGATCCGGTCAGTTTGAAGGGAAAACGGAGAAAGAAATTCTGAGTCGTATGATGAAGGCCATGCTGAAATGTCACGGACCTTTTGAATTGAAAAAAGGAAAACCAAAAATCGTCGCGCTGGTCGGGCCCACCGGTTCCGGCAAGACCACCACCGTTGCCAAACTGGCGGCGCAGTACGCGCTTCTTCAGAACAAAAAGGTCGCGATCGTTTCTCTTGATACGTTTCGAGTTGGGGCAGTGGAACAGTTGCAGGCCTATGGCGAGTTGATGGATGTGCCGGTGGAGTCGGCGCAGGGCCGCCTGGATTTTCGGAAAACAATTCAGAAGCACCGGGATAAAGACCTCATTCTGGTCGACACCACGGGTAAAAGCCACCGCGACACCGAGTATTCGCTGGAGCTTGCGGCCATTTTTAATTCCTCAGGGGGGGATGTGGAAACGCATCTGGTACTCAGTGTCACCGCTCAGGATGAAGTGTTAAATCGTACCGTTTCTCAATTTTCTATCCTGAAACCCGACCGTGTGTTGTTCACCAAACTGGATGAAGGCGTAACATTTGGTCATCTTTTTAATTTTGCGGTTCGGCATCGCATGCCTTTTTCTTATTTTACGGCAGGGCAGAGGGTGCCGGAGGATATTGAAACGGCCGCCAGCGGGCGGGTTATTCGTTTGATTTTTGATTAATTTACCTTTAAAGTGGAAGAGTTAAAGTGGCGAAATCTATAGCTTTATCACAGATTAATGGCCGTCAGGCCAGCACATTGAGGCGGGTAATGTCTCTTCGGAAAAATCAGAATCCTCCTAAAGTTATCGCAATAAGCAGTGGCAAGGGGGGTGTGGGTAAAACCAATCTGGTGGCAAACCTCGCGTATGCCCTGGCAAAAAAAGGCAAGCGAGTGCTGGTATTTGATGCCGATGTCGGATTGAACAACATTGATATCCTGCTGGGACTGGCTCCTGAATATCGCATCGGTGACGTCTTGTCTGGCAAGCGCGAACTGGAAGAGGTGCTGGTGGAAGGACCGCAGGGGATACAGGTTTTGCCCGCAAGTAATGGATGGCAGGAACTGACCTCGCTGGACAATGAGCAGAAAATGATGCTGATGGGGGAACTGGATCGGCTCAGCGGTGACTTTGATTTCCTGCTGTTCGATACCGGCGCGGGGATTTCGCCTAACGTCACTTATTTTTGTAGCGCGGCGCATGAGACGCTACTGGTTGCCACAACGGAACCGACATCTCACACTGATGTCTATGCCCTGATGAAGGTGCTTTATCAGAAGCATCACCTGAAACATTTCCGGCTGGTGGTCAACTCGGTTAAATCAGAAAAAGAGGCACTGGACGTTTATCGTCTGTTATCTGCAGTGGCGGACAAGTATCTCACGCATGTCACGCTGGAGTATTACGGCTATATTGTGCAGGATGCCAACGTGCCGAAAGCGGTGCGGCGGCAAAAAGCCTTCATTGAACTGTACCCTTATGCCAAGGCGAGTCTTTGCATCAACGACCTGAGTGACAAGGTCATTGAGGAACAATCCGCAATTCCTGAGGACGGGGATCGCGTGTTCATGTGGAAATCGGTGTTTCAAACGCAATGACAGACGAACAGGTAAAAAAAATTGCCGCTTGTTTTGCTACTCTCGCTTTCACCGTGATGACACTCGGGAGCTGGGCAATGGGTGCCCGCATTCTGGTGGCTTTGGTTCGGGGTATTGAAGCCCTGGTCTTGTTTGGCCTGCTGGCGTTATTCGTTTGCAAGTTGTTACAGCATAAAGTGGACTTTTCTCCAGTGGAATCGTCTGCTGAAGATGATGAAGCCAAAGGCTCTCATCTGGATGAAACTGTTTAGAAGGGATCTCTAATAGTTCAAAAATTTCTGTTCCGACAACTCGTGCCCCCACTAAAACCGGGGGAACTCGCGGTCAGATACAATTTTTAGAGATATCCAGAGGTATTACCCCTTATGGCGCAAAAATCACAAGCTACTCAAGAGATCGAAATCTCGAAAAATAATACCGATGAGATTGTTCGTGAGTATGCGCCCATGATCAAGTATGTGGCGAATCGTATCGCTCTGCGTCTGCCACCTCATATTGAAGTGGACGATCTGATCAGTGTTGGCGTGCTGGGGTTGATAGATGCTATCGAGAAATACGATCCGACCCGGGGGGCGAAGTTCAAAACCTATGCTGAATTCAGAGTGCGGGGATCGATCCTCGATGAATTGAGATCGCTCGACTGGGTGCCGCGTTCGGTCCGTCAGAAAGCCTCGGAAGTGGATAAAGCATCACGGCGTTTGCAGGGGCAACTCGGGCGTCCTCCGGAAGATGAGGAACTCGCCGAAGAGTTGGGCGTCAGTCTGGATGAGTTTTTTACGACACTCAACGACACGCGCAGTATGCCCATGCTGAGCCTTGATGATCTCGGGATCGCCAAAGATTCCGGCGAACAACAGAGCTTGCTCGATTGCCTGGCAGGCAAAAGCGATGCCGACCCGCACATGCAATTGCGTCTGACCGAGCTCAAGCAGATCATCGCCAAAGCCATCGACACCCTTCCCGAAAAAGAACGGCTGATGATTTCCCTTTATTATTATGAAGAGTTGACCATGCGGGAAATCGGCGAAGTCTTAAGTATCACCGAATCGCGTGTATCACAAATCCATTCCAAAGCCGTATTCCGTCTGCGCACTAAATTGCGCGTCCTCATCACTGAAGAAGGCTGACAAGTCTCTTTATCTCCTTGCTATAAAATCCCCATCAATAAACAGAATCTCTAATTTCACCTTCCGGTCGGGATTTCCATCTACGGTGGACCCACATCCACGGCTCTGGTTGTTGTCGAATGACCCACTCCAGATGTTGAAGACAGCTTGCAGTCCAGGCGAGAATATCCTCTTCCTTGTTCCCCGTTTTTTTCAAGCGCAATTCCGGTCCATAGACGATCCGGTATTTACCATTATCGAGGGGGAAGCAAAACATGGGCAGGATCGGTGTCCCGTGTTTGTAACTCAGTAAGGGCAGGGCGCGGGCGGTGGACGCAGGTTTGCCAAAAAAATCGACAAAGGTTCCCCAGTCACCGGCATTCTGATCCATCATCACCGCGAGACATTCATTATTTTTCAATGCCCGGACCAGCTTGATCGGATTTTCATCGCGATACAGAATGCGGTTGCCGGAAACCGTGCGGAGTTTAAGGACGAATCGCTCAAGGTGTTGGTTGTCCAGCTTGCGCGCGATGGATACGAGATTACCGATGCCACGGAACCCGTGATGGATGCCCATGATTTCCCAGTTGCCGTAGTGCGCCGTGAGAAATAAAACGCCTTTGCCACGCCCGATACATTCCTGCACGACATCAAGCCCTTCCGGTTCTCCTTCGATTAACTGGCGGGTGCGACGCTCAGGATCATGTGAGACCCAGAGAAATTGCAAAAGGGAAACTGAGTGCTGAATGAGACATCGTTTATATAGTCGTTCTTTTTCTGATTTGGATTTTTTATCGCCGAACGCAATGTCCAGATTGATGCGGGCGATTTTTCTGCGTTTGCCGGAAATGCGGTAGAGGAGCCGTCCCAGGTTTTTCCCGAGACCATAAACTGTGTTGGCCGAAAGGGGCTTGACCAGGCAATGCGCCAGCAAAAATACTCCGTATTCCAGGATGTAGCGTAGAGGTTTCAAAAAGACCTTTTTGAAATAAGGGGAAACCTGACGGATAGTTTGTGCGCCCGCGACAGGGACGGGTTCAATCAGCTTTCAGCAATCGCGTGCGCAACGGCATAATTCCGGTCGTGGGTAATGGAGATGTGGATGTGTTTGATCTTTTTTGAATCCGCAAGGTCCTTGCCCTTGCCAGTTAATATCAGCTCAGGCTTGCCACTGCCCAGATTGATAACTTCCATGTCTTTCCAGCGAATGCCCTCGGCCATCCCCGTTCCCAACGATTTCATAATGGCTTCTTTTGCCGCAAACCTTCCCGCAAAGTGGGGGAACGGATTGGAGCGAGCCCGGCAGTAAGCGATTTCATCGGCGGTAAAAATACGCTCTTCAAATTTTCCCGAGAAGCGGTCGATAGAATTTTTGATCCGCTCAATTTCGATGATGTCCAGTCCGGTTCCGAGAATCATGGTAAAAATCCAGAGGTTGATATTTTAAAAATCATTATAAGGCAGTTGCCACGGCTGGAGAAATGCCAAATGATGCAGGTCCCTGACTTTTCAGGAAAACAGGGACTCGATGGCTTCTTTTGAAATGACACCCTCTCTTAATATTTTTGGAGGAGAAGTCTCAGGATCCACAATGGTGGAAGGCGCGGTTTCCTTTGCGGGACCAGCATCTACCAGATAATCCAGTTGCGAAGCCAAAGCTTCCGGAATATCGCCAAGAGTGGAAGGGTTATCCCCTCCGGATAGATTGGCGCTGGTGGCAGTGAGCGGGTGCCCGATTCCTTGCAACAGCTGGCGAGTGAACGCTGAACCCGGAAGCCGCACGCCAATGGTACCGGTTCCGGCGGTGAGTACATCGGGGACCGTTGCCCGCGCTTTAAATATTATAGTGAGCGGACCTGGCCAGAATTGACGGATCAGTTTTCTGGCGCAGTCGTTTATTGCCTCGGTGAACAGTTCAAGTTGTGACTCATTGTGAATCAGTACGAGGATGGGGTGGGCTGGTGGGCGGTGTTTCAGTCGGAAAAGTTTTTCCACCGCTGGAGCATTAAAAGGATCGACTCCGAGTCCATAAAAAGTGTCGGTTGGAAACGCGATGACCCCACCGCTGACCAAGGAATTTCTGAGAGTCTCCAGAGAGGATTGGCTGGTTGGCAGGTTCTGAAAATCAAGTGCCAGAACGTTCGGCATTTATTCTCACCTGCAGGGACGCGCTTTTCTTTTCGACCTGTTTGGCCTGATCTTTTTTGAAACGCTGTAATTTGGTGGTGAGGTCCTTGCTGGATAAAGCCAGAATCTGCACCGCCAGCAGGCCGGCATTTTTCGCACCGGCTTTGCCGATCGCCATAGTGGCAACGGGGATGCCGCCGGGCATTTGCACCGTGGCTAAAAGCGAATCGAGTCCTTTGAGGGCCGAAGAATCGATGGGCACACCGATGACCGGCAGGATGCTTTCGGCGGCCATCACTCCGGCGAGGTGGGCGGCCGCTCCGGCTCCTGCGACTAAAACCCGGATGCCCCGCTTTCTGCAATCTTTAACGTAGGATTGGGTGCGAGCCGGGGAACGGTGCGCCGATGAAACCAGAATCTCGTGTGGCACATCAAACTGTTCAAGAATTTTGCAGGTTTCCTGCATGACGGAATAATCGGAGTCGCTTCCCATCAGGATACCTACCATCGGTTTTGATTTTTTTGATTGCTTAGCCAAGAGGTTTCTCCGTGATGTTAAAGAGCGGACAATTGTTTTAGGAGTCTGCCGGGTTTATAGCAAGTTTCCCGAATCAGATCAAGTGACCGGAGTGGGAAGTGTATCGTTTTCCGCGACCACGCGGAATCCGATAAACGAGGTCCGGTAAGTCGGAAGAAATGCCAGCCGCCGCCAACGCGCCACCTGTTGGAAGCGGGTGAGGTAACCGCCCCCGCGTGCCAGCTTGTAGTCGAGGTCTGTCGACCGACCGATCGGTGGTGGGCCATCCAGAACCCACTCGTACACGTTGCCGAACAGGTCGAGCACGCCTCCGGTTTGGTCGTGCTCGGGGAAATGATCGACTGCGGTGGTGCCACCAATGTTCGATTCTTCCAGATTGCAGTGTCGCAATCCGCCTGCAAAATCCCACGGCAGGTCGGTTTCAATATGTCCTAAATTGCTAGCGAAATATTCCCACTCGGCTTCTGTGGGAAGACGTACGGTGAGCCCTGTTTGTTCACTTTTCCATCGGCAAAAAGCCTGGACATCATTCCATGTGACAAGGGTGACCGGGTGATTGAATTTTTTTATGAGAGAATCGGCGGAGCCGTCCGGGCACCACCAGGTGGCATTTGTCAACGACTCCAGAGTGGGCGTGGAGGCGGATGTCCGCGTGGATGAGTCTCCATCAGGCATTCCAGAAAAATAAACAATGCCACCGTTGCCGGTTTCCGCCTCGGTACGATAACCTGTTTGAAGAACGAAACGCATGAACTCGATGTTGGTGACCGGGTAGCGACACACTTGCAGGGAATGCTCCATGCGAGATTTTTTTAAAGGAAGGGCCTCGCGATTATTCTTGCGCCCTATCCAGAATTCGCCGGGCTCAATGGGGACCCATTGAACCCAACGCTGGCTCCATTCGTCAAGGAATTGCGGCTGAAATTCCGGGAGGTGATCGCCTCGCGAACGCGACAGTTGGTGGAGCAGAAGGTCCCATTCATCCTTTGCCCGTTCTTCTGAAAATCCCATGTCTCTTTGTTGCACGGGGGCCGGTGGTTGAAAGGCTTCCACTTGCAAGCCGCCAAGGGCCTGCTCCCGCACGAAGGTGTCCGACAAACCTTCAAACGCCTGACCGATTTCCTGCAGGCGCCGGTCGTAGCGCGATAGATTTTCGAGGAAGGTTTTCATGGTCTGGCGTTCGCTATTCTGAAGGTCATCGCGTGAGGTGCGCAGTTGATCTCCTTGATTGCGGTAATTTTCTACACGGTCTCGCAAATCCAGTTCCAGGGACTCCATGAATTGCCGGTGTTGCTCTATCCGTTCCTCCAGTGTTTGCTCCAGGGAAGTTTGCTTGACGTGTGTGGATTCGGCTTCTTCTTCGAGGTGATTTTGAATCATGGTGGCATCGCTTTTGATATGTTCCATTTGCTGCCGAAACTGCTCAATGTCAGATTTCTGCCGAGCCAGTCGGTGCTGGAAAGTGGCTCTCAGGTCATCAAAAAATATTCTGGATTCAGCCTGAATGGTGTTTTGCTCCAGGTTGGTCGATAGCAGTTCCTCTAGCTCAGCCTGAAAATGTTCTTCCTGTGCCGCCCACTCGATGCGCGTCTGTCGGTTCGTTTCCTGATATTCCTGAAGCATTTCCTGAAGTTTCAGTTCCCGCTGATGGAGTTCATCTTCTCTTTGGTCGAGTTGCTCCCTTTTTTCTATCTGATTCACCTCAAGAGACAAGCGTAAATCTTCGTAGTCCTCGTGCAGTCGGGCTAGTTCCTGCGTCTCTCTTTCGATAATATTTTCTTCCCTTTTGTTGAGCCGCTCGATACTTTTTTTCAGGGTTTCCCGTTCCAGGTTCACCTGTGTGAAAAGTTCCTTTCGTTCTTTTTCCAATTCCAGACGGCGGTTTTTTTGGGCAGATTGTTCTTCTTTTCTTTGAGTCTTAAAGTCGTTGAGAAAACCGGCCAGACTCTGGGTCAGTTTTTCCTGCTCTTGTACCAGGTTTCCCAATTCGGCCTTTGTGTAAAGCGTCCCCTCGTTTGATTGCATGGTATCGAGCCATCGCGATTTTTCCTTGCTCAGCAGAGTCGACAGGTGGTTCATGGAATTCAGGTTTTGTTTCAGGGCATTTTCTTTTTGCGTCAGCTCTTCCTGCCGTTTTTTGAGGAACACTTCGATCCGGCTCTGGATTTCCCCGCTGAGAGCTTGCTTCTTAATAAGGATTTGCTGGCGTTCTTCTTCAAGTAGCAGGCTTTTCTCTGCGCCTTCATTGGCCTGCAATTGAAAATGGATCAACTGGCGCTTGAAATCATTCTGCAATTCCTGCAGTTGGGCCTTGAAATTTTTTTCCTGTTGTTTGCGTCGTCCCGATTCGGCCTGGTTGATTTCTGTGATGCGTTGATCCCAGGCCTGAATGCGCTCGAGATGCGCCTCCGCAGATTTTTTTAGAAACAGTTCTCTCTGCCGGATTCTTTTTACATCTCTTTTTTTCAGATTAAGAAGATCCGCCTCCCGCGCTCTCAGTTTTTCGATCAAGGTTGCAAATTCTTTCTGATGAGATTCCAGACTGAGGAACTGCTCTTCGAGTGCCTGGTCCAACTGGTCTCTTTCATGAATATCTTCTGTGAGCCTGTTCTCCTCGTCAGACTGGCTGGCCTGATGATGACCGCGCCATTGCGCCAGTTCTTTTTTTAGACGGAAGGTTTCTTCTTCGTATTGCTGACGCTGGCGGTCGAGCGTTGCTCTAAGATTCTCCAATTGATCCGATTGCGATTTGCGGGTTTTTAAATCCCGGGTTTCAATCGTGGACTGAAAGTGGGTCAGCGCATTTTCTTTTTCCTGCAATTCTTGCAAGCGTTTCTCTTCTTCTTCATTCTGGTTTTGCAGAAGTTGTAAATTGTTCTGAATTTCGCCGTGCAGGGTTTGCGGCAGTTGGTATGCCAATTCAGAGGGGTTGAATTTGTGTCGTTTCAATTGGATAAAAGTAAATCCCTCGTCGATCAAAATACCGGCGGGATTGGAATTTCCATCCAGCATGGTGAGCAAATGTTTATTGGTTTGTTCGCGGACGGTTTCAAGAGTCAACGCCTGCTCGGCGATGGGTGCAGAAGGTCCGTTTTCAAAAAACAGTGCAATGATTTTTTTGGTCGAAAAACCCTGAGACGAAATCAGGTCCTGTTTCGTCGGGGTGAGCTGTCTTAAAATCCTGAGAAGGCGGTGTCCTCGGATATCTTCCGCAGGATAGCTTTCGATCAGCTGGTCGAGGGCTTGCAGTTTAAAAGTTAAAGAAGGCATCCGATGGGGTCCTTGGGTTTTGATGGGGGACCTTAAAAAATTCTGCATTATTGTGCAGGGAAATGAAACATCCTATTTTAACATAACGGCTTTAAACGGAATCAGTTAAGCGGTTTATTCGTGCGTCCGTGTTTGATTTCAGGGATAAGCATGACGCTGGCCAGAACCATCATGGCGCAGGAGAGCAAACCGATGTTCACCGGTCCAATCTGATGCACCGCCCAGAACCCAATCATAGGTCCAAAGGTTCCGCGAATGCCGGTGAGGCTGACATGAACGGACATGTAGGCGGCGACTTTGTCCGGCGGCGCAAATTTAGTGACCCAGAGAGCCCAGGCAACACTACCTCCGCCGAAGGCGATGCCGATGAGTGCGGAGCCCAAGGCGATGATCGCCGGATCCTTCGTGAAAAAAAACAGGGCAATGCCCGCGCCGAAGGTCAGGTTCAAGACCATGCGTAGCACGATGAAGTTGACCCGGTCGAACATGCGCGCGAGAAAGGGAATGGACAGAGCCCGCATTCCATCGGGAATGATAGTGATGAGCAGGGTGACCAATAGTGCGGATCCCTCGATACCGTATTCAGGGTTGGTGACGTAGTCCACTCTTAAGGGCAGGACCCACAAGTTGGCGAATCCCATAATGAACCAGGTGACGAGGACGTAACCAAACAGGCGGTCCTCAAAAATATACTTGTAGTTGCCGAGAGGATTCGACGAGATTTGAGATTCAATAGGCTTCGAGGGCATGGAATAGATGGCCCAGGCTTTGCCAAGCCCTGCGACCCCGAGAATGGCCATCACCCAGCGAAAAGTTTCGAGATCATAGTCCAACATTTTTGAGGCGAAGAATCCGAACACGACACTGACGCCGACGGTTAAAATCATCGGCAGGGAGAAATAGGCTCCGCGTTGATCGCTCGGATAATTATCGTGATAGATGGAGGTCAGAAAGGGGGTGGCCAAGTGCAGGCAGATAAAACCCATCGCTGACAGAATGGCAAAGGAGGCGAGGGAATGGGCCCACGATGATGCCAGCAGAAACACTCCGCAAAAGGCAGAGGGAACCGCGCCGCAAAGGGATTTCTTCCAACCGGTGCGCGCCAGGTAATGCAGTCCGAACACTGACAGAAACATGCCGAGGAAGGGGGCGGCACCGATGAATGCCTTGACGCTGTCGCTTGCATGAAAGTAACGGATGGCGATGAACAGAACAAAAGTTTGCGCACCCGTGGTGATGATGCCGCGTAGCGACCCGCGCACCAGGTCTAACCGGTAGGTGCTTTGGGTGACCTGAGGCGAAGGGAGCGGATGGGCATCAACGGACATTTTGATGACTGGTGAAACTGTCGATGGTTTTGTTGGCACTCAGTTTAATTTGCCCCGGCACCGGGCGATAAAAACCCGGTTGGTGTGGGAGTAGGGCTGAATTTCCAATGCCTGTTGAAAACTTTCGATGGCGGGTTGAAATTGTCCCGTCTGATACAGGCACATGCCAAGTCCGTTCCAGGCGCCGAAGTGGTGTGGGTTGAGTTCGAGTGTTATTTCGCATTCTTCTATTGAAAGACGAAAGTTCCCATTGAGGAACAAAACCGTCGCCAGTTTATTGTGAGCTTCAGGGAAATCCGGAAAATCAGCTTTCAGTTGAGAGAACAATTCTTGCGCATCATCCAACTGATTATGTGTGAGAAGCTGAATGCCTTCCTGAAGGCGCGAAGTTGCTTCTTCTCCCGCTTCCTCGTGCCAGCGCAACCATAGCGAGGCGGTGGCCTTTTTGCGGACCTGCGGGTCAGGCTCTTTCAAGTCGTCCAGTAATTGTTTCAGCTCGTTCATCAAACCCCCTTACCCATTGCACCTCAATTCATTGGAATTGAAACGAGTTCTGTATAGTATATCAGGGGTGGCACCATTTCACATCAGCAAGAGGCTTCTCCTCCATTGAAAGCAAAACAAGCATGAGCAATCCACAGGCAGAAATCCTGACGATCGGCAACGAGGTGATCAGTGGCCTCATACAGGATACCAATGCCCGCAAGCTGGCTTCACGGTTGAACGAAATCGGTGTGTGGGTGTCGCGCTTCACTTCTGTGGGGGACAACAGGGTAGACATTTTGCGGGAAGTCGCAAGCTGTCTTAGCCGTTCCGACACGCTGATCATCACCGGCGGGTTGGGTGCCACCCACGATGATATTACCAAAGCGGTTCTGGTGGAATATTTCAAACGACCCCTTGTTCACAACGAGCAGGTGCGTGGCATGATTGAATCTTTTTTTAAGAAACGTGGCAAGCCGATCAATGAGCACACTTTACTTCAGGCCCAAGTGCCGCAAGGTGCAACCATTTTATTTAACGAAAAAGGTACCGCCCCCGGCCTGCTGTTCAAGGATGGAAAAAAGAAAGTGTACGCTTTACCAGGGGTTCCTTTGGAGATGGAGCATCTTCTGGAAACCTGGCTGGTTCCCGAGTTGAGCGAAACTAGTCGATCCAGAATTGTGCACCGCGTGCTCAACACCACTGGTCTGAGTGAATCGGCGTTGTGGGAAAAGACCGGCCCGGTTGCGGAGCTTGAGCGCGGCGTGTCTATCGCATCTTTGCCTTCGCACCTCGGGGTTCGCATTCGCTTGACGGTTCGAGGAGAGCAACCCGATGTCTTGTTGTCCGGTCTCGACCATGCCGAAGCTAAATTGCGTCGGCATCTTCAGCACGTTATTTACTCGGTGGATGATGAAACTCTGGAAAGTGTCATTGGCAAATTATTGCTTGAACGCCGGTGGACTCTGGCGACTGCGGAGTCCTGCACTGGTGGGCTGATCGCCTCCCGCATCACCCGCGTGGCGGGAAGTTCCGGGTATTTCAATGAAGGTATGGTGACCTACAGCAATCAGGCGAAAATGGACCGGTTGAATGTTCCCCAAGCACTTCTTGACGATCATGGTGCGGTGAGTGAGCCGGTTGCCAGTGCCATGGCACGCGGTATGCGTCTCGAATCAAAATCAGACATTGCCGTGTCCGTGACCGGGATAGCCGGACCCGGCGGCGGTACTGCCGACAAACCGGTGGGCTTGACCTTTATCGCCGTGAGTGATAGCGAAGGGGAGGTGGTGGAGCGGCATGTCTTCCAGCAGGACCGCGCACGCAATCAGGATCGCGCCGCGCAGGTTGGTTTGAATATGCTACGATTGCGTTTGATGGGAATAACTTCCGAGTAAATGAGTGAGGTTCTTTAAATTATGAGACCAACAGTTTGCTACTCGTGTGGAGCAGACCTTGAAGAGACCGGTGAACATTGCCATCGCTGTGGTGCGGTGGTCCCCACCAATATTCCCAATTACCCCCGGTTTGGCGGCGGCGGTTTTATTGTTACCATCTGGATATTGTTTCTGGTTTTGGTCGCTGTCTACGTGATTTCCTGGATATCCATGGACTGAGTTTTTCAAAGAAGAAGATCAGACTCGTCGCCCGGTCAGTCCCTGAAAAGGTTTGATCAAAAGAGCCCCCGCTGTAAATCCCCCGATGTGCGCCATCCAGGCGACCCCTCCCTCCACGCCTACCGACATGCTGTTAGCAACCTGCAACAAAATCCAGATGCCCAGTAGAAACACAGCCGGGATCCGAACAATGGAAATGTAAAAGCCAAAAAATATCAGGGTGCGCACACGCACGCCGGGGAACAGAATCAGATAGGCCCCGAGGATTCCCGAAATGGCACCGCTGGCACCGACTGCCGGGATGGACGATGTTGGCTCAGCCATCATGTGACTGACACCGGCAAGCGTCCCGCACAACAGATAAAACAGGATGAAGCCGGATCTTCCGAGCCGGTCTTCGATGTTGTCCCCGAAAATCCACAGGTAAAGCATGTTTCCGGCGAGGTGGGCCAGTCCGCCATGCATGAACATCGAGGTGAACAGGGTCGGCACCTGATGAACCGGGTTGTTCAGAAAATCTACCGGCACCATGGCGTATTGATCGAATCCTGCTGCCATCCCTTGCGGAGCTTGAACTTGCAGGTAAAATGCGATGACGTTGAGGACGATCAAACAGATGGTAAAGAAAGGAAACGTTCGCCGTGGATTTTCATCGTATAAGGGGAGCATAAATGTTGCGCGACCAGTGGATGTGTTAACATTCTGACTTCACGGGACAGCTGAATAATTTTCCGTTTGTGCAACGATATCCGCTGTATCCTTTTTGAAAAATAACCGTTTGGGGCAGGATTTAGTTTTTTGAGGTGTCCTTTAGATGGAATTAAATTAGTGGACCTTACGATCAACCAACGGAAAATGGTTCTTTGCGCTCAAAAAATACTACTGTTCATCTCCATGGTGGGTTCGTTGCCCGTCCGGCGAGTACCGCAAGGAGTGACTGCATGAGTGATGCAAACGATGCCGGCCTGATAAGGTCGCAGACCCGCGTTTCGTCTGTTCGCACCCGGCCTGAGGAAGATTACAGCTGGATCATCGCTGTTTATTCGCGGCACCGACTGCGCGAGTTGACCCAGGAGTTGGACAAGGACCTCGGCGAAAACCGTGGTCCCGAATGCTATCTGCCGCCAGTGTTGCTCGACACGAATCCCGTGCACCATCGGCAAAGTTTGCAAGAGCAAATCTTTCCCCATCCGCGGGCGATCAACGAAGACCTTCTGGATCTTGGCAAACCCTACCTTCTGCTGGAAGCTCCGGCGGGCATGGGTAAAACCACTTTTCTTAAAGTGTATCAGGAATCACGGCTCCAAAAAGGGGCGGCTGAAGAATATCCGCTGACGGTCTATCTCGATCTCGGGCTTTTGCCTAAAGGATCCGGCTTCAATGAATTTTATCCCTTATTTTTTAGCCATGTGGCTGAAATGGTTCTGCGGGAAAAAGAAGAGCAGGCCGGTCTCGAAATCGATGAGGGCATCCTCAGGCAAACACTAAAGCAGATGGTGCTTACCGGGCAGGTGATGTATCTACTGGATGGCCTTGACCGCATGGCGGCGGACGACCGGTTTCAGTTTTTTTACGATGTGGTGGTTGATGGCGCGGCCTTGCATGACAATTTTGCCATGATGGCGATGCGCCCGGTCGGGTTCGGCCCAATGGCCACAACGTCCATCGTCAAGCGCGGCCAGGATGCCTGTTTCCGCATGACCTTCCAGAAACTCGATGAGAAAGCCTGCAAGGCTTATCTCGGAGAGATCGGCAACAAACCCCTCATCGACAACCTGTGTTTGTTTTCCTCCGAAATTTTTCAAACACCCTATCTGCTTCGTCTGCTGAGGGCAGTGGCACAGGCTGAGCGTCTGGAAGAAGTGCACAACCAGACCACTTTTTTTGAAACCTGGCTTTCACTGGTTCTACCTGAAGGGGAGGACAAAGAGGAAGTCGAACAGAGGCACAGGATATTGTCTCGCCTGGAAACGATTTCTCTGGAGCTTGCGGAGGCGAATCGGTTTCAACGATTTGAGGAAGCCGACACGGGATATGAAATGGAATTGCTGGAGGGCGATCCATCGCTTTTAAATGACGGCACTCTATTGTGGAATCTTGATCCCTTGCTCCGGCAAACTCAGCACAAATGGGAATATCGGCACCCGATTTTTCAGGAATTTTTTGCAGGTCGCCGTCTGGCTCTGAAGCCGGAGCGGGAAGCCGTGATGAAGGATAAGGGACGAGACGAACGCTTTGAAGGCCTGTTGAAATTTTGTATCGGGTCGGTGCACAGTTCTCTCGATTCGATTTACGATTTGTTGATTCAGACAGGGGCCTTGTTCCTGGCAGGCAATTCTCTTCCGGAGGCCAAAAAACTTTCTGAGTCGCGGCGTATGATGGTCGGTCAATTGCTAAAATACCAGGACCGCGAGCAGTATCCCCAATTTTCGCGCAACCGGCTGGTGCAACCGTCACGCGTCATCAAGGCATTGGGGCAGGACAAGACGCGCGACATGATTTGTGAATTGTTAAAAAGAGACAATCGAAACACGCGCACTTTGTACGGCACCCTGGAATTACTTTGTGTTCTGCACAATATAAAACTCATCGATGTGATCGACTGTCAGGATTTTTCTCCGGTCAAAGCCTTGCCAGAGCTGAAAGAATTCCTGAATGAGCGCAGTGACTCCGCGCAGGTGGATCAGGCAATCATGAAGCACTGGGGTGAGATGGTGACCGTACCCTGTGGCAAGTTTATCTATCAGAACGAGCGTGACAAAGAGGACCGGATATTTCTGCGAGAATTTTCCATCATGAAGTGCCCCGTTACCAATGCATTGTGGAAGCAGTTTGATGCTGAGGGGGGATTGCGCTACCGCAAATTTTCTTATGATGACGAGCAACCGGTGATTGGCATCAATTATTACGAAGCGACCTTGTTTGCCTTGTGGATGGGTCTGCGTCTGCCGACAGAAAAAGAATGGGAAAAAGCGGCACGGGGAACCGAGGGTCGCGATTACCCGTGGGGGGATGCGCTCGGGTATCAGTCTGGATTCACCAACACTGCGGATTTTGTTCTGGGCCGCACCAGTCCTGTGGAAAATTATGAAGATGGTTTATCGCCTTATGGCTGTTATGACATGGCGGGCAATGTTTGGGAGTGGTGCGTCCAATTGTATTCTTCAAAATTCAGCACACAGAAAGTTGTTCGCGGCGGAGCCTGGATGAATTATATGGTGCACGCCAAATGCGTATTTCGAAACTCATTCGATCCGGCAGAGCATCATCCCGGAGTCGGGTTGCGTTGTGTCAGTCAGGAGGTTGCAGAAACCGAAGATGATGAAGAGGAATGAGCGTAGATTATCCTGACATTTTGTTGCCCCCTGTCAATGAGAGCTTTGCATAAGTCAAAAATCAAAAACGGGATTTTCAACAAACCGTGTGGTTAAACAATAAACCGTGTTTAATTATCCCTCCCCTTGCAAGGGGAGGGTATGGGAGGGGTCATCAATACAACCTCCCCTGTATCCCCTCCTTCCGAAGGAGGGGAAAAGGAATTTCAAGGTTATGCAAAGCTCTCCCTGTCAATCGCTCGAATATCCCCGCCAAAAGCCCCTAACTATAGGTTTTTCTTGACATTTCAGGGTTCTAGTTTTTAATAGGAGTGTTGTCCCCATAACATAATGAAAGATGTTCGCAGAGATTGAATCTGTCAGGTGCAAAACCTTGATTTTTTGGAAAATATTCCGATAGTTAGAGAAGGCTCCTTATTCCAATACAGGGGAATAGAGGGGGGCTGTCGCATTTCTGAAGACATTTTCAATAGCTGTTACAGAAAAGTTGATTGATGACGGTAGAAATCAAAACAAAAAAAATTCTCTGTATTGATGACGATGCCGCCCTGTTAAAAGTGGTGCACCGGATACTATCGAATAATTTCCCGCCCGAAGTGCTGGAAATTCACGAAGCCCACAATGGCGAACAGGGAATAAAAATGATTCTGAGTCTGCGTCCCGACATCGTACTTTCTGACATACAAATGCCGGAAATGGATGGCCTGGAAATCTGCCGCCGTGTACGACAGCATGGTGTCCACACAGCGATCATATTGATGTCGGCTTATGATGTAGAGCAGGACAATGCGTTCAAGGCCAGCGATGCGGGTGCGGATGCCTTTTTGTCGAAGCCGATCAAAAAAGGTGAATTGCTGTTCGCGGTCAACTTTGTTTTGCGTGTGGCCAGCCTGGGGGATGCCATCACCACCAAAAATAAACAGCTCGAAAAGTCCCTCGATCAACTGAAGCAATATCATCAAAAGTTAAGTGGCTTGAATGAAGAATTAAAATCTGACAAACGGCGGTTGAATGAAAACCTCAAAGAGGTTGTTCAACTCAACAAACAACTGGAAACTAAAAACAGTCAGATACTTTCGATGAACGAGGAATTGTCAGGTCGCTTCGACTCCACAGTCAGCCTGCTGTCTAACATCATCGAACTGCATCAGTCGGAACACCGGGGGCATGCCGAGCGGGTTGCGGAAATTTCGGTTTATATCGCAAAAAAAATGGGTCTGCCGGAACAACAGGTGCACCACATCAAGACCTCTGCCCTCATCCATGAATTAGGAATTGTCAGTCTGCCCAATGAGGAAAAGATCGAAGAGGCCGCCGATGAAATGAGCAACCGCAAATTCACTCATCATCCATTGGTGGCAGAAATGCTTCTGAAATCGTTTCCGGGGTTTGAACTGGTGTCCAACATTATAAGGCATTTGCACGAAAATGTTGACGGCTCTGGAATACCCGATAATCTTGCTGGAGATCGGATTCCCATCGGGTCGCGCATTGTTTCTCTGGCGAGCTATTTCGATCATGCACTGATGTCGGTGGGTCAAAATAAAATGGAGCGACCCTTCGCAAAGGTGGAAGAACAATCCGGGCTCATGTTTGATGATAAACTTGTGGGCGTGCTTGGAGACTGGATAGACGAGCAGAATCCTGAAAAGCATTCCACCGTGGATTACAATATTTTCGCCCTGAAAGAGGGAATGGAGCTGGCATCTGATATCTATTCCGAGTCAGGCATCAATCTGTTGAGGAAGGGCACGGTATTGAAAAAGGATATTCTGAACCGTGTCCTAAAATTTCACAATGTGGACCCTATCATGGGGTCGATCAAGGTAAAACGAAAGTAATCGGATAGCATGGATATTACAAGTTTTATAGGAATCCTCCTCGGTATAGGCCTGGTCCTTTGGGCTATTTTATTAAATAGTGGACTGGATTTATTCATTAATATTCCGTCTGCGGCTGTTGTCTTTGGGGGTACGATTGCCGCGACTGCTATTGCCTATCCCATGAACGAATTGTTCCGGGTAGCCGGGCTGTTTATCAAGGTGTTCGTGACGAAGAAGAAGGACCTGGTTCAATTGATCGATAGTATGGTGATGGTTTGCAACGTGGCGCGTAAAGGCGGTGTTCTTGCAATTGAATCCAAGTTAAATGAAATTGACAACGAATTCCTGAAAAAGGGGTTGCAGTTCACGGTCGATGGTAAGGACGAAGCCACCGTCAGCTCTTTGTTGCGAGGCGAGATCAAACAGATTCAGATGTCGCATAAAGACGGCTGGGAAATTATGAATGAAATGGGCAAGTTCGCGCCCGCCTTCGGCATGATCGGAACCCTTATCGGGCTTGTGCAGATGTTGTCTTCCCTGGACGATGTCGCCTCGGTGGGTCCCAAAATGGCGGTAGCGTTGATCACGACATTTTACGGAGCCTTGGTCGCCAATCTGATATTTATTCCCATGACCGTCAAATTGAAACGGCGCAGTGCCGCCGAATCTCTTGAGATGAATCTGGTACTCGAAGGGATTATCTTTATTCGCAAGGGAGTCAATCCCCGCTTCATGAAAGAAACATTGGAAGGCTATTTGGAAAATGCGCTGGGTGTGAAGGTCAAGAAAAGCGACGAGGGTGCCAAAAAGTGATGATGGAGATCCGGTCCGATGGCTGAAGAAGAGAACCCTCCGGCAGAAGAGGAAGAAGAGGAGGAGCACGAGTGCGAGGAAGGCATACCCGCATGGGTCATGACTTTTGCCGATTTGGTGACCTTGCTCATGGTGTTTTTCATCTTGCTGTTTGCCATGGGAACTATTGAGAAAGAAAAATGGAAACAGATCAAGGCTTCCCTGAAATCAGCCCTGGGAACCGATGCTATTCCAGAGACCGGGACTCGGGTAGGACTTGATGTCATCAAGGACCCCGATGCCTCGCTTGATGAGGATACCATCACCGCAGTGGATGAGGTTGGCGCCATGGTGGCCAAGGAAGTAGAAGAAATTGCCTCGGAGGTAGAGGAGTTTGTTTATACAAACAAACTTTCCGGTCAGGTGGAGGTGTCGTCGGATGAACGCGGAGCCATCATAACGATATCGGATGTTGTCCTGTTCCCTCCAGGCCGATCACGCATGACGTTTGCCGGTAAGAAAACGATCGATCAGGTGTTCGATCTTTTACAGCAGTTCAATTACGACGTTCGTATCGAAGGGCACACCGACAACAGCCCGATTCACACCGAACAATTTCCTTCGAACTGGGAGTTGTCGGCATCGCGCGCGGCAGATGTCGCCCGATTGCTGGTGGAATCCGGGTTTCCTCCGGAAAAACTATCGGTGGTCGGGTTCGCAGAATTCCAACCCAAAGTCCCCAACACATCTGCCAAAAACCGATCGACCAACCGGCGCATTGAAATTGTTTACCAGCGCGGCAGTATCCGCGGAAAAATGGTGGACATACTCCGCAGACGGTAGCAGGTTTCCCAAGGGCAATTGATCTATAATGAATAGGCTTGGGATCTCTTAAAACCTTCGCGACCGGAAAACTCCTTTTGAAAAAAGTCCCGGAACAAAAAGAACAATGGATGCGCCGCGCCCTGGTGCTGGCTCGCAAAGGTGAAGGCAAAACTTCGCCAAACCCGACAGTGGGAGCGATGATCGTCAAGCACGGGAAAGTTCTGGCGGAAGGCTATCACAAACGGGCAGGCGGACCCCACGCTGAAATCGAAGCTCTTGGGAAAGCGGGAAACAAAGCCAAAGGCGCGACATTGGTGGTGACTCTGGAACCCTGCGGTCACTTTGGAAAGACGCCGCCCTGCACCGAGGCCATCATTGAGGCCGGTATTCGGGACGTGTTGATCGGTGTGCGTGATCCGAATCCAGAAGTCCGGGGCAGAGGAGTCCGCAAGTTGAAAGCCGCCGGGCTGAAAGTTGAAACCGGAATTCTAAAAGGAGAATGCCAGACTCTGATTGAATATTTTTCAAAATTCATTCAATCGGGCAAGCCGTATGTGATATTAAAATCCGCAGTTTCTCTGGACGGAAAAATCGCCACCGCCAAGGGAGAGTCGAAATGGATCACTGGGCCAAAGGCGCGTCAGCGAGTGCATCAGCTTCGGGCGCAGGTTGATGCCATTCTGGTCGGTGCTCAAACGGTGATACAGGATAATCCTTCATTAACGGCCCGGCCTTCTCCCAAAAATAAATGTTACCCGACGCGGGTATTACTGGACCCCAACCTGAGAATTTCCCTGAAGGCAAAAGTTTTCAATAACGCGCAAACAGAGCGTGTTGTGGTGGTCACGCGCCCCGGTCATGGTGCCCGCAAAAACACCCTGATAAAAATGGGTGTGTTGGTGATTGAGATTCTCGAAAAACGCGGTACGATCCCTTTTGAGAAAATTTTAAAAGAATTGGGAAAAATGGATATTGTCAGTCTTCTCATTGAAGGGGGCGGCGAGACAAGCAGTCGGATTCTTAATGAAAGAGCGGTGGATCGGGTGATGTGGTTTATGGCACCGATCATTATTGGCGGACGGGACGCGATTGGTGCTGTCGGTGGCATTGGGGTTCAAAAATTGAAATCTGCCTGGCGACTTAAGAATCTAAAAGTTGAACAGGTGGACCAGGACATCTTGATCGAAGGGGAACTCTAGTGTTTACAGGGATTATCGAGAACTGCGGAAAGCTTGATGAAATTCAGCGGGATGAAAACAAAGCCCGGTTTGTCATCACGTTTCAGGACGCGGTGGACGATCTGGAATTGGGCGAGAGTATTGCCATCAACGGCGTGTGCCTCACCGTGGTGAAAATCAATGCAGGAACATTTGCAGTGGACCTTTCCACCGAGACCCTCAATCGGACGAGCTTCGACAAGGTGCAAGAAAGAGAAAGGGTGAATCTTGAACGGTCGCTCACTGCCAATAAAAAAATGAACGGTCATTTTGTGATGGGGCATGTCGACGCTGTTGGCACTATCGTTTCGATAGATCATCAGCCGGGGGAGATATTAATCCGTTTTTCTCATCCGCCGGATCTCGCCGCCAATTTCATCGAGAAAGGATCGGTCGCGGTCGATGGCATCAGCCTGACGGTGTTCGATTGCCGGGAAAATCAGTTCACTGTGTCGATCATTCCCTTCACCTGGGAGCACACCAACCTGAATCAGAAAAGCATTGGCGATTCGGTGAACCTGGAATGTGATATGATTGGAAAATATATCCTTAAGGCTTGCGAGGCGGTTTTGCGTTCCAAAGAGGAAACGTCTTGAAGACAAAACCATTGATGAGGAACCTGTGACAGACTCCAACAACGCATTCAGTTCCATTGAAGAAGCTATCGAAGAAATCAAGCAGGGTCGAATTATTGTCATCGTCGATGATGAAGACCGTGAAAATGAGGGTGACCTGATGATCGCGTCGGAGATGGTCACGCCGGAGGCGATCAACTTTATGGCGAAATATGGTCGTGGTCTGATCTGCCTGACGCTTACCGAAGACCGCACCCGCGAACTGGGCCTGCCCATGATGGTGGACGATAACCAGTCACGTTTCAGCACTCCCTTCACAGTTTCGATTGACGCGCGAGATGGAATCTCTACCGGGATTTCAGCGGCCGACCGATCGCACACGATCAAAATTACGATGGACCCCGGGCTAAAACCACGGGACCTGGTGATGCCGGGTCACATATTTCCTTTGCGTGCCCGCGACGGTGGCGTGCTGGTTCGCGCAGGTCAGACGGAGGGCTCTGTAGATATTGCTCGTCTCGCAGGATTGATCCCGTCAGGAGTGATCTGCGAAATCATGAATGAAGACGGCACCATGGCGCGTGTGCCAGAGCTCAGCGAGTTCATCAAAAAACACAATTTAAAGATGATCACGATCAAGGATTTGATGTCCTACCGGCTTCAGCAGGAAACACTGGTTGAAAAGGTGACCAACACGCCCTTGCCAACCCAGTTCGGCGATTTTCAGGCGGTCGCATTTCGTAATGTGTTGAACGAACAGATTCATGTTTGTCTGGTGAAAGGCGATATCGATCCCGAAACGCCAACTTTGGTGCGGGTGCATTCGCAATGCCTGACGGGCGATGTGTTCGGCTCCTATCGTTGTGACTGTGGCGAACAACTCAGTCATTCGCTTGAAATGATCGAGAAGGAGGGACGGGGCGTTTTGCTCTATCTGTATCAGGAAGGACGCGGCATCGGCCTCCTCAACAAATTAAAAGCCTACGAGTTGCAGGATTCCGGACACGACACGGTGCAGGCCAACGAAGCCCTGGGGTTCAAGGCGGACCTGCGCGATTACGGAATCGGCGCGCAGATTCTGCACGAACTGGGACTCGGTAAAATCCGGATCATGAGCAATAACCCGCGCAAGATTGTTGGACTGGAAGCCTACGGGCTGGAGCTGGTAGAGCGGGTACCGATTGAAGTGTCCCCGAAAAAACAAAATCTGCAATACCTGAAGACCAAACAGAAAAAAATGGGGCATCTTATCCGTAACGTATTATAACTTTTCTTGCGCCACCCTTTTTTTAGACGACAGGTGACGAGTGCGGGTAATAAACAGGAAAAAATAATTGGGAATGAAATGGTGAATTTGTTTGAAGGTGAGGTGAAAGGGGGCGGATGCCGGGTGGCTATCGTGGTCAGTCGTTTCAACACCTTTATCACAGAAAAATTATTGAGCAGTGCTCTCGATTGCCTGAAGCAGAACGGAGTCCCGGACGAAAACATTGATGTCGCCTGGGTACCCGGAGCTTTTGAAATTCCACAGGCCGCGAGGAAATTTTGCGAACGCAACCGGTATGAAGCCGTGATTTGCCTGGGAGCAGTTATTCGCGGGGCGACTCCGCATTTTGATTTTGTCGCCGGAGAATGTGCGCGTGGTGTCAGCAACCTGGCCATGGAGTTTGCCACTCCGGTGTTGTTTGGTGTGTTGACCACAGATTCCGTAGAGCAGGCTGAAGAGAGAGCAGGCGGAAAGTCTGGCAGTAATTCCGGCAACAAGGGATGGGAAACGGCGTTGGCCGCTCTCGAAATGATTAACCTGTATCAGAAGTTGGCGTAACCCATGGGAAAAAGAAGGTCGTCCAGAGAATTGGCCGTAAAGTTTTTATACCTGTGCGAATTGAATGCAGGGGAGTGGAAGGAACAGCTTGAACAATTCTGGGAACGCAACCCTTGTCAGAAAGATATCATGCGGTTTTCAGAAGGACTGCTGATAAAAGTTTTTGAGCATCGGGATCAAATCGACGAACTGGTAGAAAAATTCAGCGATCACTTTGCCCTGTCTCGTATGGGAGTGATCGACCGAAACCTGCTCCGACTGGCGGTCACAGAAATACTCTACGCCAGGGAAACTCCTCCAGCCGTTGTGATCAACGAAGCGGTTGAAATTGCGAAGCGTTATGGCAGTGATGAATCTCCTGCCTTCATAAACGGCGTGTTGGACAAGATCAAGGGAGAAATTGAAGGCGGTCGCGTCACCGTAACCCCTGCCTCCTGACGCGCGATAGTTAAAACTTCTTTTTCACCCTCCTGTGAAATGAAAAATGAAGTACGTCATCATATCCGATTTACACAGCAACCTCGAAGCATTGGTCGGGTTTCAGGAATCTTTAGAGGACCTGAAAACACGCACCGGGTTTCACTACGATAAACTGGTTTGCCTGGGCGACATCGTAGGCTACGGTGCCAGTCCAAATGAAGTCATCGACTGGGTGCGGGATCATTGCCAGGTAGTGCTGGCCGGCAATCACGATTACGCCGTAATCGGGAAAACAGACACTTCCTATTTCAATCAATATGCACGGGATGCCTGTCAGTGGACTGCGGGTGTGTTGACCCAAGAGAACCAGGGCTTCCTGGCGGGGCTGTCACCTTTAGATCGGCAGGACGCAATTTGCTGGGTGCATTCTTCGCCCTTTGAACCGGAAGACTGGCACTATATTGAAAACCGATACGATGGCGCCGATAACTTTCCTCATTTTTCAGAGCGCGTTTGTTTTGTCGGTCATTCGCATCGACCTCTCATACTTGAGGAAAGTGAGCCCGGTAAGGTTGAAGCGTTTTATGAAGCGTATTGGAAATTGAAAGACGGGCATCGCTATATTTTCAACGTCGGCAGTCTGGGGCAACCACGCGATGGCAATCCTGATCCCCCTTACGCGATTTTTGATTCCGATGAAAATACATTTCAGCTCAATCGGTTTTGTTACGATATCGAGATGGCTCAGGCGAAGATGAAAAAAGAATCTTTGCCAGAAATACTAGCGGGTCGTTTGAGCCTCGGAAAATGAGGATCGAAGTCGCGTTTGTTGACCCTTTTTTTTGAACGTGTTATAGTCAAAAGTGTAATAAAAATAATGGTTTATGCCGATGTCTTTGAAGCGCGTCGTTATGGGGTTCGAGTGTCTGTAGTCAAAAAAATTACACGATCAAAACGCCGGGAAAGAGCAGGCGGAAGGTTTACAGGAATGATGCGATATTTCCTGACAGGCTTCCTGCTGTTTGCCATCAGCCTTCTTTGGGCGGGTGCCGGTTTTGCCGCCAAGGGAAAATCAATCAGCCCCGATGCCTTGTATGAGCGGGCGCGCAATTCTTACTATCAGGTTCTCGATTCTCCAACGGCTAAACTCGACCGACAAAACTGGCTCAAAACGATTGCCCTGTTTCAAGCCGTCATCGATAACTACCCATCATCCCATCAAGCTTACAAAGCAACTTTCACGCAAGGGCTGTTGTCCCTTGAGATGAACAAGCTAAGTGGCAATCCGGAAGACGAGAGCCGGGCGATCGAATACTTTGACCGGGTGGTCAAGAGGTTTGCGCCGGGGAATTTGACCGACGATGCCCTGATCCATCAGGCGGCACTCTATAAGAGCCGAGGCCAGTTGGAGCTATCGAGAGAAGGTCTGCAAAAAGTGCTCGATCAATTCCCCAAAGGCGATCAGGTTTCATCCGCCCGACGTGAGTTGAAAAAACTTTTTAAGAGTGCCTCGGTCAAACCGGGAATGCCCCATCAGTCAACTCGCTCACCATCAATTGGAATATTCCGAAGCACTACAAACAATAAATCTGGAGACAGGCAGTTACAAAACGCCATTCAGAAAAATAGTTCGCCTGAGAAAAAAAAGACGGCCAGCAAAAAATCGTTTGCTGGAAACGCAAGGCTGTATGGTCTGGCGTATGAAAATGGAATCGAAAAAGCAAAAGTGATTCTTCAGGTTGAGGGGCCGGTCAAATTCACCCAGCAACGTCTGGATAATCCGGACCGGATACAGGTGACGTTTGAAAATGGAACCTGGGACCCAAAGATGAAGAAGGTGGTGACGCTGGAGTCGGGTATTCTGACTCACGTGGAACCCAAAAAAGGAGAGGGGGCATCTTCTGTCCTCATGGTTGAGATGACCGGTGCCGGTCCGGTCTCCGTCACCACGCGAAGTGCTGGACACAAGTTTGTTCTCGAGTTTGAAGCAATCCAAAAAACGGCAGAATTGAACCAGGTTATTCCCAGAGCACCGCCAGTTGTCGCATTAAAACCTCGAAAGAAAAACGGGCCGATCCTGATCGTTCTGGATCCGGGGCACGGTGGCAAGGACGAGGGAGCCAAAGGCAGGACTGGGCTTTTGGAAAAACAGATCAATCTTGAAATATCAAAACGCGTTAGAAAAATCCTGGAGAAGCGTTACAAGTACCGCGTTGAATTGACCCGTACCAAAGATACGTTCATTGAACTGAAGGATCGCGGAGACTTGGCCAACAAACTCGATGCCGATCTTTTTGTTTCGATTCATGCCAATGCCGCGCCCCGAAAATCTGCACGGGGAATTGAAACCTATTACCTCGGTGCCGGAGCTGGAGATCGTGCCCTGGAAACTGCGGCACGTGAAAATGGCGAACTCGTGGGGTCTGTCGAAGACGATGAAGTACAGCAGATTCTGGCCAGCCTCATCAGCACCACCAAGATCAATGAGTCGGCACGGCTTGCGGGTGATGTGCAAAAACGGTTATCGAGAGTCATGCCTCGAAAATTTTCCAAAGTGCTCGACCTCGGAGTCAAGGAAGGCCCCTTTTATGTTTTGCACCGGACGAACATGCCGAGCATCCTGATCGAGGTGGGATTCCTCACCAACAAATACGAAGAACGCCGTCTGCAGAATAACTCCTACCAATACTGGCTGGCCGAATCCATTGCCCAGGGGATTCACAGGTTCATCCGTGAGAAAGGGCCCTCCATATAACGGAGGATAAAACCATGCCTTCTCCACTGCCAGTCGTGGCCATCATCGGTCGTGCCAACGTCGGAAAATCCACACTCTTTAATCGGTTGATAGGTCAACGCCGGTCGATCGTCAACAATCAGTCCGGTGTCACGCGTGACCGTATCTACGGTCAGGTGACCTTCTACAAAAAACCTTTCATGTTGATCGACACCGGCGGCATTGATATCGATGGTGGCGGCACCATCGAAGATATGGTTCTGGTGCAGGGCGATCTGGCTTTGGCCGAGGCCGATGTGGTGATGTTTTTGGCCGATGGGCGGCAGGGACTGACTCCGCAGGATGAAGAGGTGATTCAGAAACTCAGGAAATCCGGCAAGCCGTTCTTTATCGGGGTCAATAAAATCGATTCGCAAAAACAGGAGCTGGACACCAACGAGTTTTTCAGGATAGGCCTGGACTGCGTTTTTCCCATCTCTGCGGAACATGGCCTCGGCATAGACGATATGATGGAGCCTCTGGTTGAGGCTCTGCCTCATGAGGAGATGGAGGTAGCCCAGCCGGGGGGGATTCGCCTGGCGATCATCGGTCGCCCTAATGTTGGGAAATCCTCAATCATCAATCAGTTGTTGGAACAAGAGCGCTGTATCGTTTCCGAGATTCCTGGGACAACACGGGATTCTGTAGACACGGTTTTGAAGTTTGAAGACTCGTCATTTATTCTGACGGACACAGCAGGAATCCGGCGTAAAGGAAAAACCCATCACGTGCTGGAAAAATTCAGTGTGATCATGGCACTGAAAGTTTTGGAGCGTAGTGACATTGCTGTTTTATTGATCGATGCCGTGGAAGGGATCACCGACCAGGACGCGACCATCGCAGGATATGCTCATGAAGAAGGGCGCGGGGTTATCCTCTGCGTTAATAAATGGGATCTTGCAGGCGCGGAACATCTTGATTGGAAAGAGGTTGAAGCGAGCGTCAGAAACAAATTGAAATTTCTCGAATTTGCACCCATAATGCCGGTTTCCGCCAAGACGGGCAAAGGGCTACAACGATTGTTGCCGGAAGTAGAACGGGTTTATAAGGAATACTCGCGCACCATTTCGACGTCCCGATTGAACGACTGTTTCGCAAAAGCGATTCAGAGGCGACCGATGAGTAGTTACCGGGGCAGGTTTTTAAAGCTGTACTATGCCACGCAGATTAAAAACCGACCCCCAACGTTCCAGTGCTTTGTGAATTTCCCGGAAGGGATTCACTTTTCCTATGAGCGCTATCTTTTAAACAGCCTTCGAAATTCGTTTGGATTTGAAGGTACTCCCATCCGACTTTTATTTGCAAGTCGGCATCCCGGTTCTCGACGTGAGGATTCTCGATAAAAAAATCAAGAGTTACACTGGGTATAATTTTCGTGTCCTGGACATACCGGGGTATGATAAGATCACTTTTGGTTGTCCGCCGGGGATTGTTAAGGATTTTGCCCGGCGGGAGGAAGATCTCACCTCTCACTATATCCTGCCAACCCGGACTCTGGTGAAGGGTAAAAATAATTTCGACTTTGAATTCATCGTTTATAATTTCCTCTTCATCCGCAGACAAAAAACAAAAATAAGTATTTATTGTACTCAGGATCAAAAAGACCGTTTCCATGCCATTATGAGCGAAACGCTTTTTGGACCGACGATGCATCAGATGCTGTGTGCCCAATTCCGTAGTTATATGCGGCGTGCAGGATTTACTCCGGGTGAAGAGAAGCGATTTGAAAAATATCTCCTGAAGCTTGCTGGCGACAAAAAATTTCTTGGCAAATTACAATCCATGATGGAAACCCAGGTGTCGGACGATGTGTTGTTGAAAGAATTGTCCCGCTATTTCCGGGCGGTCTTGAAAACCAAAACGTGGATGCAGAAAAAATCCTCCAGTCCTGCCAACCTGTTCGCCCGGAATACCTTGCAGTGCTACCAGTTGCAACGTGAAATGGAGTTGTTCACGTTGACACGCGACTGTACGCGTGAGGAGTTTATGGATCGCTTGGTTGAGTTTCATCTGTTTGGAAAAAAACAAACAATTTTAGTGAAAAGTAAGACTGACTCCAAAAAAAGTCTGCAAGTGGTTCAGGTGCGGCCTTCCTGCTTTGAAATTCTTGAAGGTGGCAAATTGAAGGCAGAGCTGAATTTCAATCAGCTGGACTCTCCTCCCATTCCAGAGAAGATTTCTCTTCTGGATAAGCCGTACCTGGGGGCGACATTCCTTGGCGTGGGTTCCGGGTTTTCGGCAGACCGCCGCAATAGCTGTATGATCCTTTGGGCCGAAGGCAAGGGCGTGATGGTGGACGCTTTCAGCGATAACAATGAAGCCCTGTTGGCACTAGGTGTTACTGAAAACGATGTCAGTTTGATGTTTTTGTCTCACGTTCACTCTGACCACGATGCAGGGTTTATTGAAAAGGTCCTTTCCGGTCAGCGCCTCAAGGTGATGACCTCACGCATTATTTTTGAAAGTTTCCTTCGTAAAATTTCAGCGATCACTCTTTTTCCCTGTGATGTGATCGAAAGTTTTATCGATTTTTTTGAAATGGAACCTGGGAAAAAAATAAAACTGCCTGATTGTAAGAATTCTTTCATTGAATTCGATTATTCCCTGCACTCCATCCCCTCTGGCAGGTTGGTTTTGACCTGCAAAAATGGCAAGGGAAAAGAAAAAAGCATCAGCCATTCAGGAGATACCAAATACGATCGGGACCTGATTCACCGCTGGTATGACCAGGGATATTTTTCGCGCAATCGCTACCAGGAAATCATGGGGTTTATCTGGAATGCAGATTTGATTATCCATGAAGTGGGAGGTGGGCAGTTACACACTGAATTCAGTGCGCTCACGGAATTAAAGCCGGAGATGGCTAAAAAAATGATCCTGACTCACCAGCACAAAGGTTCGATCAATCATCCCTATTTTCATTTTGCGGAAGAAGGGGAAACTCGGACTGTGATTCCCATGCCCAAAAAGAAAAGGCTCACTACACTCAAATTCCTGAAAGATATCAGCCTGTTTCAAGGTGTCAGTCTGACTGCTTTGAAGTCGCTTGAGAAAAAATCAAAAAACGTGCATTTCGATCCAGGAGAGATTGTTTTTACCAAGAATGATATCGGCGAAACTTTTTACGTGATCCTCGAAGGGTTTGCTGAAATCATCCTGGGTGGCAAAATGAATGCTGTTTATGAAAAAGGGATGTTTTTCGGAGAACTTGCGATCACGACCGATAATCCCCTGAGGCGCGGTACGGTGCGCGCCATGTCGAAACTGACCCTTCTTGAAATTCCCAAAAAGCTGTATCTCGATTCTGGATTACCAACGATCCTGGACGATTTTTACCGGCTGGACAATCATTTCAGCGAAGTGGTGAGGCCCAGTTTGGTTGCCTCTCTGGGATTCGGCAGTCTTGCGCATTGGAAAAAAGGAGAACCCATTTTCTTGAAGGATAGTGATGAGACACCTGTCTATCTCCTGCTTTCGGGGCAGGTCAAAGTCTCAGTGGGGAAAGGGAAAAAGATTGCTTTTCTTTCCAGCGGGGATATCATGGGAGAAATTTCTGATTGGAAAACAATTGTCCAAAAAGCTGATATTCTCGCGGATTCGGAGGAAGTGTTTGGCATTCAACTCGAACCGGATCAGGTAGCCCAAATTTTCAAATTGTATCCATCATTTTATGGGACGGTTTACCAGAAGATAAAAAAGCTGGAGGCACGGTTGGCAAAAAATTGACCAGGGCTTTGGTTCAAAGTAGTTGGTGTGCGTATGTTTTGCTGCGGATCGATAGCGAACCCTTTATCACTCCGGGAGTGAATCATGAAATCTTACAGTGCTGAATGGATCAGAAATGTCGGGTTGATCGGGCATGGTGGATCGGGTAAAACTTCCACGGCTGAGGCCATTTTATATATCGCCGGAGTTTCTGATCGGCTGGGAAAAATCGGGGACAACTCATCCATAATGGATTTCGATCCAGATGAGGTCAAACGGGGAAATTCTACCAACGCCTCTCTCGCGACTTTTGAATTCGAAAAACATAAAATAAATTTAATCGATACGCCCGGAACCAATAATTTCGTGGGCGATACAGTGGGCTGTATCCGCGTTGTTGATGGTGCTGTGGTGGTTATCGGTGCCGAGACAGGGGTGCAGTTTTATACTGAGAAAACCTGGAAGTGGGCCAATGACCAGGGAATTCCTCGCATTATCTTCCTCAATAAGATGGACTCCGAAGAAGCACAAATTACCAGCATTCTGGATGTGGTTCGGAAAAAATTTTCCGTCAAACCTGTTTTGATGGATCTCCCGGTGGGCAAGGGGGCGGAGTTCAAAGGCATCGTGGATTTGGTGGAACAAAAATATTTCGAATACGAGAAAGATGGTAAGGGGATCGGCAAGCCAACGGACATTCCCGCCAACCTGGCTGACGAAGTTGAAACTACTCGAATGGAACTGGTAGAGGCGGTGGCCGAAGCCGATGACGTTCTCATCGAACACTACCTTGAAACGGGTGAGCTCACTGAAGAGGAATTTCTGGGTGGACTCCGTCAAGGAATTTCAACGGGGCGGCTGGTGCCAGTCCTGTTAGGGTCGGCTCTCCACAATATTGGAATTGATCGGCTGATGGATGCCATGGTTCAATACTTCCCCTCCCCGGACAAGCGGTCTGCCCAACTGGCCACGACTTTGAATGGTGAAGACACCACAGAAGTTGCAACGAATGTGGAAGGACCCTTCACCGCCCAGGTCTTCAAGACGATCGCCGATCCTTACGCTGGCAAGCTGACCTTGTTCCGCGTTTTTTCTGGCAAGCTAACCGGAGATTCCTCCGTGTACAATGTGAATCAGGAAACTAGTGAACGTGTGGGCCAGCTCATGTCCCTTCAGGGGAAAAAACAGATTCAATTACCAGAAGTCGTTGCAGGGGATATCGCCTGTGTTGCCAAATTAAAAGTGACTGGGACCGGGGATTCGCTTGGGCCAGATGCCAAGGACGCAGTTAAATTTGATGACATTCCTTTTCCCAAGGCGGTGCTGGCACGCGGCATGGTCCCGAAAACACGGGCGGATGAAGAAAAAATCAGCAATGCCCTGCATCGATTGTGCGAGGAAGATCCCACAATAAAAGTGGAGCGTGATCCTCAAACGCATGAATTAATTGTTTCTGGTATGGGCGCGGTCCATTTGGATGTTATTCTGGAAAGGTTGAAACGGCGCTTCGGTGTTGAGGTAGATGTCAAACCCCCAAAGGTTCCGTATCTGGAGACCATTCGTAAAAGCACAAAAGTACAGGGCAAATACAAAAAACAAACCGGCGGACGCGGTCAATACGGTGACTGCTGGCTGGAGATCGGACCCATTGCCAAAGGCGAAGGATTTCAGTTCGAGAATAAAATCGTGGGAGGTTCTATTCCCAGAGGCTATGTCCCGGCAGTGGAAAAAGGTGTGCATGAGGCTATGGCGGGCGGCGTGCTGGCTCATTTCCCGATGGTGGATATCCGGGTGGCGGTCTACGATGGTTCCTACCACGATGTAGACTCTTCGTAAATGGCTTTCAAAATTGCCGGATCCATGGCGTTTAAAAAAGGGGTGATGGATTGCAAACCCACTTTGCTGGAGCCAGTCATGTTATTGAATGTGGTCATCCCCAGTGAATCCATGGGAGATGTTATCGGCGATTTAAATTCCAAGCGCGGAAAAGTGCTGGGTGTGGAGGCAGACGATGACAGTCAGAATATTCGGGCTCATGTTCCCATGGCCTCTCTTTTGAATTATGCGCCGGAATTGCGTGCCCTCACTGGAGGTCGCGGGGAATTTGAAATGGAATTTGATCATTACGATGATGTCCCGGAACACATTGCCTCCAAAATAATTGAAGAAGCACAATCCAAAAAAGAAAATAAGGAGTGATCTCCAAAAAGGAGATGAAATCATCCATGGCACACGAACAGGGAACGGTGGTCAAGGCCGATCTGGTGGACCATGTCTATGAGCGCGTCGGGTTCACCCGATCCGAGGCACTCAATGCTGTTGAAGTTATCCTCGAAGAAATAAAAACCGCATTAGGACGCGGTGAGAATGTTCGAATTGTGGGGTTTGCCAGTTTCAACCTGCGGCACAAAAATGCCCGACGTGCACGCAACCCAAAGACAGGGGAACCCATCACCATTCAACCTCGAACCGTTCTAACCTTCAAACCCAGCCGCCATCTACTGGAAGCAACCAACCGATCCCCTCATGAATCAGATCATACCGGATAAACTGTTTTTCAAAATTGGAGAGGTCGCAGATATCACCGGGTTGGAACAACACGTCCTCAGATATTGGGAGGATGAGTTTGACCAACTGAAGCCGACCAAGAACAAATCCGGCCAGCGCCTGTACCAGAAAAAAGATGTGGAAATGGTGCTGGAAATCCAGAGGCTTTTGTACGTTGATAAATTTACCCTGGCCGGAGCCAAACAGAAACTGAAAGAGCGCAGGAAATCCGCTACTCAGTTGGATTTTGGTTTTGATCGTGAAAAATTTCAAGATTGGAAAAATCGCATTAAATCAGATTTAAAATCGATATTGAAAATTCTGGATAGTTAGTCCTCCCTATTTTCCTGCCCCTTTTTATCCCCTTCCACAGTCCTGATGATGGCCGCGTTTTATTTTCTTGTGCTTGTCTGGTCTGTTTTGGTAATTTGGAAGTAAGGCATATTTTCTGAGGTGAAACATGACGCGGTTCATCGGTTTGTTGATGCAGGGGGTTGGAGTGGGGTTTCTCGTTATGGGAGTTTGTGGATATTCTCTGGCGCAGGTGGCTCCCCCTTTAGAGTCCGAAACTAAAATACGCAAGTTTTATCAGTACAAGGGAGATTACCGAGGGGAAATCGAAAAGCTCCGCCAGAAATTCAAGGATGCCTTCGGTTATGACCTGGTGGATACCACGCAAGGCTGGAGACCTGATGAAATTAAAAACATGCACCGGGTGTTCTCAAAACTTCCAGTAAGCTTTCACCATTTGCCCGGCTTGGAAAAACTGGCGCGGTTGGCGGCATTTCCTTCCAAGCACCAGCAAGGATCCGGTGGACGGATTCCCGCCGCAACGTACCCGAAATTTTCTACCGTCTACCGGCATGTATTGAAATCTCACTTGGCGGTGTTCCGTGATGACACATTCCGCCTTGAATTTTACGATCCGCTTTTTTCTGAAAGCGAACCTGATTTTGAAAATATTGTGCATCATGAAATGGGGCATGCCATGGATATTTCTCATGGAATGCTGAGTTTTGGCAAGGAGTGGCTTGGGATTGCGGGGTTCAGCATTTTAAACCTGCCTCCTCTCGATGCCCGTCCCGATGGTGATTACGTTTACACATTGAAGAGTGATCCGGAAAATACTCGCTACGCCCCGGTATCGAGGCGGCACCTGCCAACCTATTCCAGGGAAAACCCGCAGGAAGATTTTGCCAATTCCATTGCCGCCTATATTCATTACCCTTACTTTAAATATTCGCATCCCAAGCGGTATCAGTTTCTAAAACGAACGGTATTCGAGGGAAAAGATGTTCTTAAGCAAACATCTGGTCCCTCTGGTTTTAAGGATAAGGTTGTTTCCGATACCAGAGCTTTGGTGGCCTCCGGCAAGTGGGAGCAACTGTTTAACCTTGTCGCCGAAATGGGGCGAAACATCGTTCCGGAAATTGAGCAGGCACTGATCCCGGTTCTTAAAGACGCGATTGATTCAGCGAAAGAAAAAGAGGCGATCATCTGGATTGCCCACGCAACCTGTTACCTCAACGATCCGGAAGCTCTGAAATTAAGACAGGGCCTTGCTGTAAACAGAAAGATAAGTGTATCCGAAGTGATGAAGCATGAGCGTTGCTTTCGGATGGGAAAAAAAGTATTTGAAGAGGATCAAGTGAAATGGCCTCTGCTCAATGTCTATTTTTATCTGGACAAGGGCAAACCGATGATTCAGTTTCTTGATCCTATCGGAATGAACACGCGTGCAAGGGGATTCAAAACCCGTTATCTCTGGACACTGAATTTCCCTAAGGAGACGGGGAAGGTGGTACTGAATGGCAGTGCGGAGGGTCCGATGGTGGCTACCGGAGCTGTTCAACTTGATCTAAAGAAAAGTGCCTACCGCTTATTTGATTTGCCGGCAGGAGCCCCGTTGGAATTACAGATCAAGGCCGAGCGTTATCATGAACGAGGCCAACGATTTATTTCAACGCCGAGTGCGATCAAATTTGTGGTGCATCCCTGGTTCCCCTATCTGGAAGCGGAGGGAGACACGGTAAAGGTGCGCTATCCACCGGGCATGATGAAGTTGGAGAGAAGGGCCGGGTCTTAGGCGAGGTCGCGTACCAGTCGGACGGCCATGTTCAGGTTGGCGTATTGGGATGGCCAGGCTTTGATGCCATCTTCGTACTGGATGACAAGTGCCGATGAATCCTTGATATCTTCGGTCCAGGTCACCCCGGCACTTCCAGGTTCAAAAATTGGATCGATGTAAATAGAGTCGCCGTATTTGTCGGTATTACTCTTCTCAAGGTCCAACAGGCCGAACGCTTCAAACTCCCAGGGGTATCGCCAGTCTTCATGACCAGCGAACCGTTCCAGATTCACAATCTGCAGATACTCGTGACCGGTGAACCAGTTCTTCCATTTTTTTGTGTCCTGAAACGAGTCTGTCTTTTTCCACATCAGGTTCAGGCTTTGGTCGGTGATGGTGTTGTTGCCGTTGTCGATAAATCGTTCATCCTGACTCATGAATTTTTCCTTGAAAGTTGACCCGGCCTCGCGGGAAAATGTTTTCGATGTTTCGGGAATATGGTTCAGGCATTTCCCATGTATTGGTCCATAACCAGCAGTTTGATTTCCGTCATTTCTTCGATGGTGTATTTGATACCTTCCCTTCCAAACCCGGAATCCTTGACACCGCCATAGGGCATGTTGTCGACCCGAAATGTGGGGACATCGTTTAACACAACACCTCCCACTTCAAGAGAGTGAAAAGCACTGAACGCCTTGTCGAGCTGATTGGTGAAAATTCCGGCTTGCAAGCCAAATGAAGAATTGTTAATCGACCGAAGTGCGTCATCAAAATCAGAGTAGGGTTCCAGAACCATTAGCGGCCCGAACGCCTCCTGACAAACAATCTGGTTTTTCGGGTTGACCTGCGTCAGCACAGCAGGTTCGACGAAAGTGCCGGTACGTTTTCCGCCGCACAAAAGTTTTGCGCCGCCATCAACGGCATCTTCTATCCATTGCTCGATGCGTTGCGCGTTCTCCAGATTAATGAGGGGGCCGATGGTGGTGGTGTCCCGAAGCGTGTCGCCTCGCTTCAGTCCAGAAACCTCGGTCAATAGTTTTTCCTTGAAGGCATCAAAAGCGGATTCGTGGACAAAGGTCCGCTGGACCGAAATGCACACTTGCCCCGAATAGGAGAAAGCTCCAAAGCAGACACGCTTGGCGGCGATGTCGAGGTTGGCATCCGGTTCGATGATCACACCGCCGTTTCCACCAAGTTCGAGCGTGACCCGTTTGCGGCCTGCGCGGGATTTAATATCCCATCCGATGGGCGGACTGCCAGTGAAGGTCACCATTTTCAGACGATCATCTTCAACCAGCGCGGTGGCATCCGAAGACTTGCAAGGTAAAATACTGATGGCACCGTCTGGAGTATCTGTCTCCGCAATCACCCGACCTAGGAGCAGGGCAGTGAGGGGGGTGAGGGAAGAGGGCTTGAGAACCATGGGATTTCCCACGGCGAGGGCCGGTGCAATTTTATGGGCGACCAGGTTGAGTGGGAAATTAAATGGTGAAATTCCTGAGATGGGTCCGAGGGGAAACCGCTTGACGATTCCCGTTTTTCCCTGTGCCGCTTCGGTGATATCCAGATTCAGGATTTCACCCGGAATGCGCATGGCTTCCTCAGCCGCCAGATTAAATGTCGAGATGGAGCGGGCCACTTCGCCCCGTGAATATACCAGAGGTTTGCCGGATTCAATGGTGATGGTTTCCGCAAACTCTTCCTGCCGTTTTTTTATGCCGTCAGCAACCTGTGCACAGATGCGCGCTCGCTTGAAGGCAGGCAGTCGGCGCGTTTCCTCAAAGGCCGTGGTGGCAAGGCCTATCGCCCGGTCAATCGTCGCAGGATTCGCCAGGCTGACTTCGGCATAGACTTGCTGGGTGTAGGGGTTGGTCACCGGGATGGTGCTGTCAGCATCTTCCCAGCAACGACCAATCATATATGGATGTTTTTGCGTCATTGCTGAATCCAGTTTGATTTTTTATGGAGGCGCGGGTTTTTAACCAGCACTCAAAATTGTTTTCAGGAAGTTTTGATTTCTATTGTAAGAAAATCCAGAAATGTTTCAAGGGGATTTCTGAATATTTGATCCTGTCAGTCATCGCTTCATTTGAATATTCCTGAAAGATGTTGGGCGCATCAGGCAACTTTTCCCGATACGTTTCGGGCAGTGGATGCCGGAAGTTCGATAATGAATGTGGTGCCTTTCGGATGATTTTCCCGCACCTGGATCAAACCGTTGTGGTCAATGATGATCCGGCTGACAATGGCAAGGCCCAGGCCGGTGCCGCGTTTCTTGGTGGTGAAGTGAGGCAGGAACAACTTTTCCCTGTCCTGTGGCTGGATGCCGGAGCCATCATCGGAAAATTCAATCCTCACCCGTCCTGAATCAGAATGCAACCAGGTGTTGATGGTGATGGTGCCCTCCGGCGAAAGTGCGTCGAGGGCGTTGTCAAACAAGTTGATGAAGACGCGTCGTATCTGATCCGGGTCCAGATAGAGGTTCTGCAGGTTAGGGTCAAAACGGGTGGAGATACTGATATTTTTTTCATGACTATCGTAGAGCCGGATGACATCTTCAATCAGGGGATGAATGGGCACGGCTCTGGGACTGGGAGTCGGCATGCGGGAGAACCGCAAAAATTCATTCAACAACTGCTTCATCCCTTCCACTTCCTGCGTGATGATGTCAATACTTTGGTCAAATACTTTGGAGAAGTTGGATCGGTCCTCGTAGTATTTCTTTTTCATACGCTGGGTATTGAGCTGGATCGGTGTCAACGGATTTTTAATTTCATGCGCGATTCCCTGCGCCACTTCCTGCCAGGCAGAAACTTTTTGCGCTTTGATCAACTGGGTCAGGTCCTCAAACACGATCAACAGCCCGAGATATTTGTTGGCAGGATCGACCATGAAGTTCAGGTTGACCAGCAGGGTGAGGGGAGCTTCCCTAAGAGTGATCTCGACCTGTTCCTGCAGGAGCTCATTATTTTTACGACTCATTTTCCGGATCATCTTGCGCACAGGATCGTGAAACGCCGGCGGAAAGGCATCCTTATAAGTTGACCCCATGGGATTGGCATCTGAGAGCCCAAGAATTCTTTTAGCGGCATTGTTAAAAGTAGTGACCAGGCCCTTTTTGTCGATGGAGATAACCCCGGCACCGACATTTTCCAGTACCGCTTCAATGTAACTGCGTCGTCGTTCCAACTCAAAGTTGGTTGACTTTAAATCATCATTGGCCTGCTCAATCCGTTTTCGATTTTCCCTGAGTTCAGCGGTCATCTGGTTGAACGAGGTCACGAGGATGCCAATTTCATCCGGCGTGTCGAGGCGGATTCGGACATTGAGGTCGCCGCTGGCAACCCGCCTTGTGCCTTCTGCCAGTTGCTGGATGGGAATGGTGATACCGCGTGCGAGATAGATTCCCAACCAGATAGCGGAAAACAGAATCAAGAGAGTGATCAGAAGGAAGGTGAAATAATAGTTGGCACTGACCGGCAATTTAAGCAGACTTTGTTTTTTGTATTGTTCAAACATGCTCTGGATATTCTGGATTTTCATCATTGAGGACTTTGGAATTTCGGACAATGTAACAATGTACCCCCACACGGTGGAATTGCCCTCCACGGTCTGCGTCAGAGGGACCAGCACCGATAAATAATTTTCCCCGCGATAGGTACGCACTTCAGAAATTTTTTCATCTCCCGTGCTGGCACGGATCAAACTGAGGAAGTCTTCAGGATCGGTGCTCAACTTGGATTTGGGGTGGGTGCGCGCGGCCACCAGTTGTCCGGCATTGTCGAAAATTAGCAGGGCACCCAGGTTGTAATCGACCACCTTGTTGGCCACCAACTGATCCAGGTCCACGCGTTTTTCCTGTCGGTATAATTGATTGCCGGTGATTTGTTTTTCAAGTTGCTGAGCATGAAAGTGACTTTGTTTCTCGACGTAGGAATAATATTCGCGTGCCACTTCCATCGATTGTTGCAAGGAGTCTTCAACCTGAAAACTGAACCAGTTGCCAACGCTGTAACTGAACAACTTGCTGGCGACAAAAAACAGGAGGATGGATGGGACCAGTGCGAGGGTCAGAAAGGCGACGATCAATTTTGTCCTGAAACGTGACCCGAGGATGCGACTTTTGCGTTCGTTGTGAAGTTTTACAAAGTTCCGGACGATCAGAACAATCAGCAGGACCAGGAGGATCAGGATGACATTGAATAACAGGAGGACCGGGATATTGTCCGAGATGGAAGAACGTTCCTGAAGCAGATAAACCTCAAGCCAAGTCAGGCCGATCAGTGTGAGAAAAATGAAAGTCAGTCTGAGCCGGGCGCGTGAGCGTTTATCCTTTATCTCAGTTTCAGTGAGGGGAGTGTTAAAAGGATTACTAATTAAAGGATCGGACGACATTCTTTATTCCCTTGGAGTCGGTTTTGCGAGACGCACCTTTTTCATCGTCGTCTTCATCTTCATTTGCTTCGACAGAAAAAGTCAGGTCGGGATCAAGAATGAGCGGGGAGGATTCGGCCCAATCGGTTTCAAACTCGTCGAAGGGAACGAAGAACAGTAGATAGTTGAAAGGGAACCCGAATCCCTCGGCTTCCATCTCGGCGCGGACCTGCACAATGTACTGAGCTTTTTCATCAAGCTTATGCAATGGTGCCAGGGGAATATCTTGCAGAGTCAGCATCAATTCCTGAAAACGGTTTTTCTTTTTGGTGACAATTTTGCGTTTCACCCCTTTGCCCTGGGAAGTGAACGTGTACACGCCTTTCAAACTGTCGAACAGAACGGTGTTCACTAGGGTGTTGCGGCTGACAGTTTTGTCCGGAAGAATATCGACTTTCTCTACCAGCTCAACAGTATAAGTGAACGACAGGGGGACGCCGCTTTTGACCGCCTCCATAGTACTTTCGGTGAAGGCTTCGACCAGTAGCGCATCGACCAGCACCAGACGGTCACTGGCTTTGACGCCAATGTTGACGATGCCTGGGTCTTCATCTGCAATGGACTGGGTCGCGTTAAGGAGTAACCCTGCCACCAGCACCAGACAGGCGAAGAATTTAGCGCACATTGGCATGTTCAAAGTATCGGTACGTTTCAAGTAATCCATCCTCAAGATTGTATTCAGGTGACCAGCCAAGCTGTTTCAATTTGGCGGGGTCAATCGCACTTCTTTTCAAGTCGCCGGTTTTGGCCGGTTGGAAATTGATTTCAGCTTCCCGTCCGGAAATGCTGATCAGGGTGCGGGTCAGTTGGTTGACCGATGTTTCTTGCCCGGTTCCTACATTAAAAACCCCTGTGAAATTTTGGTCCAATGCTTTTACATTGGCAGAGACGACATCCTTAACATAGATGAAGTCCCGAGTTTGTTCCCCATCTCCAAAAACTATCGGTCGCTTTCCTTGAGTTAACCGATTGCAGTGGATGGCAACCACCCCCGCTTCTCCGCTCGGGTTTTGCCGGGGGCCAAAGACATTGCTGTATCGCAACACCACACTGCTCACACGGTGCGCTTTCAGAAAGTAATTGAGATAGTATTCGGCGCACAGTTTGGAAATGGCATAAGGACTGATCGGGTCCGGAAACGTCGCTTCGTTTGCCGGGGCACTGTTCACTTCTCCGTAAATGGCGCCGCCGGTCGAAGCCAGAACAATCCTCGTAACTTTAAAAGATAATGCATTTTGCAGTAATTGTAAAGTCCCGATAATATTGGAGTTAGCGTCCATCTCCGGATTTTTGACCGACTCCTGAATGGATGTTTGCGCGGCGTGATGGCTGATAACGTCAATTTTTTCATCACCTATAATCTGGCGAATATCTGAAGAGGTGATGTCGGTATGGTAAAAAGTGGCTTGCTCAGGAACAAGCTCCATTCTTCCTGTCGACAGGTTGTCGACCACCACCACTTTGTGACCTTCCGTCAGATAGGCATCGGCAACATGCGACCCAATAAACCCGGCGCCACCGGTGACGAGGATATTCATTGGGTATCCTTTTTACTTTTGATGAGCTGGGTCAATTCATAAAGCTCGGCGAGGGCATCACGCGGCGTGAGGCTGTCTGGATCAATCGCTTGAATGGCTTTGACGAGAGGCGAGACCGATTCCTGGAAAAGCCCCAATTGTTGCGGGATCTCTTCTGAGGGTTGATCCTTCAGGCCTCGCTTGGGAAACCCGGCGGCATCAAATTCATTACTCTCATGGTTGTCGAGTATTTCCCTGGCACGTTGCAGGACAGAGTCCGGCAAGCCCGCGAGCCGCGCCACCTGAATGCCATAACTTTTGTCGGCACCTCCATCGGCAATTTTGTGCAGAAAAATAATTTCATCGTTCCATTCCTTGACCTGCACCTGCCGGTTCTGCACTCCTTTATGGAGCAGAGCCAGTTCAGTCAGTTCGTGGTAATGCGTCGCAAACAGAGTGCGTGCGCCGAGTCCATCCGGGCCGTGCAGGAATTCAACAATCGCCCAGGCCAGGCTCAGGCCATCAAAGGTGCTGGTGCCCCGGCCAATCTCATCGAGAATAATGAGACTGCGCGATGTGGCATTGTTCAGGATGTTAGCCGTCTCGTTCATCTCCACCATAAACGTGGATTGCCCTCGGACCAGATGATCCTGCGCGCCAACGCGTGAAAAAATTCGATCAACCATGCCCACCTCGGCAGAATCGGCGGGGACAAAACAGCCGATCTGTGCCATCAGAGCGATCAGCGCGATTTGTCTGAGATAGGTCGATTTCCCGGCCATATTGGGCCCGGTGATGATGATCACCTGATTGTCCTGACAGTCGAGACGACAATCGTTGGGAGTGAAATTGTGCGCCGGGTCCAGAGACTCTACCAACGGGTGCCGACCGTTTTCAATAGTGAGACGGTCCTCATCGTTCAGTTGCGGTCGACTGTAGTCGTTGCGATGTGACAATTCGGCAAACCCGGTCAGGGCATCGAGTTGGCTGATGATCCCGGTCATGTCTTGAATACGTCTGCCTTCTGCGGCAGTCTGCTCCCGTACTTTCTGAAGAAGCACTTGTTCCATTTCCTTTATTTTTTCTTCTGCACCACTGATATCTTCTTCGAGTTTTTTTAACTCCGGGCAAATATAGCGTTCGGCATTGACCAGGGATTGTTTGCGAATGTAATCATCTGGTACGCGGTCCAGATTTTTTTTGGTGACTTCAAGGTAGTAACCATAAATTTTGTTGTAGCCGACCTTAAGCTGGGGAATCCGCGTGCGCTCACGTTCACGCGATTCAAGGGCCGCAATTTCCTGGTTGCCAGTGCGCGAAACAGTTTTTAATCGGTCAAGCTCCGGGTCCTGACCTTCCTTGATGATATGACCGCCCTTGGAAGCGAGAGGTGGATCATCGACGAGGGTCCGATGGATGGTATCGTGAACTTCTGTGAGATCGTCCCACGGATCCAAAAAACTGTTGAGGACGGGGGCGGATGCGCTTTTCAGCTTTTGCCGCAACTTTGGAAAATGCCCGATGGAAGTTTTAAGAGAGACCAACTCGCGCGGACTGCAAGTGACCAGCGATATGCGGGCTAGTAAACGCTCGAGGTCGAGAATGCCGGACAGGTGTTCGCGGATGTCCTGCCTCAAAATGGGGTCCTCAACAAACAGGGCAACTTTATCCAGGCGCGATTCAACTTGCTCGCGATTGACCAGGGGTTTAAGAATCCATTCGCGAACAGAGCGCGCTCCCATGGGTGTCTGGGTTTGATCGAGGATGCCGAGCAGAGAATGTTTGCGTTCCCCGTTGGTTGAACGCACCAGTTCGAGGCTGTGCACGGTGGCCTCGTCCAGCAACATGAAGTCGCCCAGGTGAATCGTGTTCAACTGGTTGATATGTTGCAGGGACGTTTTCTGTGTTTCGTTCAGATATTGAATCAGGCCTCCCGCCGCGCAGATGGCGAGTGGCAGGTGACTGCACCCGAAACCGTCGAGGGATTGGGTTTTAAAATGTTCGAGCAAACTGCGCTTGGCCTGAGCCAGGTGGAATGTCCAACTCTCGCGCGGACGCCAGTTTTCGCAAAGAGATGACAGGGGGCTCATGCCGTTGCCATGGGAAGGGAGCAGAGATTCCGGGCAAATGATTTCTTTTGGTTCCATCCGCGCCAATTCATCCTGCAAGAGGCGCAGTGCTTCCTCGCCTTCCATTTGTGTGACAAAGAAATGTCCGGTGGAGATGTCCAGTGAGGCCAGCCCGGTGCCCTGTTCGTCCTGATAAATGGAGACCAGGTAGTGATGGTTTTTCGGATCGAGCAGATGGTCTTCCAGAATAGTGCCAGGTGTGATTACCCGGACGACCTCTCGTTTGACCAGACCCTTTGCCTGACGAGGATCTTCAACCTGTTCGCAAATAGCGATGCTTTGCCCCTTCTTGATGAGCTTCGCGATGTAAAGGGCGGAAGAATGATGTGGGATGCCGCACATGGGAATGGGTTGATCTTTATTTTTATTGCGGCTGGTCAGTGTGATTTCAAGGATGGACGCGGCTCTTTTGGCATCATCAAAAAACATTTCATAAAAATCCCCCATTCGGAAAAACAGAATCGAGTCGGGGTGTTCGCTTTTGATGCTCATGTATTGCTGCATCATGGGCGTGTCTTCAACAGAAGATGGTGTCGTGTTTTTGACCTTACTCATTGGCGTGGTTACAGGGAGAGTTTTTGAAAGTGCGGTTGCAAACGAGTGTACGTGGCTTCCAGATGTTCCGGATGAACTTTGGTCTCGCTCAATACCGGCATGAAATTGGTATCGCCTGCCCACCGGGGAACGATATGGGCGTGAATGTGTTCATCAAAACCGGCACCCGCACTTTTTCCGATATTGTATCCAACATTGAAACCATCAGGGTTGTAGGCCTGGCGCAGGATCGCCACCGTTTTTTGAATCAGCTGTCCCAATTCCTCAAGTTCTTCCGGGTTGACCTTGGTCAGACAGGAAAGGTGCCGGAAAGGCGTGACCATCAGGTGACCATTGGAATAGGGAAAGGTGTTGATGATAATGAAACAGGTGGTGCCGCGATACAGGATTTTATTTTTCTGGTCCTCGTTTTTTGGCGGCAGGGTGCAAAAAATGCAATCACCGGATTTGATGCTCTGAATGTATTCCATTCTCCAGGGAGCCCAAAGGGATTCCATCACTCACCACTTTCCGGGACGCGGTCCCTGTTAGAAGTTACTGGTGCCGGAAGGCAGAACTCCGGGAAACAATTCCTGAAATAAAAATTTTGTTTTCTTTTTCATGATGACCGCATCTTTTTGTGATTGTTCATGATCATAACCTGATAGATGCAGAACACCGTGAATGATCAGCAACATGATTTCCTGGTCAAGAGAAAGATGGTGTTCCTTTGCCTGAAGGCAGGCCATTTCTGCCGAGAGAACGACATCGCCCAGCAACCTGTTTCCTGTTTCATCAATCGTCTCTTCATCCTGAGAAAAAGAAAGGACATCCGTCGGCTTGTCCAGTCCTCGATAATTGTAATTCAGTTCACGAATTTTTGTGTCATTTGTGATTAAAATACTCAGTTCGGTCTTTTCCAGTGCCAGTGATTTCAGAACAGTTTCAGTCCGGGATTTTAACTCGGACGTATCCAGCTTGATTTTCCTCTGGGTGTTTCGAATCAAGACTTCCATTTACTCCGGGCCAGTCTGGCCTGAAATAAATCCTGTGTTTCTTTGGTCTGCGCCCGCTTCTTTGTCCTTGCGGTCATAAGCCAGGACAATTTTTTTAACCAGTTCGTGTCGCACTACATCTCTTTCCGTAAACTTGATTATCCGGATGCCATCAATCCCATTCAGAATTTGATGCGCTTCAATGAGACCCGACTGCGTTCCCCTGGGCAAGTCAATTTGGGTGATGTCTCCGGTGACCACCATTTTGGACCGGAAGCCCAGCCGCGTGAGAAACATTTTCATTTGCTCCGGCGTTGTGTTTTGGCCTTCGTCAAGAATGATGAAAGAATCGTTCAGTGTACGTCCGCGCATGTAGGCCAGGGGAGCGATCTCGATAAAACCTTCGCGTATCATTTGTTGTACCTGGTTGAATTCAACCATGTGGTAAAGGGCATCGTACAGGGGCATGAGGTAGGGGTTGATCTTCTCGGAGATGTCGCCGGGAAGGAAACCCAGTTTTTCTCCCGCTTCCACTGCCGGACGCGCCAGGATGATTTTCTGAAACTGTCGCTTGAGAAAACCTTCTACCGCGAGAGCGACGGCGAGATACGTTTTACCTGTTCCTGCCGGCCCGACCACAAGAGCGATATCGTTCTCGCGGATGGCGTGGATCAATTCGCGCTGGCCGGGAGTTTTAGGAGTGATAAAACCCATCTTTGGAGAAACAGAGATGCGCTCGTTGAACAGCCCGATCAGGTCAACATCCGGGTCGTCTGCCATCAGGCGAATAGCGAACTTGATATCGCCGTTGGCCAGTTGCGTGCCCCGTTCCATCAAGGTGTGTAGTTGAACCAGAAGACGGTCAACGGTTTCCACCGATTTTTCGGGACCACTGATTCGCACCTGATTTTCCCGCGTGGTGATGCGGACATCGAATTTTTTTTCGATGGCTTTTAAATTGGTGTCCTGAGTCCCAAAAATTTCAGGAAGGTATTCATTAGATTCCAGAACCCGTTCCCGGGTGGTGGAAGAGGGCGGTAAGGTGTCTTTTTCGGCTGTCATTTGACCCCATTATAACGGTCACGGCTTTCACTTGTCAAAGTCAGGGAACAGTCAGCCAGTTCATTTTTAAGGACGCGAACAAACTTAATAGGAGGGGCTTATGGCACCCCGGATCAGGGACAAAAATTCGCTTCGGGTGCGGGCATCATTTTTAAACAGGCCCAGCATGGAACTTGTGGTGGTGAACGAGTTTTGTTTCTGGACACCACGCATTGCCATGCACAAATGATGCGCATCGATAACGACGGCTACTCCTTGCGGTTTCAGAGTTTCCTGTAGGCAGTTAGCGATCTGGGTGGTGAGATTTTCCTGAACTTGAAGCCGACGGCTGAAGGCATCCACAATCCGCGGGATTTTACTCAGGCCAATGATGCGTCCCTTTGGCAGGTAGGCAATATGAGCTTTGCCAAAAAATGGCAACATGTGATGCTCGCACAGGCTGTATAACTCGATATCCCGGACGATCACCATTTCGTCTGTCTCGTGGTTTTCAAACAGTGCATCGTTGACAATATCCTTGATATTTGTCATGTAGCCACTGGTCAGGAATTTGAGGGATTTTTGCACTCGCTCCGGTGTGCTCTGAAGTCCTTCACGGGACGGGTCCTCGCCAATTTCCAGCAGGATACTTCTAATCAAGTCCTTCACAATTTTCCCCTCGATAGATGACAAAGTTACGATCGGATTCAAATAATTTAATCTGGTAAAGTCGGCCTCCCTGAATGCGAGGTTCCAGCAGGTCCCAGAATTTAATAGCCAGGTTTTCTGCCGTCGGGATAATACCGGTTAGAAAAGACACGTCCACGTTCAGGTTTTTATGGTCGACTTTGTCGATCACTTCATTTTGGACCAGTCCCTTAAGTGCCTTGAGGTCCAGTACCATGCCGGTATCCTCCACCACTTCCCCGCAAACGGTAACTTCGAGAGTGTAGTTGTGACCGTGTCCGTTGGGATTGTTGCAAAGACCAAAAGTCGCCTGATTTTTTTCGTCAGAAAATTCAGGATTGTAGAGCCGGTGACTGGCACAGAATTCCAGTTTTTTTGTGATAAAAATCATAAGAGTGTGAACTTGTTTGAAAACTCAAGGGCAGGTTGCCCTGTTCATTTTAGGTATTTGCGTTTGTTGTCGGTTGAGTAAAATCCGGGACCGTAAAGATGAAAGTTTGTGCCCGTGATGATTTTTTTCACCTTGCCACCGCCACCGTGTTTACAGGTTTCAGG
>JAJDBF010000024.1 GCA_029261535.1 Nitrospinaceae bacterium | reverse complement strand
GTCACTGACAAACAACTGAAAATCATCATGGACCGACTCAATCACAGACCAAGAAAAACGCTTGGGTATAAGACACCACATGAACTATTCTGCAAAAAGAAACCACCACTAACCGTTGCACTTCAAACTTGAATCCACCTTGAATTATTCTCCGGAAAACACTAAAATATTCTTTATATTTTGGCCTTTGGGGTCATTTATAATGGGTTATTTCGGTCAGGTGTTGGAAATATTCACAGGCAACTTTTTTTCAAGTGCTTTAGTTGGACTGAGCTGGCCAATACTATTTGTCAAATTTTTGGAAACTAAAAAGGAAGAAGAGCAAATGCAGGAACCCGAACAGCAAATTACTACGGAGGAGGAATAAGTCATGGTGCGGAGGCAATGGAGTGATTTCTTTGAGTCCAATTTTCGCTCTGAAGAAGAAATTAAGGAATGCATCACCTTTTCTAGAAATTTTGAGCCGAATTTGGAGACTCCTGAAAATGCCAGGGCGTTATTGTTTTTTAAAACATCCAAGCAACAAACTTGGCTGGTAAGAACAGGAAGGCGAATTTATTGTATTTTGGATGATATTCGAAAAAAGGAACCGCATATAAATTGGTCTGAAAAGGTAGAAAAGTTTAATACGGAACCAGGGTGGCAAGAGGGAATACGAGCCTACCCTAATGAGAAAGGACATTTCCTGATCGATATTGGTCCCAAGCACAAACGCTGGTTGATGAGCGAAAAATTAATGCGTCCCGAAAGGCTTGAGCATCAAATTAAAAATTTGGTCCAAGCTCCCTGAATAAACACTCACAAATATAATATTTTCTAATTTCCAGTTCACTCAGGCTCGGCAAACAGGTGGACCAGTCTGCGGTCGACAAAATCAAAACGTTCGTTTCTGACCCACAATTGTTCCTTGTCGGGGTCGCCCGTCACCGCTGAGTAATCAAGATTCTTCGGGTTACGTTTGATCATGCAAGCGTAGGTAATGGTCTCCGGTTTTTCTGGTATCTCCAGAGCATCGACCGATTGGAGAAACTGAGTACCCGTCACAACGATATCATCCACCAACAGCCAATGCGTGTCATCCGGATATTTAGGAATCGGCACATGGGCCAGTTCCACTTTGCGGTGCGGCATGATGTGGAACGGCAGGTTGAGCGTTTTTGCCAGGTGATACCCGATGCGGATGCCCTCGGTCTCCAGACCGACGACAACATCAAACCGTCCATGCTCTTTTTGCCAAGCTTCCAGTTTGGTCAGTAACTGACTGCAATACGCTTCATTCATGGCGTCTGACATGGAAGCGTAGTCGAAATCTATCTTCGACCGGATGCCCGGACCGAATACAAAATTGCCTTCTTTACGAATACGTGTGAACACGAGACCTTCCTCACTCAAAAAATGGATTAACTCCTGTTCAAGAATCGCTTTTCGCGTTCTTGAATGCGGAGGGCTAACGAAAAACCTCAAGTGATGCGCTCAGGAAATGTTGACCGCGCAATGCAGGTTCAGCCATTTCGCTCCACCGCCAGGTGGTCAGCCAATTTACCTCACCGGACCTTGCGGTTGGCCAACGGGAAACATAATGCCATGCGCCCAGAAAATATTTTGTGCTCAAAAAGGTTTTTGCTCGTTAGCCCCACCGCAAGGTGGGTGACCAAATTTTCCTATGAGTGGCACAAAATTGCAATCACCCAGTTCTTTTTTTGAGATGCCCGCCTCGGTGCGGGTCAGCATCACCAGTTGTTGTGCGCCCTCTGGGCCCACCGGCCCTACCAGTCTCCCGTTCATTGCCAGTTGGTCGACCAGTGCTTTCGGCATTTCCGGCGAACCGGCGGCAAACAGGATGGCATCGTAAGGCCCCATGTTTTGCCATCCGTAAGTGCCATCACAAAATCGGTAATTGATATTAGTGTAACCCAATTTCTCTAGTAGTGTCTTGGCTCTTTGCCCCAGTGGTTTCAGCCGTTCAATAGTGAACACATGTGCCGAAAGTTCTGCTAGCAGGGCCGTCTGATAACCGGAGCCGGTCCCGATTTCAAGGACCCGTTCATTGCCGGTTAATCGCAACGCCTGTGTCATCACGGCCTGGGCGTAGGGTTGGGAAATGGTTTGATGATGACCAATCGGGAGCGGGTGCTGTCCGTAGGACTTGTGGCCCAGATAATCAGGCACGAACAAATGTCGGGGCAGACGGCTCATCACCTCGAGCACGCCGAGATCTTTGATATTGCGCTCGACCAGTTGATCTTCCACCATTTTTTGACGGTGACCGGAATAATTATGAGCAGGTGTAGTCGTTGAGGGCATAAGATTCAGAAGGGGAATTTGATTGTCAGTTCAAGTCGAGTCAGGTATTTGCTCCGGGAGCGGCGGCGATCTGTTTTGATCTGACGGAGAATTGATCGGCAAAAACAGGTGAATTCAGGAGAGGCGTAACGCCTGCGGCAGGTTCGAAAGTCTGAAAAATACTCGACCTTTATCATGCGGGTATGTTAGGTTGAAACCACTGAAATGTAAACTCTTTTTTGATTTTTGACGAAATAGTAGGCATGGCTCCGCTTCAGGAAATTAAGCGAAATTTGCAACGGCATCTTGAGGTTATCGTGGGCGAGCGCAATCCCTTCACGACACCGGAAAAAATGGATGCGGTCGGGCACTATATTGCCGATCAGTTTGATGAATGGGGCCTGAGTCCGGTCACCCTTCCGGTATTATTCGATGAACTGGAATCGTTTAACGTGCAGGCAAAACTTCCGGGAGAAAATCCGGAATCTCCGGTTATCCTGATAGGTGCACATTACGATTCGGTGCCTGATTGCCCCGGTGCTGATGACAATGCCAGTGCGGTGGCGGCTCTTCTTGAAATCGCACGCCAGCTTTCAGTTCACCCTCCGACCGGACCGGTAATACTGGCAGGTTTCGCGCTGGAGGAATATGGCTTTGTCGGCAGTCAGTTCTGGGCCGATTCTGCCGTCAAAAATGATGACTTACCGGCGGGCATGATCGCGCTGGAAATGCTGGGGTACACGGACAAACGTCCTGGCGTGCAGAAATATCCGCCGGGAGTCTCTGCCAGCCAGTATCCTGATACCGGTGACTTTATCGCGGTGGTGGGAAATACGGATTCTATTGAGCTGGTGAAATCGCTCACGACCGGAATGAAACATTCGGCTCCGAACCTTGGCGTGGAAACGCTGGTGGTGCCGGGCAATGGCGAGTTGATACAGGATGTGCGAAGGAGCGACCATGTCCCCTTCTGGACAGCCGGGATTCCCGCGGTGATGGTCACCGACACGGCTGATTTCAGAAACCCAAATTATCATAAGCCGACGGACACGCTGGACACTCTGGACCTGGATTTTCTAACCGAAGTGACAATGGCACTCACTGGATTTTTTCAGGACTCTTAAATGAACGACCCCGCCACAAGCGGATGGGGTCTCTGACAAGGACTATCATTTTTTATTCGTGGCAAGCCACGAGGAATTAAACCCACTGGTGGGATTAAAATGATGAACAGATGAAACGACCCTCGAAAAAAAAACCTGCTGACGACAAGGCATCGGATCAAGGCAAAGCTCCGCTAGAGAGTGCGCCGGACGATTCGCCTGAATCGCCACCAGTGCCCGTAAAAAAGAAGCGATCTTTCTTGCGCAGTCTGCTCCGCTGGACGCTCTCCCTCATCTTTATGCTGGTGCTGATCGTTGCCGGTCTCGCCGCTGTTCTCACTTATTATTTTCCTTCGGAAGAAATCCGGCCCATCGCTGAAGACCAACTCACCGAACACCTCAAAATGCCGGTGAAGATCGGTCGCCTGCAGTTCAACTTGCTCACCGGTTTCGAATTTGAAAATGTCCGCCTGGGTGGAAAAGTGCCGTTGTTCGAGGTGGACTCGATGGTGCTGGGCTACGATCTGCTGGAATTGATGGACGGTTCTTTCACCGTCCACACGGTGAAGGTGGTGAGACCGCATATCAACCTGATTTCCAAAGACGGTGTATGGAATTTTCAACCCCTGCTTGATCTTGCCGGTCCGGCACAGCAACCGCCGCCGGAATCCTCGGTGATGCCGATGATTCCGATCCCGGTTGAATTGACGGAACTTGCCATTAACGACATTGAAGTCAATGTGCAAATGGACGATGTGATGTCGGCCCACCTTGCCGGTCTTTACCTTGAGGCCAAAGGGAAAGCCGACACAAAGGGTCTGGATGTACATGTGCGGATACATATGGGGCAGGGTGCCCATGAAAAAAATTCCAGCAACGTCACTTACTTCACTTCCCTGAAACCTGCGATCAACCTGACCACCTATCTCGACACGGACCTGACCCTCAACGCGCAGGACATTAACCGGGCGGTTGTGGCAGGAACGCTCGGGTTGACCAACACGCGCGTCACCATGAAGCAAAGATTCAAGCCGGTGAGTGCCCGTCTCGATTTTGCCGCCGCCGTTGACATGGCCTCCGAAATGCTCAACCTTTCACGCGTGAAACTGACGGTGGCCGATGGCACCCGCATGACTTTAAGCGGAGACGTGCACAGGTTTCTCAGTCCGCATCCCGGCTTCAATCTCAAAATTCCCAAAGGCGATTTTGACCTGGCAGAACTGACCGCCCTTGCCAAACCGTTTATGCCGCCGATGACGCTTGCCGGTCAATTGGGCCTTAACGATGTAAAGTTTCGAGGTCGTTTGCGGAACTATCAGCCGGATACCCTGTCGCTTTCCAGGGCCAGCGTTACGCTTGCGGGCGGACGGATCCACCATCCGGCTTTCTTGACGCGGTTGAATGGCATCGGGCTGGGGATGGATCTGAAAAATGTGGAGGTGAGGGGCGTGGTTCCGCACGCCATGGAAGTCAGTGGCGAATTGAACGTGCTGGATGGGGAGTTTGCCGGTTTTTTTGTTGAACGCCTGAAACACACTTTTGATATGAAAGGCACCGGCCCCAATCTGCCGCAAATGGTGACGGCGTATAAAACAGAACTTGAAGCCTTGTCGATGGACTTGCCTCAGGTCGGTGAGATCAGCACACCGATCAAGCTGGAAGGGAAATTTGCGGGCAATACCCAAACCGGAGATATCGAATCTTTTTTCTCAGCACTTGAGGCCGGAACCGCGTTGACCTCACGCGTCACTTTTCAGGCGAAAGCGTATGGGCAAAAAGGATTCCAGATGGATCAGGCTTTCACAAGTGATCTGACGCAGGCTGTCCGGTTTATTCTGCCGGATATGAAAGAGGCTTTAGGGCTCGGGCCGCTCAAGGGCAAGGTGCAGTTTGCGCAAAAAGCGTCCGGCAATCTGGATAAAAATTTCATGCCGGTCAACATCAAGGCCGACACCACAATGGGGCTGACCGGGTTTACAGCGGAGATGAAAGAACCGGCGTTTGTTGTCGAGGGATTGAACACGCAGATATCCATTCCGATCGAGTTGAAAAAGAAAAGGGGCGTGCGTCTGCCAAAGGTCACCATCAAAACGTCACTGGATTCCGTCAAAGCACTCGGACAATACACAGCTGGAGCCACCGAAATTATTTCGACCATTTCACTGGACAAGTTCCTGCCACTGGACGGCAACATCGGGCGGGTGCCGGTGACCCAGAAGACCACCATAAAATCCGAGGCGGTTGTCGGCACGGAACCGGCGTTAAAAGTCAGCCGCATCAATCTGGAACTGAATTCGCGCGCCGATGTTCTGCCTCCTGGAGACGCGGAAAATATCAGTGTCACCGGTAAACTGGAGATCAATGGCGTTGAGGCCATGGAGCAGTTTTCTGCCAGCGCATTCGAAACGGAATTCAATGTGAACACCAAAGACCTCAACCTGCAAAAGACGCACGCGGTGGTCAAGGGTCGTGTGCACCAACCATCGGTCAAGCAGGAAGACCTGCAGGTTGCCCTCGAGGATTTGATTTTTGAAACGCGCAGTAGTCAAAACCTTAAAAACGGTGATGTCGATCTTGGATTGTTAAGCATCGTGTTACCGGGGGTCGTTGACTGGAAAACAAAAGGCCGGATGGGTGCCTGGGGAGAGACCTTCGATATCGAGACCCGCATGAACCGGATGGACCTCGAAAAACTGCTGGCTCTGGTGCCGGAAAAATTTAAAGAGGCGATTCAGGGAATGAAGCTCAAAGGCTCGGCTGAGCTGGTAGCCAAAGCTAAAGGGAAGAGGCCGGATGAGATTGCCATCAAGAAAATGGAAATTCCAGTGACGGTGGATTCAAAATTGAAGCTGAATGGAGTGGCTGTGGATTGGCCTGACAAGGAGATTCTTGTCAGGGGTTTGAATCTGGATACGCAACTGGCCCTGAAAGAAAACACGGTCGATTTGACCGGTGAGGCTAAAATCGCCAACGTCACCAAAACGGACCTGGATTACGATCTTAAACTAGCACCGGAGTATGCATTTCATTATGTGGTGAACCAATGGGACACGCTGGAGGTGAAGCAACATAAACTCACCCTCCCCGGACATGATGTTGAGCACAGCGTGTCGGGCCGTGTCGAAGGATTTCGACCTTTCCTGAGTGGCAAGAAAGATAAAACACCCCTGCAACTTTTAAAGACGCTGGATGTGGCGTTGAAGACCAGCCTCGGGCTTGATGTCGCCGCAGTGTCGCCGCTCCTGCCGGGCCTTCAAGCCGATGGCAAGATCAATTCCCACCTCGACATTAAACTCATCGCCGGGCAAGAGGTCGATTTAAACGGCGAGATCGATATAGGGCATTTGAACGCCGAGCACGCATCCGGTGGCATCGTCGATGATCTTGACGGTCGTTTCCTTATCAACAAAACGCTTCTGCTCGATCGTCTGTTGTTCAAGGAAAAGAAACAGTTCAATGCCTCGCGTCAGGGGTTTTTCAATCAACTGCGCGAGTTCTCCCGCTACAAAAATATTTTCAAGATCGGCGCATTAAAGTTTGGACAGCATACCGCGTCGGACATTGGCATGGACATGTACTATCGCGGTAACCAGTTGTTCCTCGACCGGTTCCTGATGAAAGTCATGGGCGGTTCGGTGGCAGGCAACCTGTTTCTCTCGCAGACACCGGAAGGCCCCGAACTGGAATTTTCCACCGGCTTCGCGCATCTAGACTTCAACCAGCTGGTGAAAAAACAGGTCGCTCCTTCCGGTCGAGATTCGGAAATTGATGGCAACTTTAAATTTGATTTCAAAGTCAATCAGGGCGGCGGTAAAAAAATCTCGCTCGATCAGATCGGCGCCGAGATGAACATCACGCATGTGGGGAAAGCCGCGCTGGACCGCATCCTGCTGTTTCTCGATCCGGAGGAAAGTTCACCTGCCATCGTTGACACGCGGGCGAAGCTTGATCTTGCCGTGCCGACCAACCTGCATATCAAAGTGGCGCACGGCAACCTCAACATGGATATCGGCATGATCCTGTTGGGCAGTCCGATTGAAGCCCCCGCTTTAAGACGCGTGCCGGTGACCAGCCTCAAACATTTCCGCAAGATCAACGAACAACTGCAACTCCTCAAGGATTTCCAAACCATCCTGCAAATCCTCTCCGCCAACGGTATGGAATTCGACGACGAAGGCAACATCAGTTTCTTTTGATCCACCTCAACATATCAAAACAAAAAAGGGGAAGGCGCATGAAACGCCTCCCCCGGATGGGATGGATTGGTTTTAATGTTGTTAGCGTAATTATTGCTCCTGAAACAAGGCTCCGGCACGCCAATCAAAGATGCCGCTTGCATTCCGGGACTCACCACCGCTGACACTGGAATAACTACCTGAGGCGATGTTGGTGTCCCCGCCACTGACGCTGGAGAAGTTGCCGGAAGCTACGTTAAGTTCTCCACCGCTGACGCTGGAATCCACGCCAGAAGCTACGTTTTGGCTGCCACCACTGACGCTGGAAGCTGCTTCAGAAGCGGTGTTTCCAATACCTCCGCTGACGCTGGAATGTGGTGCGGAAGCAGTATTGCTACCCCCGCCACTGACGCTGGACCTATCACTAGAAGCTGTGTTTGAAAAACCTCCGCTGACGCTGGAACTGCTCCCGGAAGCTACGTTTTGGTTGCCACCACTGACGCTGGATAAATCGCCTGAAGCAGTATTGCTCGCCCCACCACCGACGCTGGAATTTGGTGCGGAAGCAGTATTGCTACCCCCGCCACTGACGCTGGACCAATCACCAGAGGCGGTGTTAAATTGCCCTCCACTGACACTGGAATAACTACCTGTCCTTGTCTCATTATTTTGCCCGCCGCTGACGCTGGAAAAATCACCATCAGCTATGTTTCCACCCCCGCCGCTGACGCTGGAACTTATTGCGGAAGCAGTATTGCTATCCCCTCCACTGACGCTGGATAACATGCCGGAAGCTGTGTTTGCATTGCCTCCACTGACGCTGGATCGATTACCAGTAGCTGTGTTTCCACCCCCGCCGCTGACGCTGGAATTTGACCCGGAAGCGTTGTTAAATTCCCCTCCACTGACGCTGGAATTTGACCCGGAAGCGAGGTTGTCCTTTCCACCACTGACGCTGGAACCTGTTGCGAAAGCGAGGTTCTGTTGTCCACCACTGACGCTGGTATAACTACCTGTCCTTGCCTCATTATTTTGCCCGCCACTGACGCTGGAAAAACTGCCGGAAGCTATGTTTCCACCCCCGCCACTGACGCTGGAATGGAAGCCGGAAGCGTTATTTTGGCTCCCACCACTGATGCTGGATTGAAGGCTGGAGGCGGTGTTTAGCACCCCACCACTGACGCTGGAGGTTGTCCCGGAAGCTTCGTTTCGCACCCCACCACTGACGCTGGAGTAATTGGCTGTCGCCTGATTGCGATTCCCGCCGGTGACCGAGGCATATTGCCCGCTGGAAACATTATCGAGCCCCGCAACAATCCCACCAAAACTGGAATAGTTGTGTCCCTTACCAACGACCAGATTGTGAGAACCGGTTTTGTCACTCAAAGGCAGTGCAGGAGTTCCACCCAGAAACGGGAAAATGTCTTCATCATAACCGACAATGATATTGCCCTTGCCATTAACCGTGCCATCGGTTGTACCCGAACCGGACACCACCTGCAGGTTCATGCTGTCGAACAGGAGAACATCACCGGTACGCGAAACACCCGTGAAACGGGTTTGGAGTTCAGCAACATCTGTGGTCAGCGCTGCAATGTTCGGTGCTCCAATGGCATCAACCTGGTTTTGCAGGTCCACATCCTTGGCCTGCAGTGCAACGATCTCTGTATCCTGCGTTCCCTGACTGGTTTGCAGGGCAGTGACATCTGTGGTCAATGCTGCAACATTCCCATTCACCGCAGCCAGACCGGGCACCAGGAAACTATTTATGAAACCAGTGTTGGCATTTATTAAGCCAGTGTTGGTATTAATGTCAGCTGTCTGTGCAGTATCCGAGGTCTGTAATGCAGTGATGCTGGTGTCCTGAGTTCCCTGACTGGTTTGCAGGGCTGTTTGCCCCGTTTGCAAAGTTCCCACGTCGGATTGTACTGCTGTCATATTGGCTTGTAGAGTCGCGACGTCCAATGCCTGAGTGGACAGGGCATTGAGGATGGCGACGATGTCAGGCTGTAAGGCCGAGAACAGTTGAAACAACTGTGTCGATAGCAATTCAACATTCGCCATCTGGCCTTCAAGCGTGGTCAAACGCTCTTCCACAGTTTGTGCCTGGGCAGGCATCGAAATAATGAGAGCAAAAAATAAAACGACACTCCCCAGCAATATCTTTTTCATGATGAACTCCTCCCGAATTTCAACTGTGGTCGCCAAACAGCGAACCACTACCCGATAAGAAAATTATCTCCCCCAGAGATTAAGGAAGATTATCCGCTCAGAAAAAAATAAGTCAATCCGCTGTTCGGATATAGGGGGAAAGAGAGATGCAGGAAGGGTGGAGTGAATCAACAGGAGAGGAAATGAGACATCTATAATAAGCAGAGATATTTCCAGCCTCTATGGCAGCAGGTCTTCCTGTCAGTTGACCGCGAGGTCCACAAAAAAAAGGGGAAGGCGCATGAAACGCCTCCCCCGGATGGATTGTGTCATAGAAAGTAGCGTGTATTAGAAATCCTGAAACAAACCTCCGGCAACCCAGTCTAATTGGCCTGTAGCATTTCTGTTTTGACCGCCACTGATGCTGGAACCGCCTCCGGAAGCCGTGTTGCCCATTCCACCGCTGACGCTGTCAACGACCCAGGAAGCTTCGTTTTGGTCCCCGCCGCTGACGCTGGACCAATTACCAGAGGCGGTGTTTGAAAAACCGCCACTGACGCTGGATTGGTCCCCGGAAGCGGTGTTGCTCGATCCACCACTCACGCTCGACTGGACGCCGGAAGTCGTGTTGGCTACTCCACCACTGACGCTGGACCAATCACCAAAGGCGATGTTGTCACTCCCACCACTGACGCTGGAGACTTGCCCGGAAGCGAAGTTGGCACCCCCACCACTGATGCTGGAGACTTGCCCGGAAGCGGTATTGTTATTTCCACCACTGACGCTGGACTCGTTCCCGAGGGCGAAGTTTTCTCGTCCTCCACTGACACTGGAAGAAGTACCGGAAGTCGTGTTTGCATTGCCCCCGCTGATGCTGGAATTGTCGCCGGTAGCATCGTTGCTGAACCCACAAGTGGCCCTTGGGTGATTATGCCTTTAAGGGAAAACAGCGTTGGTTCCGGTAACATTTATACCTGATCCTCCCGTAGCGTGAGAGCCTACCCCCGAAGCGGTGTTGTTTTCCCCACCACTAACACTGGCAAAGTCTCCTGAAGCAGTGTTCCCTGTTCCACCCCTTGCGCTGGAAGAGTTACCTGAAGCTATGTTGTTATTCCCTCCACTGACGCTGGAACGAAGCCCGGAAGCGGTGTTTTTATTACCTCCACTGACACTGGCGTAGGAATTGGTCATGGCACGGTTTCCTTGTCCACCACTGACACTGGAGGTTCCTGCGGATGCTGTGTTGAATCCTCCACCACTCACGCTGGACCAGCCGCTGGAAGCCTCATTTGTCGCTCCACCACTGACGCTGGATGAAACACCGGAAGCTATGTTTCCACCCCCACCACTGACGCTGGAGTATAATGCGGAAGCCGTGCCGAGTACGCCACCACTGACGCTGGAGAAATTACCGGTTGCCTGATTGCGGTCGCCACCAGTAACCGAGGCATATTGTCCGGTTGAAACGTTGTTCTCCCCCGCAACTAATGCGCCGAAACTGGAATAGTTCAAGCCTTTGCCGACAATAAGATTATGCGACCCGGTTTTATTACTCAAAGGTAGTGCAGGTGTTCCACCGAGGAATGGAAATATATCTTCGTTATAACCGACAATGATATTGCCCTTACCATTGACCACTCCATCCGTTGTGCCGGAACCCGAAACCACCTGCAGGTTCATGCCATCAAACAGCAACACGTCACCGGTGCGCGATACTCCTGTAAACACTGTCTGCAAATCACCAATATCTGTGATCAGCGTGGTATTGCTGGCTTGCAAGGCAACAATCTCTGTATCTTGCGTTCCCTGCTTGGCTTGCAAGGCAACAATCTCTGTATCTTGCGTTCCCTGCTTGGCTTGCAAGGCAACGATCTCTGTATCCTGCGTTCCCTGACTGGCTTGCAAGGCAACAATTTCTGTATCCTGCGTACCCTGACTGGCTTGCAGGGCAACAATTTCTGTATCTTGCGTTCCCTGACTGGCTTGCAAAGCAACAATCTCTGTATCCTGTGTTCCTTGACTGGCTTGCAAAGCAACAATCTCTGTGTCCTGCGTTGCCCGACTGGCTTGCAAGGCAACAATCTCTGTATCCTGCGTTCCCTGGCTGGTTTGCAAAGCTGTTACATTGGCCTGCAAGACAGCGACATCCAGCGCCTGAGTGGATAGGGCATTTAGGATGGCGACGATATCCGGTTGCAAGGCGGAAAATAAAGTAAATAGCTGCGTCGAT
>JAJDBF010000023.1 GCA_029261535.1 Nitrospinaceae bacterium | reverse complement strand
TTGTTCGTGGGTAAGTTGCGTGTAACCTCTCATCGGTGCACCTCTCGCTTTGGTCGGTGGGAAAAACCACGATGTTACCGCAGCTTATCCACTTTCCCAATCGATAGAAGTTGCACTTACTATTTGAATCTAAGTATTTTTGATTACCAGCTTCATTGGATTACTCATTGCTGAAGGTCTGGCTGATATAAGCTTCAATTTGTTTGGCCAGTTTTCTGGCTTCCGGCGACGGGATCTGCCGCAACTCCTTTTGAGTTGTCGGGTCGACCACCTGAATGATGACCTCCTTGGAATCCAGGTCGATTGCGTAGCGGGTCCGGTTGCCGCTCACGCCATAGCTTTCCGGAGATTGCTGGAAAAAAGTTTCAGCATTCCGGGCGGCATTGTTTTTTCCAGATTGACTGGTTTGAACAACATCCACGGGTTCCTGAATCGGCGATGAAGTTGCGCCCGGTGCAGGTCCAGATTTTTCTGATGAGCGTCCACCGGTGGTTGTAGATTCACGCGGGGTGAAACCTGCACTCAGTACCGCCGGGGAAATTGTGAGTGACATGATACGTCTCCTTGCTTATTTTTTATTTGACCCTGGCCTCGATTACGACAACAGGGTCAGGACCGATTGCGGAATCAGATTCGACTGGCTGACCATGGCGGCACCGCTTTGAACGAGGATCTGATTTTTTGTCAGATCTGCCAGTTCTATGGCCAGGTCTGCGTCTCTTATCTGGGACACCGCCGCGTTGAGGTTTTCGATAGAAATGTTCAGGGTGTTGAGGGAGCGGCCCATCCGTTGCTGGATGGATCCGGCCCGGGCACGAATCTCGATTAAATTATCGACCGCAGTACCCAACCGGTCGAGGGCTACCAGAGCATCGCCTTCGGTGGATATGCGCGAGGTGCCGAGACCCAGGTTGGCCACCGTGACTGCCGTCAGATCAAGTGCCTGATTGAGATCAATCCGATCCGTGGCCTGGCCGGTTGCCCCTATCTGCAAATTGAGATGTGACGTATTGGCCGCCGCCAGAGATCCATCGAGGATGCCCTGCCCGGCGAATTTTGTGGTGTTGGTGATGCGGTCTATTTCGGCTTTGAGCTGTTGGTATTCAAGATTGATGGTTTCGCGTTCGGTCTGACCGATGGTGCCGGTCGCCGCCTGCGAAGCCAATTCCCGCATGCGGATCAACATGCCGCCCTGCTCCCCCATAGCCCCTTCGGCTACGTTGACCAGCGCAATGCCATCGTTCAGGTTACGGGTGCCCTGTTTGAGGGTGCGGGAATCCGCAGTCAATTGCTCGGTGATGGCCAGGCCTGCCGCATCGTCCGAGGCTGTGCGGATCCGGATTCCCGAGGAGATCCGGGAAATCGCCCGACCCAGCATATTGTTGTTGATGTCCAACACTCTCTGGGCGTTCTGCGAAGAAATGTTGGTGAAAATTCGCAAAGGCATGAAATGTTTCCTCCATGAATAAATGACCTGTGTTACAGCAGGTCAATATGATCAGGCGTCCTTGCCAGATCATTTCCTCAAACCATAGTTTGGGGAAAATGCCGTTGTGAAAAATACTACTGGAGCAACTGCAGTACAGTCTGCGGGATCAAATTGGCCTGTCCCACCATCGCGGTTGCGGCTTGCACCAGAATCTGGTTCCTTGTGAGCAGGGCCACTTCTTCTGCGATGTCCGCATCGCGGATGGCGGATTCCGCCGCTGTTAGATTCTCGATAGTGATCGACAGATTGGCAATGGTCCGCACCAGCCGGTTTTGCACGGCACCGACTTTACCGCGGCCCTGCGTGACCACCCCGATAGCCGAGTTCATGCTATCCAGTGTAGTCAGGGCGGCGGCGGCAGTGGTGACGGAAAGCAAATCGATACCCAGGGAAGACGCTGTGATGGCTTGCAGGTTGACTTGTTGGTTCAGGTCAATGCGGCTGTTCGAATTACTGTCGATTCCCACCTGAATCAGGATCCGATCACCGCCATTGGCGTTGGTTGCCGCAGTGCCCGAAGCGAGGGATCCGTCCACCAGTTTTTGACCGTTGAATTCCGTGGTATTCGCAATACGGTCGATTTCCGTTCGCAGTGCATCGAATTCCAGTTGGATCGTTGCGCGCTCGGTGGAACCGACAGTTCCGGTTGCGGCTTGAGAAGCCAACTCCCGAAGACGAATGAGAATACCTGATTGCTCGTTGAGGGCCCCTTCTGCCACGTTGATCAGAGAGATACCATCGTTGGCGTTGCGGACGGCCTGCCTGAGTGCGCGGATATCCGAACGCAACGATTCCGAAATCGCGAGTCCTGCCGCGTCATCGGCTCCGCGATTGATGCGGATACCAGATGCGATACGTTCCACCGACCGGGCCAGGCGATCATTGTTGATGCCCAGGATTCTCTGTGCGTTGAGAGAGGGGATGTTGTTGAAAATTCTGACTGGCATTGTCTATCCTCCGTGATAGTTCTGTGATCTTCCATAATCAAGTCCAGCTTCCTTGCCGGACCGGTTCCAAAATTCCCTGGAACCCTTTGGGGTGGCCTCTGGTCATTTACAATTTTCCAGAGATGCCTTCGAGGTTCATGGCAGGCACCCGAGCATATGTTGCTCCGGGGTTCCTCGTGCCGTGGCCTCGACCCACCTATCGGGATTTAAAAAAAATCCCTTGACTGTTTTTTTTTAAATCAGGAAAAAATTGCCGGGTGGGGTGGATGCAAAATTTTCAGGAAGGCGGGATCGGGTTTTATTTATCAAGGGTTAGGTGAAATTTAATTGCAGGAAAGTTTTGCAAAAAAAAAAATCGCGGTGACCAACCCGGGAGAGAGTTGGCGCACCGCGATAATTTTTTAAACCCGGTTGTTTTTTGCTTAACCGAGTAACTGTAGAACTGACTGAGGAATCAAATTGGCCTGTCCTACCATTGCGGTTGAGGCCTGTACCAGAATCTGGTTCCTTGTGAGTATCGCAACCTCTTCCGCAATATCCGCATCACGGATGGCAGATTCTGCGGCTTGCAGATTCTCGATTCCGATCGACAGGTTGGAGATGGTTCGCACCAGCCGGTTTTGAACCGCACCGACTTTACCACGACCAGAGGTTACAACATCGATCGCCGAATTGATTGAATCAAGGGCCGTCAGTGCCGCCGCGGCAGTGGTAACAGACAGGATATCAATGCCGAGGGACGTCGCAGAAATAGAGGACAGGTTCACATCGCTGTTCAGGTTGATCCGGCTGGATGCTGTTGAATCAATCCCCACCTGGATCAATATCTGATTGGTCGGGTTTACACCTGATGCCAATGAACCATCGACCAGTTTCTGACCATTAAACTCGGTGCTGGTCGCAATACGGTCGATTTCATCGCGAAGCGCACTGAATTCGAGCTGGATTGTGGCGCGTTCGGTAGATCCTACAGTACCGGTTGAGGCCTGCGAGGACAGCTCTCGAAGACGGATCAGGATACTGGCCTGCTCGTTGAGCGCACCTTCCGTGACGTTGATCAGTGAAATACCATCGTTGGCGTTTCTAACCGCCTGACGCAATGCGCGGATGTCGGATCGCAGTGATTCGGAAATCGCAAGTCCTGCCGCGTCATCAGCACCCCGGTTGATACGAATACCGGAAGCAATACGTTCAACCGATTGTGCCAATCGGTCATTGTTGATACCCAATATGCGCTGGGCATTAAGCGAGGGCACATTATTGAAGATTCGAACTGGCATTGTACATCCTCCTTGATTTGGATTGAGGTCGCATCCTTAGGGCCTCCCAACCCTGGAATGCTTCATTTTTTTTACTCGGGAAGAACCTCCTGTGATCTTCTCCATTTTGAAAATGTCCATCGTATAATTTGGCCGGATGGACGTGAAAACAGGCCATTTTAAGCGTGTTGGCTGTCTCCGGATACACGTGGGGCCACTCTGCTTATCGGAGGAGATATTGATAACTTTAGGGGGGATAATAAAAAGAAACAGCAATCCTGTTTTGCGGAATGGAAAGTTCCAGGTGGGGCCCGGTTCCGGGTGACCTCGAAGAAGCCTTTATGAGGAAAGACGGAATAGGTTTGGGGCGGACCGGGTGCGGACGAGGGGACGGGGTCCGCATCGCCGCAGTCCGGAAGGCCCCGACCACGTTGTTTTTTCCAGTTGGGAACGGACCTCAAGGTCGAATCCGCAAAAATTACCAGGGAGGTGCGGACTCAACAGGTCTGTTCCTGCCTCAATCCACCGGCGGAGGATACAACCGGCGAGCAGTTCCGGAGTCGAAAACGTGGGTATCGTGATCGAACAAAGCAAAGGGAAACCCCGCAATGAGGTTTCCCTACTTTGTTTACGCCAGAAGCTGAAGAATCGATTGAGGTGCCAGATTTGCCTGTGCTACGGCGGCTGTTGCTGATTGCACCAGTATCTGGTTCCTTGTCAAAAGGGCCACTTCTTCCGCGATATCAGCATCCCGGATAGCGGATTCTGCGGCCTGCAGGTTTTCAACTGTAATCGACAAACTGGAGATGGTGCGCACCAGCCGGTTTTGAACCGCACCTACTTTACCCCGGCTGGCGGTCAGCGTATCGATGGCCGCATTGATCGAATCAAGGGCCGTCAGGGCCGCCGCGGCGGTACTCACGGCAAGTATGTCCAAACCAAGAGCGGTCGCTGAGATCGAGCCCAGGTCAATTTGCTGGTTCAGATTGATCCGGCTTGACGCACTCGAGTCGATACCTACCTGAATCAGAATCTGACTGCTAGCTGCAACGCCCGAGGCGAGAGAGCCGTCGACCAGTTTCTGACCGTTGAACTCTGTCGTGTTGGAAATACGGTCGATTTCACTGCGGAGCGAGTTGAATTCGAGCTGAATGGTGGCCCGCTCAGTGGAGCCAACGGTACCGGTTGCGGCCTGGGAAGACAATTCGCGCAGTCGGATGAGAATACTGGACTGCTCGTTGAGCGCACCTTCCGCAACATTGATGAGGGAGATACCGTCATTGGAGTTTCTGACGGCCTGACGCAGGGCGCGGATGTCTGACCTTAATGATTCAGAGATCGCAAGACCTGCGGCATCGTCGGCACCCCGGTTGATTCGGATACCAGATGCGATGCGTTCAACCGACTTGGCAAGCCGGTCGTTGTTGATACCCAGAATTCTCTGGGCATTAATAGACGGGATGTTATTGAATATACGTACGGGCATTTCCTAATCCTCCACCAAGAGTTGGAACTAAAATTAAAAACGGAAAATTTCCGATTTAAATGCGTTTTTTTTGGGTACAGCCTATTTTTTGAATCCTCCTGTTTACCAGGTTTCTTAATAGGTTATCGGCCTTGGAAATCGGGCAATCTACAAAGCTGACAACTGTCCTCAGGTACGTTATCGGCAGAACATTTGAGAACTTTAGTGGGGAAAGTGCGATTTTTTATAAAAAAAGAGGTGAGGTGCCAGGCTCTTTTTATTCAGTGCGCCAGTCTTTTTGCTCGACGTGGGCGTTCATCCCATAAATCTCGGGGCGGTTGACCAGATAGAGAATCACCTGCTCCAGGTCCACCGGCAGGTAGGAGACATGAAATTTTTCATAAAGGTGACGAATCAGGGCGAGGTCCTCACTTGTATCCACGGTCAGGCGCAGGGGCATGTTGCGCAGGTAATATGGGGCGGGAATTTTTTTTACATTATAGTCGGCTGAGTGATCCGAAAAATAAGAGGTCACATGCTCAAGATATTTAGCTTCCCTTGTTGCGGCTGAAATCGTCTGAAGGGCAGACAGGCGTACCATCTCGGACCCGGTGCCGAGCGGGATCGGGTCCTTGACGATAGTGTAGTCGGCATTAGATTGGCTGTGTTCCTTAAACAGTTCGATCATCAAGGGGATGTCGATCAACGGATTGTCGCCGCAAACTCTGAGAATTTGTTCGGCACCGACCCATTCCGCCGCTCCAATGAAACGCGCCAGCACGTCCTCTTCCGGCCCTTGATGACTGTGGATGTTCAGACGTTCGGCCATTTCGACCAGCGGTGCTTCCGATGCGAGGTCCGGCACAGCCAGCACGATGTGATCAAATACCGCCGCGGACTTCACCCGATTGATGATATGCTCCGTCATGGGAATGCCGGAGATGTCCGCAAGAGCTTTTCCCGGAGTGCGGGTCGACCCGGTTCGGGCTTGAATAATGGCGATTGACTGATTCATAGAGTTTGATGGTTACGAGGTGCTGGCGCGGAGCCTGCCCTGAGCCTGTCGAAGGGGCTAACGAAGACCCTTTGAAAGACGTGTAAAAACATTGTGAAAATGTTGAACTATAAAAATTGTTTGAAAACATTGTATCGATTGAACAGGATTATGCAATGGCAGTGAAAAAACGCTGGATTGATCCGCCGCTTTTGAAAAAAGGCGACCGTATTGGTGTTGTCGCGCCTTCAGGACCGGTGGAGGCGGGAACCCTCGATAAAGGTCTTGGCGTTTTGCGTCAGATGGGTTTTGATCCGGTGCCCGGTCAGTTTGTGCGCAAGCGTTCCGGCTTCCTCGCCGGTAGCGACGAGGAACGCGCACTCGATTTGATGACCATGTTTCGCGACCCTGACATTCGCGGCATCGTCTGCGCCCGCGGTGGTTATGGGGTCAACCGCATCCTGCCGTTATTGAAAGCCGACGTGATCCGGAAAAACCCAAAGGTGGTGGTCGGCTCCAGCGATGTGACAATTCTCCTCATCTATCTCAATCAGGTTTGCAGAATGGTGGCTTATCACGGACCGATGGCTGGGGCAAGTTTCGGCTGTCGTCCGATGCCGCAATCGAAAAAACAGTTTTCACAAATGCTGACCGAAGGCCGAGAGTGTTCTTTACTGATGTCATCGAAGAGCAGGACGCTTTTTGGCGGGTTGGCGGAGGGCAGGCTTGCCGGAGGCAACCTGACTCTTATGTGCCGCTCGCTGGGCACACCGTATGAGATCGAGACTCGCGGTTCCCTGCTCCTGATCGAAGATGTCAATGAGCCGGCCTATAAAATCGACGGCATGCTGTGGCAATTGGGGCAGGCTGGAAAATTCAAAGGCGTAAAAGGCGTCATCGTGGGCGAGATGATCGATTGTCGTTTCAATAAAGGGCAGCAGGGAACGCTGGATGATATTTTCCGCGATCATTTTAACAGGCTAAAGACTCCGGTCATCAGTAACTGCCCGATCGGTCACGGCGCGGAAATCTGGACCTTGCCGGTGGGCAGAAAAGCCCGTCTGGATGGGGATAAGCGGACGCTTGAGGTGTAGAAAACGGCAGTGAGCCGGTTTAAATCAAGTGGCTTCCGGTGCCAGTGTACGAACGATGATGCCGCGCTGATCCAGATACTGTTTGGTCTCGGGGATGGTCAATTCCTTGAAATGAAAAATGGAGGCGGCCAGCACCGCATCGGCTTTGCCTTCTGCCAGTGCATCGTAAAGATGTTCCAATGTGCCCGCGCCGCCGGAGGCGATCACCGGGATGGTGCAGGTCTCGGACACCGCCCGGTTGAGCGGCAGATCGTAGCCCTGCTTGGTGCCATCCCGATCCATACTGGTCAGTAAAATTTCTCCCGCGCCGAACTGTTCCATGCACTTTGCCCAGCGGACGACGTTGATGCCCGTGCGATTACGCCCACCGTGAGTGTAGACCTCCCAGTGCTGTTCATGTTTTCCTTTTTCCTCAAGCAATTCCGGATAGCGTTCCTGCCACTCGAATTCGGTCGTGAAGTCGGGGGCAGTTGCCTCAACCTGTTTGGCATCGATTGCCACCACGATACATTGACTGCCGAATCGCTCTGCCGCCTGCTGAACGAAATCGGGATTGTGCACCGCCGCTGTGTTGATGGCGACCTTGTCGGCACCGGCCTTCAAAAGACTGCGGATGTCGTCGAGTGTGCGCACGCCTCCGCCGACGGTCAGCGGCATGAACACTTTCTCCGCCGTGCGGGCGACGACATCGATGATGATGTCTCGTTTTTCGTGAGATGCTGTGATGTCGAGGAAGGTTAGTTCGTCGGCACCCTCGGCTTCGTAGGCCGAAGCGACTTCGACCGGATCACCGGCATCACGCAGGTTAACAAAGTTGATGCCTTTGACGACGCGCCCGTCCTTGACATCGAGACAGGGGATGATGCGTTTAGCCAGCATGCTCGTCTGCCAGTTTGAGTGCGTCCTTGAGGCCGAAACTTTTGTCGTAGAGTGCTTTGCCGACGATCATACCTTCCACACCGCAGTCGGCAAGTTTCGAGATCGCTGTGATGTCTTCAAGCTTGGTCACGCCACCTGATGCGATGACGGGTAAGGACGTGGTTTCGCAAAAAGCGCGGGTTGCATCGAGGTTCGGGCCTTGCATCATGCCATCGCGTCCGATGTCGGTGAAAATAAAACCTGCCGCACCGCAGGACTCCATCTGATGCGCAAGTTCCGATGCCTTTTTCTCCGACACCTCGACCCAGCCTTTGATCGCGACCAGGCCGTTTTTGGCATCGATGCCGACCATTATTTTTCCGGGATATTTGGCGGACGCTTTCTCGACAAACGCCGGGTCCTTGAGGGCGATGGTGCCGAGGATACAGCGATAGGCTCCGGCAGAGAAATAGCCGTCGAGCGCTTCCATGGTACGGATGCCGCCTCCCACCTGAATATCGACCGTACTGCCGTAGATGATGTTTTTTATAATGTCCGCGTTTTTCGGCAGGCCTTCAAACGCGCCGTCGAGGTCAACGATGTGAATGAGCTGAGCCCCGGCCTCGTCCCAATGAACGGCCATGGCCACCGGGTCGTTGCCGTAAACCGTTTCGCGGTCGGCCTGACCCTGCACGAGGCGGACGCAGTTGCCGCCTTTGATATCGACTGCGGGAATGACTTTCAAGTGAAGGCTCCTGTGGAAGTGGACGTGGCTAAGATCGGCCGATTATATGCGCCCGCGTTGCCGCTGTCAAAGCCCACCACCTGATGAGGCTTGTATGAAACCTTTGTTCATTTCTGTTTCAAGCTGGCCTCCAAAATAAAAAAACACCGAGATGTCCGCAAGGTACATGCCTGGTGCTGAAGCCCGAAACCTGAAGGATTTCCGGAAACGTTATTTTTTTTGAATTATTTTTTTGGCTAAAAAATTAGAGGCTTAGGAATTAAAAGCTTATTTTGAAAAGGTTTCCAAATTCTTAAAATTTGATATGAATTAGGTCTGCGGGGAAGCATCAATTTTGGGATTGCAAGCATTGCGCTATTTTGCTTAGATAAGGGCAGGACGGAAAAAGGCCCCCAGAGTCATACCTCCAGGGACCTTAAGAACACCGACTTGATTCTGAATTCGTTTGACGGCGTACTCTCTCTTACAAGAGCAAGAATATAACAGAAGTTTCCCTGCCGTCAAGCGATCCACCTTTTTTATAGGAGCGATCGCACCATGTATAACAGTGGAACTCATTTTTACGCTACCTGCCAAAGATGTCGGGGAAAGATCACTTTTGAGCTAGAACCCCGCCATAATCAATTTATTAGATGCCAAAATCCAAATTGCCTTCAAAGCCACAGGTCTGTTGATATAAGATCCTATTGGGGAAGGAACGAAGTGATTTTGATGAAATGTTGATTTAGGGTGCATTAAAATAGTTCCCCTTGCCCCTCATGGTCTCCGGCGATAATTCGAATCTGATGCTCGGTCAGGTCAAAATCCCGGCACATGGACTCAAGGCAGGGTTTAAACGGGACTCCTTCAGCACAGGCGGTGGCCTTTGTCTTGCGGAAGCGGTTCCGGATTTCTGCGTCACGCTCAACTCGAAAACTCTCCATACACTTATTGAAATAGATTTCCTGCCCACCAAATTCTGTGTCAGGGAGCCTGCAAATGAGTCCCCCTCATCCGCAAAGGACCTCCCCCTTTTTAAAGGGGGCTGGGGGGATTCTTCCTTTTTCTTTTATTTCATAAAAACAGGAACTATTAGCTGGCAATATGTAACAATCCCCCTGGCTTCGCCTCCCCCTTCCACGAAGGGGGAATATTGAAAATGTTTCTCGTTCGCTGTTTGTGGAGGACTGTTTGCACTATCGATCTTGGCCCTCTATAATTCAGCGATATTGCAGAAATTTGTGAAAGGGAGTTGATGAAAGTTTCGAAAACCACATTGCCGGGTGTTTTGCTGATCGAGCCGCAGGTGTTTCGCGATGAGCGGGGTTTTTTCATGGAAACCTACAACGCGCGGCGGTATCACGGTCAGGGTATCGATACGCCTCTGGTGCAGGACAACCGGGCGTTTTCTTCACGCGGAGTTTTACGCGGTCTGCATTTCCAGAAAGAGTTTCCGCAAGCGAAGCTGGTGTGGGCTCCGCATGGCGAGGTGATGGATATCGCGCTCGATCTTAGAAAAGCCTCGCCCACTTACGGCAAGTGGGAGGCGTTTCACCTGACCGCTGAAAATAATCTGCAACTGTTTGTCCCGGTCGGGTTTGCCCACGGCTACGCGGTACTCAGTGAGACGGCGGAATTCGCCTACAAGTGCTCGGAGTTTTATCATCCGGAAGATGAAGGCGGGGTGGTGTGGAACGATCCGGATTTTGCCATCAACTGGGGCATCGCAGAGCCAATCGTCTCGGAAAAAGATCAGGCTCTGCCGCGCTTGCGTGATCTCGATTTCAGCTTCTGATTCAGGTGCCGAGGCCTTTTTGAATCAGGCGCACAAATGCCTGCAGTCCTTTTTCGACTTCCTCTTCAATATTGATATCATCGATTCCCTCGTCTCGTATCGAACATTCCACCAGGGCTTCGTCGAGCCGGTTGCGTAACTTCTCTGCAATCGCCGGGCTTTTTTTCATCTCGGACCGGTACAGTTTGAAGATGGTTTTCATGATGTCCTGCCCCGGCTTGCTGGCCAGCATCTGGTCATAATCGAACCCGTGCGTTTCCGCAAAATCAATGAGACGAAAGATTTTCTCCTGAAACAGGTTGTAGGCCTCGACCCCGATCATCAATGAGACCGAGCGTGCCAACACTGGAATCACACTGGCGTGCAGGTTCGAGTCGTGGAGCTTTTGTTCCATGACGTGGATGAAAAAGCGACCGACATGTTCGGTGCGGGAATTTTGCTGTGTGCGCTTGCGGGCGTGGACTTTCGATTTGACGGCATGGGGGTTGTGCGTGACGATCCCCTCGTAAACTGAAAAGAGTTGATCGAACAGGGCGGAGGTCTCGGCTTCCATCAAGGCGATGGCTTGATCTTCCGGCAGTTTGCGGTTGACCTGCAGGACCTTGTACAACTTTCGCAGGAGAGCCTTTCTGGCCTGATGAATGCGTATCTTGTCTTCGGGTTGAAGTTCCACGTGTCCCCTGTCGTTTACGTTCGGGGTTTTGCAGGGATATCTGATAATGCGAAATTTTAAGTTCCGGCAACTCGCCCCCCTTCAAAAAAACTTTGGGAGGCACGCGACCAAAAACAATTTAAGAGGTCCCCTGGATTTGTTGATGGACCTAATATGATCTTAATGTTTTCAATTGTCCAGACCCATCAGCCGGGTAAAATCCTGATACGCCCCGTCGATACTTTTCTCGATATTGAATTCTTCATTTGGGTGCTCTATCTGATAGGTCACCAGAGCGGTATCGATCTGGTTTTTCAACTGGGATTCAAAACCTCCGGTTTCCGTAATGGCATTTTTGTAAGCCAGAATGATTTCCCGAATGAGGGCTTTGGCTGGCGGTGATTCCAGCATGTCGCCATAAATGATGCCGTGTTTCTTGGCGATCTTTATCATTTGCTGGATGCGGGTGGAAAATTGATCGTAGGTTTCCTGCCCTAAAAGATTGAGCACCGATTCACAGAACACAGGGATGAGGCATTCCTTGAGGTGCCCTTTGCGCAGTTCGCCGTCCAGCGGGTGCAGAAACAGTCGCCCGACATGATCCTTCCGCTGTGCTTCGGTTTCCAGCAGGAAATACTGATCGACCAACTCACGCGAGCCCTCTTCCATGGAAGATTCAACACATAAATCGCAGATTTTGACCGCTTCCTGCTCCGCCAACGCGATGATATCTTCTTCTTTCAAACCGGGATTGTTGCGGATAATCTGCAGAGTTTTCCGGATGATGACCCGACGGTACTGCTGGGTGCGAATCGATTCTTTGTGGAATAACGGTTTGTAATCGGTCATCTACGGGTTCCAAAAAAAGAGTGGAACGCATTCTATCATAACCGGCAAGGTTCAAAAGCCCCGTTAAACCAAAGGCTTCCAAATGTAAATCTATTTAAACAAAAGGCTTAAGTTTAATTTTGTAATTGCCGAAAAGGGGAGTGAGCCCGAATTTTACAATGGCTGGGGATGGAGAAGGAAAATGGAAGTCCAGAGCGCAACACAACCTAATATATTATTTGACCAAAAGGCCACCGAAGCCCAGGTCGGTTTCCAGAGTTCTGGCGACCTCAGTCTGCGCACACATGAAGGCGATCTGGTCAATATATCGTTTGGCAATGAATTTCAGTTCGCCCAATCGCAAAAGCAAACTGTTGAAGGCGATGTGGTGACGCAGGAAATCTCCACCGTGGCCCAGGCGGCGGCGCGTTATTCCTTGTCTGTGGAAGGCGATTTGAATGAAGATGAGCTGGCGGCGATTCAGGCGTTAGCAGAAGGTATCCAGCCCATCGCGGAAGAATTTTTTCTAAACGGCGAATTTGATTTTGATGAAGCGGCTGAAACCCTCACCGCCAGCCTCGGTCAGATTCAGGAAGTGGAACTGCGACTGGAACGCGTGATCTCGGCGACATTTGCTTTTGAGCAAACCCAGGTGACCGGTCCTGCAAGCGAAGAGGGTGTGATTTCCGAGATTGATCAGGCGAAATTCAATGAGCTGGGACAGTCCGATGGCTTCCTGAATTTTCCGAGTGTGCGGGACATCACCAACCTGGTGTTGTCTGTCATTGAAACCGAGTTCCCTGAAAAAGGTCTGGAAGTTTTCGGCACCAGGGCACTGGTCCGGTCGCTTCGCGAATTCCTCGATGTGTTGCGCGAGCGGGTGACTGTTTCCCTCAATGGTGCCGAACCGGCAGGAAGCTCCAAGCCAGCGGAAGGTGAAACCACCGGTACGCCACAAAATACAGTTCAGGATTTTATCGAAGTCTGATCCTGATACGAACGAAAATTAAAAACCAGACGGGTTTTCCGTCTGGTTTTTTTTGTTTGATGGAAGGAGCTGAAGCCCGTCAGCCCTCCGCAAGGAGTGGGCTAGGGCATCATGGCACCGTTATTGATATCCAGGGTTTGACCGGTGAGCGAGGTTTGCGCGTCAGACATCAGGAAGACAACGAAGTTTGCGATTTCTTCCGGGGTCGACATTTTTCCCAGCGGCACCTGTTCCATGGCCTGTTGACGGGCCTCTTCTTTTGAAATTCCCAGCGCGTCGGCAAACCCGCGAATGCCTTCCTGCGCCATGGCGGTATCGACCCATCCAGGGCACAGTGCGTTGACCAGTATCCGGTCGCCAGCCAGTTGACTCGCCATCGACCGCATCAACCCGAGAATGCCAGCTTTGGAAGCGCAATAGGCCGAATAGCCGGGTACGCCCAATCGGGCAAGTATCGAAGAGACAAACACCACCTTGCGAAAACTGTTATCGGAACATTTTTTGAGAAAAGGCAGGCAGGCGTTTAAGGTGTGGTAACTGCCGCTGAGATTGGTGTCGATGATCTCCTGCCAGCGGTCGTTGTCTCCCGCCTGATTTTCCCCACCCACCCCGGCATTGATGACCACACCGTATAATGTGTCCACTCCCGAGTTTTGTAACGCCGCATCAAGGGCGTTGCGGTCCCGGACATCACAGCTTTGGACACAGTGCTTGTCCGCCTGTGCCAGTTTTTGCTTCGCCTCCTCCAGCCGCGAAACGTCCCGGCCCATGAGAATCAGGCCGTAGCCTTCACTGGCAAGTTCTGATGCAATGGCGAAACCGATTCCGGAACCGGCCCCGGTGACGACAACAGTTTTCATACGGATCAATCCTGTTTGGGTTGGAGAAGAATTTTGCTGTACTCGATTAGTTGCGACGATTTTTCTTCTTCGTTTCTGCGATTGAATATGGTGATGAGGTTGTGCAACATTCGCAAAAGAATTTCCCGCGATGGGGTGATGGCAAGGAATTTTTCTTCAAACGGCAGGCCAAAACTTTCCACCAGCTCGACGCAGGACTGATGGGACAGGATGCGCCCGTTGTTGAAGGGATCGAAATAAACAGGACCGTTCGGGTGGTCGTAGCATGCGAGAAAATGACAGGGTAGGCCAATGCCATGGATGGGCAGTTCCAGTCGTTTGCCAATCAGAATGCAGACCAGAGACAGCGTGATGGGAATACCCAGTTTGGCTTCGAGCACCCGGTCGAGGCAACTGTTTTCCGGATTAAAATAATCCGACTGGTTGCCTTTGAACGCCTGCTCCTGAAAAATAAAGCGGGTAAGCTTTTTAACCGTTTCTTCCGGCGAGTCGTCAGGGCTCAGTTGGGTTTTCAAGGTGCGAGCCATTTGGTCGAGGGTTCGGCCAACGTCACGGGCGGCGTTTTGCCGGAAGCCGCCGTACTCCATGATGAGGCAGGCTCCGCGTTCGAGATCGGGATCGGCTCCGATGGATTCCTGTGCCAGCGCAGATAATTTTTCTTTCAAGAGGACCGGGTGAATCGCGCTTAGGGTATCGAGCACCCGTTGGCGAAGCGTGAGGTTTTCGCTGGCAGAAGCCTTTTCGAGATAAGGCAGGGCTGTTGATCCCAGGCGGATCAGATTCTCGCGCACCTTGTGGTAGACGAAGGTGTCGCGGTCGTCCAAAAGACGGATCAGGGAATCGATGTCTTGCTGGCCGGGCAGGGGCATGCAGGATCCGTAGAATAAAGTTTGAGAGCCTTACCGGCAAAGGCCAACCTCCCATCAAAAGGAGATTGGCCATCGGATCTTGCAGGTGCTTGCGCACGGCGGACCTAGCGGTCGACCAACTGAAAACATTTTGCGATGCGCTCTGAAACTTTTATTGGTTCATAAATGTTGAGTCATCTAGCCCCACCGCAAGGTGGTAAGTTCATTAGCCCTCCGCAAGGAGCGCAAGTGGGAGCGAGAGTAAGACATATTAAAATACCGGTGTTATAGCCCGGTCAAGTTGCCCGTTAGCCCCCACGCTAGTGGGAGCGAGAGCAAGACAGATTAAAATACCGGTGCTATAGCCGGTCAAGTTGCCCGTTAGCGCCCACGCTAGTGGGTTAAAGGTTCGGCTGAGGGGTCATTCGCAGATACGGTTTGACCACCGTATGGCCTTTTGGAAATTTTGCCGGAATGTCCTCGGTCTTGATCGCCGGAACCACCACGCAAACGTCGCCGTGCTTCCAGTCGGCGGGTGTGGCTACCTGATAGTTGGCGGTCAATTGCAGGGAATCAATGACGCGCAGAAGTTCGTCAAAATTTCTGCCTGTGGAAGCCGGGTAAGTGAGCATCAGTTTGATTTTTTTGTCAGGACCGACAATGAATACCGAGCGCACCGTCATGTTGTCGAGAGCGTTCGGATGAATCATGTCGTAGAGCTGAGCCACCTGGCGTTCCGGGTCGGCGATGATGGGATAGCTCACCGTGCAGGATTGCGTTTCATTGATATCGCCAACCCATCCCTTGTGGCTCTCGACATCGTCCACACTGATGGCGATGACCTTGACGTTGCGCTTGTCGAATTCGCCTTTCAACTTAGCCACGCGCCCAAGCTCTGTGGTGCAGACCGGGGTATAATCTTTTGGATGCGAGAACAGCACGCCCCAACAGTCGCCAAGCCATTCATGGAATTGTATGGTTCCTTCAGTGGTCTCGGCGGTAAAATCGGGTGCTGTGTCGCCTAATCGAATAGCCATTGCGTGCTTCCTTTCCTCTATAATAGGGAATGATTTTTAGTTTTTAGGGCACCTCTTAAAATTCCTTTTGACCGCGAGATGCTGGCGCATGACCAACAGGTGCCTCCCTTGTGAAACAAGGGGAAGCGAGTTGCCGGAACAAGAATTTTCGGAAAATCACAGAGGTCCCTGTTAAAAAATCCCGCTACGAATCAGACGGGTCATTAGGGTTGTATTTATGATGCGACCATTATATCACAGGAATTTTCAGTGTATTTCAGTAAGAGTCAAGCCTCGGAGTTTTAATGGAAGATAAAGCCAAATTGGAAGAAACCTTCCAGTTCATCAAAATGATCTGGGCACTGTTCATGGCGGCACTCTATATAACCAGTTTCATCGACGAGTACCGTTTTCCCGGCGAACGGACTCAACCTCTCGAAGGCGAAGAAGCGATCTGGCTGGTGCAGAACGTGTTGTTCTTTGGATTGATGGGACTGGGGTTTCTGGCCGACATGGTGCAGATCAAAATCGACAAGGGCAAGGCGTTTTTATTTCTTTCGATGTCCCTCGTGCTGGGCGGTCTTTCCAGCACCGTCGGTGCCCTGCAATTTCGGCTGGCAAAAAAACTACTGACCGCTTTTGGGATCGAAGTTTGATTTTTGGGAGGATTTTTTTATAAATGGCGGGCGGGGTCCATTCTTTGATGAAGAATGCGGACGATTTCAATTCCCTTTTTTATCGATCGGTAAAATATAATATGTTTTCCTATGGAATGCCTGCGATAACCTTCTCTGATATCGTTGCAAGGGCGGCCTTTTTCAGGTTGGGTTGCTAACGCCCGAAACCCATCATCCAAATTATAAATGTAGCTGTCAGCCTGATCTTCGCCCCAGGTTTCCAAGGTGTAATTCCAGATATTTTCAAGGTCGCCCCGCGCTTTTGGCCGAAGAAAGTAGTCAGCCACTCTTTTTTCTTTTTTTCACCGAGGCTAAAAATTTTTTTGCTTCAAATTTTCGCGCGGGTCCGCTTTCCTCGCCTTCAATCAAAGCGTTTCTTAATGTCTCCACCTTGTTTTCATGCTCTTCCAAGAGCCTCAATCCGGCACGGACGATTTCACTGGCGGAGGCAAAGCGCCCTTGTGTGATTTTTTGATCTATAAAAGATGTAAAATGATCTCCAAGGGAAATGCTGGTGTGCTTGGTCATGGCATGGAACCCTTATGAAATAAATACGTTTTATTAGTATATATTGGTATAAATGGATTTGCCAGTTTTTACCTTGGTTTTATTCCTGGGAGTTGAATGCTCATGTCAAAAGTTTTCGAATCAGTTCTGGTGATTGGTTTGGGGAAGGTGGGATTGCTGGTCGCCACTCTGCTCCATCGTAATGGATTCAAGGTGACAGGACTCGACCGCAATCCCGGAGAACAGGTGTTCCCTTGTCAGCAAGGAGATGTTTCAGACCACCGGACGCTTCACTCAGCGATTGAGTCGCATGATGCAGTCGTCACCTGCCTGCCTTATCACCTGAATCTGCAAGTTGCCACTTCAGCGCATCAACTGGGTCGGCATTATTTTGATCTCACCGAAGACGTGCCGACCACACAGGAGATCCGCGAAATGGCCGACACCGCGAAAGCCGTGATGGCGCCGCAATGCGGGCTAGCACCGGGGTTCATCGCCATTGTCGGTGCCGACCTTGCTAAACGGTTCGATCAACTGCGCAGTATCGAATTGCGCGTTGGCGCGCTTCCCCAGCATCCGCGCGGCCTGCTCGGTTACGCCTTCAACTGGTCGCCGGAAGGAGTGGTCAACGAATACCTCAACCCGTGTGAAGTGATATTGAAAGGACAGCCCACCGAGGTGCCGCCGATGGAAGCGCTCGAAACCATCGTCATCGATGGCGTGCCCTTCGAGGCGTTCACAACAAGCGGCGGGCTCGGTTCCATGTGCGAAACTTTCAGCGGACAAGTCGAGACGCTCAATTACAAAACCATCCGTTACCCTGGGCATTGTCGCCTGATGCGGTTTTTCTTTGACGAGTTGCTGATGAGTCGCGACCGCGAACGCGCTGGTAAGATTTTGGTCAACGCCAAGCCACCGGTGGCGGAAGACATGGTGGTGGTGCACGCGGCGGTGGAGGGCATCAAAGCCGGACAGTTGTTTCGCGAAGAATTTGTGAAACGTTATTTTCCGATAGAAATCGACGGGAACTCGTGGCGTGCCATTGCCTGGACCACCGCCGCCTCCGTGTCCGCCGTGGTAGAACTGGTCGCCACCGGCGGCGCACCCTCCAAAGGATTTTTAAAACAAGAAGAGATCGCACTGAAAGACTTTTTCGCCACCAACACCGGAAAGTTATTTCAGCCTTTCACAAAAAATGAGTAGCTTGAACGGTATGCGAAGTGATGATGGTTGGTGAACAGTGGCTCTCATGGAGAGTTGAAATTTCACGGCAGGATAAAAATTAATGTCAGAAACTAATACAACCCAACGTGAGCGGGCGGAGGATGCGAAGTCAAATTTGCAGAAGGCCAATCTGCTTGGTCATGATCTTCGCTCTGCGGAGTTAAGCTCGGCGAATTTACGTCAGGCTAATTTGCGCAAGAGTTGTTTGCAGTCGGCGAACTTAAGCCATGCCGATCTGCACACGGCGGCGCTCAGCACGGCGGACCTGACGGGGGCTGATTTAACCGGCGCGGATCTTTCTCATGCGGAGTTGATTGGCAGTCGTTTGAACGGGGCGTGCTTGACTGGCGCAATCCTGCACCGCGCCACGGTGAGCAAGGCGGACATGACGGGCACGGATTTGCGTGGGGCGGAGTTGTCTGATGTCATCAACCTCACTTGCGATCAACTCAAGTCGGCGGTGATCGACCGCACCACAAAGCTTCCGGAATATATTAAACTGGTCTGGAGTTCGGAAACTGAATTCGATTGCCGCGACAACAAACGTCGCATCGACGAAATTTCCTGACGGGGTGCTGAAAAAATCCCGGCATGGCACGAGGATTTCCAAAGGGTCATGCTGAGCCTGTCGAAGCATGACTTGATAATCCAGGTTGTTTTTGCACTTCGACAAACACTGCGGGACAGTTGCTGATGACGTGGATAGTTTTTCAGCAACCTGTTAGAAGTATTTTGTAACCGTTCGCATCGGGTTCTCTCAATGGACTATTGGTTTCTCAAATCATTGCCTTTTGTCGTTTGCCTGGCACTGATCGGGTTTGGGATCAAGCATGTGGTCACGGGCAGGATTTATGTCGGTTTTGGCGAACGCTACCTGTATGGAAGAACCTGGATTCGTCGGCAGGAGGACCCGGTTTTATTCTGGGTGATCTCCGGTTCCCTTATTGTGCTCGGACTGCTGTATCTGTTTTTTGCCGCCAGCGTTTTACTATTCTCTCCCATTGACAGGTAGAATTGAGAAGCGTGCCTTGCGGTTGCTCCCTGTTGCCAGCTTTGTCATAATGCCCCGGTTTAAACGAACATTACTTTTTCATCTTCCCCTGAACTTTTAATCATGACTTCATCTATCGCTGTTACCCGCGCCGTCATCGTGCTCACCGAGCCCAAAGGCGGCTGGCGCTGGCTGTTGGACAAACCTCTGGCGGGCGTTCCATCTCTTCTGCGTTTGGCATTCGCCATGGGTCGCGCTGGTATCGAACGGATTTTTATCCGGAGCGAAAACCTGGATGCGCATCGCCGGGCGGTTTTGCAAAAGGTCTTCGATGACGATCCGCGCTGTCGTGCAGAAGTTCTGATTCAGGATCGGTATCAAGAGGGAGGTGCTGAAGAATTTCTGCAACTGGAAAAAATCGACGAGGGTGAAACCGGTGACCCGGCGACGCTTCTGCTGGCACCGGGAAATCTTGTCGCCACCACCGCAACGCTTGCGCGGATTCTTAAAGATCAGTCGGCGACGAAGACCGGGCCCTCCTCCGGTACCTCGGAGTTTAACCTGCCAGTCCTCATTGCTCCGGCAGAACTAAAAGAGGTGATGCAAGGCCCGATTGTTTTTTCCGAACCCGCGTCAGCAGATTCAATTTCTCTCGAGAACGATCCCAAACAATTCATCCGGCAGGTGGAGGACCATCGCAGTTTTCGCCAATTGGAATCGAATCTGATTCATCATCACCGGCACCATTACAGTCAGTTGCTGGACGTTTATTTCAACGCACATTTTTCTTTGCCCATTTCCTCGATGTTGATCCGTCTGCCGGTGACACCCAATCAGGTTACTTTGTTTGGGCTGGTGATCGGGGCGGGTGCCGGCTGGTTGTTCTCGCGCGGGGATTACGTGAGCGGTCTGGTGGGCGGGATTTTGCTGGCCTTCACTGCGATCTGGGATTGTTGTGATGGCGACGTGGCGCGCATAAAATTTATGGAATCTGATTTCGGCGAAACCCTCGACACCGCCTGCGACAACATCATCAATGTTTTTATCTTTCTCGGGATCGCCTTTGGTGCCGCAAAAATCCACGGCTGGGGCTATGCCCTGACACCATTTCTCCTGCTCGCCCTGGGCGGCCTCAGTATTTTCGGGCTGATCTATTTTCCTAAAGGCGGCAAAGGTGACTTCTTTAAGGGCACCCGGATTTATGATGTCATCCTGCTTCTCGCCAGCCGAAATTTTATTTACATCATCCTGGGGTTTGCCGTGGTGGGTCGGTTGGACTGGTTTCTCTGGCTGGCGGGTTTTGGATCGCTGATATTCGCCTTGATTTTATTTTATGAGAAACAAAGAATCGGGCGGTTGTCGACCACTAATTCCGAGTGAAACCCCACCGCTCGTAGCCGCTTCCCCGAGACCTTGTGAATCATATAACCACTTGATTTTTTTTTAGTTTTTGCTATTATCGGGCGATCTTTCTATCACTTCTATGGCCCCCATTTTTAATGATGGGGCAATGAACGGTTTTTTCGATTCAGCCAATCAACTGCGATCAAACCAAAGGCTTGGCAACTGAAATCATCAGAACGGTTGTATCAATAAAGATCTCTTGTTTGGAAGAGGTTTCCGCTTATATATGGCGAATCTGCAAGAGTTAACTTCGGAGAATATTCCCGACTCGGTTCGGGGGGTGATGGTCCTGAAGGACCCGCCGGCACCATATCGACTTGAAGACTGGTACTTGCGGCCCATCACGGGTGTTCCTTTTTTATTGCTGAACATCCTGAATTTGCAACGGGGTGGGGTCGACCATCTGACGCTTTATCATCCGGACCTTGAGTCGGATAACGAAAGTACCTGGTTGGAAAAGCTCAGCGAGGATCGGCGTTTAACGCTAAGTCTTGATTGGGTATCGAAGGCGGAAGCCCTGGGTGAAGCCCTAGGTAGCAGTCAATGCCGATGGGTGGTCAATGGCGGTGCCCTGCACCGTAAGCTGGATATACAGAGGCTATTGTCCGGTACGGATGACAAAGATTGGGTCAGACCAATACAGGCGGACGCAGTTCCGGCCTTGACAGAATTCAGACAGACTTCTCCGACAGGGGAATCGGCGAAAGATAAAGAAGAGGGTGTGGGTTCGCTGGCGTACATTCCCGGCGCACCCGACAGGCAGATGACCAGGAGGCGGGATTTCCGTCGGCAATCTGAAACCCTGCTTGGAGAAAGTGGACTGAGTAATGACAGCTTGATGGACCGTCTGGTCACGCGGCAAATTTCGCGTCAATTGACCCGGTTTTTTGTCATGACACCTTTGACGCCCAACCAGATCACGTTCATTGCCATGATCATCGGCCTGTTTTCTGCGGCCTGTTTCTGGTCGGGGGGATACGAAGCCAGTCTGGCAGGGGCCTTGTTACTTTTGCTGTCTGCCTGGGTGGATTGCGCCGATGGCGAGGTGGCCCGATTAAAGTTTCAGGAATCCCCATTAGGGGGAGTCCTTGATATTTGGGCAGACAACATCGTCCATGCGGCGGCCTTTTTTTCCATCGGCATGGGGTTGTATTTCTCTACCGAAAACGGTATTTATAAAACGCTTGGAACCTTGGCCGTGGTCGGTTCGCTGGTATCGTTCGCCCTTTTGCAATCGAGCTTGATTGATAGCAAAATGCGGGCAACGCAGGGAGAGTCGGCGCAAAACGAAAAGCAAAAAGAAGACGCGTCTCTGGTCGATCAAATGGCCAACCGTGACTTCATTTACTTTTTGCTTGCTATGGCCCTGATCGACCAGTTAGGAATTTTCATCGCCCTGACGGCTGTTGGGTCGAATGTGTTTGCTTTATGGCTGATGTTCCGGCGGTATCGCGGGACGTGGTCTTCATCCACTGACTGGTGTTCCAAAAACTCGGGAAAAGCTTAAACCATGAGCCTTCATAAAACCGTCCAGAATATTGCCTCTAAAATCGAAGCCTCCAGCGGTAAGGGTGCTGGTGCCGTCCTGATCCTGGGCGAAGCGTGTAGCGAACTTGCCGGGTTTCCTTCGAGCGAGGAGTTCCTTGAAATCATCAAGGCGACTTACCCGAAAGCTTACGAAAATGCCAAGACAAAAGACCTCGCTGGTTGTTGCGCGGAATTGACCTCTGCCGAGTGCGATGATTTGTTCGCCAGTCAGGAGAAAAAAGCGCGCGTCAACTGGGCACATCTTGCTGTTGCCCTACTGATGAAAAAAGGACTCGTTGCCAAAGTTCTCACGTTGAATCCCGATTCGACTTTGCTCAAAGCCTGCTCCCTGACCGGAGAGTTTCCGCCGGTGTTCGATTGCACCCTGTCGACCATGTCTCAACCCGATCAGGTTCCGGGCAATGCCGTTTATTTTCTGAAGGGCCGGAGCCTGGGGCAGGCGACCGGTAATCTTGATTCAGCCCTTGGCGGATTGAAAGACCATCCGGTGATTGTTCTCGGTCACAAGGCGGGAGACGGCGATGCGTTGGTGGCTCAGTTAACCCAAGCCGGTCCGTTTGCACAAGGTCTGCTCTGGGTGACGCATGGGCCGGGCGGATTACCGGAATCAGTAGCAGGACTGCTCGAAGATGACAACGCCGACTCGGTAGCAAGTTCTGATCCCGATACTTTTCTGGTGGCACTGGCTCAGGAGATGGGCGCGATGGCTCCGGATTTTCTGGATCACCCGTTCACCCACATGGGCGGTCTGCTCAAATCAATTGCTCCGTTTCCGGTCGATGGCATTGAAGATGGAATTCAAATGGCTGATATCTCTTTATTCCAGACCCGCCAGGCCATCCAGCAATATGAAGGCGAAGACCGTGGGCGGGATGTAGGTGCCTCCAGTCTCGAAGGGCTGGATAGTCCAGACAAAATAAAAGCGGTGAAAGCGGCGCGTTCTGCTCTGATCGCAGGCGACCTCAAAAAAATTCTGGAGTTTCGCTCTGATTACGATCAAAACGCAACACCGGCTCTCGGCGATTTGCTGTCAATGGCCTACCTGTCCCACGGCGATGAACAACTGGCCCAGGCGGAGGGGAAAGAGGGCGATGCCGGTTTCGACTTGTTGCAGAAAGCCGGTGAACAATACAGCGGGGCACTGGAAATCACGCCGGACAATTATGAGATTTTGTTCAAGCTTGGCAAGTTGCAAGTGGAGCAGGCTAAATTAAAAACCGGTACCGATGCGGAAAAATTATTCGCCGAAGCGGCGGAAAAATATCAGAAAGCACTGGAGCTGAAACCGGACCTGCACGAAGCCAATTACGGTTGGGGATTCGTACTCCTCGAGCAGGCGGCGGCCAGTACCGACGATTCCGTCGACCAGCTTTTCTCCCAGGCCACCGAAAAATTTCAAGCGGTACTCAAGGCTGTGCCGGATCACGGTGGTGCGGCCTATGGTTGCGGGTTTGCTCTTTACAGTCAGGCGCGCAAGAAAAAAGGCGCGGAGGCCCTGCGTCTTTACGGGCAGGCCGCTGAAAAACTAAACACAGCACTTAAAGCCGATCCACAAAATGCTGACGCGCTTCTGCACATGGGGCAATCCTTGCTGGTCTTTTCCAAATCCAAAAGAGGTGAGGAGCAGGACCGCATGCTGTCTGCGACGGCGGAAAAATTTCAGGCTTGCGTCAAGCTACGTCCCAATTCGCCGGAAGCATTTTTCGGCTGGGCTGATGCCCTGCTGGAACGCGGACTCGCGCGCGATGATGCGCAGGGGGAAGAGTTGTGCTCGCTGGCGATGGAAAAATTTCAGACGGTGCTGGCACTCAACCCGGATATGCCCCGAGTCAATTTCCGCTGGGGTGTGGGCCTCCTGAAAATGGCCAAACGCAAGAGTGGTGATGCCTCCGGCAAATTGCTCAATCAGGCGGCGGAAAAATTTCAGAACGCTATCCGTATTATTCCGACCAACCACGAAGCATTCACCAAGCTGGGTAATGTGTACTCCCAACTGGCGCAAGGCAAGTCCGGACCATCGGCGGATGCTCTGCTTTCCAACGCCGTAGAAAACTACGAGCAGGCGATCAAGATTCAGCCGAACAACCCGGAAGCGTTTACCCACTGGGGCAACGTGTTCTATCAACTGGCCGATGGCAAGCAGGGGATCGAAGGCGAAGCGTTCCTGTACAAGGCCATCGAGAAATTTCAGGAAGCACTCAAGATTCGGGCCGACTACCTGAAGGCCATCAGCAACTGGGGCAACGCTCTGTTCAAGCTCGGCAAATCCAAGGGTGGCGATGAAGGCATGCTCCTGCTTTCCCAGGCGGAAGAAAAATATCAAGCGGCGATCAAGATCAAACCGGACGATCCGCTGGCACTCACCAATTTCAGCGGCATCCTCATCAAAAAAGCACGCAAAGCCAAGGGTGCCGATGCGGATATGATGATCGAAAAGGCTCAGGATTTTCTCAAGCAAGCTCTGGAATACGGTGAGGACAATCCGGATGCCCTCACCTACATGGGCGAAGTGCTATTGGAGCAGGCTAAATTAAAAAAGGGAATCAACGCGCATCCATTACTTTCCGAAGCCAAAGCTAAAATGCAAAAAGCGGAAGAGATGCAACCGGGAGTGGCCACCTACGCCATCGCGAAGCTGATGGGTCAGCTTGCCAATGAATCCGGGTGCCGCGAATGGTTGCAGAAATGCAAGACCAACAACACGCTTCCACCCCAGGAAGAACTCGACAGCGAACTGGCGTTCAGCAACATGGCGCAATCGAAATGGTTCAAAGGGCTGTGGCTCCCCGCCTCAGCCAAAGAAGCCGAGCCTAAAGCAGGCGACGACGGCAAAAACGATAAAGACAAAAAAACCAAAGAAGAAAAACCCGCTAAATAGTCCTGCGCGGACGGCGAACGGACCTTGCGGTCGGTAGACGGCGAACGTTCAATAACGCGAGTAGCGTTCTTGAAAATGGTGGGGCTAGCAAAAAAACATTGCCTGTCATTCTGAGCGTTAGAGAAGAATCTAGCCTTGGCTTCTGATTTTGGGATTATATAAATTCCCACTTTTAAAGGGGGACGCGTAGCAGGGGGATTTAAAATATTGGAGTGACCGAAAAAGGTCACACCTGTCTGACCCCACCGCGAGGTGGTCCTCGCCGGAGCGGCAAGAAAAAAAATCGAAACCATCGCCTGTCATTCTGATGAGCCTCCAGGCGAAGAAGAATCTAGCCTCGAAGGTTTAAAATTAAACCCAAAAAAGTCCAGGGCGAGATGCTTCGTTGCACTCAGCATGACACTCAAGAACCGCCAGTCGCGTTCTTGAATATTTGCCGTCCACGGAGGACTGGTGAGGAGTCAGCCCAATCTGTTTTTGAGGCGGGTCAGCATATCCATCCGTTCGTGGAGAACTGCGAAGATGATCGGCTTCTTGCCTTCCGGAGCTAAATAGAGAATATAATGATGCTCACAGCGGACCACACGGGCAGACGGGAAACGTTCCGAAAAGGTTCGCGAGACGGTTTTATGGGTTGCGATGTTTTTGAAGCACCGACTGATTTTTCCCAGGTAACTTTCGGCTTGAGCCTCACCCCATTCTTCAATGGTGTAACGGGCGATGCCTTCCAGATCCGCTTCCGCGTCCCTGGTTAATTCATAGGGCCGCATTATTTTTGTTCCTGCCGGACATCCTCAAAAATCTGCTCGACCGATCGGGAAGAAAATTCGCCTTTCTTTGCGCCCTCCATGGCGGACTCAATACGTGGTTTCAGGAAACTTTCCAGCTTGTTGACGGCTTCTTCCTCAGACATGGAATCTATATCGGGAAGCGGTGGCAAGGCACGTTCCAGCACGTAATCTTTAATGGACTTGCCCGCCAGCGCGGCGACGGCTTTTAGCCGTTGATGTTGCTCGGGAGTGACCTCTATCGATAAACGGCGCATTGCTTTTGCTCCTGTATCTTGTTTTTTTTCAATATCAGTATGGTAGATCAATGTGTGTTTGTAAATAATGAACATTTGTTCATTTGGGGTGCGTGAACATGGGATGCTTGATTAAAGCGTCTTTTTTCAATGGGATAAGAGAAGCGGGGAGGTTTTACAAAAAGCAATGGTGAGAACCATCTGATTTTGCGGTCGGCAGACGGCGAGACGAAAAAGAATAACCACCGCATGTCATTCTGAGCGAAGTGAAGCGGAGTGAAGAATCTCGCCTCGAAGTTTTTAACAACCGTATTCAAAGTCCAAGGCTAGGTTCTTCGCTGACGCTCAAAATGGCAATCTATAGGTTGCTTGTTATTTGTAATGTTCGTTGCCGTTCGGGTATCTCAATAAGATAGAACGAGGATTTTTTTGTTTCGCCGTAATTAATCTTTGGCGATTTTGTAGATGTAGTATTGCTGGGTGATGGTGAGGATGTTGTTGATGGTCCAGTAGATGACAAGCCCTGCGGGGAAGGTAATGAACAGGAAGGTGAACACGATCGGCATCATCATCATGATCTTGGCCTGCATCGGGTCCATCGCGGTCGGTGTCATCTTTTGTTGCAGGATCATGGTCGCGCCCATGATCACGGGGGTGACGAAGTACGGATCTTTTTCCGACAGGTCGGTGATCCACAGCATGAAGGGTGCGCCGCGCAACTCGATGGAAAAGAACAGCGCATGATACAGCGCGATGAACACCGGTATTTGTAACAGCATTGGCAGACAACCACCCATTGGGCTGACGTTGTGTTTGCGGTAGAGGTCCATCATCTCTTCCGTCATCTTCTGCCGGTCGCCGCCTTTGTGTCGCTCCTGAATGATTTTGACATAGGGCTGTACCTTCTGCATGCCCTTCATTGACTTGAAACTCTTGTGTGTCAGCGGGAAAAATATAATTTTGATGACGCAGGTCAGGAAGATGATCGACCAGCCGTAATTGCCTGTGAGTCCGTAGAAAAAGTTGAGGGCCTTCAGGATGGGTTTTACCAGGAAGGCAAATTTATTGCCGAACCAGCCGTAGTCGATCAGCCGTACCAGTTTGTCGCCGGAGTCTTCCAGCACTTGCAGTTCCTTGGTGCCGACGTACACCCTGGCGATACCCGATGCGCTGGATTGCACCGAGTCCATTTGCAGTCCAACGTAAATTTCGTCCTCGTCGAGTTTTTCAATCACAGCGGACTTGATGCCATCGACCGGTATCAGGGCGGCGGCGAAATATTTATTCTGAAAGGCCGTCCATTTGAGATCACCGGATAGCACCACCCGTTCGTCCGTCATTTCTGCGGGATAGGTCTCGACCCGTTCATTGTTGACGAACGTGGTTGGCCCGGAAAAAATGATGTAGTCCGCCTGCGATTCCTTGGCACCGCCGAGGCCTGGTCCCCACAGCAGACGGTATTGCAGGTTTTCTGCGGCAAACATTCTGCCATCAATTTTATTTTCGATTTTGAAAACCGGATTGTCGTGTTCAAAGGTGTAGGTGCGGTCAACCGTGAGTCCGGTGGCATGTTTCAGATGAAAACTCACAATGACTTTTGTGTTGCCTTCGTGGACCACCTGGTTTGCTGGCGAGTCGGTCTGGTAGATCGATTGCGCCAATGCCTTGTTCATGCCGGCGTGATCAGTCAAAAGAGTCATCGGATAAATCTCGCCCTCTTCGTGCGGCACCAGTTCTGCGTCTTCGCCCTTTAGACTTTTCATGTGGCGACTGCCAACGGACCGGATCACGCCGCCCCGGTTGGACAGGATGAAGGTGAGGTCACCGCTGACCACTTCGACGGTGCGCTCCGGAATTGAAGATGCGACCGCTGTGGGGGGTGCCGAGACCGGCTCTTCTCCTCCAAATTCAGTACCGATTTCTTCTTCGCTGGTCAATGCCCCGCCAGTTTCACTTTCGATCTTATTTGGTGCGCTATTGTCTGTGGAGGGAATCAACGACTCCAGCGTTGGCTCTTCAACAATTTTTGAGGGAACCGGCATCGCCAGATCTTCTGAGGGTGCTGATTTTTTCTGCGAGTCCGCAGGGGCTTCCGCCGTTTGTTCAAGTGCGGTCGGGTCAGAATCCAGTGCTTGAGGTCGCGGTTGGATGACAGACATCAGCCATCCCCAGAGTACAAAAACCCCGAGCGACAGGACACAGGCAATGAGCATTCGGTTTTCCAAGCAGGTATCTCCCTCGTCAGTTCACAGGATCGTACCCCCCCTTGTGGAAGGGGTGGCATTTAGAAATACGGAGGAAGATCAGCGGGATCGCACGCCAGAACGGTAACCGGTCCAACGCCTCCAGGGCGAACTGCGAACAGGTCGGGGTGAATCGGCAGGACGGGGTCGTCAGTGGGGAGATGAAAAAACGGTATCCACGAACTGCGCTTTTCAGGATGGAATTTAGCATGAGGTAATTTTGGTTGTCTGCAATTTCAGGCTCGGTTCCTAAGGTCGTGGCAATTGGGACAGGATCGTACGTTCGATGTCTCCGAACCGTGTGTTTACCATCGGTTTGCCAGAGACCACCACAACATCCACACCGGTCACAAACCGATCCTTGTTACGTCGGAACACTTCCCGGATTTTCCTCTTGGCCCGGTTGCGTTCCACAGCATTGCCTACCTTTTTGGAGGCGATGATGCCCAGCCGTTTACGGTCCATATTATTCGGAAGAAAAAACAGGAGGCACAGTTTGTCGACGCGCTGTTTGCGTCCAAGGTCCATCACCCGCTTGAACTGGGGACGGGACAGAAGCCGTTCGTTCTTGGGAAAGGTTTGCTCCCCCATGGTCAAACCGTGAGGCTTTTGCGTCCCTTGCGTCTGCGGTTGGAGAGCACCCGGCGACCGGCGGCCGTGGCCATGCGGGCACGAAACCCGTGCGTGCGTTTACGTTTCAGGTTGTTCGGTTGAAAAGTTCGTTTCATGTCGTTTGGTATTCGGTAAGGTGGGTTTGCTCTGTTTCCGGGTAAAAGGAAAAATCATTCTCGCCCGGCGCGAACCACGTTGAAGTTTGAAGAGGGAATTATTTCATTGCGCCTGCCACCTGTCAAGCAAGAAACCTGTATTTTAAGCAGGTTACCTCTGGAGGAGGCAAAAGGGAGGGAGCAAAAGCCCATTGAGCGGAAATTTTCACCATCCCCCTGATATCTCTCTGAATTATTTTGACTTGAGGCACTTTTTCAGGTTTACAAATAGAAAATATCTGGTAACATCTAATTTACCCAAAAATAATGTAAATTTGGTTAAATTCTGCCCCAGAGGCAGACCTTTTAATCTGCAGGAGAAAGCGACCATGCGGCACAAAACGCGAAAGTGTTTGGTCTTCAACTATTTGATTATAATTGGATTGTCGGTTTTTGTGGCGGCAGGGCATGCCCTTGCTGAACCCGAGGTTCTGGCGGAACTGACCACCGGCTCAGACATGTTGCCCCTTTACCGTGGTGACTTGAAGCAAACCACCCAGGCGGGGTCTTCGAGTGATGTCGATCGGCCGATGCAAGTAGCGGCTCGTCTTCCCGGCCCTGAAGTGATCGCAAAACCTGTCATCGCTACGGGTCTTTCAGCCGATTTCTTCAACGAAAATCTTCCTCTCATTACCTTGGGCGAGTACGTTCGTTCCGGCTATCTGATCGATGAACACACCCCTTTTGGCTCGATAATTCGTAATGAAGGTTTCTGGAACAACGCGGTCAATTTTGAAATAGTTGACCTGGATATCGGGACCAACAAGGGATTGAAGCCAGGCGACAAACTGCTGGTGTACCTCGTCAATGATAACTTTAATCAGGGTTACGATCTGGAAGTGCCAGTCCGGCATCCGGTGCATTCCGACCATCCGTATCTGACGACTCGGGAAGGCGGGGTAGCCAATGATATGTGGGACCTCAAGATTGGTACCGGCGAAACGGGTGTCTGGAAGAAAAAACTTGAGTGGTTTGACGAACTGATGATCGCCCGAGGAGAAAAGGGCGGCGACATGGTGCGAGTGGTCGGTATCCTTGAAGTCATGGAAGTGGAACCCGGCAAAGCGCGGGCCAAGGTGATGGAAATGATCGAACTCATTCCACGGGGTGCCTTCGTTGCGCCTTATCCAAAAAACCTTCCGGTCATGTTGACTGACGGCTATCGTGGTCCACGCAAAAACCTGTCAGGTTTTATTATGGAAAACCGCGAAGGCTATCTGATCAGCAGTGAACGCGACATTGTGTACATCGACCTTGGCAAAACAGATAGTGTTGCATCGGGAGATCGTTTTGATATCGTGGCAACCACCAGGGAAGAAAAACCAGTGATTCGGAGTCTCGTCAATCACGTCGAAAAAATCGTTGAGCCGGAGCCACGTATGTCCATGGAACGCGTCATCGGTGAATTGGTGGTGGTCAAGGTTGGGGGCAGGTCCTCCACCGCGATGATTCTTGATGGTTCCGAGCCGATTCTGCCCGGTCACCGCATTCGCAGTAAACGCTGAACAAGTCAGCCAGCCGTAATTTTCAGGAACCGCTTCTTGCCGACTTTGATCAGGCAGTCGCGGTCTCCTGATAACGGATGGTTCTCATCGGCGATTTTTTCTCCGTCGATGGATACCGCGCCCTGACGGACCATCCGCCTCGCATCGGATGTGGTGGGGCACAGTCCCCCTTCCTTCAAAACTTTCCACACTGGCCACGTTTCACTTCCCCAGCCGGGAAACTCCGGGATCTCATCCGGCAGTTCTTTCTTCTTGAATACATTTTCAAATTCCTGAACCGCCTTGTCCGCCACTTCCTCTGAATGGTAGCGCGTCACCAACTCGCGCCCAAGACGCACCTTCGCCAATTTTGGATTGAGTGCGCCGGAGCTTGCCTCCTCCTTGAGTTTCGTCAACTCCTCAGCCGAAATATCGCTCAGCAATTCGTAGTAACGCCACATCAGGTCATCTGATATCGACATGATTTTGCCGAACATTTCGGTACCCGAATCGAGCACGCCAATGCTGTTGTTCAGGCTCTTGCTCATTTTCTGGACGCCGTCGGTCCCCTCAAGCAATGGCATGGTCAGGATATTTTGCGGAGTCTGCCCGTGTGCGCGTTGCAAATCGCGCCCCACCAGCAGGTTGAATTTCTGATCGGTTCCACCCAGCTCAACATCCGCCCGCATCGCGACGGAATCGTAGCCCTGAATCAGCGGATACAATAATTCGTGCAGGGAGATCGGCAGATTCTGCGCCAGCCGTTTCTGGAAATCGTCGCGCTCAATCATACGGGCAAGGGTGTACTTGGCGGCGAGGTTGATGAAGTCAACTGGTGTCAGCTTGTTCATCCATTCGCTGTTGAACATCACCGTTGTTTTCTCGCGGTCGAGAATTTTGTACACCTGCTTCAGGTAGGTCTTCGCGTTTTCACTGACTTCCTCCGGCGTGAGGCTCTTGCGGGTTTCGGATTTCCCCGTGGGGTCGCCGATGATCCCGGTAAAATCTCCGACCAGAAACACCACCTCGTGCCCCAGTTCCTGAAAGTGCCGCATCTTGTGCAGTAGCACCGTGTGGCCGAGGTGCAGGTCGGGCGCGGTCGGATCAAACCCGGCCTTGATGCGCAAGGGTTTGCCCGTCTCAATGGATTTCTGCAAACGCTGGCTGAAGTCCTTCTCGTCGATGATCTCAACGGTGCCGCGTTTGATGATTTCAATTTGTTCGTTTACTGGTCGCATAAGAATTTATTTTGGTTGAACAGGAATTGAACGCTATCATACCCCCCGACAAACTGCAATTATCCGCGACACGCAAAAGAACATTTTTCGGAGCACCGTTGCTGATGACCGACCCTGAGCAAACAAAAATTAGCAGGTTGAAAAAATTCAAACAGGCCGCGTGGGTGTTCACCGGGATGAACCTTCTGTACCTGATAATCACCTTTGTCGTCATACCGCCGGTGGGGCTTGAGCCCACCGATATGGCGATCTATTGTCTGGTGGCTCTCGTGCTTAGTGGCGGTCTGTCCTTTTTGATTGCGCGGGAAGGCCGTAAGCTGGCCATGTCGTTGGCACTGGTTTTTGCCGCGCGGGTGGGGTTTTCGAGTTACACAATGATCGCAGGAACGGCTTTTCCCATCGTGCCCTGGGTCCTGCCCACGGTGCTGATCTCGTTTTATTTTCTCGGACGCGCCGCCTGGGACTGGCCTTGATTGCAAAAACGGCCCTGGCGGGTGCTTGCGCACGGCTAACGTAAAACAAAAATATTTTTGTCCTGCGCTCAGAAATTATTGTCTACCCTTGCAGGGTCAGCCCATTAGCCCCACTGGACCTGGCGGTCAGCTAACAGAAACAACACCGCATGTCATTCTGAACGAAGCAGAGCGAAGTGAAGAATCGCGCCTTGGATTTTAGCTTTTTCGTTGTCATCCTGAGCTGGGTCGAAGGGCGGCAACGGACTTTGCGGTCGGCGAACGGGAAGCATTTTTTAATGTGGTTTGTAAAGGTTGACAAGGTAATAGAAGTGAACCCGTTAGGCTCCTTCGCAAGCGGGTCCGTTAGCCCTCCGCAAGGAGCAGGGGGGTGTAATCCGTTTAGCAAACGCAAAAACTTTATCGCCACTTGAAATTATGAACGCATCCACCGGAATTTTTATTGAAGACGCAGATCGCCTGCCCCTGTTGACCGAACGCGGTTGCGAGTTTAAAGGATTGAACCGCTCCAACGCGCCGGACCTCAACGAACGCGTGCGCGGATTTTTTGAAGAGCTGAACAGTCGCCTCGGTTTTCGCGATTCACCCGAAGGCCGTGTTCAACAGGAAGCGTTCAACGAATTGCTTCGCTACTGCTATCCCGAAATCATGATCGACCTCGCCGATCTGTTGTACGTTCAGCACGAACGGCCGATGGTGTTTCTCAACCTCGATCACCTGCATATCAATCGCGAAGCCGACCCGGCACCCCTGCCGCTGGACCCGCCTCTTTTGAACACGCGCATGGAAGCCGTGTTCTATGCGTTGGCCAATACGATACGCGATGATGCAGGTTTGCTCAACGACCCGGCACTGGTGAAACTGCTTGCTGAAAGTTACAGTTTTTATCTGTGGCTCACTAAAAATTTTCCTTGGGAAGACCCGCTACCGCAAGGGGTGATGCCGGAAGACGGCCCGGTGCTGGATGTCGCCACCGGCCTCACCGGTTTCAGCCTGATCCACGACTGGCCGGAATCGCATCCGCCGTTGACCCTGTCCGACACCATGCCGTTTATCATTGAAGGACTCAATCATTTCCGCCAGTTGATGGGGCGTAAGCAGGTGACGATTCAGCCGTGGAGTTTCCCGCTGAAAGATGACCTGCGCGAAACCTTCGGCAGGATTCATGTCAGCAAGTTTTTGCATCACCTCCAGCGCGATCAGCGGCGCGCGTTTCTTGCCTGGGCACACGCGGCGTTGAAGCCGGGCGGACAACTCATCATCATCGACACCGACCTCGAATATCGCATCCTGAAAGATGCCGAAGACCCGGCGTACCGGCAGAAACTGATGCCCGGTTATCTGGAAACACTGGTGCCCATCGAAGACAAGTTCTGCCATCACATGATCGAAGACGTGCGCTCAGCAAATTTCACCGTCGAGCATTTTGACGCGAACGAATACTATGATGAGACCGATGCCTATAGCCATTTCCCCGGCGACAACCTCCCCCTCAAATTCATGGGCATAGAAGTGCTAGCCGCACGGGCGACGTAAGACCTTGCGGGTGCTCGCCGCACGGGTCCTCTGCGGACGGCGAACGGACCTTGCGGTCGGCGGACGTAAAGCCTTGACCTGGATTGTTCCGTTGTCATGCTGAGCCTGTCGAAGTGCGTCAACGGCACCTCCCTTTGTTGTCCTTCTGACATCTCGCCGGATCTTGCGGGTCCTCCGCGGACGGCGAACATAAAAGAGAAATATTGCAATGTCATTCTGAACCGCAGGTGAAGAATCTCGCCTTGGATTTTGAAGTTGGATTTATACAATATTTCTTTTCAAGAACCGCTATTCGCGTTCTTGAACAGGTTGCGACTTCCTCTTTTCAGTCCCTCAAGAAGCATTTATGCAAAGCTCTCCTTATAAAAGAGGGGATATGAAATTGTGCTGGTATAGGGTTTTTCTTCGCCCCACCGCTGTGGATGTTAAGCTAGAGGGGATGAAAACCTTCACGCTGATATTAGTGATATTTTTTGTGGCCTCTTTTGCCGAGGCAGGCCCGATGAAGACGGTCCCGTCTGGGCCGTTCACCATGGGGCATGCGGATGATCCTTCCGCCAAACCGGAACGCCGTTACATGCTTGGCGGATTTTCCATCGACACATTTGAAGTGACCAACGCCGAGTACACATCGCAGTTTCCGGATCATCCCTTTCCTGAGGGTGCGAACATTCATCCGGTTTCGCGTGTGACGTGGGAGGAGGCAAAATCGTATTGTGAAACTATCGGCAAGCGTCTGCCGACCGATGCCGAGTGGGAAAAAGCGGCGCGTGGCAAGGACGGGCGCACGTTTCCCTGGGGCAATAAGGTGCGGAAACGCATGCCGCATCCCAAGTTCAGCGGCGTGGTCAAGCGTCGGCCTGGCACCGACAAGAAAGATGTGTCGCCTTATGGAGTGCAGGACATGGCGGGTTCGCTGTGGGAATGGACCGACGGGGATGGCGCGGGTGGCAAGATTGTACGCGGTGGCTTGTGGAACCTGCATCTCGATTTTGAATTCAGCAAAACCTGGCAAAAAAATATTATTCCTCCGGAAAAACGTTTCAGCTTCCTGGGTTTTCGATGCGCAAAGTAGATAAACTCACGCGCCGGTCGTGGTTGGTGCGCATAGGCCGATTTTTTCTGGCTTCGCTTGCGGCATTGCTGGCTCTGCCGCGCAAGGGGCTGGCGAGAGACATCGATTATTTCAGCGGGACGGATTTTGTCGGCAAGAACCGCGCTGGAAAATTTAAAAAATTTTATATCAATTACTGGAAGCCGCATCGGCGTATTTCTGCGGACCGTTGGTCGCTGGAGGTGAGCGGCTTGTGCCGTCGTCCCGGTCGCTACACGTTGGACGACCTGCTGAAGATTCCCGCGCGTGAGCAGGAGTCGCGTTTGAAATGTGTTGAGTGTTGGTCGGCGCGGGCGAAGTGGTCCGGGTTTTCTTTTGCTGAACTCGAGCGCCGTGTTGAGCCGATGGCTGAAGCGGTCGGTGTGGTGTTCTATTGTGCGGACGCGTATGTCGAGCATCTGTCACTGGAGACCCTGCGGCACCCGCGCACGTTGATGGCGACGCACATGGATTCTGCGCCGCTGTCAGACGAACACGGTTTTCCTTTGCGCGTGATCGCGCCGATGAAGTACGGTTATAAAAATCCGAAAGCAATTTTAAAGATGGAGTTTGTGTCGCAGGAAGTGTGGGGCACCTGGAGCAAGATCGGTCCGTATTCGCCGGATGGCACCATCCTGCCAGGCACCGACCATCCGCTGGAGTTCGATAAAGAGCCACGCAGAATCGCCGGTGGGGAAATCAGAAATTATTAAGAGTCGTAAATAATTTTTTCTCAAGGTGGACCGAGGGCTGTTTTTTATTCTTTTCCTGTAAGGCCCGGTTGATTGCGCCGACTTAGCCTCGTTAGCAACGATTGCTTTTTTCAGGAGGCCGTATGGCCAAGCGTGACTATAATTTAATTGCCATCGGTGCGGGTTCGGCGGGACTGGTGACGACTTACATTGGCGCGGCGGTGAAGGCCAAAGTCGCACTCATCGAAAAACACAAGATGGGCGGCGACTGCCTCAATACGGGTTGCGTCCCGTCCAAGGCGCTGATCAAATCGGCAAGCGTCCTTTCACATATCCGGCGGCACAAGGAATTCGGTATCAAGAACGCGACAGCGGAAGTCGATTTTGCAGAAGTGATGGAGCGCGTGCAGACGGTCATTAAAAAAGTGGAACCGCACGACAGCATCGAACGCTATTCCGAGTTGGGAGTCGACTGCATCACCGGCTCGGCGTTCATCAAGTCGCCGCACGAGGTTGAAGTCAACGGGCGCACGTTGACGACCAGCAACATTGTGATTGCCACCGGCGCGCGTCCGTTTGTTCCGCCGATTCCCGGTCTCGATCAGGTTGATTTTTTAACGTCCGATAACATCTGGAACCTGCGCGTGAAACTGGAACGGCTGATGGTGCTGGGTGGGGGCCCCATCGGTAGTGAACTGACGCAGACCTTTGCCCGGCTTGGCTGTCAGGTGACACAGGTTGAGATGGCTCCGCGTATTTTGTTTCGCGAGGACCCGGAGTGTGGCGACTACATTAAAAAACAATTTTTGTCTGAAGGAATCGATGTTCGCACGAACACCACCTGCAAAGCCATCGTGGTGGAGGGCGGCAAGCAGTTCGCGGTGGTGGAGAAAGATGGTAAAGAGGAGCGCATCGAGTTCGATAAAATTCTGGTGGCGGTCGGACGCGCTCCGAACGCGAAGGGTTTTGGTCTTGAGGAGTTGGGGGTCAAGTTGACCCCGCGCGGTAACATTGAAGTGGATGACTATCTTCGTACGCCTTCGCATTCCAATATCTATGCCTGCGGCGATGTGGCGGGGCCGTATCAATTCACCCACACGGCGGCGCATCAGGCCTGGTACTGTGCGGTGAATTCATTGCTCAGTCCGATAAAAAAATTCAAGGTCGATTATCGCGTGGTTCCCTGGTGCACCTTCACCGACCCGGAAGTGGCGCGGGTGGGATTGAGTGAAACCGAGGCCAAGGAGCAAAATATTCCGTATGAAGTTTCCAATTACGGAATCGATGACCTTGACCGCGCGATTGCTGACAGCGAAGACCATGGTTTCGTGAAAGTGCTGACGGTGCCGGGTAAGGATAAAATTTTAGGCGTGACCATCATGGGTCATCATGCCGGTGATCTGATTGCCGAGTACGTATTAGCCATGAAACACGGCATCGGTTTGAACGGTATTCTTGGCACCATCCACATTTACCCGACACTGGCCGAGGCGAATAAATACGTGGCGGGCATCTGGAAAAAAAACCACGCACCGCAAGGTCTGCTGAAACTTGCGGAGAAATTTTTTAACTGGCGCAGGTGAGTTTTCAAATGGAGGTTCGGCGAGAAAACTCGAACCAAAATAAAAAATATTTGCGGGCAAAAATCGATCTGCCTCATCGCTAGGTGGTGGACCTGAAGGGGAAATCTAATAATTTGATATTTTCCGTGCCGGTAATTCGCTCCCTCTTGAAAACGAGAGCTTTGCATGATCCGAAAACCAAGGTCCAGGGCGAGATTTTTCTTCGCCTGAAGGCTCATCAGAATGACATACGGTGGTTTTCGTTGCCCCTCCGCCGACCGCAAGGTCCGGCGAGGAGTCAGATTTCAATGTAGATGCCATCGTCCTTCACCAGCACCCGGTAGACGGGTATGGAGCTGGTGCGATTATATTTAAGCAGGCCGGTCTTAAAATTCCACGGGTGTTCCTCGCCGGTGCAGGTTACGAACATGCCGTTTATCTTGCCTTCCGACAGGCCGGAGCCGCACTCCTTGCAGGTGTCGGTGATGACAAAATAACGTTCCTTGGCAAAAAAAACTGAAAGCGGGTAGGGGTACTCTGTCAGGGGATGGGTGAGCTCCACGAACCTGGGTTCACCTTCCACTGGCGCATCTTTCATGTCAAGCAGTTTGACTTCAGACATGCGGGTTCATCCTTCTTCTTTCGGCAGGTAGGGACCCCAGTGGTCCCTGAAATATTTTTCCAGATCCCAGCGGAACTTTCCTTTCAGGTGAGGCATTTTTTCGGCGGCAGAGTGATCGAAAGCCACATACTCCTCAGACCTTTTTTGCACATCTTCCGGACGGTTGATATTCGGGTCGAGATAGGATTCTCCAAGGGAGGACGAGGCAACGATGAGTTCGGCCCCTTTGCGAATCCATTTAGCAAGTAACAACCGTTCTTCATCAGAACCGGGTTCAATGGTCATAAATTAACACTCCGGAAAGTTTCGCTTTTCAATGCAACTCAAAATAAAAAAGGTGCCCGGCTTCCAGACCAAGTGGGTGGATTTTGGGCGGAACATAAGGTAGCATAGGCCCATTCCAAGATCAAATGGCCCGGTTGCCAGCCGGGTGTTTTCCCTTTAGAAAGGAGAGGTTGATGACCTCCGATACAGATACCTCACACAGTGCCGAGGACTGGTTTCAAATGGGCCTGGACCGGGGCCGTGCCGGTGACCACCAGGGCGCGATAGAAGCCTATGAGGAAGCGGTCAAGCAGGACCCGAATCATTTCAAGGCCTACATGAACATGGGTTTACGTTACGGCAAACTGCTGATGAACGTCAAGGCACTGGACTCATTCAAAAAAGCCATCGACATCAGGCAGGATGACGCGATGGCGCATTACAGCCTGGCGGTGACCGCCAACCTGTGCGGCCTGACCGATGACGCGATCAAGCACTACAAGGAAGCGGTGAAAATCAAACCAACCTACGCCGAAGCCTACAGCAACCTGGCGACGGTTTACTACCAGTTCAAGCAGGGCAAGGATGCCATCGAAAATTTGTTGATTGCTCAAAAACTGTTTGATGAGCAGGACAATAAACAGATGGTAGCGACCGCGCAAAGTATTCTTCAGGATTTGTACAAGGAGTTTAGAATGTCTCGCGACGATTTCCCAGAATCCTGATCCACCTTCCGGTGGGGGTGACGGGCAACCTGTCGGGCAATAACACCGGGATTTTAATATATCTTCCCTCATGCACCACCTTCCGCTCCTTGCGGAGGGCTAATGGGCTGACAGGTTATGATCAGCCATATTTCAAGAGCGCATCGCAAAATGTTTTCTGTTGCCCCTTTTGACAGGCTCAGGGTTGGTCCCGCGCCGGAGATTTATTTGATTTTTAAAAGGCTTAGTGATTTTTGCTAGGCCTTTTTTAAATTGGACTGCATCGAAATTGTAGGGTCGGAGTGAGTTAGATTGCGAGGTGAAGAGGTTTTTTTTGGAAATTTCATTTTACCGCAAAAAATCCAATGAACTATGTCTGGCTTTATTTAGGTGTGTTGACAGCCTGGGTTCTTAATCTTTCTGCGACCGGTGCGCAAAAAGCAGTGAGTGCCGTAAAAAGCGGAAAAGAGGATTTGGGTGGAGTGTCGATAATGTGGGGCCTGTTTGTGATGCCGGTTTTTTTCACTGGCGTTGCATGGGGGGTCAATATGATATGGGCAACGGTGGGGTTCTGGGTCATCGGTTCTCTCCATTTGCTCTTTGGTTTATGGATGCTGGGTTATATTGTGTACGCTGTTATTTATTTAAAGCGCAATAAACGAAACCTGGACTGAAAAATCAGAGGTCAGCATTTCGCTGGTTAATTTCATCTCCTCCGCGTAGGAAAACTCTATGGATTACGATGCCATTATTTTAGGCGGCGGGTCGGCAGGTTATTCCGCCGCAGACACGGTCGAGCGTCAGGGCGGTCGGGTGGCTATCGTCGACCCCGGCCCTCTGGGCGGCCTTTGCATCTTGAAAGGATGCATGCCGACCAAAACGATTCTGCGTTCGTCCGATGTAATGTCGCTGATGACGCGGGCCAGAGAGTTTGGTCTGCTTCCGGTGGAGGCGCGTGCCGACCTCCCGGCTATCATTGCGCGCAAGAATAAGTTGATCGATGAGTTCGCCAGTTACCGCATCGAACAACTGCATAACCCGCGCTTCGATTTAATCAAAGAGTGCGGGCGGTTCATCTCCCCGAATGAAATTCAGGCTGGCAGTCGCAAGCTGACCGCAGACAACATCATCATCGCGACCGGCTCGGTAGTGAACCGGGATTTTCCTGTGCCCGGATTGAACGAGACTCAATACCTGACCAGTGATGACGCGCTCATATTGGAGGAGCAACCGGCTTCCATGATCGTGCTCGGTGGAGGACCGGTGGCGGTTGAGCTGGCGCAATTTTACCAGCGCATCGGCACACGGGTGATCCTGATTCAGCGCAGTGGGCATATTTTGTCCGCAGGTGACGAAGACCTGGCGCGCCCGGTCGAGCAACGTCTGCGGGAAGAAGGCATGCAGGTGTTCACCGGAACGCGCCTATTGAAAGTTGAAGAGGCGGCTGGTCGGAAGAAAATCACTTTTGAGCATGAAGGCAAGGAACGATCGGTTGAAGCCGAAACCCTTCTGCAGGCACTGGGTCGGCGGCCCAATATCGACGGGCTCCATCTGGAAGCGGCTGGTGTGCAAGCGGGACGGCGTGGTATTCAGGTCGATGCCGAAATGCGGACGAGTCAGAAAAACATTTTCGCCATTGGCGATGTCAACGGCGAGCACGAAATTGTGCACATCGCCATTGAGCAGGGAGAGATCGCCGGGCATAACGCGATGAACCCGGAACACTCGCGCTGTTACGATGACCGCCTGAAAATATCGGTTGTATTTACCGATCCGCCTGTAGCCAGCGTTGGATTAAGCGAGGCAGAATGCAAGGCGCGGGAGATTGATTACCGCGTCGCCTCGTATCCCTTTGACGATCACGGCAAGTCGATGTGCCTTGGCGAAACCCACGGTCATGTGAAACTGCTGGCCGATCCCGCAACCGGGAAACTCATTGGTGGGCATATCGTCGGACCTGAAGCCGGCGAGTTGATCCATCAACTCGTTGCCATCATGTATTACAACGGCACGGTCGAAGACATGCTCCGCATGCCGTATTACCATCCCACCTTATCCGAAATCCTCACCTACCCGGCGGAAGAGTTGTCCGGCCTGCTTGAAAAATGAAAAAATTAATCCGCTGAATTATAAAGCGTCTATCGTTTTAACCGGGCATTCTACTTGATTAGGTTTACATTTATACAGTGTGAGTTTCGTTTTTAACGACAACCGTTGTGAAGGAAATCAAGGGTGCGCAATCAGCGGCTCACCGCGCAAGGTAAAAAATTTCGAGCAGTTTTTTAATTGAAAGGCGTGATCGTTAAAGCTACTTAGATTCAAATAGTAAGTGCAACTTCTATCGATTGGGAAAGTGGATAAGCTGCGGTAACATCGTGGTTTTTCCCACCGACCAAAGCGAGAGGTGCACCGATGAGAGGTTACACG
>JAJDBF010000022.1 GCA_029261535.1 Nitrospinaceae bacterium | reverse complement strand
CTTCAAATCGTCTTTGGTCGCCGCAATGATTCGCACATCCACCGGAACCGTTTCATTCGAGCCAACGCGTTCAATCACGCGTTCCTGTAATACCCGCAGGAGCTTGACCTGCAAATGAAGTGGCATGCTTTCAATTTCATCAAGAAATACGGTGCCCTGGTGAGCGAATTCAAACTTTCCAATGCGGCGTCGGTCAGCCCCTGTGAACGACCCGGCTTCATGACCGAACAATTCGCTTTCAATAATGGTTTCGGGCAAAGCACCGCAATTGATCGCCACGAAAGGATGCTTCCGGCGTGAACTGAAATCGTGAAGGCAACGCGCCACCAGATCTTTTCCGGTACCGGTTTCACCTTCAATCAGAACATCCGATTGGGTCTCGGCAACTCCCCGCACTATCTCGCACAATCGTTGAACAGGTGGCGAGTTACCGATGATCCTGTTTTCCAGCCTGGATTGATCTTCTATTTGCGAACGCAGTTCCCGGATTTCTATAATCAGTTTGCGCTTTTCAATCCCCTGATGCACTGCGTTCATCAATGCTTCAGTGGGGAAAGGTTTTTCCAGAAACTCGAAAGCCCCGCGGCGGACAGCCTGCACCGCCATGGGAATATCTCCGCGCCCGGTCATCAGGATTACCGGCAGGTCTTCATCAATTTCCTTGATCCGTTTTAAAAAATCCAGCCCATCCATTTTGGGCATGACCACATCAGTGATGATAATCCCCGGCCAATCCAGGGTGACTTCTGTCAGTGCCTTTTCTGCACTATCAAACGCCTTCACCTGAAAACCACTTTTCTCCAGGTCATTTTTATAGGCTCTGCGGACCAGCATCTCGTCGTCCACCAAAATTATTTTTCCAGCAGAACTCATACCAGAGACCTCTCCGCCCGTGCGAAGGTATTGATCAAACCGGGTTGTTCATTTCCCGAAATGGGGAGGTAAACCGAAAACAGCGTGCCCCCACCTTCGGCCCTTTCATGTTCGATATGTCCACCATGATTATTCACAATCCCGTAAGTAACAGACAATCCCAATCCAGTGCCCTTGACCTCGTCCTTCTTGGTGGTGAAAAAGGGCTCAAAAATCTGATCCTGGATATCATCAGGAATTCCGGAACCATTATCTTTAACCTGCAACAGAACACAGCCCTTCTCTTTTATCACTCGAACCTCAATTTTGCCGTCGCGCTCCGGCAAGGCCTCTGCGGCATTTTGGATTAAATTAAGCACCACTTGCTTGATCTGATCCTCCACAGCAAACACCTTGGGAAGCTCCGGTTGGTAAAACCGGTCCAGTTCGATTCCATTTTTTCTAAGATCAGGCAGACTGAGCAATACCATGTCTTCCACCGCTCTCTCCAGGACCATGGCTTTTGTGACACCCGTTGAGGGTTTGAAAAAATCCCGCAACCGGGTCGCCAGCTTCATGACCCGCGTACATTCTTCAATCGCCAGCAGGGATAATTCCTGCAATCCATCATCTAACACATTCTCTCTTGCCACCTGCTCCAGCACATTGCGAATACCCAGAATGGGATTATTAAACTCATGCGAAATGGAAGCAGACAACTTCCCCATGGCCGAGAGTTTTTCTGAATGAAGAAGCTGGCTGTTTACGCGGCTCAATTTTTCTTCTGCACGAGTTCGTTCCAGCACAATGCCCGCCAGTTGAGAAATCCGATGCATCCAGGCCTTGTCAATTTTGTCAGGATGGTGGGGACGATCAAAATACAAATCCAGTGTCCCGAGGATCCGGTTTTCCTTGCCTTTTATGGGAATCGACCAAACAGCGGCATACCCTTCTTCAAACACTAAACGGGAATACTTCGATGTGAAATCATCAGGCTCCGGGAAAATATCCACCACCATTTCATCACGGCCCACCGCCAGGTTGGACGAGGACGACTCTCCCTGCTGGGACAGGTTATCCAGTTTGTCAATAAAATCTGCGGAAAGTCCCCACTGGTAGCCCACGCGAAAACTGTCGCCCTCCTTGCTCAGTAAATGGACGCAGGAAGATGTTTCTGAAAGCGTTTTCCAAAAATTGCGAATGTGGTCGATACAATCCGTAAGCCCCCCACCCTGCCCGATCATCTCCAGCAGTTCATTCTGCTTTTTCAGCCAGACTTGAAATTCTTCCCGCTCTGCAATTTCCTCACGCAACAGGGCGTTGGTGGTCCACAACTCAGCCGTACGCTCCTGTACCATTTGCTGCATCCGGTCTTTCTTTTCCATCAGTTGGTTGTGAAGCAATTTCATTTCGAGGAGGTTTCTGCAACGACACAGCACCTCCGAGAGATTCAGCGGTTTAGACAGGAAATCCTTGGCCCCGGCCTTAAGGGCCTGAATGCGGACGTGGGGGTCGGAATCCGCTGTCAGTATGATGATGAAAGGGCTTTGGTCTTTTTCAATCTTCCGGATCGCGGCCATAACATCGAACCCGTCCATATCGGGCATTCTCAAATCCAGCAATACCAGATCGGGACGAATCTTTTCATAAATGCCAACCGATTCGCGCGATGAAGTGGTGACCTGAATGTGATGGAACCCATCCTGCTTCAGGACCATTTCCAGCAAGTCCGCATTGGTCGGCTCATCATCAACTATCAATATGCTTGAAGCTAAAATATCCCGCTCTTCAATCATCAGGTCCTCATCCCGCAATTTCCGGGTGAAAGATAATGGTTGCCCTATTGAGTTAGAAAGAATTTCGAAACGTAAGTAAACTCCCTTCAACGCTTGTGAATTTTAGTCTAACAGCCTTCTTTTTTTATGCAACATCGGCTCGACCCAGCTACCCCTTATAATTCAACAAGTTAAAAAACATCTTTCGACGGAGTCCGGATTACCCACCCCCTTCGGAAAAAAAAGATGTTCGAGAGTGGTCAATTCTAAACCATGAAAAATTCTACCTCACGCGGAGTCCCCGATAAAAGAGACTCAATAGCAGGCGAGAGCTTTGCATAACTCAAAAAGCAAAGTCCAAGGCGAGATTCTTCGCGGAGTTTATCCTGAGCCTGTCGAAGGACTCAGAATGACAATTCGTTGACTTCATGTGTCACATTCAAGAACGCGGCTAGCGGTTCTTGAACAGGAGAGCTTGTCCTTACCCTTATTCAGTCTCTCAAAAAGCACTTACGCAGAGCTCTCTTAACTAACACGGTGGGAGAAGGAATGGAGCGCAGTGAATGTGAAGGGATGAGGGGAACAGCGAATAAAAAATATCAGCCCAATCAGGCTATTTATTATAAGCCGCGAATGGGCTCCCTAAAAAATCATTGCCTGATTGTGCAATTGTTTGGGCGTAAAACATGGAAGATTTACTGGTGCAGGAAATATTGAATCAATAGCAGGTTGCTGAAAAACTATTTTCGAAGGCAAAAATAGATTACATGATTCTATTAAGGTCCGCTGACAGCCTTTATTATCAAGGGCACACTTCGACAGGCTCAGTGTGACAATCAGGGGAATACTCGAAAAAAAGACTTTTTCAGCAACCTGAGAGAGTTCCAAAAAATATTATTCAAAGCGTTGCCGCCGTTCTTTTTTCTTTTTCGATTTGTCACGTTCAAACTCTCTTCTAAGACGGGGGTTGTCGCGGATTTCCACCAGCGGATCGTGCTCCCACTCCTCTCCCAGTGGATCAAACATGGGGTGCTTTAAGTCCGATGGGTCCACTCCCGATTTCTTCGGTGCTTTCGGAATATGCTTCCGGTTTTCTTCAGCCTCCTTGCGGGTCAACCCCATTTCCATTTCAATCAGGTCTTTGCCTTTGCCGGAAAAACGACGACGCAACAACGCCTGTCCGCGTGCTGTCACTTCTTTCAAGTTTACTAATCCCGCCTGAAAAACTTCCCCCATGCTCTCCAGGCCAAACAGGGCACCGGCCCACGCACCGGTCAGGGCGCACAGTTTGTTCGCCTCGCGACCCATCATGGCAGTGCGCGCTATCGTTTCATCAAAACTGTGCGGGAGCACCAACACCTGCACCAACGCCTGCGGCAGAAGGGTCAAGGTCTGCCCCTGGGTGGTGTGACTCAGCGGTTGTCTCAGATATCCATTGGCGTTTTCTAAAATCCAGGCTGAGAGTTCAGCACCACTTGAGGATTCAATACGCTCGGCAAGTCCTGCCAGTGTTTTGCTGACAGCGTTCGATGCTCCGGGCGCATCCTCCAATTCCAAACACTTCTGTTCAATAGCCTCTGCCCATCGTGCTGATTCTTCTATCAACGATTTTGCCCCGGACAAAACAGATTCTCCTGTCTCAACTTTCATCCGAACCAACGCGAGGGTGATGAATCCACTCACGGCGGTCGCCGAAATTTCCCAGGGATGAGCGTTCATCATGCCGGCGCAACGGGCCACTGTACTTTGGAATGTCGCCGAGTCCCGACCATAAAAAAGAGCGGTGGTCACACCGAGAGGAAAAAAACTGCCGAAGGTAGTATTCCAATCAGCCTGCGCCGGATTCATTCGATTGGGGAAATCCTGCACCGAGCGGGCGAACACACCTTCAGGCCGACGGAACACTCCGAAATAACCTTCCGGTCCGGCCTGCGACATCTGCACCAACAGATCACCAAACGCTGATTCATCCAGACCCTTTTTTAGAATCAGGCTTTCGCCGAGGGCCAATGCCATCTGGGTCTGCCCTCCATACAAGCCTTGCATGCGATACGTTTTGACACCACGACCAATAAACGGCCGCACATCCTGAAACCGGTCCATGCGTTTGTACAACTGGCGGACGGCCTCCGGCCTTAAACCTCTGGTGGCCTGACCGAGCGCATCGCCAATGGCGAGGCCCATCCACGCGCCGAGGCCTTTGTCCTGATCCACAATATTTAAATAAGAGGAATGAGAGGGGTGGGGTGATCCTGCCGCGAGATATGCAATTGAGCCCGCGACCCGGCAAGCGCTGGGGTGGCATGTTGCCGAACGATGTCGGGATGATTGTTGACACCGCTTAGATGCATCAACACGACCGTCTGCAATTCATCATGCTTCACTTGATTTAACAGTTGCGCACACTCCTGATTCGACAGGTGCCCACGGTCGCCGCCCACTCTCTGCTTGAGTGACCACGGGTACGGCCCGGCTTTTAACATTTTCGGATCGTGATTCGATTCCACCAGCAAGGCATCACAACCGCTCATCTTTTCGAGAAGGGTCTTGTCGATGCAACCGAGGTCGGTGGCATGGCCGAGACGTCGGTCCTCGTAATGAACAACAAACGCCACCGACTCCACCCCGTCATGCGGCGTCGGGTAGGACTCCACTTTTAAATTGCCAAGACAGACTTCATCCTCACGCTCAATCGAATGCCAGTCGGCGGAGGCCGGAAGATGATGCTCAATTTTTGCAAGCGTCCCGCGCGTCCCATACAACGGCAGGTTGTGTTTTTTTGCCAGCATGCCGACACCTTTAATGTGATCGCTGTGTTCGTGCGTGAGAAACACGGCGGACACATCGGCAAGATCACGCCCGATCAATGCCATGCGTTCTTTGAGCGAACGCAGACTGAGGCCGGCATCGAGCAGGATGCGATGATTGCTATTTTCAATGTAGACACAATTGCCTTTACTACCACTGCCAAGAACAGAAAACTGGAGAATGGGGAGCCTCCTGAAGGTGGGGGGATCACACGAATAACACAACGAGGCCCCGGAACAGGACCGATCCCGACTATATACCAACCCTCACCACCGATCAACTACTGCCTCCTTGCCGGTGCTCCGCAGACCTTGCGGTCGGCGAACGGAGAACGGCGAATATTTCATGATGCCCTCTGAAAATTTTGACGCTCATAAACGATTTGCCAGTCGCCTCACCGGAAGGAGAGCTTTGCATAACCCAAAAACAAAGTCCAAGGCGAGATTCTTCGCTTCGCTCAGAATGACAGTTTGTTGATTTTATTTGTCATATTCAAGAACGCGACTAGCGTTCTTGAACAGAAGTGACTAGCGGTACTTGAACATGTTGCATTGCGCTCTAAAAAGGTTTGCCCATCCCATGGTCAGCCCGTTAGCCCACCGCTAAGTGTCGATCTGGGCTTTTTGCAGTTTGCCGCTGTAATCGACGTAGACCGATTTCCATTCGGTGAAAATTTCGAGGGCTGTGGTTCCTGCTTCGCGGTGCCCGTTGCCGGTGCCTTTGGTGCCGCCAAAGGGAAGCTGGATTTCCGCACCGATGGTGGAGGCGTTGATGTAGGTGATGCCGGTATCGAGTTCCTGTATCGCCTGAAACGCCTTGTTCACATCGCGCGTGTAAATGGCGGAAGACAAACCGTACCTGGAATCGTTGACGATCTCGATGGCCTGATCGAACGAGCGACAGGTGATGAGCGAGACCACCGGCCCGAAAATTTCTTCCTGGGCAATGCGCATGTGAGGCGACACATCGGTGAAGACCGTCGGTTCAAAAAAGAATCCTTTGCCGAGGCCGCGTCCTTTCGGCACCCCGCCGCCGCACAACAGTTTCGCTCCTTCTTTCTTACCGATCTTGATATAAAGTTCGACCTTCTTTTGCGCCTCTTCATTGATCAGCGGCCCGACATCCACTTTGGAATTCAGGCCATCGCCCAGCCGGAGAGCTTTCGCGCGTTTGACCAACAGTGCCGTCAATTTCTTTTGCACTTTATGATGAACAATCACACGACTGCAAGCGGTGCATCGTTGACCGGTGGTGCCGAATGCGCCGAACAGGATGCCTTCCACCGTAAGCTCGAGGTCCGCATCGTCCATAACAATGATGGCATTCTTGCCACCCATCTCAAGCGAAAACTGTTTCATGTGGGAAGCGCAACCGGCGGCGATCTGTGATCCGGTATCAAAGGAACCGGTGAAGGAAACCAGATTGACTTTGGGATGCTCGACCATCGGCCAGCCGACGTCCGAACCAAAACCGGTGACCATATTGAGCACACCGGGAGGGAGCCCGGCCTTCTCAAAAATCTTGATAAAATTCACGACTGTCAGCGGGGTGGCCGTTGCCGGTTTGATGACGACTGTGTTGCCGGTGACCAGTGCCGGAATGAGTTTCCACGAAGGAATCGCCAGCGGAAAGTTCCAGGGGGTGATACAACCGACCACGCCGAGCGGCATGCGAACGGACATGCAGAATTTTTTATCGAGTTCAGAGGGCACCGTATCACCCGCCATCCGGCGGCCTTCACCGGCGGTGTAATAAGTCAGGTCGATGGCCTCTTGCACATCGCCGCGCGTCTCGGCCAGAATTTTCCCCATCTCGCGCGTCATGTCGCGTGCCAGCGATTCCTTTTCCTTCACCAGCAATTCGGCGACACGGAATAAAATTTCGCCGCGTCGGGGAGCGGGAGTATCCCGCCACTGCTTGCGTGCATTAAAGGCGGAGGCGATCGCCTGCTCCACATCTTCCCGGTCGGATTTCTGGAATCGGCCGATCACGTCACCGGTGTTTGCCGGATTGATATTTTCAAAACATTCACCGGTTCGCGACCGGACCCATTTTCCATTGATATAATTTTTATAAGTCCTGGTCATGGCACACCCCCATGGTTCAGGTTCAAAAGACGGAAAGGAAATCTCCCGTAACAGGACAAATCTCTTTATTCAGAATAACGCCGAATCCGATTTATGTAATACCAAAAAAGAAAAGCCCCCTGGAAAAATCCAGAGGGCTTTTCGCAAATGACAATTAAAGCGTACTTACACCGGCGGACCGGCACTCACATTATCGAACAGGAACTCCTGTCGATTGGACACAAGACCCAGAACACCCGATGTTACAGTCGTTCCCGCATCGGTCACCTCGATTTGCCAGGCGGTCGCTAATTCATCAGCGGTTGGGTTGGCTGGGTCTGCCGGTTGCCACCATCGGATTTTAAAATCATCCCCCACCACCCGAACCCTGATGTAATGATCGACCGGAGTTATCAGAGTGGAAACATTGAAGATGATATCTACCGGACCAGCGACAGTTACTTCGCCGCCACCATCATTTTTTACCAGGCTCAAGTGGTAATGCGTCGGATCTCCAGCGGGAGTCCTTAGAGGATCAGGATCGTGCTCCAGCTTCACAAAATAGTAGTTATTGATGTCCACACTGCGGACAACAACCCCAGCAAAGCGTGGGGAACTGACATTACCCCTGCTCTTCATTTTGACCAGAGTTTCTATATCCGACCAGGGTTGGCAACCTGTGGAGGTAAACTCAGTGTTGATGTTTACCAACGCTGGTGCAAAATTAGCCATGACCACGGCACGGCGGGTATGGCTTCCCTGATAACCAAAGCCTGACAGGTTGCCGTTCACCAGAACAGCGACCGTTCCCATACCACCCCAGGTCGCACTGGACACGTCCGTTTGTTCGTCAACCACCAGAGTGTGGCTCGGCCCCATCTCTTCAACCTTGGCGGTGTGGTTCTGAAATCCGAAGGAAACCATGACCCCCCCCTGGGTCACCCCATTGATACCGACACTGGTGGCTCCGTTACTTTCATCGGCGGCGTTATCCGTCTGCGCTAAGATAATCGGACCGGCGGCAACATCGGTGAGGGTGACCGCTGTGACCAGACGTTCACTGGTTTCGCTGGGCCATTCGACATCAATAGTTCCAGAAGCACCGGCGACAACATCCATTTCATACAGTGTACTGCCCGTCACACCGGCACCCCCGGTGAACTGGGAAGTGGATATCTGGTTCATGTCGACTCCCTGGAAACGGACATAAGTTGGCGTAGGAGTCGCCGCCGAGGCGGGTGCAAACCCTGCTATAACGAGGGACATGCGGTTAGCGGTACCACTCATGCCGAGGCCCGTTACGGTTCCCGCCGTTGGGATCAATGCCGTTCCTATGGTTCCGCGCATGGAAGAATCGGTTAAATCGTTGTTAACATTTATGATGTGCCCGGCACCGGTGGGGGATACGGCATCGGTGTCCCCCATGGAGGCACCGAGTACCAGCATGGTATTGTCATTAAGAGTCGCCACGGTGCCATTGGTCACGTTACCGCCGGTATTTCTGTAGCCGACACCTGCGATTTCAGGACCACCGGGTTGGACATTTTCCAGGGTAAGGACGGTAATCACCTGATGGCTTATGGTTATCCCGCCCCAGCCGGCGGCAATCGCACCGGATTGACCCGCAGTGACATCCAGGTAAAACATGGCAGTGGCTGTTTCGTAAGTCGTGTTCGTCTGTTGCCCAACGACTTTGGTCATATTCACCCCGCCAAAGCTGACGCTTTGAGCTGTGTGATCTCCACTATTGGTATCCTCAGTAGAGACCACGACAATTAACTTGAGGGTATTTAGCGGATTTGACGGAGTGGGCACGGTGTAGGTGCCCGTCGTGAAGGATTGAGAAGAACAACAGGTATTTCTAAATTCCCGAGAATTGAGGACAGTAGGAGTGCCTCCGCTGAGGGTGGCCTCCGCCCCGACACCGACAACCAGCTTGACCCGACTGCCTGCACCTGCTGGCACCGTATAGGCGAATGGATTGGTCATTGTTGTCCCGGCAGTGGCTTCACCCTGAAACGCGGGGCTGATCGCGTTCACTGTGCCCGAAGGTGCATCGACAAGCTTGTACTCATTGTTTTCTACTTCCCACTCGGATGGATTTACTTCAGCCCAACCAACGGAATCGCCGTCGTCAAAGTTATCAAACACCCCGGCACCCGCTGGCGATACAAAGGCCATTGATACCGAAGTGATGACGGACCGCAAGGTCCCGTCAAGATCGGTCCATTGCGCATCTGCTGACAAGGTTGTGGTGAAGCTTGGAACGGACCAGTCGTAACTGATAGCTCCGGTAGCTTCACCCTGGGAATCCGTCGTTAAAGAATTTGAGGACAATGAAATCGTTGCCGGATCACTGACCCGTAAATTGACATCCCAACTGTCAATCGGAGAACCTGCCGAATCTACTGCTGTCAGAGTAAACGGTGTGGAGGTTGCCGGGCAGGTGATCGGATTTAGTGACGGTTGAATGGTGATCCGACCAAAAGGAGCCAATCCCAGGTTACGCGGCGATGCTTGCGCTGTCATCACCCGGCGACGGTAGGAATCGGTGTAACCTCCCGTTGAGGCTTGCGGGGTAGGCGTTGACTGAAGTGCCGCACTGCCCGCAATATAGGTCCCGGTGTTTAAGTAATGAGCGTTTTCATCTTCGTCTTTGGTGCGCACCATGTATTGCATATCAACCGTTCGGATTCTCGGGAGATTTGCCGCCTCAATCCGAAGGGGCAGGTCGTTAATTCCGCCTGTCTGGGTTGGAACAGAACCATCGACTGCATTGACTCCCATTTCATCGCCACTTGGGCCATAGAAACGGAAGACCAGGTTGTCGATATTTTCCGCAACCACAAAACTTTCGACCGTGCCATCTGATTTTGGATTGAACTGCAGAAGGTTGAAGGGTGGACCGGTCATCGAATAATTAACGGTAAAGGTATTGGTCTCGGAAGAGTGCAACAGACCATCACCATTCATATCAAAATATGCCGGGAAGGAAATTGTCCGGTTGTTGGCCCCGCCAACACTGCTGAGGATATAGGTCAGAACTTCTCCAGATTCAACGACACCGTCATCGTCCAGATCAGACACCGTGGTGATGTAATGGTCGCCTCCGCTTAGTATTTTCCCACCCCGGATCACATGGTAGCCTGCGTTCTGGATGGCGCGGGTAACAAATTCAACGGCACCCCGTCCATTGGCTACCATTTTTGCCATATTGGTCTGATTGGTAAAGGCTTCCCGCTGTTGCGTGAAAATCTGGGCGACCATTCCAAGCACCAGTATGGAGATCGCGGAGGCAACGATCAACTCCACCAGGGTAAAACCGTCCTGGTTGTTCCACTTATATTGATTGCGTTTGAGGCTTTTCATAGTAAGCACCTGGTCGATTAGGTTTATTTAGGTTTATTCAACAAAGCTGTCGCGTTCCATCGTATAAATTGCGGGAACAAACGGTGGCCAGTATTCGGGATTGTCAAAATTAATATCCCAGCCATAGTTCCTTTGCGGGGCGTTATAAAAATGCCCGCTCAACTGCCATCGGCTGGTACCTTGACTGCTTGCCCAAAGGTTGATCAACGATCCATTGATGTTCATGGGAACCGTTGCGCCGCCCCCGCAGACAGCCTGTTGCCAGCATTCATGAAAGCGCGGATAGTTAATGAACGCCCCGCTGAATACCCCGCCGCCAGTAGGCACAATCCCGGAAAATATGGCCAGATTATGTGTTGTCTGGGTAGGAAAAGGCGAGTTACTGCCATTACACACTTTGACATTATCATTCCAGGCATTGGACAAAACGTTGTAGGCATCGCCGACGATGGCCACTCCCTGGGTGGGGGCGTTGGTATTGAAGTCGCCTTGCACATAGTAGGGGTTATCCGTTGCCACTGTGGTTTCGTCCAGAACACCGGGGAGAGAACCTGTGGCTCCATTGATGACGCGAAAACGAATGGCTTGCAATACACCTGCCGCGTCGTTCAGGAAAGCCGCGTCGGGAGAACGGGAAGTGTAGATGAGGAGACCGTCATCCGGCCAAGCCCGGCCCAGATCGTTTAAATAAGCCTGATACCAGGTTTCCAGGGCAAACAGGTCAATATCCGTAGTGCTGACCCGGTCGCCTTCCCGGCAATCCCAGAAAGCACCTGGATCATCCAGGATGGGAGTGAGGAAATTAGGGATCGCGACACCTGCAGAGGATTGACCATTGGCGATCAGGTCCGTTACATCCGTGTCCGGTGTGGGTTCAGAGGCAAAAACCTGAATACCGGTGCCGCCGACCACCAGTGCACCCTGTCCCACTATTTTGAGACCATGCACAGTAGTCCGTTGGGGATTGGTTGACCGGCCTTCATAGAAGCCTCCCCGGACAAATTGTGTTTGTCCCGGAGCCACCTTGATAGGTACCCCGAGTTGAACGTAGCCATTCCAGGTGGTATCAAGCGTGGCTACATTTGCCGGGTTTGATGAAAGGAAAGTTCCACTCACGTTGGCACTCGGGGTCATGTTGCCGGAACCGTTGGCCTCAGTTTTCAGGATAATAGGGTTGAGTGGACCGGAATAGCCACCAGGCTTCCATGTGTTGAACATATCCCCGGCTACAGACCAGGTCATGGGGGATGCCAGGTTATTCATGTCATAGTCCCGGAAATTGAAAGTCGTCTGGGCTCCGTAATACAGATTGCCGTTGGTATGAACCCGTCCCCAACTGATCTGGGGAGGTCCGGAATTCAGTTCAAGGTCCGCCTCAGGCCCGTTGCCGCCAAAAAACAGGAAGTATTGTACGAGCGGGGTATTCAGAACCCGCATGGTCTCTTTAAGGGTTTCAGTGGCACCACTTCCATCTGTCGCGGTAGCACGACCCTCTACATTAAACTGATAGGCATAATGGGAGATGATATTCGGCCCGGTCTGAGTCTGATAAAAGAATCGGACCGTGTCCTGCGTGACACGATAATCCATGGAGAAACCATTGATCTCATCAAACCCGACATCATTGACCGTGACATTAACCCAGCCTTGGGCATTGCCGCCAAAAGCAGTTGAGTTTGTATATTCACTGAGATTTTCGAATTCAAAGAGAATTCTTCCTGCACCTACGTCCAGTGCAGTTTCCGCCGCATAGTAGCCCTTGTTTCCTTCACGATGCGCACCAGATGCCTGGTAATTGAGGTTGATGGCGCTCATGGTGCCGGCGGCGATAGTCGCCAGAACTGCCAGAATCATTAAAAATACGATCATGGTAGAACCGCGCTCTCCATCCAGCGAACTGAAGTCTCGGCCTTTGGGGCGGGTTTTATGGACGCTCATTGTCTTGTCTCCCTTAAAGATATCTGACATTGTCACGCTATTCATTGTTGGTAAATCCTTCGCCGATTCATCACCACCGACAAAGTGATGTTCTTGGCAACTCCCCGGGTTCCCGTCCAAGTTGTGACCACATCCACTTTGACAAACCTGATTAAAGGCTGATTGGCAACGGTAAAATCGCCCCAATTCTGTCCGCCACCACTCATGACGGTCATCGTGGTGGCGCGAGTGAACTTTCCAAAAACCTCATGCGGTGGCGCAGTTGCCACCATGGTATTTCCGGTAGCTACTGTTAGTCCGGCCACTGCTTTGTAATCTCCGACCAGATAATCGAAGCTGTAGGTGCCACCCACCAAAGAGTTTTCATTGGCCCCGACCGCCTTGAATTTTTCAATTTGTTGTTTGGTCAGAAGGGTCGCCTGGGTCATGTCATCGGCGTCTCTCTGATAGTCCATCACCACACCAACGGAAGACATCATGCCCAGAATACCGATGGAAAAAATGGCCATGCTCATCAGCACTTCAATCAGAGTGAATCCGGATTCAGCAGAATTGCCATGATTGTTTTTTAGTTGAGACTGCATTGTATTTTCAGGATTCATTTTTTAGCTCCAGGGACCCGGTGTTCCGCTCGGATTGAATTTCATGACTTCCAGATTACCGGTAGCCTGTACAATTTTGATCGCTCTTTGGTTTCCTTTGATTCCAAGTGCCAGGTCCCCGCCGGGTATGATGTAGATGGCCCCGCTACTGTCTGCCCGACCGGCGGAGAAAAACTTGACGGTCGTGCTCCCGTTAAGCGCAATCGGATTTGACACGGCCCCCCCCCAGACACCCAGAACTCCGGGAGCTATCCCAAAGACCATATCGCTTTCAAAGGAAATTACGGCCACATTTTCTCCAATATCGACAGAACCATCTTCATCGAGATCATCATGAATCGTGTAAGTGTTGCTCGCCACGGTAAAGGTCACGATGATAGTACTGTTATTCCGGATGGCCCTTTGCTTGGAGGCCATCAAATTAAAATAAAGCCGGGTGGCTTCTGAATCGGCACGATATTTATCAAGCCAGTTGGCAAAACTCGGAATCGCCACCGAAGAAAGAATTCCAATAATTCCGACCACAGTGAGCATTTCAATCAGGGTGAACCCCTTTTCATCGCGAAACGAACCTGCCTCGCTTTCTCGGATCGCCCGGAAATTTGCCTGACCCCTGAGGGTGCCGACTTTTAAATTCCACATGCTCCACATCCAATTGATAGTTGACATACAAGCCTCTTAAAGCAATTATTAAGCCAAATCTACGCTTATAATTAAAAAAAATTCATTGAGCATTATTACTCTTTTGTTTTCAAGTATATACCTAGCCCACCCCTGTTAGCGCACCTTGATCACCTCGCTAATTTTATTTACATAACTCAAGAAAAGCGCACCACTTTTTATAAAAAACCATACAGTGAGTACCGTTTTTTGTTGCCGCATTCTCTCCCGACTGCTTTCCAGAACAGGGTTGAATTTATTGCCAATAGGATTAGAGCTATTATGAAGGAAACCAGCCAAAACGGGGGAAAAATTTTGTGCCCTTCCCTGAAATTCCTATCCGGCAAAGGGTCCGGATCATTGGGCAGTGGCTTGACGTTGGCTGAAAGAACACCGGGGAAAGCCGACAGGTTCTTCTGGAATGTTCTGAAATGATCCATTCAATCCGTCCCCTGAATTAAAAAAAACTTCCAGGCACCGTCACCCATTGAGCGGATGAAAAACTGATGGGCCTGTCAACCAGACAAAGGGTTATCCGGAAACATTCAGGCCCTCGAGAGCTTTTCTTAAAGCGGACTCCTCGACTGAATCGGCAATTTTTATACGCCCCACCTGCTGTACCAGGATAAAACGGATGCGGTCACCTTGTGCCTTTTTGTCATGGTGCATCGATGCAATATAGTCTGTCGGGTCAAAGGGTGGCCATTGGGTGGGCAGTCCGAATCGCGAGAGCAACCGTTCAATCCGTTCCACTGTCTGACCATCGCAATGGCCCAGGTGATGTGACAATTGCGCTGAAAATACCATGCCGATAGCAACCGCTTCCCCATGCTTGAACTGTTTGTAATGAGTCAATGCCTCTACTGCGTGCCCCAGGGTATGACCAAAGTTCAGGACCATTCTATAATTTGATTCGCGCTCATCCTGTTCCACCACGTGGGCCTTGATCGCACAGGATGTCTGGATAATATGGATCAGGCAATCGGGGTCGAGTTTAAGTATGGACTCCACATGGTCTTCCAGATAAGTGAACAGGTCTGCATCCTCGATCACTCCATATTTTACAACCTCAGCCAGACCACAGCGAAATTCATCTGACGGCAGGGTTGTCAGGGTATCGAGATCCGCCACTACCGCTTGTGGCTGGTAAAACGCACCAATCATATTTTTCCCGGCAGGATGATTGACCGCAGTTTTGCCGCCAACGCTACTGTCGACCTGAGATAATAGCGTGGTCGGTACTTGTACATAAGGCACGCCACGCTGGTAGGTAGCGGCAACAAACCCTGTGAGGTCACCGATGACGCCGCCTCCCAACGCGATCAACAGCGTTTTACGGTCATAGCGTCCTTGCAAAAGGTGATCGTAAATCCGGTTGGCATCCTCGAGGGTTTTGTGGGCTTCCCCTTCGGGGATTTCCACGCAAGTGAAGTCAATGCCGACAGAATCCAGACTCTGGCCGACTGGCTCTCCGTAGAGGCGTTTGATTTCGGGATTGGTGACGATGACAGCCCGGCGAGGATGTTCAGGGATGAACTCAGCCAGACGAGTGAGGAGGCCTCGACCGATCAGGATGTTGTAACTCCTGTCGTCGAGGTCGATCCTCAACCGTTTCATGAATTGGGCTGTTCAGCTTTGATAATGGTCGGGGTTACAAAGATCAGGAGTTCGTCCACATTGTCCCGCTCCAGGGTGCTTTTGAAAATCAGGCCAATAATTGGGATATCAGCGAGATAAGGAATCGCCCGACGATTTTCCACCTGGACCCGTTGATGCAAACCACCGAGGATGGCGGTCCCGCCATCATTCACCAGAACTTCTGTAGTCGCTTCACGCGTATCGATTCGTGGCGCGCCACCGACAGCGTTGGCAAAATCAGGTGAGTTCTGCATCGCCTTGACCTTCAAGTAAACTTTTTGATCGGCGGTGATGTGTGGTGTCACCTCCATCTCAAGGTTGGCATCAACAAATTCCGTTTTTACACCTTCATTTTGGGAGAAGGTCTGGAAGGGGATGCGTTCCCCCTGACGGATCTTGGCAAGCTTATTGTCGGCGGTAGATATTTTCGGATTGGCAACGGTTCTGCTTTTCCCCTGACGCTCCATAGCGGACAATTGCAAGTCGAGGGTGTGATCCCCATCACGACTGAGCAAACTGGTCGCAAGACCCAGGAAAGGCAACTGCTCGGTCGCAAGATCAACCATGAATCCATTTCTTAACGCACCACCACCTATTGCGGCGGCATCAAATCCTGAACCACCACCATTTGACAGAACACCAGATCCGGCCGCCGCACCTGTTGTAACAATGGCATTCGGAAACGCCGGATTACGCGCCGTGATTGTGGTGAACCCCCACTGGATTCCCAACTCCTGTAAAAAGTTGCGGTTGATCTGAACAATTTTAGAAGCGATCTGGACTTGCGGTGTTGGAATGTCAAGGTTACGCACCACACCAATAAGGTCCTTGACCATAATCTCGGTGTCCATGATCACCAGGGTATTGGTACGTTGATTGGAAGAGACTGTGCCATTAGGTGTCAACAGTTTTTTGATCCGGGTTGAGACTTCCTTCAAATCCGCATAATTGATGCGAATCATTTCGGTCACCATTTCGCCCCGTTCCTTGGCAGTGCGGAACGATTCCTTGGTATCCACCCGAATGATATTCTTATCGCAAACCCTACCAAGTGCGGCATTGTCCAACACCATATCCAGAACCAGCCCCCACGGAACCTCACTCAACATCACCGTCGTGGTTCCCTGAATTTCCGGTGCCAGCACAATATTCATGCCCGAGACCTCGGAGATGATCTGCATCACATCTTCAATCGGTGCTTCCTGAAAATCCAGCGACATCGGTGTTTGATTGCTTGCAAAAACAGCTTCGCAGGCATCAATGAAACTGCTGGAAGTGACAACCGACTTGTTCTTGGCTTTACCTTGACCCCAAACAGGGTTGACGGCCAGGAGTAACACCAAAGCCATAATTCCCAACAAGGAGCTCCCACGTATTAAACGGTATTCCAACCTGTTCCACCTGGTCATAATAGTTTCCTTTTCACAAGGTTCCTGATCTGCCTCGCCTTTAGCGTGGAAGACCATCAGGAGTCCAGTCCCTTGACAATGGTCGGTTTGATAAGAATCAGCAGTTCGCTGATATTGTCAGAATCCGCATTACTTTTGAACAAGTGCCCAATGATCGGTATTTCCGAGGCATAGGGAACCGCCCGTGTGGAATCGGTCACCCGTTTTTGAAATAAACCACCGATCACCGCAGTATCCTTGTCAGCCACCAACAGTTCGGTAAACGCTTCTTTGGTCAGAATGACCGGGGTACCGCCCACGTTTCGGACCGGATCAGGAGTATTCTGCTGAGCCGCCACTTTCATATAGACCATTTCTTCAGAAGTGATCTGCGGCGTCACCTTGAGTTCAATCACCGCATCGATAAATTCAATTTTGGTGCCTTCCGCAGGATCTGTGGTCTGAAAGGGAAGACGCGTTCCGCTTCTGATCTTGGCCTCTTTATTGTTCAGGGTTGTGACTTTGGGAGATGCCACCGTTTTCGATTTACCCTGGCGTTCCAGCGCACTCAACTGAATATCCAGCGTCAGATCACCGCCTAATGCCCGAAGAGATGTTGCGATGCCACCAAAGGGAGTTCCCACCGTCGCAAGATCAACGATAAAACCTGGAGTGAGCCGGGGTTCCGCCAACTGGGCTGTTGCCGGAAGATTTCCGGGAGTTCCTCCAAGGTTGACACGCCCCTGACCCACCGGTGCTGAAAGGGCACCGTCACCCACGGCGGCACCACTGAAGGCAATCGCATTGGGAAAATCCGGATTCCGGAAGGCCACGCCATCAAATCCCCACTGGACACCAATCTCTTGCAGGAAATCCCGATTGATCTGAATAATCTTGGCTTCGATCTGCACCTGCGCGGTCGGCTGATCCAGATTATTGATGACGGTCATCATATCGAGTACATTGGCCTCCGTATCGGTCATGATGATGGAGTTGGTTCTCTTGTCCGACACGACTTTACCAAAGTCGGATTTCATTTTATCCAGGTTCGTGACCACTTCATCCGGGTCGCCGTAATTCAAGCGAACCATCTGTGTGATCATCGGCTGGTTAAATCGTTCGGCAAACAGTTTTTCTTCCAGACCAATGCGGACCACATTGCCTTCGCATTTTCGCGCCAGTTTGTGATTCGCCAGAATCAATTTCAGTACATTGTTCCAGGCAACTGATTCTACTTTTAGTGTAGCTGTCCCGCTTATTTCAGACGAAACCACCAGATTGACGTTTTCGTATTCCGCCAGAAAGCGAAAGATATTGCGTAATTCCGCATCCTGGAACTCCACACTTACGGGTCGGTTTTTTTTGTCGAGGATAGTATCGCAAATATCTGAACTCAGCTTTGCTGGCTGATAGTCTGGAATACCGCGCGCATCGGAGGAGTTCATTGGCTGAGTCATACCGCTACTTGCCTCAGCCATCTTTTCCTCGGCCGGTACTTTCGCCTGCGTTTCAGAACCCTTGAGTTTGATCACCAGCTTATTGTTTTCCGGCTTCTGGATTTCATAGACGGCAGTAGTCGCCAGATCAATCTCCAGACGCTGAACAGCGGCATCATCAAAATAAAGAGGCCGAATGGATTGCACCACACCTTTATTGATATCCATGAGACCGGCAACTGTAGTCGACTCCATATTCTGAAAATCCAGCACCAGACGCAAAGGTTCCATCAATTTGAAAGCCGTGTATTGTAATTCACCATTAGCCTCTACCTCGACGGTGACCTCGTCCCCCACCATGTCAGTACGGATTTCAGTGATGGTGCCCCGGGAGCTTTCTTTTTCTCCCGCGCTTTCAGTAGATGTCGCCTGCGCCATCATATCTTCCCGGATTTCCGCAAGGGCGGTAGCAGTCAATACAGGGACCGCTCCCAATGTCAAAACGATTATCAGTCCGGCTAAGCCAAATCTACAGGTAGTTTGTTTCACGGCCTTCCCCTAGTTTATTATTCTTCGGAATCATCCCCGCCAGCAAATGCGATGAACTGCATTTTTGACAGGATATTTCCTTCAAAATCGCGTGTCTTCTCGACCACTTCGATGCGTTCTTCATTGATTGTTTCAACGACCCCGAAATTGGGTCCAAACAACATGCCGGGTTTCACCGTATAACCCTTGGCACCGCTGGCCTGAATCAGCCCCACGGTTTCACTGCCAGAGGTCATCAAGCCGACCAGTTTGAGGTCTCCATAACCCACCTGCAACGGCGTAACTACAGCATTGGACATTATTTCCTTGGCTTGCTCGATCAAAGCCTGGTAACGAACGACTTCTTCCTCAAATTCTTCATCCGACAACGCTTCCAGCTCGGTGCGTTCCTGAAACAATTTTCCGTAGAACTCCAGGTCCTGATGAAGCTGTGGTTCTATTTCCCTCAGTTGGTGGTAAGCTTCCACAGGAATGGTCTCGAATTTTTTTTCGTTCCCAGCAAAACGGTCCACAGGAATCGGGACTTCTATAACCGGCTTCTCCAGATCCTTGTCCATTCCCCGGTATATAAGAGGCCTGAAGGGGTCTCGTTTACGAACAAACAACTGACGTACGCCCGGAGGAAACATCTTCCAAAGAATTTCCTTTTCTCCCTTGCCCGCTTCAAAAGCTTTCATCACAGATGCCACTCGCAGACGGGCTTGCTGATTCATTCGATCCTGGGCATCAAACTGCCCGCGGTTGCGAACCCTCTGGTACCAGCGTCCGGCTGGCGATTCAAAAAACTTGACCAGGTCACTGAAGCGGTCATCCGGCAATTCCCGGTAAATCCGGGATATGAACATGATGTGCAAGGTTTTCATGTATTCCGGAAGGTCTTCCTTTAAAACCTTTGCTTTGTCGTCCGACGGCCCCTGGTTGTAATAAGGCTTCAGAGGAGATGCCACCGCCAGTATCGAATTATTTATTTTTGTTCCATGATTCACCAGGTCCCGCGCCCTCAGCATTCGCCCCGTGAGGAACAGGCGCTGACCGGTCGGGAGATTTTCCGGCCCTGTTTTATCACGGTAGTGACCAAGAAAGTCCTTACCTCTGGACAGAAACCAGAGGTAATCGTTCAGAAACTGTATTTCCATTTGAACTGATTTCTGACCCAGCGGAGTAGCAAAAAATTCCAGCACCTTGTGGGCGTGCCGGGAGTTCATGTCTTTCTGGAAACGCCGTTCAACGGCATCAAAATATTCCTGGGAATCGAATGCTCCCTGATACAACTCGCGAATCAGATTGAGCTTGCCATCAGGCGCCACCATGTAAAGCAAAGACATGGGGTCCGAGAACATTTCGGTGGGTAATTCGGCATCGGACATAAAAGCCTTGGCAGAATCCAGCCCACCATCAGCCATCAATTGACGGACCAGCCCACTGTCACCACCGGAACTTGCCGGTGGTTGTGCCGCCAGGGAAGACCCCACCAGGGCAACCGTTAACAAAACTGCTGTCAGCACACACCCGATTTTATTTTTTATTGTTTGCATCGCCAGAATCATCCTGTATGGATCGCGCATGATTGAATCAACTCCCATCCTCAGCGAACGCGTATATCATCGCCTCGATTTTCGTTTGAACACCTTCTACTGACTTAACTGTCATTTTTCCAGTTTCATCATTCAAGATCTGTTTTTTGATCTTTGTTGTTTGCATGCTCAGCTCTGTCACATTCACCACCTGGAGCAGGTTCTGCAACCAGTCAAAAAAACCAAGCGTGTTGTAAAACCCGCCACTGATCTTGATTTCCAGAGGGACCTCGCTGTACATCTCAGACCGCTTGATTTCATGACCAATTTTGAAGTTGGTGATCTGCAATCCAAGTACCGTTCCGATGTCGGTCACTCGATGTAACAGGGATGGCAATTCAGATTCCATAGGCAGGACCCGACTGGCTTCAACCAGTTCCGCTTTTAATGTGGACACCGATCGGTCCAGCACCGGTTTCGTGGCAATGACCGCCGTATACTGCTTGAACGTGGCATCGAGTTCTGTTTTTTTAGTCACATGAGCCGCGTATTCTTCCTCTGCCTGGGCATGATAGGTGAAAAAATAGCCTCCGAAAATGAGACCCCCTACGACTACCCCGATCACGATAAACTGGATCTTGTTCATCTTCGCCAGAGCGGCATACGGTAAGCTGTCAAATAACTTGTCCATAGGTCCCTCTTATTTTTTCGGTTTCAGTTTCGGTCCCGTACCCGCTACATGGGCATAGACGATGAATTTGCGTACAGACCGTCTGGCAACCCAGGTCTGGGCACTGGAGTGCATGATCACATGGTCCAAATAATCCAATGCTTCCAACCCTTCCATGAAACGAACAACGCCACGGTCGGATGAGGCACTCCCGGTAAACCTGATAAAAAGATGCGGGTTGGTTTTGTCCGGCTTACCTTTGGCCTTGAACAAAATGGGGACGTTGGATCCTCTTAATTTTTTTTCGTCCGCCTGTTCGATTTTTTCCAGCCAGACACCGGTAGGAGCCACCTGCCCCACATCCTCCATCAATTGGGCGAATGGGATTTTGGCGGAACGCAGACCCGTGAGACTGGCAACCTTCTTACCCAGGCCTTCCGCTTCAGCCTTGAGATTTTGAACCACATCAAATTGCGGTTTGATTTTAGCCACCTTCATTTGGGCTTCCATCATCTCGGACTCAGCTAAACGGACACGCACACCATCCGCAATAAAGGACATGACGGTGAACCCTGCAATACCTATTACAATCAGTCCGGCCGTCATCACCATCTTTTGAACGGTGACTTCCTCTGCAACTCGCTGGTAATCGTAAAGATTGATTTTAATCATATGTAGTCAAACCTTCTGGTTGCCAGACCCGCAACGACAGAGGCCAAAGGGGCCATTTGCGTGATGCTGTCGCGGTCAAATTTCCTGGGATTGATCTTCACCGTTTCCAATGGGTTGAATACCTCTACCGGAACCGCCAGGCGATCTGAAAGTAAATTGTCCACACCTGGGATTAATGCCCCACCGCCGCTCAAAAATACTTGCTCAATCGAACTGTTGGAGGTGGAACTGAAAAACTCAAAGGACTTCTGAACTTCATCGATGATCCCGTCAAAGGAATCAACGATCATGTCGATGACTTCCTGACGCTCGATATTGTCCGGAATGATGCCCTGTTTGAGACCCTCGGTTTCTTCGAACTCAAGACCGTATTGCTTGCCCATTTGGTTGGTCAGGGCGAGGCCTCCCAGAGGAATGTCCCGTGTAAAATAGGAGATGCCATCCAGCAGTAGATTCACATGGGTGAAGGAATTACCAAGATCAACAATCGCCACACCCCCCATGGTCTCGAGATCACGCTGGATCGCCAGAGCATTGGATACGGCAAATACGTCCAGATCAATAATCACCGGCTTCAAACCTGCCGCCATGAGAACATCCGACCGATTGTCAATAAGATCGTTCTGCACTGCCACCAGAAGGATGTCTTCCTTTTCTTCCCCATCCTCTTCCATGCCATCGAAATCATTGGCTTCACTCCCCTGGATGTCGAGCTTCTGGTAATCCAGCCGGACATCGTCGATGTCAAACGGGATATACTGCTCCGCTTCCTGAGTGATCGATTCTTCCAACTCTTCGTCAGAAAGAAGCGGCATCTGAATCTTTTTAATGATGACCGATTCGCCGGAAAGGGAAGACACGGCAAACCGGGTGTCGACCTTCTCCGCCTTCACCAGGCGGGACAAGGCATCTGCCACGGCCTCTTCATCCCGGACCATTCCGTCAGTTACGGCACCCGGCTCCAGAGGCATGATCCCGAACGCCGTCAATTCATAACGACTTCCGGACCCCTCAAGCTGAGCCAGCTTGACCGAACTTGATCCGATATCTATGGCTAATAACGGTGTTTTAGCTGAAAGAAACATGCGTCTTTCCTGTCCTTGTTCGGAAGTGTCGTTACACCCCGAGTTGTTCGATTTTCCCACTTGAGCACCGCTTGGATGGTCCCTGCCTGGGCATCATCTCAAGACTCTTCAGAAGCGAGTAAACCCTGGATTCTCTTTCGTCGGTCTCCCCAACCTACTAAAAGAGTTGTTCCGCCTGACTACAGATCCGCTTTTTTCTTACTCCGGACCACTTTCTTTTTGACGATCTTCTTGCCTGCCACAGTATCTCCGTCAACGAAGATTTTCATCCGCTCGCCCAATTTGAACCCTAAAGCAAGAATGATTTTTCGCTTGGTGTCCAAACGACAATCATTCCCCTTTTCGATCCGATCGATGGTTTGGACCGTTACATTGGCCTTGCGAGCCAATTCGGCCTTGCTCATCATCTTGGACTCCCGGATGACCTGGACATTGTTATTCACATTGGCCACAGTTTTTCCCCTCCAGATAGAGAGACGGGTTGAATCTAAATATTAAAAAATTTAAACCTTCTTTTCATGGATGGGAGCTAATATACTTCAACTTTGGATACTTGTCAATAACAATTTTAAATTAATTAAAAAGAAAATCATTAATAGCTAATTATAACTAATTTATACTAATTACATGGGTATTACCAGCCCTCACCGACCACGTTACCCCCCCCTGCCCTGCCTCTTCCTAACCTTTAAGGAGACCTTCGCATAACCTTGAAATTCATTCCCCCCTTCTTCAATATATAAAAGGAGGGGATACAGGGGAGGGATAAATAAACACGGTTTATGGGTTGACCCCACGGTTCGTTGAGAATCCCGTTTTTGATTTTTGACTTATGCAAAGCTCTCTTTTCCGAGGGGCGGCCTTCACCCGCCCCCTCTTTTCCGCTACAATCCCCTTTATGAAACAACTCTATCTCGAAACTTTTGGTTGCCAGATGAACGTCGCCGATTCCGACCGCATGGAATTGCTCCTGTTCCAAGACGGCTACCGCCGCACCCCGCACCGCGAGTCTGCCGACGTGGTCCTCATCAACACCTGCGCTATCCGCGAAAAAGCAGAGCAAAAAGTCTTCTCCCTGTTTGGTCAGTTGAAACCGATCAAGCTGAAAAATCCGGATGTGGTCCTCGGGCTCACCGGTTGTCTGGCGCAACAGGAACAGGACAGTCTCCTGAAAAAAATGCCGTTCCTGGATTTCATCCTGGGTCCGGATGCGATCGAATCGGTGCCGGACGCGGTGGAAAAAGCAAGACAGGCACGCCGTCCGCTCATCGACATTGACTTCGACCGCGAGAAAAAATATTCGATCCCCGCTCTCGACGGACCGCGCACCACAGGACCCGTCGCCTTCGTCAACATCATCAAGGGGTGCGATAAATTTTGTTCATTCTGCGTGGTGCCCAACACGCGCGGGCGAGAAAAGTCGCGAGCCGATTCAGAAATTTACGAGGAGGTGCGACAACTGGTTTCAGCGGGAGCACGCGAGATCATCTTGCTCGGACAAAACGTCAACTCCTACGGCAAGGTCGGGCTAGACACGCCTTTGACGTTTCACGAACTTCTGCGCGGAGTCGCAGACATCCCCGGAGTGGAACGCCTGCGCTTCACGTCAAGCCATCCGATGGACATGACGCGCGATGTGATTGACGCTTATCGCGACCTGCCCAACCTGATGAACCACATGCACCTGCCAGTGCAAAGCGGGTCGGACGCCGTGCTGTATCGCATGCGCCGCCATCACACGGTGGAAAATTACATCGACCTGATTGATGAGTTGAAGCAGGAGGTGCCGGGCATCGCCATGACCACCGACCTGATTGTCGGCTTCCCCGGTGAAACGGAATCAGATTTTGAAGAGACGCTGACGCTCATGCGGCGCATCGGATTTCACAACAGCTATATGTTCGCCTACAGTCCGCGACCCTTCACCCCGGCGACGGAATATGAAGACTCGGTTGAGCATGAAGTCAAACAGGAACGACTGCAAAGAGTGATCCGCCTGCAGGAAGAACTGGCAAAGGCGGCAGGGCTGGACTTTCTCGAACGCGAAGTTGAGGTACTGGTAGAAAGTGCGAGCGATCGAGAGGGCATCGACTACCGTGGGCGCAACCCGGAATACTGGAACGTGATGATTGCCAGTCCGGATGAAAGTTTAGAGCCGGGCGATATTGTCAAAGTCAAAATCAACCACGCCTCCGGCCATGCCCTTAGAGGGACTTGGGTTGAGACCATCAACCCTGCTCTGCACAGCATGATTGCTTGATAAGCAGGAAACATTTTGCGCTGAGAATCTGGTTTATTATTTTTTGTGGTGTTATGCAAAGCTCTCCTTTTATAAAGGAGGCCTTTGCTTATGTGCTTTTTGAGGGACTGAAAGGCGGATGCCGCACTTCGACAGGTTAAGGACAAGCTCTCCTGTTCAAGAACGCTATTCGCGTTCTTGAATGTGACAAATAAAATCAACAAACTGTCATTCTGAACGAAGTGAAGAATCTCGCCTTTGCTTTTGTTTTTTTGGTTATGCAAAGGTCTCCGTTTAAAGGGGGTCGTGGGGATTTAGATAGTGTGGGTTTATCAGACTCTGGATTCTTAAAACAGGTTTGATCCAGACCCAATGTTTAAAATCACCCTGCTCTTTGCTGGCTGTGCGCCAGCACCTTCGCGTCCCTCTTTAAAAAGAGGGAATATAAAAACCAGGCGCGACCCAAAAATTCAAAACTTCCAGGTGCCCTATAACTCCTGACGGACTTAACACTTTTCTGATTCCCTAAAAAAATCATGCCCATCTTCTCTTACGGATTTCGTCCGTTCTTTCTGAGTGCATCCGTCTTTGCCGGTGTCGTCCTCCCGATCTGGGCGATGTATCTTTCCGGGTCCCATAACACTGATTTTCTGTATGGTCCGCGAGAATGGCATGTGCATGAAATGGTGTTTGGCTTTCTGCCCGCCGTGATCGCCGGTTTTCTGCTCACCGCCATGCCCAACTGGACAGACCGTCCTCCCATAAAGGGTTTGCCGCTAATCGTTTTGTGGGCCTTGTGGCTGGCAGGACGGCTGGTCATTGCCCTTCCCTGGCCTCCGCCCATTGTGTGCGCCATAATTGACGCGGCGTTTCCTCTTGCGCTGGCTGTTATTGTCTGGCGGGAAATTGCTATGGGGAAGGCCTGGGACCGGTCGCCCATCGGCGTGTTGATCAGTCTCTTTGCGATCGCCAACATTCTGTTTCATGTGCAGGCTCTAAACGACTCGGCTACCGATTTGCCTGAGCGCATGGGATTCATGGTCATCATCCTTCTGCTCGCGTTGATCGGCGGACGCGTGGCTCCCGGTTTTACCGAGGACTTTATGGAGGAGCGGGGCCTGCCGCAACGGCCTCCGGATTTCTCCCGTTTCGATGGCGCAATACTCCTGCTTACCGCACTCGCCGCAATCATCTGGACGGTTCTGCCTCAAGCCGCTGTGACCGGCTGGCTTTTGATCGTAGCGGGATTGATGAACATTGTCCGCCTGTCACGCTGGTATGGATGGCTGACCTGGCGGGAGCCGTTGGTGCTGATCCTGCATGTGGGTTATGGCTGGCTGGCGATGTCGCTACTCATCATGGGATCAGCGACTCTTGGGTGGGGTTTGTATCAGAACGATGCCCTGCACGCGCTCACCACCGGAGCCATCGGCTCGATGACGCTGGCGATCATGACCCGCGCCAGCCTCGGCCATACCGGGCGACCAAAATACGCGGGGCCGATGACGATCATGATCTACAGTCTGGTGAACCTCGGTGCACTACTGCGCGTCTTTGGCCCAATCACTGACCTCCCGACCTCTCTCGTGTTTGGCGGGTCGGCCCTGCTCTGGAGCGGCGCCTATGTGCTGTTCGCCCTTGTCTATGGCCCGTACCTTTTCAGCCCGAGCCTTGAGGAGAATTAATTTTAAAGCTAGTCATAATTGACGTTCCACTAACGAAATTAATTTCTTGTCACCAAATTCTTCTGCCGCATCATAGACATAATTGTACGCAGTTTCATTTTTTCTTTCGATCTCCAAAATAATAAATGACTTCACTCTGGGATCCTTTCGCCTCGCAAGCCCTACCATCGCTTCCCCGCGCGTGTCACCATCCGAATCATCCAGCCGATTAAAAAGAGCTTTTCGAATTGCAGGAGTATCCAATTCAATCAATGCACCAAGCCCAAACGTAGCCCAGTCACGAACGTCAGGAGATTTATCGCGAGACAAGTAGATCAGAGTGCTCACCGAAATACTGTTTTTACGGCCAGCCAACGCAAATGCTACCCCATATCGAACATCTTTTGATGGGTGACAGCGAAATCCAGCTATTATTTTTGTGCCACGCACGTCTTTAGATTCCTGAGAATGACTGATTGCAACAAGTACTGAATAAAGCACCTTCGCCGAGGCCTCAGTTTTTAACAATTTATGGAATATTTGTAGCGTCTCCTTTCTGAAAGGTCGCTCCGTTACCCCAAGCTGAGCTAAGACTTCGGCACCAAAACATCGCTCACGAACCTTCGAGCTATTACAATATTTTTTTGCGGCCTGGAACACTTCAATATTCCCACGCCAGTGAAGTTCCCTCACACATCCCCAATACGAGTCATCGCTTTTTGAATTCAAAGCGCGTCTTACGAGCGTGGATACATGCCAGGATTTCCTGCCACCTTTTTTCTTTTCCATGGAGGGAAATTATAGCAGAGGTCTACTTTTTCTGGCCCTCCGCCGAGTGGCTAGTAAATACCGAGGCGGTAATACACGTCTTCTTCGAGGCGGTCGAGGTGGGGTTGCATCACTTTTAGTCCGAGCCGGATATCGCGGATGGCTTTGACATCCGGCGGACGCGGTCGGTCGGCAAGTTTCTTCAGGGCATCGACACAAAATGTGTCGAGGTCGGCCAATTGATCGAGGATCGATTCCGGCAGGTCCGGCAATGTCACTTCCTGTTCTTCAAAATAACGCAGGATTTCGATCAATCTTAATTTGATAAAAGTGGTCCGCATGCGAAGCTCCGTGACCAGTTTCGGCTCGGGCGTTTTCAACTCCGCGCAAACGGCGTTCAGCAGAACGCGAAGTTTCCGATAAAACGCGTTGTGCTGTTTTTTGCTGTGGAAATGATCCTTCTTGCCTTCAAACAATAATTGGAACACGGCTTCGACGTTGAAATCGTCTTCCCCCATCAGGGCGTATAAAATAGCCTTGAACTCGGGCTCGCTAAACGCCAGCCCCATGTCCTGAAAAATCGCGTCGAGGGAAGCGGTACTGCCGTTCGGCATACGCGGCGCTTCCTCCCACATGATTTCATCCGGCAGAACAGCTTCCAGCGGAGCAAAGTGAAGACCACGGTCGGCACCCCGATAAACCGATAAATGGTTCAATGACTCAACCAGACCGGTCAGCGAAAACGCCGGTGGGTGAAGCTGATCTTTTTCCAGGGCAAAAATTGACTGTAGTAACTGCTTCTCTAACCCGACCGGTTTTTGTCCGCCCTCTTGCCACTGCTGTTTCATCGTATTCTCCAGTGCCACATGAAACGCACGCAGACGCAGACGGTCCCGCCGCAGTTCTTCTTTGGGATAAATTTCAAACTGAAATCTGCCGGTGTGATAATCCTGCAAGGTGATTTTCATCGCATCGCCGGATTTCAACTGCCCGCTTGCGATCAAGGACGACAGGTCCCACACGGTCAAATCGATTTTACTTTTACCGGGGATGCGTTCGTTGATGCGGATTCGGTCCGGGAAATGCGTCTCCCCTGCATATTCGTAATGCGTCAGCACCTCTTCTATATAAAAAGACGCGCGCGTCTTTTTCATTTCGCGACCACCGACATCGTGAAACACCGGGTCCTCTTCGCTCAAACCTCCGGAGAGAAACGGGATCACCTGATGGCCGGGGATGAACAGTTTGCGTTGCCATTCCATCGCACTCAACTGAACCAGCAACGGCAGGTGCCCGATGCGCTCCAGCACCAGTCGATACGGCAGGTAGCCGCCCTCCGGCGTTTCGATCAGCAGATGATGATCCTGCAAATTCTGTTTGAGGCCTTCAAGGGTCGAGGGGGCGATGCGCCGCCGCCAACTGTCTTTGATGCGTTCGAGATATTCTTCAGTAGAAAAAGGAGTGGACGATTCTTTAATGAGAGTTTCGGCGAGGGACTTCAAGGTGCGGGAAGAGGGCATGGAAAAATTCCTGATTGGCTTGGACAGCCGGGAGCGGGGCAAGCCGGGAGTGAGGAATGGAAGCCCACCTCGAAGGACTCAAGGTGGAAATGCGGACGACCAGTTAACGCGTGACAATCTTAACATAAAATGCGCGCCGGATTAACCCCCGAAAGTCTCCAATATTTCCATTTTTCCCCTGACAAAAGCTATTATTCTGCGCCGAAAGAATTATAATGGAGGCACCGCATCGTGTAAATTTTTGAGAAACTGGTCACTGGAAGGAAACCATCATGTCAACCGAACAGGAATATGAAATTGAGTGTCGAACTATTTTCAAACGACTGAACACTCGCAAAAAATTTGCCATCTCCTCCATCGAGGGCACACATATTGTCGTTGAGCAGGACGAAGAAATTTGCGGACAGAAAGAACCGCGCCAGTTTGAATTCGACTCAACCAAAGAACTGGAAACTTTTGTCACTAAAGAAAATCAGGCCGAGCGGGATATCTCCACCCAACTCAGCGGCAACAGCATGCCGTATCGCTAAGAAACGATATCAGCATGGAAAATTGTATGTCGTCAGACGAATGTGTACCGGATGTGGATTTAAGTTAGAGACACGTTGATTCTATCTTCTTGTTGATAAAAGTTCAACAATGCGTTACGCGACCCTGAATTTGAGGTAGAGTTTTCTCCTCATGGCCAGGGTTTTTTGTTTAATCTGGTCGCGTTTTGATAAGACCTCCCGATGCCGTCCATTGTAAACATCGGCTGGTGTCAC